>LGFX01000010.1 GCA_001508335.1 candidate division TA06 bacterium 32_111
TAATCCCAAAAGTGGATTTGATTCGTTGAATGTGAGTTTTGTAGGTAACTGGCCATTTGGGGATTCTTATGCAGTTACAAACGATACGATAAGGGATGTTTGTTTTTTAGGGTCAGGAGGAGGAGTATACATACTTGATGTATCAGATAGTAGCAATCCTGTAAAAGTTTCAGAAGGGATACATACAAGAGGAATTGTTTATGGACTTTATTATGACTATACAACAAAGAGGTTATATATAGCAGCAGGGCAGGGAGGACTGGAGATATGGGATGTTAGTAATTTAACAAACCCATTAAAACTTGGCTACTATTTTACACCTGGATATGCAGTAGGTGTTTACGTATCAGGCAGTTATGCATATGTTGCTGATTATGATTATGGTTTAAGGATAATTAATGTAAGTAACCCAACAACACCAACAAGTGTTGGCTATTATGATACACCTGGTTTGGCTTATGGTGTTTATGTCTTGGGCAATTATGCATATGTTGCTGATGATGAATATGGTTTAAGGATAATTAATGTAAGTAACCCAACAACACCAACAAGTGTTGGCTTTTATGATACACCTGGTATTGCAGTAGGTGTTTATGTCTCAGGCAGTTATGCATATGTTGCTGATTATGATTCTGGTTTAAGGATAATTAATGTAAGTAACCCAACAACACCAACAAGTGTTGGCTATTATGATACCCCTGGATATGCATTACGTGTTTATGTCTTAGGTAGATATGCATATGTTGCTGATGAGGATTATGGTCTAAGGATAATAGATATATCAGATCCAACAACACCAACAGAGGTTGGCTTTTA
The DNA here is from genome assembly GCA_001508335.1 of candidate division TA06 bacterium 32_111. GTDB lineage: Bacteria > Hydrothermota > 32-111 > 32-111 > 32-111 > 32-111. The sequence continues at coordinate 817 of LGFX01000010.1, forward strand.
TGATACACCTGGTGGTGCAGTAGGTGTTTATGTCTCAGGCAGTTATGCATATGTTGCTGATTATGATTCTGGTTTAAGGATAATAGATATAACAGATCCAACGACACCAACAAGTGTTGGCGATTATGATGCACCTGGTTATGCTTATGGTGTTTATGTCTTGGGCAATTATACATATGTTGCTAATGGTTGGGATGGTTTAAGGATAATAGACATACAAGATCCAACAACACCAACAAGTGTTGGCTTTTATGATACACCTGGATATGCAGAAGGTGTTTATGTTTCAGGCAGTTATGCATATGTTGCTGATGGTTTTTATGGTTTAAGGATAATAGATATATCAGATCCAACAAACCCAACAGAAGTTGGCTTTTGTGATACACCTGGTAGTAAAGCAGGTGTTTATGTCTCAGGCAGTTATGCATATGTTGCTGATGGTAGTAGTGGTCTAAGGATAATAGATATATCAGATCCAACAAACCCAACAGAAGTTGGCTATTATGATACACCTGGTATTGCTTATGGTGTTTATGTCTTGGGCAGTTATGCATATGTTGCTGATCGTGATTTTGGTTTAAGGATAATAGATATACAAGAACCAACAACACCAACAGAGGTTGGCTTTTATGATACACCTGGTTTGGCTTATGGTGTTTATGTCTTGGGCAGTTATGCATATGTTGCTGACTGGGGTAATGGTTTAAGGATAATAGATATATCAGATCCAACGACACCAACAAGTGTTGGCTTTTATGATACACCTGGTGAAGCAAGAGGTGTTTATGTCTCAGGCAATTATGCATATGTTGCTGATGATGATTCTGGTTTAAGGATAATAGATATATCAGATCCAACAAACCCAACAGAAGTTGGCTACTGTGATACACCTGGTAGTGTAAGAGGTGTTTCTGTTTCAGGCAGTTATGCATATGTTGCTGATTATGATTGTGGAGTTCAGATATACAGAAACCTTCTTTCAAGTGGGCTAAACGAAAAGGAAATAAAAGGGGTAAAATAGAGATAAACACGAAAGTATTGATATTGAAGTAAAGGATAAAAGATTACCAAATCAAGAACAAATACCCTGGATATCCAGGGTATTTTGTTTGAAAGATAAAATAACAAATGACCAAAAATAGTAATATTATGCTTTTTATTTCCATTCAAAATTCTGTTGAAAAAATTAATTTTAAAGTTTAAAATAACTATATGGGAGTTTTAGAACTTTTAAAAGGTGATATCACTGAAATGGAAGTTGATGCTATAGTTAACGCTGCCAATAAAACACTTCTTGGTGGTGGCGGAGTTGACGGAGCTATACATAGAAAAGCTGGGCCAGAACTTCTTGCTGAATGTAAAAAGTTGAATGGATGTGAGACTGGTGAAGCAAAGATCACAAAAGGTTACAACCTTAAAGCAAAATATGTTATTCATACAGTTGGTCCTGTTTACAGAGATGGAAAGAGTGGAGAAAGTAGGTTACTTTACAACTCTTTTTATAATTCATTAATTTTAGCAAAAAAGAATGGTATAAAAACTATAGCTTTTCCGGCGATTTCAACTGGTGTTTATGGCTATCCAAAAGAGGATGCTGCAAAAGTATCTTTAAGAGCGATTTATGATTTTATAAGTAAAGAGGATTGGTTCGAAAAGATTTATATTGTTCTTTATGATGAAAGAACTTATCAGATTTTTAAAAATATTTGTGAGAAAAATTTTAAAGGAGAATGATATGAATATCCTTGTAGTTTATTATTCCCTAACAAATATAACAAGGAGTGTGGCAGAGATCTTTAAAGAGAATTTTTCCAAAAAACACTCTGTAACTCTTTTTGAATTGAAAACTGACCCAGAGTTTAAAAGTAACAACATAAAGAAAGATTTTAAAATCGTACAATTACCAGAATTAAAAGGTTATGACATTGTTATCGTTGGTGGACCTGTATGGGCTTTTGGAGCAGATTTCCCTATTTTAAAATTTTTAGAGTTGGTTGAAAATGCAGAAGAAAAAGAGTTCATTCTTTTCGTTACTATGGCTTTCCCATTTAAATGGATGGGTGGCATTAGAGCTCTATCGATGATGGAAAAAATTTTGAAAGAGAAGGATGTAAAAGTTTTGGAAAAATTCTGTATAAATAGAATGTTTAAGAATGTTGAAAATGAAGCCAAAAAAGTTTCAGAAAATATTCTTTCGTTGATCAGAACATAGATTTATTTTCACATTTGTTAGTTTCAAATTGAATCGTTATATGGGCTACCTTATATTTTTCTTTTAACAACTTCTCAATCTCTTCCATGATCTTACAGGTTTCAGAAAGCATCATATCTTCAAGTTCTATATGTGCCTCGAAGTAATAAGATGTTTCGTTAGTCATCCATGTATGGACGTGATGAATATTTTTTACACCTTTGATTTTCTCCACATCATTTTTTATAGAATTATAATCAAGATCGGCAGAAGATTGCATCAAAATGTCTATAGATTTTTTTAAAATAGAGTAAGTCTGAAAAAGGATGTAAAGAGATATAAAGATTGTTAAAACAGAGTCTATGAAATAGATTTTGAAAAGTTTTATAAAAATTGCCCCAATTATTACAGCAACTGAACTTAAAGTGTCTGAGATTAGGTGTAGGTAGCTTGACTTTATGTTCAAACTTTTTTTTGATTCTTTATGTAACAACAAAACCGATATGAGATTTCCAAAAAATCCTATTATAGATACAAAAAGTAGTATGTTAGAATTGATCTCTTCAGGTTTAACGAATCTTTTTATACTTTCAAATATTAGAAAAAACGATGTTACAAGAAGGAAGGATGAGTTAAAAAGTGAAACGATGATCTCAGCTCTCTTGTAGCCGAAAGTTTTTCTTTGGTTTTTTTCCTTATTTGAAATCTTTATGGCGAAAAAAGAGAGTATTAGGGAAAAAGTGTCAGCAAAGTTGTGTAAACTGTCAGATATTAACATAAGTGAACCTGAAAGAAAGCCTCCAAATATCTCAAATATTGTTATCAAAAGGTTCAAAAAAATTGAAAAAATGAATTTGAAATTCAAACTACCATAATTTTCATGGTTATGGTGGTTGTGGGAATGATCTTTAAAAGTCGCTTTCATACCTTTATATACCCAAATAATCTTTTAAAAGTTTCTTTATCCCTTCTGGAGACAGAACATGTCCATATGCAAGAACTCTTCCATCAACCGCAATTGCAGGTGTCATCCTTACTCCCATTTCAATTATTTTTTGAATATCCTTGATTTTTTCTATCTCATACTCAAGGTTAAGTTCGTTAGCTGCCTGAATAGCATTTTCTTCAAGTTTTATACATTTTGGACATCCTGTTCCCAATATTTGGATTTTCATATCATACCTCCTTTCATTTTATAAATCCAAAAAGAAATCCTGCCAGTGTTGATAATATTATAACATAAATAATAAAAATAAGAGTTTTTTTTGTCCCCATAATACTTCTAACAACCAGCATATTCGGAAGTGATAAAGCTGGTCCTGCTAAAAGAAGCGAGAGAGCAGGTCCCTTCCCCATTCCTGAATTCATAAGCCCCTGGATTATAGGAATCTCAGTAAGTGTTGCAAAATACATAAAGGCACCAACAATTGAAGCCAGGAAGTTTGCAAATATAGAGTTACCCCCAACGAGTTTTGAGACCCAGTATTGAGGAATTATACCCATTCTTCCATCTGGTGATCCAAGTAAAAAACCTGCTATAAGTATTCCAGAAAAAAGAAGTGGCATTATCTGAAAAGCAAAATCTTTTGTCGTATCAAGCCAGAATCTTGATCTATCGTTACCTTTTAAAAGTATTACTACAAGTGATATTATTCCGGCGACGAATGTTAAAATAGGTGATCTTGAAATGAGATAAGTTAAGACAAGTATAAAAAATGATATTATAAGGTGTGATAATTTAATATCGAGGAGTTTTTTTATTGAGAACCCAAAGATTAAAACAAAAATTGAAACTATCAACCATTTTGCCTGAAAGACCTTGAACCAGAACCCAGTTGAACTGTCCGTTTTTGCCCAGTTTGAAAAAATGAGTATACCTATCATTGCAAAAAAATAGATTATGTTTAAAACAAAATAGTCATTTTCCTTCTCTTTGTTTTCAAAAGTCTCATTTCCGTTAGATTCATCTTTTTTCTCTCTGAAAGTTAAAGACATTAGTATCCCTATCACTATCGATAGCGTTATAGCGAACAATGCTCTGAAAAGACCAATTTGAAAACCTAAAACTTTCGCGGTTAAAATAATGGCAAGAACATTTATAGCGGGACCGGAGTATAGGAAAGCTACTGCTGGTCCAAGTCCTGCTCCCTTTTTATATATTCCAGCAAATAAAGGTAGAACCGTGCAGGAGCATACTGCAAGTATCGTTCCAGAAACCGATGCGATAAGGTATGCTAAAATTTGGTTAGCTTTGTTACCCAAGTATTTCAAAACAGCATCGGAAGAGATGAATACCCCCATAGCACCTGCAATAAAGAAAGCGGGAACAAGACATAAAATGACATGCTTTTGCGCATAATCCTGCAAAAGAAAAAATGAGGAGAGTATAGCCTCCTGAAAACTTTTTGACTTTATCGGGAGGAAATAGGCAAAGATAAATATTGCTATTATCCAAAAAAGTTTTTTTAAATCATCGTTCATTTTAAAACTCCTTTTATAGTTGAAACAAGATAGTAAAAAAACAACAAAAACATTATTAATCCTATTATTCTTTTTATAATATCAACTATTCTGCCATTTGATGTAAGGTTAATGTATTTTGATATTATTTCGGTAAAACCGCCACTTATTATTATCAATATGAGATGACCTAAACCAAAGGAGAAGAGTATTAAAAATGATTTAAGGATATTTGTAGAGTTTTTAAATACCAGAACAAAAACTGGAGCAAAGAAGGCGAATGTGCATGGACCAACGCCAGTACCGAAGAGCAATCCTATTATAAAACTTATAAGTTTTGTGTTTTTAGTTTTGAAAATTCTATCGAAATTGAAATTGAAAAAATCAAAATTTAAAAAATTGAAAAAATATAAAGAAAGTATTAAAAAGATAAATGTTACTATTAAATTGTTGAATATGCCAAGATCACCTGCAACCCTTCCAAGCAAAATTGAAACTGTTCCAACTAAGACTATTGAAAATAGGATCCCAAGAGAAAATATGAAAGAGATGAAAATTCCATCAAACTTTTTATCTTTTTTGTTCTGCAGTATATATCCCATTATCAAAGGAATGCTTGAAAGGTGACAGGGACTTAAAAGTAAACTTAAAAGTCCCCATATAAAACTACCTACTATCGAAAAGATGGTTGTAGAAGTGAGAAGTTTATAACTGAAGTTGAAAAGATTCTCAATCATTGATTTACACCTTTGCTTTTTAAAAATCTGAAAATCTCATCCCTTGGGAAAAATCCTTCATGTTTTTCAACAATCTCACCTCTGTTGTCTATAAAGATTTGTGTTGGAATAACTCTTATCTTATATTTTTGAGCGTGCTTTAGATTTTTTCTGTCATTAAGATCGTAGAATATAACCTGAACATCTTTAGGGAAAGAGTCTCTTATCTCCCGTATTATTGGTTGCATCATCTGACAGGGGATGCATGTGGTTGAACCTAACTCTATGAAAGTGATTTTATATTTTTCAAAATTCAAATTTTCTTCATTTTCACTTTTGATCTGTTTAGCATTTTCACTCGGAGTACATGAATATAAGAATAAAATTAAAAGAATAAAAGAAAAATTAAGATTTAAATTCTTCATCTATTATCCTTTCTATTCTGTTTTTGATTAACTCTCTTAACTCTCTTACCTTTTCTATAGGTTGATCTTTGATGTCCTCAAGTTCCCAGTTAAGACTCTTTTTTGAAGGAAAAATTGGGCAAACTTCCTTGCATCCCATTGTAATGAGATAGTCGAATTCAATATCTGGCAAGTCAAAAAAACCTTTCGGTTTCAGTGAGGATGTATCAAAGCCAATCTCTTCGAGAACTTCTTTCGCTTTTGGATTTATATTTTGAATCGGTTTTGAACCTGCAGAATATGCCTCAATGTAATCTGAAAAATATCTTTTTGCAACTCCTTCGGCAATTTGGCTTCTGAAACTATTTTCAACACAAGCAAATAGAATTTTTATTTTTTCTTTTTTCACGCCTTTCCCCTTTTATAATTTTGAAAAATTTTTCGTTTAAAGGATCTTTCCTTTTGACTGAATAAAAAACCTTCTGTGCAGTTTTTTCATAGTCCAAAATCCCGCTATCAGTTAAGATTTTTAGATGTCTTGATACTCTTGGTTGTGACATATTTAAAATTTTTGATAGTTCACAAACACACATCTTTTTTTCAATTAAAAGCGCTACGATTTCTAACCTCGTTCCATCAGAAAGGGCTTTTAACTTATTCAAAAGTTCATAATCTTTCTTCATTCTTTAATCTCTCTTCGAGTTGTTTTTTTGCGAATACGAGTACTCCCCTTTTTTTAATAAGATCCTTGACATATTTAGGATCTGGGAAAGTTATCGCATCGAAAACACACCAGACAGAACATGATGTGCAACCAACCATACAATCTTTTGGCCTTGCAACGATAGCTTTTCTATTCTCTTTATCAAAGTCGAAGACATTTTTACCACAACTCGTGACACACATTCCACAACCTGTGCATTTATCTGATGCTATAGTCGGTGCCCATTCTATTTCTTCTCTTGGTACTCCTTTCCAGTTCATTTAGCCTCCTATTTAAAGTTCTCTTTATATAAAGTTTTCTTTATATAACATTTTCCTTAAATATACTCAAAATTTTTCACTTGTCAAGTATTTTTTTATTGACTGAGAATTTTTTCTTTTTATAATTTTTCTATGAAGAGAATAACTTTTATTTTTTTCTCATTACTATTCTTTTTAATCCCTCTTTTTTTCGTATTTCAATACGATATTTACTCTTATCATGTTTGGGCGTACAGTTCGGTAAAGTATGGGGTTTATGAACTCTATACGAATGAACACTATTTTGATAGAATATGCGATTATTTACCTTTCGGTTCATATATTGCAATTTTAAGTGGCAGGATTTTATCCCTCTTCGAACCTCTTCGTTTAACTGAAGTCCCATACCTTAACCTTTTCAAAATTTTTCCTCTTATTTTTCTTTTTTCTTTTCTTATATTTTTTCTGAAAGAAAGATTAAATTTTTTAAAAATTTTTATTTTTGTCTCCATCTTCTATTTTTCTATCTTTTTGAACGGACAGTTTGATATAATCATCCTTTTTTTGATCCTCTTTTCAGTTTTTCTTTACGAGAAAAAAGAATTTGTTATTGCAACTTTTCTACTCACTCTTGTACTTTTCAGTAAACAGACAGCTCCATTTTTCGTTTTGTTGGTATACTTACATTATTTTAAAAAGAATTGTAATAAAAATTTCTTGATAAAAACGATCCCTGTTATACTTTTAACATTCTTTTTTATATTTTTACCATTCATAATCAAAGGTAATTTTATAGGCACATTTAAAAACATCTATTTCAACTCGATTTATATGCTTCCTTTTTCAGGTTATTCCTTCAACCTTCTTTCTTTGATTCCTCAAACCCATTATCTGGATCCAGCAAAAAATTTTTTTAACATCTCTTTAAGAACATATTCTCTTATTTTGGTCTTTCTATCCTGTTTTCTCATATCTTTTGTCAAAGGGAGTATTTTTAAAAAATTGGCTCTTTTTTCTATTCTCTGGATAAATCTTCTCGTTGGATTGCGGGAAAACCACATCCTTTATCCTTTATTTTTTCTTTTTTTTACAATTGAAGAAAAAGACTTAAAGTTTAAAGTTACTTTTCTAACACTCTATTTTGTTTCATTTATGAATATAGCATTTTTTGTTTTAAATTTTTCCAATAGATTCTTTTACTATATTTTTGTTTCAATCTCCTTTCTTTCATCGGTAACACTTTTCATCCTTTTGTTTAAAGAAAAAGATAAAATGTTTAATCCAAAAGATTTGAGAATATTTGAAAAAGTTACATTCTCTTACCTTTTTCTTCTTTTTCTTTTTTTAATTTTACCTTTAAAAAATTATGATAGGGAAGAAAGAAATTTTTTTGGAGAGATTTTGACCTCTGAAGATCTTATAGATTTTTCCAGGGATAGGTTTTTGGACCTTAACATAAAAACCTATTCACCTTTTTCCCACTATCTTTCTTTGAGATTATCTGACCAATCATACTTTAAGTTTAAAAACTTTAAAGAGAAATATAAGGATTTAGTTTTTTACCTTGATGTTGAAAATGATGATTCCGCTAAACTTTTAATAGATGATACCATTTCACTTTATGTTAAAAAAGGGGAAAAAAGATTAGTAAAAATTAGAGATCTTTTAAAGGATAGAGATACTCTTTTGATAAAAGCGAATACTTTTAAAAAATCATCCAATCTCGTTATATACAAAGCAACATTTTGATTATTGATTATTTTAAAAATCTAAACTATAATTAAAATTTTAGAAAAGGAGAAAAATGGTTTCGATCAATGGTTTCAATCTTGATCTTATAAAATTCAAAAAGGTAGTTTTGGATCTTGAGAAGTTGAAGATAGAGGATTCAGCTTTAAAAAGGGTTAAAGAATCTTACGAGGTTATTGAAAAGATAGTTAATGATAATAGGAGAGTTTACGGAGTTACAACAGGTTTTGGAAAATTAGTTGATGTTACCATTCCAAAGGAAAAAATAGATCTTTTACAGTTTAATATTTTGAGATCACATTCCGTTGGAGTAGGGGAACCTTTCTCTTTCTATGATGTCAGAGGTGCAATACTTCTAAGAATAAATACAATAATAAGGGGTAACAGCGGAGTTTCTCTGGAAACACTAAATGCTCTGGTTGAACTTTTGAATAAGAGAATATATCCTTATGTTCCTCAGAAAGGTTCGGTTGGAGCAAGTGGTGATCTGGCTCCTCTTTCCCATATAGCTTTAGTTCTTATAGGTGAAGGTGAATGCATTGAAGATGGGAAAAGAGTTAGAAGTATTGATGTTTTAAATAAGTATAAAATTAAACCTGTTAAACTGAGACCAAAGGAAGGACTCGCTCTTATAAATGGAACTCAGATGATGACATCCCTGGCTGGATTTTCTCTTGTAAAAAGTGAAATACTTTTAAAACTCTCAGATGTAGTTGCTGCAGCATCTGCAGACGCTTTACTTTCAACAGATCTACCTTTTGAGAAGAGAATATCAAACATAAGAAACCATAAGGGACAGGTTGATAGTGCATATAATATTTACAACCTTTTGAAAGGTTCCAATATACGAAGATCACACAAAAAATGTTCGAAAGTTCAGGATCCATATTCAGTAAGATGTATACCTCAAGTTCATGGTGCAGCGAGGGAGGTATTCTATTTTGCAAAAGGAATAGTTGAAAGGGAGTTCAACTCTTCAACAGATAACCCTTTGGTTTTCATAAAAGAAAAAGATGTCGTTTCTGCTGGGAATTTCCATGGTCAGATAATAGCGACAGCACTTGATTCTTTAACTATTGGATTATGTGAACTTGGGAATATTTCAGATAGGAGGCTTTACAGATTGTTGGATACGAATCAAACAGGGTTATATCCATTTTTGATAAAGGATGTTGGTCTAAATAGTGGTTTTATGATGCTACAGGTTACAACGGCAGCCCTCGTTTCAGAGAATAAAGTTCTTGCACATCCTGCAAGTGTTGATTCTATACCAACCTCTTTAGGGCAGGAGGATCATGTATCTATGGGGACGATTTCAGCAAGGAAGTTAAAAAGCGTAATAGAAAACAATTTTTACATACTTTCTATAGAACTTTTCGCAGCTATGACCGCATTATATCTTAGAAAACCTCTTTTAAGTTCAAAACCTTTAAATGAACTTTTAAACTGGTTTTTCAAGAAAGTTGAACCTGTTGAAAATGATAGAGCATTCTATCTTGATGTTGAAAAAATATTCTCTTTAACGTATTCAGGAGAAGTTGTAGAAAAGGTTGAAAATTATTTAAAATTAAAATAGGAGTGATTATGAAAGATTATAAACCGGTTCATGCACCAAGAGGAACAAAATTATCATGTAAATCATGGCAACTCGAAGCCCCTATGAGAATGCTTATGAACAACCTTGATCCAGATGTGGCGAAAGACCCTGAAAATTTGATAGTTTATGGAGGGAGAGGAAAAGCGGCAAGGAACTGGGAGTCATACTATAAGATTATAGAAACATTACAGAATATGGAAAACGATGAAACCTTGCTTATGCAATCTGGAAAACCTGTTGCAGTTTTTAAAACTCACGAATGGGCTCCAAGAGTTTTAATAACAAATTCTTTGCTTGTTCCCAAATGGGCTACACTCGATGAGTTTTTAAAACTCGAATCCATGGGATTGACCTGCTATGGACAGATGACCGCTGGAAGTTGGATCTACATAGGAACGCAGGGGATACTTCAGGGAACATACGAAACATTCTATGCCATTGCAAAAAAACTCTATGGTGGGAGTTTGAGAGGTAAATGGGTTTTAACAGCAGGACTTGGAGAGATGGGTGGAGCACAACCTCTGGCTGCAGTTATGAACGATGCTGTTGTGATTGTTGTTGAAGTAGACGAATCACATATTGATAGGAAGATAGCACAAAAGTATTGCGATGTGAAAGCAAAAACACTCGATGAAGCTTTAAAAATGAAGGATGAAGCTTTGAAAGGAAAAAAGCCACTTTCTATAGGACTTTTAGGAAATATTGCTGATATACTTCCAGAACTCGTCAAAAGAAAAATATATCCTGATGTGTTAACTGACCAGACAGCTGCACACGATCCTTTGTTCGGTTATATCCCTTCCGGATATTCTGTCCAGGAAGCTGACATTTTAAGAGAGAAGGACAAAAACGAGTATCTGAAAAAGGTTTACGATTCTATTTCAAAACATGTTGAGGCTATGTTGAGAATGCAGGAGAATGGAGTCAATGTTTTTGAGTATGGGAACAATCTAAGACAGAGAGCTTTAGACAATGGAGTTAAAGATGCTTTCAAAATAGTTGGGTATATGCCAGCATACATAAGGGATCTTTTCTGTGAAGGCAGCGGTCCTTTTAGATGGGTTGCTTTAACAGGTAACGAGAACGATATATATGAAACTGATAAGGCTTTGCTTGAAATATTTCCTGAGGATGAACATCTCAAAAAGTGGATAGAAATGGCTAGAAAACTTGTTAGATTTCAGGGGTTACCAGCAAGAATATGCTGGTTGAAGCAGGGTGACAGAGCAAAGTTTGGACTTATGATAAACGAGATGGTTAAAAATGGAAGATTGTCAGGACCAGTTGTGATAGGAAGGGATCACCACGATACTGGAGGTGCTGCATCCCCAAACAGAGAAACTGAAGGTATGAAAGATGGTTCAGATGCTATCGCTGATTGGCCAGTCTTGAACGCTATGTTAAATGTAGCGTCTGGAGCAACATGGGTCTCAGTACACCATGGAGGTGGTGTAGGTATAGGGTATTCTATACATGCCGGTCAGGTTATCCTCGCTGATGGTACCGATCTCCAGGCAAAAAAAATTGAAAGAGTTTTAACTAACGATCCTGGAATTGGAGTTGTCAGACATGCTGATGCTGGATACCAAATAGCCTTAGATACTGCAAAAAAAGAAAAAATCAGAATGCCGATGGTTAACTGATTATGAAGTTGATTTTAAAAAATATAAAACAGTTGGTTTCCTGTTCTAACAAAGATGGATTCGTTCCATTGGATAGAATAGGTTCACCCTTATCATCTGATAACACTATTGTAGTTGAGGATGGAAAGATAAAAAGGATTGGGAAAGATATTGAAGAAAGTGCTGATAAAACCTTAGATTGTTCATCCTTTATAGTGACCCCAGGTTTTGTTGAATCACATTCCCACCTTGTTTTTTCAGGTTCAAGGGCTGACGAGTTTTTGATGAGGGCTTCTGGAGTTCCCTATAAAGAAATAGCAAAAAGTGGTGGAGGTATTAAAAAGAGTGTCAAGCAGACAAGGGAAGTTGGTTTTGAAAAACTTTTTGAAGAATCTAATGAAAGGTTGAAAAAATTTTTAAAAAAGGGTGTTACATCTATTGAGATAAAATCAGGATATGGGCTCGATAGGGATACGGAGATAAAGCAGTTGAAAGTTATAAAGGAGTTAAAAAAAATTTCCCCTGTTGAAATAAGGTCAACCTTTTTAGGAGCACACGAGATCCCTGAAGAGTACAAAGATAGAAGGGAGTACTATATTAAATTTCTAAAAGAGGAGATGATACCTTTCGTAGCACAGGAAAAATTGGCTGATTTTATCGATGTTTTCTGTGAAAAGGGAGTTTTTACAAAAGATGAATCTGTCCAGATACTTGAAAAAGGTATAGAGTATGGATTAAAAGCGAGAGTTCATGCTGATGAGATAGAATACTCAGGTGGTTCTTCTGTTGCAAGGATGGTAAAAGCGAAATCTGTAGATCATTTCAACTACCCTGATGAAAAGGATCTATTCTTTCTTAAAGAAAATAAAACTGTAATAACTCTCCTTCCAGCTACAAATTTCTTCTTAAAATTGAAAGGAAGACCACCTATTGAAAAGATGAGAGAGATTGGAAACATAGTCTCTATTTCTACAGATTTCAATCCAGGTTCTTCCCCATGCTATTCTTTACTTCTTGCTGCAACCGTTGGGATGGTAAACTACGGTTTGAGTTACGATGAACTCATTTATGGAATAACTATAAATCCAGCATACTCTTTGGACCTTGAGAAAAAAGGTTCTATCGAGGAAAATAAGGATGCTGATCTTTTACTTTTTAAAAGGGATGATTATAAGGATCTTTTCTATTTTACTGGAGATGATCAGCCAGATATGGTTATTTTAAAAGGAGATATTGTAGATTTTGGAAAATTTTAAAGATCTAATTCTTAAAGGAAAAAGATTGGAATCTTTTCAAGAAAAAGTAGATTTTTTTATAGATCTTTTTTCCAAAACAAAGTACAAAGAATTTTATCAATCAATAATAATCCTTTACAACCTTTTAGATATATTTGAGGACAGGTATCAAGTTATATTCCATCTTTTCAACCATTTTCTCTATTTAAAAGTTTACCCGGAATCTTTTGCTTTGATAAATGAACTTGAAGAAAGAAAGGAAGATCTTTTCTACCTTATACAAAAATATCCTTTGCCTGAAGAATTTTCTAATAAAAACTTGGATGGGATTAAAAGCTATCTTGATTCTTATATTCAACCAAATGATAAAATCGGAGCTTCTTACTATGAACTCGCAATTCTTTCGAAGGGTCTTGTTGATGAAGATTTAAACGATAGTTTTTTTAAAAAAGCGATTGATTTTTCAAAAGGTGATGAAAAGGTAAGAATTATTCTTAGGTATTCCGATATTCTTTTGAAAGGTGGGAAAGAAGAAAGTTCCATAGAAATTTTAACTTTTTACATAAACGAACTTGATAACAATTTCCTTCAACTTATGTATAAACTCGCATCAATATATGAAAATAGGGATCAAATAAAAGCGATTCAACTTTATGAAAAAATTTCAAAATATGATCCAGATTTTCTCGATGTTCAAGAAAAAATAAGTAAATTGACAAAGAGTGAAAAAGAGTATAAAATAAAAAATACTGAAAATTTTGATCTTGAAAATGAAAATAATATTCACTTTTTATAAGTGAGGATTTATGAATTATGAGTCATTCTTTCAGATGTCCTTTGAACCTTTTGCAAATATCCCTGATACGAGATTCTTTTTTGAAACGAACCAGCATAAGATGGCTCTTTTGAGATTGATGCATGCAGCTGATAAGATGAGGGGATTTGCACTCCTTGTAGGAGATGTTGGAACAGGCAAAACTACTGTTGCGAGAAAACTTTTAGCATACCTTACAAGAAATCCGAAATTCCAAACTGGACTTATTGTTTTAACTCATGAAAATTTTTCTGATGAATGGCTTTTTAAAAGAATAGGGCAGATAATAGGTCTTAAAGATACAACCAATCTTATGAAAGACCCTATGAACATCCTCACAAGACAACTTATAAATCTTGACAGGGAAGGTAAGAAAACTGTTATTTTGATAGATGAAGCTAACAAACTTTCAGATAGTAGAATTGTTGAACAGATTAGAGGTTTTTTGAATCTTGAACTCAACGATAGAAGGATAATTACCTTTATTCTTATAGGTGTTCCGGAACTTGAAAGACATATACTACAGAATGAGTCTTTACAACAAAGGATAGCAGCAAGAACATATCTTAAATCACTTTCAAAAGATGAAACTTACGGTTACATAAAATACAGATTATCAGTTGTTGGTGCGAACATATCATCTATTTTTTCTCCAGATAGCATTGATCTCATACATTCATATTCAAATGGAAGACCAAGACTTATAAATACTATCTGTGATAACGCCCTTTTAGAAGCAGCTTTTTTACAGAGAGTTCCAGTTGATTCTACGATGATAGAAGAGGTTTCGGAATCTTTAGGTTTGAAAAAACAACAGTTTGAAAACTTTAAAAGGCAACTTTAAGAGGAAGATTTATGGCTACAATAAGTGAAGCGAAGGAAAAGGCATTACAACTTGAGAAGAATGGAAGGTTCGAGGATGCTATAAAAATATACATGAAGATTATTGCTGCATCCAAAGGGAACCCTGATCCTTCCATTTACAACAAGATTGGTGATATCTATATAAACAATCTTAAGAAAAAATCTGAAGCCATAGAAAACTATAAGATGGCTATGAACATCTATGTTCAACAGACATGGTTTCCTCTTGCTATTGCCATGGCAAAAAAGATTATAAAACTTGATCCAGAACAACTTGAGATGTATGAGACCGTTGCAGATTTGCAGAAAAAAGCTGGTTCCATAGGTGAGGCTTTGAACTCCTACATTCTTTTCGCTGAAAAAGCGATTCAGCAGAAAAATATTCAAATGGCTATCGAAGGTTTTAAAAAGACTCTTGAACTTGTTCCAGAAAAAGTTGAAATAAAGGAAAAACTCGTAGATCTATACATACAGGAAAACAATTTAGAGTTTGCCTTAGAATATTTAAAAGATATAGAATCATTTTATCTTAAAAGGGGTGATCTGCCTTTAGCATCTATGACCAGAAAAAGGATCTCCCAGATCGAGTCAAAACTTGGGATTAAGAAAGAGAAGCCAAAAGAACCTGTAAAAGAATCCCCAAAGTTTGAGGAGAAGAAAAAGGAGGTTGTGGAGGAAAACCTTGAGTTTGACCTTAATGAACTCGCGGAGGATCTGACAAAGCAACTTGATGAAACTTTTTCAGGGGATATTTTTGAGACTAAAACGGAAGAAAAGGTTGAAGAACAGAATGTTGTTGAAGGAACAGTTGAAGATATCTCCTCAATTTTTAAAGAGGATGCTTCAAGTATAGAATCTTATATTGAACTTGGAAAACTTCAGGAAGATTTGGATGTAAAAAGTGCTATAGAATACTATTTCCAGGGTGCTGAAGCTTATTACAATGCTGGTAACTTGAAAAAAGCCTTAGAAGTTTATATAAGAATATTTGAACTTGATAAAGAACAGAAGTTAGCTGCAGAAAGGATTATTGATCTTTCAAACAAAACTGGTGATTTTAAAGGTGCAATAATGGTTTACCTTTATTTCGCAAATGAAATTAAAGGTGAATCCAAAGAGAAAGCAAAACAGTATATAGATACTGTTTTGAAAGTTGATCCTACAAACAGAGAAGCTTTAGCACTGAAAGATGAGATAGAAAAAGGTTCTGAATTTTTTCAGAAGCCTGTTTTCGAAAAACCTAAAAAACCTGTTGAAAAAACAAAAGAGGTTGTTAAGGAAACTACAGCCAAACCAAAGGAAGAAAAGGTTGATGACTTTTTATCATCCTTTAAGGAAGAACTTGTTAAAGAATCTGAAAATATCGACTTTTTCAAAGAGAGTGAAAACATCACAGCCGCTGATATTGTGAAAGGGAAGAATGAGGGTGGAAAACCAATGTTCAAAGTTGAAGAGGGTGGGAAGGAAGCAAAGGATGAATCCTTTTGGTCCTTGCAGGAATTACTTGATGAGTTGAAAGAGGGATTGGATCAGAATATTTCAGAGGAAGATGTCTCCAGCCATTACGATTTAGGTTTATCCTTTAAAGAGATGGGGCTTTACGATATGGCTATTGAAGAGTTTCAAAAATCTGTAAAAAATAAAGATTTTGAGATGAAATCACTTGAGATGCTTGGTCAATGCTTCCTGGAGAAAGGAGAGTTAGACCTTGCTGAAGAGAGTTTGATAAAAGCTCTTTCCATGAAAGGAAAAGCAGAAATAGAGTACCTTGGAATAAAGTATACTTTAGCTAAACTCTATGAGCAAAAGAATATGTTTAAAGAGGCATTAAAACTTTATAACGAAATCTATGCTGTTGATTCTAAATTCGAAGATGTTGAAAAAAGAATAAACGCGTTGAAGAATATAACGAAACAGATTGAGAAACCAAAAGTAGAGGTATCAAACAAATCGGACAAAAAAGAGGATAAGAATGAGTTTATCGATTTTTCAACCATACTTAAACAGGAGATAGGAGAAGATTTCAATCTGGATGATTTCAATGTTGATGAGTTCAATATAGATATTGATGATAACAAGAGTGATAACAGTAAAAACAACAAGATAAGTTATATGTGATATGGATTACAACAACTATTTTGGATTTTCACTCACTCCCTTTTCAAGTTCACCTGATGAGAGATTCTATTACAATTCTCCTTTCCATTCAAAAGCTATTTTGAAACTTTTACATGTTGTTGAGCAGAGAAGGGGACTCGCTGTTCTTATAGGTGATATAGGGACTGGGAAAACCATGATATCGAGAAAACTTTTAGATTATTTCTCATCTAAGAGTGATATTTTCGAGGTTTCGCTTCTTGTTATAATCCATTCTGAAATAACAGCTGGATGGCTTTTAAAAAAGATTGCGATTCAACTTGGTGCCAAAGTTGAAACAGATAACAAGATAGATATAATTGGACATGTTTACAAGCAACTATCATACCTTAAAGAGAAAAAGAAGAGACCTGTTGTGATGATAGATGAAGCTAACATGTTGAAAAGTAGGGAAATAATGGAAGAACTCAGGGGTCTTTTAAACATAGTTGATAACGATGGACATCTTATAACATTTCTTCTTTTCGGTATGCCTGAAACTGAAGAGAACTTAAAATTAGACCCCCCTCTTTATGAGAGGATAAGTGTTAAGTTGATATTGAATCCTTTAGATTATGAATCAACGGTAGGTTACATAAATCATAGGTTAAAAGTTGCGGGAAGGCAAGAGCCTTTATTCTCCAATACCGCTTTCGAGTTGATATATAATTTATCTAAAGGAAAACCGAGACTTATAAATACTATATGTGATAACGCCTTGCTTGAAGCGTTCATTGAAAAGAAAAAATTTATCGATGAGGATATTATTAAGCAGATATCGTCAGATATGGGCTTGAAATGAACAATATCGTTGCAGATCTACATATACATTCAACCTTTTCAGATGGAAAACTCTCTGTTGAAGAGATATGTAAACTTTTAAAAATGAAAGGAATAAAATATTTCTCAATAACTGATCATGATTCGATAAGATCTTTCGAAGAAGGTAGAAAAAATTCAGAAAACTTAGGACTTGTATATTTCCCAGGTATTGAATTCTCAACGGTTCACCAAAAAAGACAGGTACATATTCTTTTTTATGGTAAAAATGTAGAAGGTATTACCAAAGAACTTGAAATTAGAAAAAATGACAGGTTTTTAAGGATACTGAAGATGGTTGAACTTCTCAAAGATTTTAACATAAATATAGATAAAGAGGATCTTTTCTTTGAGGCTAAAGATTCTGAATCTATTGGAAGGCCACATCTTGCAAGGGTTATGGTGAAGAGGGGGTTCGTTTCAAGTTTAAAGGAAGCTTTTGAAAAATATATAGGTGATGACAAACCCTGTTATGTCCCAAAGAAAGAGTTTTCAGTCAGGGAAACCGTTGATATGATCCACAAATATGAAGGTATAGCGGTTTTAGCACATCCTTACGAGAACAATGTAGTAGAGTTCATAGATGAGATTATAGGAATAGGTATAGATGGTATTGAAGTTTTTTCCCCAAAAAATAATCAGTTCAATATAGATTTTCTTTATGATAAAGCATTCAAAAACTCTTTGATAGTGACAGGTGGTTCTGATTTTCACGGTGATGGTGAATATCAGAAGTACGGCTTAAATGAATCGAATTTTGAACAGTTTTACAATCTTTGGAGGAATCTATGAATATTGACCTTTTAAAAAGTTTGATACAGGTTAACGATAAAAAAATTTTACTTGTAATACTGGATGGTGTCGGTGGGATACCTGACAAGTCAAAGATGACTGAACTTGAGAAAGCGAACAAAAAAAATATGGATGAACTTGCCAGAAAGAATGATCTTGGATATATGGTTCCAGTTGATACGGGAATCACTCCGGGAAGTGGACCTGGTCATCTTGCGGTTTTTGGATATGAACCTACAGAGTATCCTATTGGAAGAGGGATACTTGAAGCTTTAGGTTTAAATATAGAAATAGATGATGAAAGTGTAACAGCGCGATGCAATTTTGCAACAGTTGATTCAGAAGGGAAAATAGTTGATAGAAGGGCTGGAAGAATATCTTCCGAAGAGAATGTAAGGCTTGTAAAACTTTTGAATGAAAGTTTTAAAGATTTTCCAAAATACAGAGTTGAGTTTTATTCTGGAAAAGAACACAGGTTCGTTCTAATCATAAGAGGAATGAAAAGTGATGCATTCGTGAACGATACGGACCCTCAAGTTGTTAACGAAAAACCTTTGGAAGCGAAACCTTTAAAGGGAGATAGTTCTGAGTGTGCAAAGATAATCAATGAGATTTTTGAGAGGAGTTTAAAAGTTTTAAAAAATGAAAAGAAAGCAAACTGTATTCTTTTTAGAGGAATTTCAAAAATGCCTTCAATAGAAACGTTCAAAGATAGGTACGGTTTAAAAGCAGCATGTATAGCCACATATCCTATGTATAAAGGTCTTGCATCTTTGGTTAAGATGGATATTCTAAAAACTGGAGAGAGTTTGGAAGATCAGGTAAACACTTTAAAAGAGAATTATAACGGTTACGATTTTTTCTTTTTCCATGTTAAAAAAACAGATTCCTATGGTGAGGATGGAAATTTTGAAAGTAAAGTTAAAGTGATTGAAGAGTTTGATAAAATTTTACCAGAGATACTCTCTTTAGGTTTTGAAGTTGTTGCGATTACTGCGGACCATTCAACTCCCTCAGTTATGAAAGCACATTCATACCATTATGTTCCACTACTTTTCATAAACAGTTACCCTCGCCCTGTAGATGTGAAAGGTTTTTCTGAAAGGGAATGTCTGAAAGGATCAATAGGGAAAATATACTCAAAAGAGTTAATCACTCTAATGCTTGCCGCCTCTTCAAAATTGAAAAAGTTTGGGGCATGATGAAAAAGAGTGGATATGTCGCTATCATAGGGAAACCTAACACAGGGAAGTCTACACTTTTGAACAGAATTTTGAATGTTAATATTTCCGCTGTTAGCAAAAAAGCACAAACAACAAGAGCAGCAGTTTTGGGTATATTCAATGATGAAAACTCTCAGATAATATTTTATGATACTCCAGGAATAATCAAAAGCAAGAATCTAATGGAAGAAGAGATGATGAAGGATATAGAAAAGGTTATACAATCATCGGATATAATAGTTTACATACATGATAATAAAAATTGGAAGGATGAGAGAATAAATTTTAAAGTGAGAAAGAATCTTTTTGAATTTGTCCTATTGAACAAGATAGATCTATTAAAGCAGGAAGAGGCGAATGAAATCATTGAAGAACTTGAAAAGAAATACTCGCTTCCTGTCATTCCAATTTCGGCTGCAACAGGATACAATATTGATAGGTTCATCGAAGAAATAAAATCACACCTTCCCCATAATGTTTTATTTTATCCTGATGACATAGTAAGTGAAAAACCTGAAAGGTTTTTTGTTGCAGAGTTTATCAGACAGGTTGTTTTTGAGACTTATGGACAGGAGATCCCATACTCAACAGGTATTATAGTTGATGAGTTCAAAGAAAAAGTGGAAGGAAAAGATTACATAAAAGTTATACTTTTAGTTGAGAGGGAATCCCAGAAGAGAATACTGATCGGTGAAAATGGAAGAATGATAAAAAAGGTTGGTATAGAATCTAGAAAACTTATAGAGAATTTTCTTGAAAGAGAAGTATTTCTCGAACTTTTAGTTAAAGTTTCTCCAAATTGGAAAAATAAGAAAAATATTGTAAAGAAAATGTGGGAACAGATATAGAGAGGTCTTTGCCTCTCTATATCCAATTTTTTCTATTTCACATACTCTGAGATAACTTCACTGAGTCTCTTTACCCCTTCAACTATCTCTTCCTTCGTTGGATAAGAAAAGTTAACTCTGAAGGAGTTATGTTTTTGTCCATGAGCATAGAATGCACTTCCTACAACGTAGGCAACATTTTTGTCTATAGCGAGTTTAAACATCTCATCACAATCGTATCCATCAGGTAGTGATACCCATAAAAAGAGTCCACCTTCAGGTTTCGTCCATCTTATCCCTTTATCCTTAGGCATATATTTTTCAAGGGATTCTAACATCAGTTCATTCTTTTCTTTGTAAATAGAAATAGTTCTTTTAACTGTTTTTTTAAGAAGCCCTTTGTTCAAAAAAAGTGCTGCTATGAACTGGTTGAAAGGAGGAGTGCAAAGGTCTGTAGCCTGTTTTGCAACTATGAATTTGTCAATTATCTCTTTTGGTGCAACAGCCCATCCCAATCTGAAGCCTGGAACGAAGATCTTACTGAAGGTAAATAGTGCTATTACCAGATTATTTTGATCAAGGGATAGTAGTGATGGTAAATTTTCCCCCCTATACCTTATCATCCTGTATGGTGAATCTTCAACCACCATTATCTTCTCCCTTAAAGCGATTTCAAGTAACTCTTTTCTTCTTTTTAGAGACATCGTGACACCTGCTGGGTTATGAAAATCTGGAATAACATAGATGAATTTTGGTTTTACATTTTCCTTTTTCAACCTCTTTATCGTTTCATCAAGGAGATCGGTTTTTATACCTTCCTCATCGAGTTCAACATCTACCATTTTAGCTCTATAACTGTTGAAAGCACTCACAGCACCAAGATAGGTTGGAGATTCAACAATGCATGTATCCCCAGGATTAAGAAAGATTTTACCAACAAGATCGAGTCCCTGCTGGCTTGCAATCGTGATACTTATCCTTTCCTCGTTTAAAGAGACATTTTCATTATCCTTCATCAATTTTATAAGTTCAGAAAGAAGCATTGGAAGACCTTCTGTTGCCCCATACTGCAAGGCTTTTGCTCCATACTTGTCGTAAACTTCCTGTGTTATATTTTTCAAATCTTCAACCGGGAAAGATTCTGTAGATGGAAGTCCTCCTGCAAAAGATATTACACCTTCCTTCTGGGTTAACTTTAAAAGTTCCCTGATAACTGACCTTTTCATTGATTTAATGTTATCTGAAAAAAGTTCTTCATAGTTTATCATAAAAACTCCTTTGTTATGTTTAATAATTTTATATCACTTTTTCTTAAATATCAACCATTATTTAATATATTTCTCTAATGAATCATACAATATTTCAGAAATTATTTCAAAACCCTTTAAGTTGTTGTGACAATCATCTATAAAGTAGGATTCTTTATCTTCGAGTCTGTTAAATACATTTTCAAAATCTATAAGGGGGATATTTTGATTTTTAGAGATATCTCTTAAAATATCATTATAAATGGAAACATTTTTTCTAAAATCTTTTTCACTTTTTAAAAATCTTATGTTGTAAGGTCTTGTCAGAAGTATAAGTTTTATTCCATTTTTGTTGCAGATTTTTACAAATTCAAGAATATTTTTTCTATAATCTTCGATTGATACCCTTTCAAGGTCATCAAATCCCTTTTTCGAAGTTAAATTAATATTTTGTGATACTATAAATTTTACCGTATAATAATTTTTAAATATATCATAAAATTTTAGTAAGAAAATCGGAATTTTCCTCTCTTTATCGTATCCATAAAAAAATGTTGAAGGATCGTTCCACCCAAAAGAAAGAAAAAGGATATCCGGAGAGAATTTTAGTATATAGTACTTAAACCTTAAAAGCCCCTGATATGAAGTATAGCCAGTAACACCCGCGTTAATTACTTTAACATTATTTTTATTATCTTTTTCAAACTTCTTTTGGAGAAGGAATGGATATGAATGTAAATCTTCTCCTTCTGTGTTAGAATCACCTAAAAAAAATATCCTTATTTCCCCCTCTTCCTTTTTTATTTCTTTCAATTCACCTTTAAAACCAAATTTATTGTAAGGGTATTCTCCCTTCTTCGGTTCCCAGAAATATATAGGATGAAAAACAAGATGGGAATTCTCTGAAACTTTTATCAAAAGGTCAATATCGTTTGTTAAATATTTTTTATCTAAACTTTTAAATCTCTCATTTATCAAAGAAACATCCTCTATATCATCGGAAACTTTTAAAGTGTAAATTGGCGAGTAGAGTTTCACCTTATCGAATTGAAGTAACCAGAAAAAAATGAATTCTAATAATCCACAAAGAATTATTATGGTTGATATTATTTGTAATGTATAAAAAAGATAAGACCTACTAAAAATTTTTGTAAAGATAATTTCTATTTTTGTAGAATTAAAAAAGATGAAAGTTGAAAATATCAGGATTAAAAATAGAAAAAATGAGTTTAAAAAATTGTTTGTAAAAGGATTTATAAGGTATCTTGAAAAAAATAAAACTATCAAAAATACGCTTGTTGATAATTTGTAAATTTTCCTTTTGAGTTTTGTAAAAATAAAAGAAAACAAAAGTAAATATATTAGAGATAATGTTTCAAAAACAAAAAACATAATTTTATTATATTCTTTTTCTTCTAAAAAATCAAACAGATTGAAAAAATTTTTTATAAGAATAAAATATAAATATGGAGTACAGATTACTCGATGATACAGGTGATTTAGGGATAGAAGTTAAGGGAGAAGATTTTTCAAAACTTTTTGAAAATTTAGGAAATTCTATATATGATATTATGTTAAAGAGGGAAGATGTTTTTATATCAAAAATTGAAAGAGATACTCTTAAAGAAGATTCTTTAGAGGATCTTTTAATAAAATTTTCAAATATGATTATCTACAAATTGGAATGTAAAAGATTTGTTGGGAAAATTGTAAAGGCTGATTTTAAAAAAAGTAAAAAATTTTTTGTTGTAGATTACAAAATTTTTGGAGAGAGATTTGTTCCTTCGAGACATTTTATAAAGAATGTTTTTAAAGCGGCAACTTACCATAATTTTGAAATGGTTGAAGATGAAAAATATAAAAAAGTGAAGATCTACTTTGACCTATGAGCTACAAAGAATTTTTAAAAAGAGTTGATGAGAACAAAGTTGTAATCCCAAAAGGTTCTTTTGAAGGGATGAGGGTTGATTGTGAAATTTTTTTAAACAGAGAGATCGAGAAATATCTTGAAGAGGATTCTGTTAAGCAACTCGTAAATGTATCTAAGTTGCCCGGAATAGTCAAAAAAAGTTTAGCAATGCCTGACATACATTCAGGATACGGTTTTCCGATAGGTGGAGTTGCAGCGTTCGATTTGAAAAATGGAATAATCTCTCCAGGGGGAGTTGGCTACGATATAAATTGTGGAGTTAGATGTATAGTAACAGATTTAAAAAGAAATGATTTAAAAAAATGTATCAAAGAACTACTCACAAAAATTTTTCTTGAAGTACCTTCAGGAATTGGTAGCGAAGGTAGTCTAAGGTTGAAAAAAAACGATCTAAAAAGAATAGTTTTGAAAGGTGCTTTTTGGGCTGTTGAAAACGGTTTTGGAGATGATAGAGATCTTGAAAGTATAGAATCCAATGGATGTTTGAAGGGCGGAGATTTCGAATGTATAAGTGAAGAGGCTATAGAAAGAGGTATTTCTCAGCAAGGGACACTTGGTAGCGGGAACCATTTTCTTGAGATAGACTATGTTTCAGAAATTTTTGATGCTGATATTGCTAAGAAGTTTGAACTTTTCGAAAATCAGATCGTTATAATGTTACATACAGGTTCGAGAGGTTTTGGACATCAGATATGTTCAGATTATGTTTCACTTTTCCAAAAAGATTTGAGAAAAAAAGGGATCCCTTTGCCTGATAAACAACTCGTTTACTCCTATTTCAATTCTGATTTGGGAAGGAGATACTATAAAGCTATGGCTGGGGCAGCTAACTATGCCTTCTGTAACAGGGAGATTATAGGTTACATGATAAAGAAAACTATTCTAAAATTTTTCAAAGTGTCCCAAAATGATTTAAAAATTGAACTTTTATACGATATAGCTCACAATATAGCAAAGATAGAAGAGTATGAAATAGATGGTAAAAAGGGAAAATTGATAGTACACAGAAAAGGTGCTACAAGATCTTTTCCAAAAGGGCATCCAGAACTTAAAGGTATTTTTAAAGAAACGGGACAACCTGTTTTAATCCCTGGAGATATGCTTTCTGGAGGATATATACTTGTCGGAGGTGAAAGGAGTGTTGAGGAAACTTTCTCTTCAACATGTCATGGTGCCGGTAGGACTCTTTCAAGAAAAGAGGCGGTAAGATTCTCCAAAAGAGTCAATGTATTCGATAAGATAAAAGAAAGTGGAGTTTTTGTCCTTTCGCAGAGTAACAGAACTATAGTTGAAGAGATCCCTCAAGCGTACAAGAATGTTGATGATGTTGTAAAAACTGTTAGGGATGCTAAACTATCTTTCCCTGTGGCAAAACTTTTACCTATTGGTGTTATTAAAGGTTAATTTATTGACATAATCTTTTTTTTTGATATTATTAAGTTTTAATTCGTAAATTTGAAAGGAGTTAAAATGACTCTTGAAGAAAAATTACTTAACCTTAAACATAAAAGGGAAAAAGCTCTTCTTGGTGGTGGAGAATCAAGGATTAAAAGACAACACGAAAAAGGGAAACTGACAGCAAGGGAAAGGATCGACCTTTTGCTTGATGAAGGATCTTTCGAAGAGTTTGACATGTTCGTTGAACACAGATGTACAAATTTTGGAATCGATAAAACAAAAATTTTAGGTGATGGTGTTGTTACAGGTTATGGAACTATCGACGGTAGACCGGTTTTCGTTTTCTCACAGGATTTTACGGTATTTGGTGGTTCTCTGTCTGAAACCTTTGCTGAAAAAATTTGCAAGATCATGGATATGGCAGCAAAAAATGGTGTCCCGGTTATTGGTCTTAACGACTCTGGTGGTGCAAGGATACAGGAGGGGATAGAATCTCTTGCAGGTTATGCGGAAATATTTTTAAGAAATGTTATGTACTCTGGAGTTGTACCACAGATTTCAGCTATTATGGGACCGTGCGCGGGTGGTGCAGTTTACTCTCCAGCAATAACAGATTTTATCTTCATGGTCAAAAAAACTTCATATATGTTTTTGACTGGTCCAAAAGTTGTTAAAACCGTTACAAATGAGGATGTTGATGAAGAATCTTTAGGTGGTGCTTCAATACACTCGACGAAATCTGGTGTCGCACATTTTGTTTTCGATTCCGATGAAGAAGTTTTAAAGAATGTGAGAAAACTCTTTTCTTTTCTTCCGTTAAATAATAAAGAGAATCCCCCTGTAATTAAAAATGATGATCCTGTAAACAGAGAGGATGTCAGGTTGAACAGTATTGTTCCAGATAATCCGAATAAACCTTACGATATAAAAGAGATAATAAAAATAATAGTTGATAACGAAGATTTCTTTGAAGTTCAGCCTTACTTTGCAACAAACATTGTTATAGGTTTTGCCAGGTTTAATGGAAGACCTGTAGGGATTGTTGCCAACCAGCCAAAATCACTTGCAGGTGTTCTCGACATAAATGCATCTGAAAAAGGCGCAAGGTTTGTAAGATTCTGTGATGCTTTCAACATACCTCTTGTTATACTTGAGGATGTTCCAGGATTTTTACCCGGTACACAACAGGAGTATGGTGGAGTAATTAAAAGCGGAGCAAAACTTTTGTACGCTTTTGCAGAGGCTACAGTTCCTAAGATTACAGTTATTTTAAGGAAGGCTTATGGAGGGGCTTACTGTGTTATGTCATCGAAACACATAAGAGGTGATATAAATTACGCCTGGCCAACTGCTGAAATTGCTGTTATGGGTCCAAAGGGTGCAGTGGAAATCATCTTTGCTAAAGAGATAATGAAGGCTGAAAATAAAGAAGAAGCTGAAGCAAAATTTGAAGAGGAGTATAGGGAGAAGTTTGCTAACCCTTATTCAGCTGCTGTTAGAGGTTATATCGAGGATGTTATAGAACCAAAAACTACGAGGTTCAGAATAATAAGGGCTTTAGAACTCTGTAAAAACAAGATGGATACAAATCCACCAAGGAAACATGGAAACATACCTTTATAATATTATGAAAAGAAAAAAGTTAAAATTCATCCTAACTCTTTTTGTTCTCTTTTTGAATATTCTCATATTTTCTTCAGAAGGTAACTACAATCTTAATCCTTACTTTTTACCTGTTGTTGGAATTGTTGCGGTATTTTTGGGGCTCGTTCTTATGCAGGTATTTATAAATTTTTTAAAAATATTTTTGAATCCCCCGCAGAAAGGTGATAAGGATAAAAATGTTGAAGATTATAATAAAAGTATTCTTGAAAAAAAGGAACTCGGTGAGGAGGAACTTATAGCGATTACAACAGCCTTGATACTTGAATATAAACTTCATCATTCATTATCGAAAGATAGATTAACAATAAAATGGGAGGATAAACCCCCATATTGGTTTTATGCAAGGAGTAAAAATGGGTGAATACGTCTTAAACATAAATGGTAAAGATTACAAAGTAAAAGTTAACTCACTTGAAGAGAATGTTGCAGACATAGAGATAAATGGGAAAAATTACAAAGTAAATTTCAGGCAGTTGGGGAGTGTTGAACAAACTGTAAAGAAAAATGTCCCGTCACAGAATGTTGAAAAACCAGTTTTACAGAGTGAAAAGAAGAGTGAAAAGGAACAGATAAAAAAAGTCGCTGCTCCTCTCCCAGGTGTTGTCTTGAATGTTCTTGTTAAAGAGGGAGAACATGTTAAGGAAGGGCAGGATCTTTTGATAATGGAAGCGATGAAGATGGAAAATGCTATCCATTCTCCATACTCTGGAAAGATAATAAAGGTGAACGTAAAAAAGGACGATACTGTAGCTGAAGGGGACATTCTTTTTGAAATAGGAGAATAAAAAATGGCTCAACTTTTTCAAACATTTTTTTCTATGACAGGTTTTGCTAATTTGGATTACAAATATCTTATAATGATCTTTGTTGGGATAATTTTTATATATCTTGCCATAAAAAAAGAATATGAACCTTTACTTCTTCTTCCAATAGGTTTTGGAATTCTCATTGGGAACATTCCACTTATGCTTGGTTTAAATGTTGGTGTATATGAAAAGGGAAGTGTTTTGAATTATCTTTATTTTGGAGTTTTGCATGGGATATATCCACCTCTCATATTTCTTGGAATTGGTGCGATGACCGATTTTTCTACACTACTTTCAAATCCAAAAACTTTACTACTTGGTGCTGCAGCCCAACTTGGAATATTTACAACTTTTATAGGTGCATACCTTTTAGGGTTCTCACTACCTGAAGCAGGCTCCATAGGGATAATTGGAGGGGCTGATGGACCTACCGCTATATTTTTGACATCAAAACTTGCTCCAACACTTCTTGGACCTATAGCCATAGCTGCTTACTCCTATATGGCTTTAGTTCCAGTAATCCAGCCACCTATAATGAAACTTTTAACGACAAAAAAAGAAAGATTGATAAGAATGAAAAAACCAAGACCTGTTAAGAAAACTGAAAAGATAATTTTCCCAATTGCAGGTTTTTTGATTACTACGATGATCGTTCCTGCTGGTATACCACTTCTTGGAATGCTTTTTTTGGGCAATCTTTTAAGAGAGAGTGGTGTGACAACCAGACTTGCAAAAACAGCATCAACAGCACTTATAGATATTTGTACTATAATGATAGGAGTTTGTGTTGGTGCATCAACGCAGGCGAATATATTCTTAACTTCTTCCTCTCTAAAGATCTTTGTTCTTGGTGCATTGGCTTTCGCTTTCTCCTCAGCAGGTGGAGTACTCTTTGCAAAATTCTTGAATCTTTTTTTAAAACCTGAGGATAAGATAAACCCTTTAATAGGTGCTGCTGGAGTTTCAGCTGTTCCAGATTCAGCAAGGGTTGCTGAATCTGTAGGCCTTCAGGATGATCCACAAAACCATCTTTTAATGCATGCAATGGGACCTAATGTTGCTGGAGTTATAGGCTCAGCTATAGCTGCTGGTATTTTGCTTTCATTTTTCAAATAATTATTATTGTCAACTCACCGTTTTTTTATATAATTAAAGAATGGAATTTAAGTCTATATTAGGGAAAAGAGTTTTTCTCTCTCTATTTTTATTATTTTTAATATTATCCGATATAATATTCTCAGTTTATCTGAATCTATTGATAAATTATTATGAAAACGATTATATTAACGATAATTATAAAAAGATTTCAGATTTTAAAAAAAGGTACGATGAAGAGTTTTCATCCTACAACTCTTTACAGGAATTTTTTTTGAAAAGACAGGATTTTTTTGAAAAGGATATAAAAAGTTTAAATTTGCATTCATATTTTATAACAGATTCTTCTTTTTATCCTTTCATAACTTCAAAAAATTTTTCCTTTAAAGATAGTCAGATAAGATACTTTTTACTCCCTCTTTTAAAAGAGAATATTAGCATGAGATTTTTTTATAAAGACCTTGATATATATACTACCAAAATCAGTAATGGGAAAAATAAAGATATTTTTATGATACTTAATTTTAAAAGTAACAACTTTTTTCTTAAAAGGATCATCCTTTATTTTATCGTATACAAATCAGTACTTTTGGTTTTAACAGTTATAAGCATAATATCACTTCTCAAAAGTATAGAAAGGCCTATCGAAAAGATGGGTCAGATAACAAAACTTGTTGGAATGGATCTTAACTATGATAATCCTGATAGTTTTGTAAAAGTTTTTAAAGACTCACTCGAGAATCTAATAGAATCACAGAAGTTGGAAAAGGATGCTAACGCCATTTTGAATAAGAGGGTGAAAGAACTTGAAGAGAACTTCAGGTTGAAAGATGGATTGTTGAAACTCTCTGAAATAACCTCAGGCATTGCGCATCAATTGAATAACAGTCTTGGCTCCTCTATTGGTCTTCTACAGAAAGGTTTAGAAAATGGTGATTTTAATCTTGTAAAAACAGTCATAGAGGATTTGAAAAAACTTTCATATTTTACAAAAAAATTTCTAGAGTTTTCTAAAGACGAAAAACCTTATTTGGTTAAAAGTGAATTGAAGCAAATCGTTGAAAGGGTTGCTGAAAGGTTCCCTCTCGATTGTTCAAAGGATTTCCCTGAAGAAAAAGTTTTCGTTGAAACCGATCCTGTACTTTTAGAGCAGGTTCTTTTCAACATTTTTGATAACATTTATAAATATTCTAAAGATAAAAAAGTTGATATAACAATAAAAAATCTTATAGAAAAGATAGAGATCGGTATAGTAGATTCTGGACCAGGTTTTCCTGAAGAGGTACTTGAAAAATTGTACAGTCCTTTTAATGAAAATGCTAAAGGAATAGGACTCGGTATTCCAATAATAATAAAGATATGCACGATTTTAAATATAGATTATAAATTTACAAATTTCAACGGTAGGGGAAAAATCGTTTTGGTTTTAAAAAATGAAGAAAAGAATTTTGATAGTTGAGGATAACCAATCTTTTAGAAAATTTCTAAAAGAGAGTTTAAAAAATGATTTCGATATTGAAGAAGTAAGAAGTGTTTCTGAGTTTGATGAGGTATTTTTTAGATTCAAATACTCTTTGGTTATTCTTGATATCAAGTTGCCGGATGGAAGCGGAGTTGAACTTTTAAAAAAAATTAGAAGTTCAGACAGGGAAGTGAAAGTTGTTATACTGACAGCGTATGGTGATATACCTCTTGCTATTGAATGCATAAAAAAAGGTGCTAACGATTTCTGGCAAAAACCTATAGATTATGATATTCTCATAAAAAAGGTAAAAAATATTTTAAGGGATAGCTCTTTCAAGGAAATTGAAAAGGAGTATGTTGGAATTTCTCAAAATAGTATAGAGGTTAGAGAGGATATAAAAAAGTGTTCTGCAACGGATGTCAATGTAATAATAATAGGACCTGTTGGGTCTGGTAAAACTCTGGTATCAGAACTTATCCACAGATATTCTAATAGAGAAGGGAAAAATTTTGTTGAAATAGATTTCGCATCCCTTAATAAAAATCTTATCGAGAGTGAACTTTTTGGTGTTTCAAAAGGAGCATTTACAGGGGCTTTGGTTTCAAGGGATGGATTTTTGAAGATTTCAGATGGGGGAACAGTTATTTTAAAAAACCTTGATGCTGTCGATATTTACATTCAGGGAAAAATTCTAAAATTTCTTGATACAAAATCTTTCTATCCGGTAGGTTCGAATAGGGAAGAAAGAATTGATACGAGGATAATCTCAATTTTTTCCGAAGAACCTGAAAATCTTGTTGAAAAGGGATATTTGAGAAGGGACCTGCTTTTCAGGTTGAATGTTTACAGAATAAAGATTTTACCACTCAGAGAAAGAAGAGAGGATATCCCTCCCCTTGCCAATTTTCTTATAGATAAACTTGAAAAAAAACTCTCGTTAAAAAGAAGAGAAGATTATAACTCTTTTATTGAAAAGATTATAGGTTTCGAATTTCATGGAAATGTTAAAGAACTTGAAAATTTTTTGGAAGTTTATCTTTTGGAAAAGGATTTTAATATTGATAGATACAACTTCAAGGGTGGTTTGAAAGATCTTGTTAAAGAAAAGACCAAAGAGGTCGAAAAGGAAGAGATATTAAAAACTTTGAGGATGGTTAAATGGAACAGAATGAAAGCGTCAAAAATTTTGAAAATAAGTTATAGGAGTTTACTTGAAAAGATAAAGGAGTATAAAATTGAAAAGTAAAAATTTTGTCCTTGAAAATGTTAAATATTATGATACGGATCAAAACAGGTTGATCTTCAAGAAAAAAATTTTTGTTAAGGATGGTAAATTCTCCTTTAATTGTAAAGGTGATTCAAAAGATTATATTAAGTTGGATTGTTCAAAATATTTTCTTTTCCCATCCTTTATCCAGATTCATACACATATATGTCAGAACCTCGCGAAAGGGTATGCAGAGGAGATGGGACTTTACGATTGGTTGCAAAAAAGGATAATCCCTTATGAAAGAAGTTTAAGTAAAAAAATTTTATCTTTATCATGTAAACTTTCACTCTATGAACTTATAGATTCTGGAACAACAACAATCCTTGATATGGGAACCTTCAACTATCAGGATGTTATTTTTGAAGAGATAGAGAACTCAAATATTAGAGGTTTTTCCGGGAATGTTTTTATGGATAGAGAGTTCGGTGGTTTTAAAACAGATTTGAAAAATTATAAAAAAACTACCCGAGAGTTGGTCGAGAAAAGTAAAGATTACAAAAATGTGACCTATGTCCTATGTCCAAGGTTCGTTCCCGGTGTTACTAAAAAAGGTATCAAAACTCTTTTAGAGTTGAGAGATAAATACTCTCTTACCGTTCATACCCATTCTTCCGAAACTATTGAAGAAAACGATTTCACCTTAAAAAAATATAAACTTTCAAATGTCGAATTTTTTAAAGAAACCGGTCTTCTTGATGGTAACGTTGTTCTTGCGCACTGTATATTTTTAAGTGAAAAGGATATAAAAATTTTAAAAGAAAAGAAAGTAAATGTTGCTCATTGCCCTTCGGCAAATGGAAAGTTAAAAAATGGAATAGCTGATATTACAAGATTTTATGGGGAAGGTATAAACGTTGGAATAGGTTCCGATGGTGCTCCTTGCAACAACAACATGAATCAGATTCTTGAGATGAGAGTAGCAAAACTCTATCAAAATGTAAAGCATAACAAAAGTGGTTTACCATCAAAGAATATATTTGAAATGGCTACAAAGAATGGAGCCAAATCTTTGAAACTTGAAAATAGAACGGGTATTGTAAAAGATGGATACGATGCTGATTTTATTCTTGTTGAGGATGATATAAATCTTTCTCCTTTCAATAAGGATGTAGCATCATCTTTAATATTCTCTCTTTATCCAGAAAATATCAAATATGTTTTCTCACGCGGAATACCTTTAAAATATGCTGGCAAAGTACTTATGTATGATAAAAAAGAACTTTTAAAGGAAAGAAAAAAAATATTAAAATATCTTTTTTCTGACAGGTTTTAATTCTTTCGTTATTCCGAAATCTATTGTGAAATCAGATTTCAACTTGTTAACATTTATATACATTATAAGGTTTGGAAAAACGAACTGATAACCTTCAGGGAGTTTGGGAACCTCTACAATGTAAGCACCCATTGGAAGGTTTGAAATAGTGTAAAAACCATTAATATCTGTATAAGTGTATCTGTCTGAATCTTTAATCCTTACTATAACACCACTGACACCCTCTTCGTTTTCATCCTTTATTCCATCTTTGTTCAAATCTATGAAAACGTATCCTGAAATTGACCCAAGTTTTATAAGTGGGATATCAACAGACTTTTTTGTGAAATTTTCAACATCCACAAAATAGTGTTCTTTTATATCAAAGTAAGCAGGGATCTTATTCTTATCTATTGAAATTTTATATTTCCCAGGTTTTAAAAATTTAAAGGAATAAAAACCATTCTTATCACTTTTTGTAAATAGGGTATCATTAAGAGTTATCATAAGATTTTTTAAAGGAAGATCATCACCATCAAAGATAGAGTTGTTATTTTTGTCGTAAAATACCCTACCACTTAAAATTCCTGAATAGAAGTTATCGAGTGCCCCTATTAAACTCAATTTTGTTTGAAGTTCGAGAAAAACCTTTTCAAAATATTTTATGTTCAACCTGTTTGTAAAGGTGTAATTTTTATAATTTATTGAAAAATCAAAATGGTTACCGATGACTGAGGTTTTATTAAAATTCCCGAAATCTACACCATATTCGAAATTTAGAATTTTTTCAACCCTCCATCTAACATAGTTTGTAACGAAATAATCGGTTACTGTATCCCTTTTTGTAAGTTTGAATGTTGAACCTATATTTGTTCCATTGTAAAAATTGTATGAAATATTGGAGTAAAAGTTTTTGTTTGTGTTATTTGAAAACTCTTCATTTGAGAAGTTAAAGTTGAAATAAAAGTTTTTAAACCATTTAGATATGTTAAGACCCAAAACCTTTCCAAAAATATTTTTCTGAGAGATTTTTCTGTATACTTCGTAAGATATATCCAACTTCGGAACAGGAGAAAAAAAGAGAGAACTTTTAACACCATACCTATCGTAAGAGGAGTTATCATCTGAAAAGATGTTATACCTTGAAAAATTCAAATTTAAAGAGGCAAAATTAAAAATTTTTGTTGTTTGATAGAAATTCAAATATGTTCTGCCATTCTCTCTGTAAAAAAGAGAGAAATCGGAAAAATTTTCAGGTTCATTGACTAAAATTAATGATGAGGAAAAGTATTTTGTTAAAAAATGAGTTTTAACACTGTAAGAATATTTTATTGTTGTTGTATCTACACCAAAATAGTTATAATGTTTTTTGAATGTTAGGTCTAAAAAAAGTTTATCGAAAAATCTCAAAGAGTGGTTTATTCCTAAAAGTTTTTGAGATGTTATAGGTGACCATAAAGATCTATCATCTCTTGAGAATAGAAAAAATTTTGTTGTGTCATTTTTTGTAATCGATAATGGTATAAGTGTTCCAAATACACTTCTGTTAAGATCAATTTGTTGAAAAATCTGATTTGAAACTGCGTTGTCCTTTCCCAAAAAAAATTCAAATCCTGTAAATTTGTACCGTAACGATAATCTGAATCCTCTAAGATAGAATTGTAAGAATCTGTAAGGTAAAATATCTCCTCCCTCAAAACTGTTATACCCATTTTCAAAAGTTTTTAAATAGTACAGGTAAAAGTTGGAAGGGAAGAGTTGGTATAACTGTAAATAGAAATCTGTCCTTTGATTTTCTATTTCAGAAAAGTACCTTAAATTTATGTATGGGGAATAATATTTCGAATTTGAGTAAAGATAGTTATCAAAAGAGATATCATAATAACTTTCAGAAAAAACTAAAATAAAAAATAAAATTGTAATAGGAAAAAAAATTTTTCTCATCCCTATATTTCAATCGATCTTGATGACCTTTTCACCTTCAAGGATCTCATTACCTGAATAATCTATACTAACTTTTATAGTGTATGTTCCCTTTAAAAGTTGAGTCTTTATAGGGAATGAAATTGTTGTTTTAGTTTCGGGTAAGGATACCTTTTCTAAAATATCATCCTGAAAAATAATTTTTTCATCTTTTAATATCTTCATAACCCCTTTTATCCTTAAATGGACATTACCTGTATTTTCGAATATTGTCTTTACTGAATAATCCTTTTTGTCAAAATCAAGTCCAACGATATCACCATTTTTTACTGTTGTTCCTGCTATAGTTGAGTATATCGTACATCCAACCCTTCCGGAAACGAGCAAGATACTTGAACCTGTTGGATTGAAAGGAGTTGATTCGAAAAATACCATAGACCAGTAATCACCAAAAACATTTTTTGGAACTGAAAGGGTAAACCTTATATCTTGAGAAGAGTTTGGAGTTATATTGAACTCCTGTGGATTAACATAAATCCAGTTTGAGCATGAGTTTTTAAGTTTCCCTGCTGCGAAATATTTCACATTGTTATCAATATCTAAAGCCCAATCAACAGTATATATTTTAATATGGAGTATAGAGTCTGTTGTATTTTGAACATTTATAGTAAAATTTTTTACCTCCTCAGGTCTAACTGTAAATTCATATTTGGGAGGTGAGATGTTAAAACCGATCTGTGAAAAAGTTTTTACAGACAATGTTAAAATAACAACATATCTTATAAATTTTAACATCCCACCTCCACAGATTTTATAAACTTGTTATAGTGTATGTGAGTGTAACAGTTGATGATGGATCAATCTCTGGGTCATCAGGCTCCCATTTGAACTCTATCGCTTGATTTTTTGCTGTCCAACCTGTAAGTCTTGGACCTGTTTCAACGTTAACGGATGCTGTGGAAAATGGCGTCCAAGGTGCTAGGGGTGTCGGTGTTCCATCTGTTGTTATTGGTGTTCCACTTGGTGCAAAGAAGAGTTGTGAAACTGGAACATCAGCGGAAAAATCACCTGATGCTATAACATCGAGAGTGTAACCAGCCGTTGCATTGCAGAAGATATCCATAAGTATTTCAGTTTCACCACCATTTGGGAAATAGTAGGCAGGGAATGTTGCTGGTATAGCAACACTTGTCAGATCAAAAAGAAGGGCACCTGCATTTGTAATATTTATTCCAACCCTTGCTGGAATAAGAATCTGAACATCAACATTGTCAGATGCTGTAGCTCCAAATACTGGAAGAACTACAAGAGAAAGCAAGATGACTGTGAAAATTGTTAAAAGTTTTTTCATAAGACCTCCTTAGTATATTGAGTTTAACGTGAATCTAAGTTTTGTATTGTATCTTCCAGATGGGTCATCCCATCTTATCTTCATTCTAAAATCTATATCTACATCATAACCGTTATCACCTGTTTTATCCCCTGAAGCGATGGTAATAGGGTTTGCAAGGGATAGTGGGGTAAAGTTACCCTTTTTACCTCTTAATTCCAACCTTTCAATATTTATAACATCACCATCTGTTGAAACAAGATTATCCAAAGGTTCTACAGTTAAAACCCACTTTACGTTACTTTTTACCTTAACTGTTATACCCTTTAATTTTACCACCTCCTTCATATCAGGTTTTATCTCTCCTAAATCAATTTTTGATGATGAAAGTTCAAGTAACAATACTTCTTGATTTTCAACATTAAGATCAGTTTCAACACTGTAAGAAGCGAACAAAAATAAAGGTAAAATAAAAATCAAACTTAAAAACCTACTCATATTCAAACCCCACTTTCTCTTTATTTTTTTCAATATTATCTATTATTTCAAAAATTTGTAAACAATCCTCTGGATTGTTAAATGAAAAAAATATGTTGTTATTTCTCCTCAACATTCTCAAAAATTCTATATCATCATTTCTTAAAAGTAACATTATTTTTGATTTTGGAACAATATCGTTTAAAGATTTTATTATTTTGTTCTCATTGTTAGGTGGAAGATCAGAAGTATCAAGAATTATAATATCAGGTCTATTTAATAGTGAAAAAGTTAAAAGGGAAATAGAATCGATAAAATGATTAAAATTATCCAACTTTAATTTGATCCGATCTATAAAACTTCTGTCAGATGAAAGTACCGCTATCTTTTTCATACATTTTTTTATAAGCAAATTTTATGCCATGAAATAAAAATTTTAAATGTATTATTTTTAATAACTTAAAATCATTTATAAATTTCAACTAAAAAAAGTGTGGCAAAATGGGACATAAAAAATTAAATTCCCCAATTTTTTATCTTTCTATAAAGTGTTTTTCTATCTATTCCAAGTATTTTTGCCGCTTTCGATTTATTCCCTCCAACAGATTCCAATATTTTTATTATCTCCTCTTTTTCAAGATCTTTCAAAGATTCCCTTTTTACATGGTTCTCTAACTTTAGTATGGAGTAGGGGAGTGTATCAATAGTTATACCTTTCCCTTCAGTCAAAATTATAGATCTTTCAATAATATTCTCAAGTTCTCTTATATTTCCAGGCCAGTTATAATTCTGAAATAGTGTTAAAACCTCTTTATCTATTTTGAATTCTTTTGGATCTATATTCCTTTTTTTCAGTAAGGATTCTATAATAAGTGGAATATCTTCAATCCTTTCTTTAAGGTCTAAAAGTTCGAGGTGTAATGTTTCAAGTCTGTAGAAAAGGTCCTCTCTTATTTTACCTGATTTTAAAAGATCCTCCATCTTTTTGTTAGTTGCAGCTATTATCCTCGTATCAACAATTATGTCCTGTAAACTACCTATCCTTCTGAAACTTTTGTTCTCTATTATATGTAATATTTTTGCCTGACTTGATAATGGGAGTTCAGCTATCTCGTTTAAAAAAATTGTTCCATTGTTTGCTATTTCAAAAAGCCCAAATTTTCTCGAATAGGCTCCTGTAAAAGCTCCCTTCTCATACCCAAAAAGTTCACTCTCAATAAGTGTTTCAGGTAAGGATGCGCAGTTTTGCATTATGAAAATCTCATTCCTTCTTTCTGATCTTTGA
This sequence comes from candidate division TA06 bacterium 32_111, assembly GCA_001508335.1. Classification (GTDB taxonomy): domain Bacteria; phylum Hydrothermota; class 32-111; order 32-111; family 32-111; genus 32-111. The sequence goes on from LGFX01000010.1 coordinate 38,372, forward strand.
TGAATGTATTTTGCCAATGTATCCTTTCCTGTTCCAGTTGAACCTAATAGAAGTACAGGCAGATCACTTTTTGCATACTTTTCAGCTTTCTTTAAAATCTCCTTCATCCTTTTATTTTTCGTTTTTATAAGAATATTATCTTCATCATCCTTCAACTTATCGTAAAGATCAGAGTAGGTTATATTTTTATTTATTTTTGATAGGACATTTTTTAAATCTTCAATTTTGAAAGGTTTTGGTAAAAAGTATGCACCTTCCTTTAAAGCAATTTTCGTTTGTTGGATCTCTCCATAAGCAGTCATTATTATTATTTCACAATCTGGAGAAAAACTTTTAATCTTATCTATAAGGTCAAATCCATAAATATCAGGGAGATGGACATCAAGAAAACATATATCAATATTTGTCTGTTCCAATATCTCCAATGCTTTAACACCTGATAAGGCTGTGTATATGTTGAAACTGTAGTTTGCAAGCAATGCATCCTTTAAACTTGTTAAAAAGAGTGGTTCATCATCAACAATAAGGAGATTCAATTTCCTTCCCATAAATAGCATTTTACATTAAAAATAAAAATTTTCAATATTTTTTTTTACGATCAATCTATTGACAAAAGGTCTATAAAGTATAATATATCAAAATATTATGGAGGAAAAAATTTTGGGTGAGGTTTTTGATATAAAAGATGGAAAGATTTTTGTTAAAATCAAACTTCTTTCCGCATGTTCTTCCTGTTCACATTCGCAAGAATGTGCTATTTTTTCTAAAGATCAAAATAAGATAGTTGAAAGTGAGAATATTTCTGGTGAAAAGGTTGAAAAAGGGGACATCGTTGAACTGATGATAGAAAGGAAAAAGATTCTTCTACTTTCATTCGTTTTTTACATTGTTCCTACAATTTTAATTTTTATATTTTCACTTGTGGGATACTCTTTAAAAAAGGGAGAAGGTATGGTTGCTATTTTTGCTTTTATAGGATTTTTAATTTCGATTTTAACAATATTTATTTTTAACAAAAATAAAAAAGAAGAATTTAACCATAAAATAGTGAGGGTGTTAAAATGATAAAAGAGATTCTATATCCTGTCTTAGTTATGGGTGCTCTCTCAATATTACTTGGAGTTTTGATACTGATAACAATGAAATTTTTTGAAGTTAAGAGGGACCCTGCAGTTGATGAGATTTTGGCTGTCCTACCAGGAGTTAACTGTGGTGCTTGTGGTTTCCCCGGATGTGAAGGTTTCGCAGTTGAGATGGCAAAAAGGGGTGAACTGTACAAGATCTGCCCTGTTGGGAAAGAAGAGGTTGCAAACAAGATAAGGGAGATACTTAAAAAGAAGAAAGAAGGAGTATCCAATGGCTAAACTTTACACATTCGGAAGAAGTGGAGTCCTTCCCGAGGAGAGAAAGGAACTAACTGAGAACAAAAAGATAGAAAAGTTGGAGGCGAAAGATTTTGTTTTTATTTCGATAAACCAACATATTGGGGCTCCTGCGAAAAGTGTTGTTAAGGAAGGGGATAAAGTTCTAAAAAATCAGATTGTTGCATCTGGAGAGGGTGGTGTAACATCTGTTGTTCATTCACCTGTATCTGGAGAGGTGGTTCAGATAAAGAGTATGGTTTTTCCCGGTGAAATTAAAAATGATGTTGTTGTTATAAAAAACGATTTTAAATATGAAAAGGTTTCTGGAACTGAAGAGAAGAGGGATTTCAAAAAAGATAAAGAGAGATTCATAAATGAGGTAAAAAATGGTGGAATCATAGGTATGGGTGGTGCTGGATTTCCAACCTATGTTAAGATGACACCTCCAAAGGATAAAATTATAGATCTTTTTATAGTGAACGCTGCTGAATGTGAACCCTACCTTACAAACGATTATAGAGTGATGGTTGAATTTGGAAATGAATTTTTATCAGGGATAAGTTTAATACTTGATAACCTTGAAATTCCTAAAGCGATAGTAGGGATTGAGGAAAACAAAGAGGAAGCATTTGAGAAACTTCAAAAGGTTAACTCCGATAAAAGGATAGAGTTTAAACTTCTAAAAACTAAATATCCTCAGGGTGCAGAAAAACAGTTGATATATGCACTAACGAAAAGGGTTGTTCCAATAAGGAAGTTACCTTTTGAGGTTGGGGTAATAGTTCAGAACGTATCTACAGTAAAAGCTATATACGATCTTATCACTTTCAACAAACCTTTAACTGAAAGGGTTTTGACATGTTCAGGTAAAGGTATAAATGAACCTAAAAATATCCTTGCTCCAGTTGGAGTAACAGTTTCACAGATAGCTGATTTTTGTGGTGGTATAAAGGATGAATGTAAATACCTTATAAATGGCGGTCCCATGATGGGTAAGCCATTCACAGATATTAATTTACCAATAACAAAGACAACATCTGGACTTTTGTTTTTGACAGATGAAGAGGTAAACATAGAAGAGGAAAATCCTTGTATAAGATGTGGGAGGTGTCTTGCTGTATGTCCAATGGGACTAAATCCAACCTATCTTAAAGAGGCATCTGATAGAAGGGAGTACGAGAAGATGGATGATGTTTTAGACTGTATAGAATGTGGTTCATGCTCCTTCATCTGTCCAGCCTCAAGAGATTTAGCGAGAAGTATAGTTAAAGGGAAACAGAAGTATACAAAATATTTGAAGAGAGGTAAATGATGCAAGAAAACAGATTCGTAATAAAAAATGCTCCATTTCTTAGAGGGAAAGAGGATATAAAAAGTATTATGTGGACCGTTGTTGTTGCTCTTTTACCTGCTACATTATGGTCTATTTACCTTTATAGATACAGGGCTTTAACCGTTATCCTCTCCTGTATAATTTTCACTGAATTATTTGAAATGATTTTTTTGAAGGTAAGAGGTGTAAAGAATGTATTTGAAAAAGCTTACGATGGGAGTGCTTTCATAACAGGTTTACTTCTTGCTCTGAATCTTCCGTCAACATCACCTTGGTGGATGTGTGCGGTTGGTTCCTTTGTTGCTATGCTTTTTGGAAAACATATATATGGAGGACTCGGGAACAACCCTTTCAACCCTGCTCTTGTGGCAAGAGTTTTCTTACTTCTCTCTTTCCCATCTATTATGACAAGATGGACTGTGGGAATTAACCTTACATCCCAAACATTCGCAACTCCGCTTGGAATGTTGAAAACTCAAGGGTTATCGTCAGTTTCAAATTTGGATTACTTAAAACTTTTCTTCGGTTTTCCTATAGAAGGTGTTGGTGGAGGTTCAATAGGTGAGATCTCTGAATTTGCGATCCTTATAGGTGGAATTCTTTTGATATTGAGAAGAATAATTCCATTTATAGTTCCACTTTTATACATTTCAACGGTTTTTGTTTTTACCTGGATTTTCAACCTTATTGACCCCATAAAGTATGCATCTCCATTTTTCCATATGGTTACAGGAGGACTTTTCCTTGGTGCATTCTTTATGGCTACAGATATGGTAACAATGCCTATAACTAAAAAGGGGAAAATTGTTTTTGCATTCGGTTGTGGTTTGATAACTTCTCTAATAAGGCTTTTCGGTGCATACCCTGAAGGTGTTTCATTTGCAATACTTATTATGGAAGCTCTTTCTCCAACTATAGAGAAGTTTACAAAAAACAAAAAATTTGGAGAGTGATATGAAAGAAAATATTGTTCAGGTCATAAAACTTTTTCTTGTTGCAGTAGTTTCAGCGTTTCTACTTTCCTATGTCCATTCTATAACAAAAGAGCCAATTGAGAAAGCAAAGAACGCTGAGATAACTGAGGCTATAAAAAGTGTAATCCCAAACATTTCAGATCAGATGATCATAAAGGATACTTTTCTTGTGTCAGATGTCGAATCTATCCCTTTGAAAGCCTATATTATTCAAAACAACGATTCAACAGTTTACGCTTACTCTGTACTCTCCTATACGAAGAAAGGTTATGGTGGAACTATTACCATGATGATAGGAGTTGATAAAGAATTCAAAATAACAGGTATATATCCACTGGAGTTTTCTGAAACACCTGGACTTGGAACCAAGATGACTAAGAATAAATTTAAGGATCAATTCCTTTCAAAATCCTTATCAAATTTTAAGTTTAAAGTTGATAAAGATGGAGGAGACATTCAGGCGATAACTTCAGCAACCATAACATCAAGGGCTGTAGGCGAATGTATAGAAAGAGGGTTGAAAGTTTTGGAGTACAATTTTAAAATTGGTGAAACCGATTCCTCCAAAACTGTGGAGGTGAAAGATGAATAATGTTTTTAAAAAACTTTTTAATGGAATCTGGACCAACAATCCTGTTCTTGTACTTTTACTTGGATTCTGCCCAACACTCGCTGTTTCAACAACTGTAAACAATGCTGTAGGGATGGCTTTCGCTGCAACTTTCGTTCTTGTATCTTCTAACATAGTCATTTCATCTATAAGAAAGTTTGTACCAAACAAGATGAGGATACCAGTTTTTATTATAGTGATTGCTACCTTTGTTACTATCGTTGATCTCGTTCTTTACGGTTATTTACCAAAATTACATAAATCTTTGGGAGTTTTCATCCCTTTGATAGTTGTTAACTGTATAGTTTTGGGAAGGGCTGAGGCTTTTGCTTCAAAGAATAATGTTTTTGATTCTTTTTTAGATGGACTTGGAATGGGATTGGGCTTTCTTTTAACTATAGTTGTCCTTGCAACAATTAGAGAGGTAATTGGTAACGGAACGTTTTTTGGTAAGAACCTTTTTGGTTTGTCATATTCTCCAGCAATAGTTGCTATTCTCCCACCCGGTGCATTTCTAACCATAGGTTTGTTGCTTGGTGGAATGAACTTTATAAATATAAAAAATAAAGAGAGAGAGAAGATGAGAAAGAAACTTGAAAAAGAAAGTTTAAAAACTCAAAAAGAGGTAAAGTGATATGTTAAAATTATTGATTATCGCTATCGATTCGATGTTGATATCAAATATAGTTTTGATGAGGTTTTTAGGTATATGCCCTTATATAGGTGTTTCTAAAAAACAGGAGACAGCTGCAGGAATGGGTTTTGCAGTAATATTCGTTATGGTTATGGCAACCCTCATCTCCTATCTTTTGCAGATCTATGTTTTGAATCCTTTGAAACTCGAATACCTTCAAACCATAGTTTTCATATTCGTTATTGCAGCCTTGGTTCAGATAGTAGAGATAACGATGAAAAAGATAGCACCGACACTTTTTGATGCTTTAGGTATCTATCTCCCACTGATAACGACAAACTGTACAATACTTGGTGTTGCAATTTTGAATATACAGAAAAATTACAACCTCATAGAAACAATAGTTTTCTCACTCTCAACCGGAATAGGTTATTTTATAGCGATTTATCTATTCGCAGGAATAAGAGAGAAACTGGATTGGGCTGATGTTCCGGAACCTTTCAAGGGACCCGCTATAGGAATAATAACTGCTGGACTGATGTCCCTTGCCTTCTTCGGTTTCACCGGCCTTGTTAAGATGTGATGAAAAAATTTATTTTTATATTGTTTATATTCTTTCTTTTTATAAACTGTTCTAAAGTTGTCCAGAAAAGGAGAGATTATCTTTTTTTCGGAAACGTTAATGTTTCAATAATCCTTTACGGTGAAAGGGATTTTGATTTTGAAAAAGTTTTTAAAGATGTTGAAGATACCTTAAGAAAACTTGACAATTTCTTTTCTAAGTACAATCAGAATTCCTATCTTTATAAATTCAACATAAGTGAAAGTTTTATCGAAAAAAATGACCAGTTTTTAGAATTGATATTTTTAAGTGATTCTTTGAAAAAACTGACCGATGGTTATTTCAACATTTTCATAGAGCCTCTACTTTCCTATTATTCAAGATGTGAAAAGGGAGATAGAGAACCTGAGAAGGATTCTTTAAAATTTTTTGTTCAACTTGTAAACGATTCAAATCAGTTCATCGTTAAGGATGAAAAAATTTATAAGAAGAGTAAATATGTTGCTGTTGATTTTGGTGGAATCGCTAAAGGTTATTTTGGTGATATCGTTGTTGAACTTTTAAAAAAAGAAGGGTTAAAGAAAGGGCTTGTTAATCTTGGTGGAGATATAGTTTGTTTCAACCTTATCGATAAAAAACCTTTCAGGGTTGGTATAAGGAGTTTTGAAAGAGATAGTGTTGTAAAAGTGGAAGAGATTTTAAATGGTTCAATAGTAACGAGTGGTGATTATTTTAGATATTATGAAATAAAGGGTAAAAGATACTCTCATATAATCGATCCAAAAAGTGGAGAACCTTCCTCTTTAATCCATTCTGTTACAGTTATAGCACCAAATGGGAGTACAGCTGATGCTTTAGCAACAGCGTTGATGATTGTAAAGAATGAAAAGAGAGATGAGATTTTAAAAAATTTTAAAGGAGTTAAAATTTACATTCAATATTAGGAGTTTTTATGGATAAAATAATTATAATAGGTGGTGGAATAATAGGTGGTTCAATACTTTACCATCTTTACAGAGAAGGTTATCAGGGAAAAGTTGTTGTTCTTGAAAAAAAGAGCCAACTTTCACAGGAATCAACCTCACTTTCTGCTGGTGCATTTAGAAATATATGGTCAACTAAGGTTAATTTGAAGTTGACCAATTACTCTATTAACGCTTACAAAAACTTTCATGAAGAACTTGGAACGAACATCGGTTTTGAACAGATAGGTTACCTTTTTACCTATTATGAAGAGGAATTTAAAGGTATTAAAGATTTCAAACATTTCTGGGATGAAAATGGTGTAAGAACTGAACTCATAAAACCTGAGGAGATAAAAAATTTTGTCCCAGGTTATATACCAACAATAGATCATATTGATCAAGAGGTTAACGAAGTGTTAAACATGAAACCTATAGCTGGGGGATTATTTGGACCTGATTGTGGAGTTTTCAATCCAACCACAGCATCCAACAGATATTTTGAATACACAAAAGAAAAATATCCACAAAAGGTTGAGATAAAGTTGAACAGTGAAGTTAAAAAGATAATTTTCAACAACGATGAAACTCTTGGGGTTGAACTTGTTGATGGAACAATAATTGAAGGTGATCTTGTCATTCTCTCTGCTGGGGCTTTTTCAGGAGATCTTTTAAAAAAGTCTGTTGAAAATGAAGATTACCATATTCCAGTTGTTCCATGGAAGAGGATGCTTTTCACTGTTAAGATGCCAAACATTGAAGGTTTTGAAAAGATACCTATGACTATTATTGATAATGGAGTTTATTTCCATCCTGAGAAGGGTAACCTTATCGTTGGAAGGGCTGACCCCAAGCAACCCTTTGGTTACGATTATACCCCTGATCCAAAATATTATGAGGAAGAGATGAACTATTATATGGCAGCAAGGATTCCAGGAATGGAATATTGCAGAATTATCTCTCCACAATCGATGTGGGGTGGCCTTTACGAACATAACACCAAAGATAAAAATGGAATAATAGGGTTTCATTCCAATCTTAAAAACCTATTTTTAGCAACAGGATTCTCAGGGCATGGAGTAATGGAAGCACCTGGAGTGGGAATTTCGGTTGCGGAAAAGATTTTGAAAGGTGAATACATAACAATTAAAGATGTAGAGGATCTTAAATTTGAAAGGTTTAAAAATAACCAGTTGATTAAAGAAACAATTGTGATATAATGTACTTAAGGAAAATATGAGTAAAGCGGTTTCAAATTTTAATTATGATATCGATGCTATAACAAAGTATTTTATTCCTTTGCTTGAAATTGAGGATACAAAAAATATTTTCAAAAGGAATTACGATGATTGGTTCAACCTGAACACTTTACTCGTTGAGGCTTTAAAATTGTATTCCGAAGATCCAAAAATAGATTTTAACAAAATATTTTCAGATCTAACTGGTAAAATACCTTATTCGAATTCAAGAAGAAAAAAATTGGAAAAAGAGGGTGGAAATATTATTTTCATCCTCTTCTGTGATTCAATAATCGACTACCTTTTCAATTTAAAGATAGATACGGGGAGAAGAAATCTTATAAAACAGACGGTTATAAGGTTTAAAGAGGAAGCTCATAAGAATCTTTCCAAATTGAGCTGATAATGTATGTTATAAATATATTTTCAATTTTTTCTTTCCTTCTTTCATTATTTTTTGGATTTTATCTTTTTTTTAGAAAAGATGTAGGTTTTGAAAAGAACAATCTTTTGATCTTTTTTTTAGTATTCTCTTACATCTCACTTGACATTTTCATTATAAATTCAACATTCTTTGGACAAGGATTTAAAGTAACATACTCTTTGATATTCCTTTTTTTCCTTTTTTATAACTATTTTATTTTTTTCTACTATTTTGAAAATTATATAAAAAGTATTGGTGTTAGAATAATCTATCCATTCATCGCTTTTATAATTTCTTCCTTTGTTTACACTCTTTCGCCTGTTTTTTTTGATGCTACGTGCCCAGAAAAAATATTTTTTGTTGATAAATTTTTAAATGAGATTTCACACTTTTCAATTTTCATTTTTCCTTTCTACATTCTGGTTCTAATTTTTTCAATATTTCAAAAAAGGGCATTTTTCTTTTTCATTTCACTGGTCCATACGATTTTTTATATTTCATTTTTTATAGAATCCTCAAACATCTTTTCATTGGTTTTTTTGTTACTTACAATGTTGACAACTCCCATATTTATATTTTTAGATTTTTTTAGTTCCAGAAAATACAACATAATAAACACATTTGATTCGGAACTGATTATAAAAAACCTCAATTTCGGTGTAGTTACTGTAGATCAAAAAGGCAAACTGAATTGTAACAACTTTTTTAGACAACTCCTCTTAAATGAAGCAACAACATTAGAAAAATGGTATGACCAGAATAAAGGGATACTCAAAGAGTTGGAATATGATAATTTCTTTAACAGGGAATTTTTAATTGGAAATAGGGAATTCAATCTAATCCTTGAAAAGAGAAAGATAAAAAGCGGGTTTTCATCGATTGATATGTATGTTATTTTCAATTATACGAATGTGAAAATACTTGAGAAGATGTCAAAAGAGTATACAAATTTTGTTTTCAACTCACTTCTCGACAGGATCTATCAATTCAATATCCAGAACCAGTACAAGAAGATGTACGACTTCTTAAAAGGTTTTGCTCATAACTCTTTTTCAATGATTTCTGTTATAAGGGCTGGATTCGATTACATACTTGATAACATCGATGAACTTGATAAATATGTTCATACTAAAAAGCCGGCTCAACTTAAAAGTGTTTTTGAGGAAAAAATAAACCTTCTCCAGAAAACTCTCAATTTTACGGATGTAGGAGTATCGAAGTTGATGGAAGCTTTTAAGATATTGAACAATAAGATAAGGTATGAATATGAAGAAGGAAAAACAAATTTCTCTTTGAATGACTTTGTAAAACAGGAGTTGTTCTTTTATATAACTAACACAGAATACAAATACACGATAAATATAGAATCAAAACTTAATGAGAGTTTAAGGGATGTTGTTTTTGAGTATAGAGTTTTATCAACAGTATTCCATAACATATTAAGTTTTACGATCTCAGAGATGGCAACAACACATATAAAAAGGATAGTTGTAGAAACTTATGAAAAAGATGGAGGAGTGGTACTCAGAATAGAATCATCAGCGAAAAATTTTGATAAAGATAAAATAGATGATATTATAAAAAAATCGATATATGTTTCAGACCAAAGGTATGCATCCTTTATAAACGCTTACCTTATGATAAGATCAACAGGTTCAATTTTAAAAAGAATAGATTCAGAATACCTTATTTTTGAGATACTTTTAAATGAATAAAATCTCAATAATAGTTTCTGGGGGAGTTTCACTTTGCACATATGAGGTTGGAGTACTTACTTCGTTATATCAACTTTTTCTTGAAAAAGGAGATATCGATTTTGAGGTTGTAGGAGGTTCTTCTGCAGGAGCAATATCAACATTCCTATTCTCATCATCCATGTTCAAAGGGTTTAACCCATATTTTATGGCTGGTATGATAATCAACAATACGGATATTAAAAATCTTGTTTCAAAGAAGGATGAATTCGTTTTAGATTTTGATAACCTTATCCCTTCATTTGAAAAGATTTTTAAGTGTGAAAGTTGTTGTGAGTATTCTTATGGTGATAATATTTGTAAAAAGGTGAGGAGTATTAATTTTTGTAAGGATAAAGTTTGTTCTAAAAAAAAGAGTGACAACATAAAGATGGTTTTCAATGTTACAACACTCGAACCTATCCTGAAGGATATAGAGGAGAGTGTCTTTTCTGAAAAATTTACATTAAGAACGCATAACATTTCTTTCGTCCTTGATTTTAAAAGTTGCTCAACCAAAAAGATATATAAAATTTTAAAAGCATCAGCCTCTTTCCCCATATTCTTTCCACCTGTAAGGTATACTTTTCAAAGTGGAGATTTGAAGGTGTTTTCGCATTTTTACGATGATGAAAATTTGGAGTTGAATCTTACCGATGGTGGGGTAACACAAAACTTACCTTTAAAAATAATTTTTAACAATATCAACGAGAGTGAAAGGATAGTACTTATAATACCTCATCCTGACGATCCCTTAACAATTATAGAAAATTCTAGGAAGAAAAGAAGATCGAACCTTATAGATTCTATAATAAAACTTCTCGATAGCAGTTTTTACCAATCATACTATTCCGATTTAAAGTTGTCTTTTGAGTTCAACAGAATTGAGAAAAGATTTTTTGACATAAGAAACAGTTTAAAAAGTTCTTTTAAAAATCTTGACTTAGAAGAAAAAAAGGTTGTTGAAAAGTTTTTAAACGGGTGCTCTTTAGATTTGGAGAACATAGATGAGAGTTTATCTACAGGTAAAAAGATAATAAGGATAGATATGGTTTCTCCTCAGAAGCCATCTGAAGAACTCGCAGGAGAAATTTTGAACCATTTTGGAGGATTCTTTGATAGAAGTTTAAGGTACAACGATTTTCTTGTAGGTTATTTTGATGGTTTAAAATATTGCAAGGGATTGGGCTACGATTTAGAACCTTTGTTTTCAAGGAGTGATTTGAATAGGGAAATGGGTAATGTTAACTTTAAAAAAATTAAAAATAAAAAAATTATTTTTATTTTGATATTAAAGTGTATTCTTTCATTCCTCTATCCCTACAGAAAAAATTTTTTAATAACCTTTCTTATACTCTTTTTGAAAACTACTCTAAATTTGTTAGAAAAATTTTATTGATTGAAACCGTAAGAGTAAGAGTTGCCATTTTCATCACTGATTACCGCAAAGAGAGTTTTACCTTCAAGGTCTGAGAAAATTTCATTTAACAGTTTTACTGAATAAATTTTTTTACCTTTAAGTTTTAAATTGTAACTTCTGGTAAGATTCGTTTTATCTTCTCTATCAACAATATTAACTAAAATTGTTATATTAGAATTACTCTCTGAAATATTCTTTATCTTTAAATTCAAACCTTTATCCAATTTTATATCAACCACCTCAAAATTAGAGGGAATATTTTTATGGGGGGTATATGGAAAGGAGGGGAGATGAAGCTCTGAGGTGGTTGATATATTTTTATCGATTTTTGGTAACTTTAAAATTATCTGTATTGAAGATTTTGAGGTGTTCTTTTCCCCTGAAAATATGATAATGAAGGCAAGAAGGGTAAAAATTACTGTTAAAATTTTTCTTTTCATAATACACCTCACTTTTTTCAATAAAGTAAGGTGCATAATATGTGCCAGCCTAAGTTAAGAATTTATATATATTTATTTTTTGGGAAATGTAAAGAAAAAGTTACATCTGTCCTATTTTTTTTCAATTCTATCATTAACCTCTTTAAGGTTATCTTCTATATTTTTATAATCTTTATCTTTCAACCATTCTTTCACCTTATTTAAAAGTTTTTCTCCCTCTTCTTTTTTCCCTGTTAAAATTAAAGCTCCACCATAGTATGGTAAAGTTTCGTAATATATCTCGAAAAGGTTTTTTTTAAAAGATTCATCTATTACAGGTTTTAAAACTTCTACACACTTTGCATACTCTCCCTGTAAAAAAAGGCAGTTACCTTCAATCTGGTAAACATCTATCCATCTTTCTTCCAATTTATTCTTTTTTATCTCCTCTTTAGCCATATCTATATAGGTTTTCGCAGTTTCAAAATCTCTGTTTTCCGTTGAAAGAAGAGCAAGATTTAAAATCCAGATGAATCTTGTATTTGAGTAGGGAACCTTTATGGAAAGATCCAACGCCTTTTCATAAAAATCGTAAGCATTTTTATAATCCTTTAAAACATGGTAACAGACTCCTAAATTTCCTGTTATAGTTTCCAGAAGTAGATTGGATTTGCTAACTTCTGCTATCTCCATTCCTTTTTTATAATAATCAATACTTTTTTCAATATCACCTTTGTTAAAGAATATTCTCCCAAGTATTATGTAAATGGTTGCCCTTTCTGATGTAAGGTTTAAAAGTTCAGCCAATTTCAACGCTTCCATCTCATATGATAGGGAACCATCAACATCGCCGAACTCTCTTAAATTTGTTGCTATGGAATTCAAAACTCTGAACTTTTCAAGTGGAAAGTTCAAATTTTCAATCTCTTTCAAATACTCTTTTCCTATTTTTATAGCTTCAACTATATCGTATTTCCCGAGAGGAAAAAGGTAGAACATCTTTATAAGTGTTGAGTAAGCGTTAAACCTATCATTTTTTAAAAGGTAGGAATCAGCTATATCTTTGAATATACGTTCAGATTTTTCATAATCACCTATCTGGATGAGAGTTGAAGGTAACCTCAGTAAAACCTTCGTTTCAAGAGAAATATTTTCATACTCTTTTAAAATCTTTTCTATGTAAAAGTTTTTTCTATCATCGTTAGTTAGAACCATAACATATGTTGCAAGGTCAAGAATTTTTATTTTAATATTTTTGTTTCGAATTGATTCTATATCTGTTGAGAAGAATTTCTCTTTAACATTTTCAAGTTTCCCTTCCTTGAAGAGTATCTCCATTGTAAAATAAATTTTTGTGAAAGGGTCAAGGAGTGTTTCGTTCTCTTTTATGAGTTCCTTTATTTCGTCAACTCTTCCTTCCTTATGCAGAATATAAAAGATTTTTTCTACATTATCCTTTTGCGGTTTCAGAATGTTTAAAATTTTAAAATAAACTGTGTGAGAGTAGTTAAGATTATAGGAAGGGATACTTTTTATTGATTTTAAAAGTTTGAAAGAGATTTTTCTTTCCCCTGCTTTATAGAAGTGCAAACCTGCTTCAAACTCTTCTTTTACTTTCACGTAAAACTCTCCTATGATTCTATGTATCCTTACCCTTTCTCTTAATGATAAAGAATGGTATAGGTGTTTCTGCAAAATTTTGTTTTTGAAGGATACAAGATCTCCATTCCTTTCGATAAAGGATCTTTCTAACAATTCGTTTGAGAAATCGAAATTCAGATCTTTAAAAATTTCTTTAAGTTCTTTTAACTTTAAAGGTTTATCGAAAAATGAAAGATATTTTAAAAAGTTGAACTGCTCTTGCGGTAATTCTGAAAATAGTATCTGTGATGCAGAACTTAAATCTTTAGAAACTATTTCCATATCGGATGAATAGTCCCATTCCCCGATAAAGTTGATCGTTATTTTCCCTTTTTCAATAAGTTCTTTAAATAATGTTGTTATCAAAAGGATATTCCCTGATGTAAGGTCAAAAAGTTTCTCAACAACCCTTCTTGAAGGTTTGATACCTGTTCTTATATTTAAAAGTTCAAAAATTTCATCTTTATCTAAATCTTCGAGAATTAAATCGCCGAACTTTTTGTTAAAAATGAAAATGATCTTTTTCCCGATCTCCTTTTTTCTCAAACTTTCTATCAGTTTTAAAGAGTTGGAGTCAAGGTATTCACAGTTATCAAAAATGAAAAGGGGTGAAGAAGACTTTTTTATTTCATCTAAAAAAAATTTTATTCCAGTTTCATCCTCTATATCCTCATCTATATTTACCTTTGAAACAGTTTTTAAAATTATGTTTTTTTCTCCAAAAAGATAGTTGAACTGAAAATATTCTGCGTAAATGTTGTTTTTAAATATATAGGATGAAACTAAATGTGTTTTTCCAGTTCCCTCATCTCCACCTAAAATCAGAGTGTCCCTCTCCTTTAAATAATCTTCAACCTTTTCAATATAGGAATTCCTGTTGTAGTATGGGTTATAGAGTGGGACTCTATTTTTGTTATAACTTTTTGGAAGGTATAGGTTAATTTTACCGATACCTTTAAGGTTTGAATTTTTTATAAACTCTACTTCCAAAAATCTGTTATCCTCAATGAAACTTTTATCCAAAAGTATCTCTCCAAAATCCGCTTCAGTTGAAATCCTTGCCGCTCTATTTATAGTTTTACCAATGAGGTTATACTCTATTCTTATGTTACCTTCAGAGAAACCGTTAAAAATGTATCCTGAAGTTGCGCCACCTTTTATCCTTTCCTTAAAATCATTTTTTAATATATCGAAAATAAAATCTCCCATTGTTAAAGTTGGGGAACTCTTACCGAAAGGAATGCCAGAAAGACACATAACTCTTATCCCATCCTCATACAATTCTATTTTATTTACATGTATCCTTCCAAAGTTCAAACTTAAAATTTCTTCCACTGTTTTTATATCTTTTGCGTAAAGGAAAAGAACTGAAACATAGGAAAAGGAACCAAAATCTTTACCTTTCTCTAAAAAGAACCTTTTTACCTCATTATCCAGTTTTAAATTCCCATTTGAATTATTTTCAATTTTACCTTTTTCAAAATTTTCAATCTCTTTCAAACTATATTTGAAAAGTTCCGCTTTCTTTTCCTCATTCAAAGCATCACTTATAGGTTCTCCATAAAAAAGGGGAACGAGTCCCCCATTGTTCTCAAAGATGTGTATTCTTATCTCTCCACCAGCAATCCCAGCCCTAATACTTAGAACATTTTCAACACTTTTTGTGAAATCAACCATACTTTCAAAACTATTTACCGCATCAGACAAATTTTGAAAATATGCAAGTATCGCATCCCCACTGTAATTCAGTATGTCTCCTCTATTTTTATCGATTGTTTCAGTAAAATTTTTAAAATAGAATTGTATTAAATCCCTTATCTTTTCAGCACCTTCATAACCTTCAGCCATAATATTTTCAGAAAGTTGTGTGAACCCTGATATATCCGTGAAGGTTACTACTCCTTGAATTTTGTAATCCTTTTTTGAGGGAGAATATATCTCCCTCAAAATTTTTGGAAAGAAGAGATTTTCGAAGTTTAACATATACTATTTTAATTTTATTCCAAAACTAACCGAGAAAGTGTGTAACCAGTTTTTAACATAGCCATCATACCTTGAAGTTTCATCTTTGCTTGTTCCTTCAGCACCTCCACCTAAATATCTCAAGTTTAAAAAAAGATTAGAGAATGAGTTTAAATTGTAAACGAATCTTGATGATAGGTCGAATATAGCGCCAACAAAATCATTCTTTGAACCTGTAATGTATTTCCCTGAAGCGTAGAATCCATCGAATTCGTTTTCAAAAGAGAGTTTACTTCCGATTTCAGATTCAGTTTTCAATTTGAATATTGGAACAGGTCCTATATTGGAATTGGTTAAAATGTTCTCTCCATCGCTGAAAGAGATGAAAGCGTTCCTCAACTGGAAGGATAAACCGAAAAATACCTTGTTCCTTTTAAAAGTTAAAATGTTGTACATGTATGAGACCCTATAGAAATCAAAACTGTAAAAAAACTCCATATTGGAACCTTCTGGGAAAATAACGGAGTCAACAACTAAAGTATCGAAAAGGTATGCTTCTGTTTTTAAAGTTAAAGGCTGGTAAAGAAAGGTTACAATATGTTTATTTTTAATAACCATATCTATTGAAAATCTTTCAAAAGGATAGAGATTGTTTTGATTACCATATTTAACGTAATCGAAATATGTGCAATCTTTACCGAATTGGATCTTGTGGGAAAATATGTTCAAAAATCCTTTTTCATAAAGAGGGTAAAATTTTACAGAACCTTCACTTTCGTTGAGAGTAAAAAAATTTTCTAAAGCAAAGGTAGAGATAAAAAGGATGGATGAAAGAAGGAGAATAAAAATTTTTTTCATATAAACTCCTTAAATTGATTGTTTCATTATACCCCTTCCCCTGGAAAATTCAACGAGTTCTCTATAAGGAATTGAAATCTCTTTATCTTGATTTTTATAGGGAGAGGGATTTAATAAAAAAATAGGGGGCTTAATGAAGAAAAAATTAGATTATTGGTTTTAATTTTAATTTTTGTAAGAGGGGAATCATCAAAAGATGAATCGAAAAAACATTTTGAGAAAGGGAATGAATATTATATAAAAGGTTTGTATGAAGAAGCGGAGAAAGAATTAAGAGAAACGATAAGGATAAATCCAGATGATGCAGATGCACACAATAATTTAGGAGTTTTATTGTATAAGTAACGACGCTATGAAGAATCGAAAAAAGAACTTCTATAGGCAAGAAAATTATTTATGATGTAAAAAGAATATGATAAAGTTGATCTGATTGATGAGTTTTTAGAATCATTTTAACAACCAAACAAATCTAAAACAAAGAAAGTTTATAAATAGAGTTTAACATTTACTTTCTCTTATTCTTGTTGTCACTGTTTTCGCTGCCGTTACCGCCAATACTCTGGTTGAGGAGCATCAGATAATAATTCCAACCTTTGGAGTTATAATTGTTGCTTTTATCTTTGGAATTCTCGTTTACCGTTTAAAATTAAACTACATCCTTGCGACAGCAGGTGCTCTCATTCTTATATTTTTCCTTTTCATTTTAGGTAATAGATTCTCGATTTCTTTTGGAGGGAGTAATGCTATTCAGTTGTGGATACTTATTCTTCTTCTTTATTCTTTCAATGCAAGTATTATACCGGTTAATCTTTTACTTCAACCTCGAATTATCTTTCAGCCTTTATACTTTCTTTGGACTTAAACTTGGTTATGCTGGTCTTTTAACATTAAGACTTATGATCAACATGCTTCAGTAATATCATTTTCAGCCGGTTCAAAGGCAACTCTCTGGCCAATGATGTTTGTAATGATAGCGTGTGGTGCTATAAGTGGTTTCCATAGTTTGTTATCAAGTGACACAACCTCCTAACAGATTACCAGGAAAAGGATGCAAAGAAAATCACTTATGGTGGTATGTTAACCGAAGGTGTTCTCACTATACTTGCACTACTCTCTGTTAGTGCAGAGCTTCACTTTAAAGATAGTATCCCTTCTTTAAGTTGTCCTTTACTTATGGAAAAAGGTAACTGATATGAACCTTTACTACTGGGTTTGGTTAAGTTACATCGAAACTCATAAAACCTCTTGTAATGCTTGCAATTTTCTTTATTTTTGAAGGAGCAAAAAGATTTCGAAAAAAGAAATGATTTTATAAAGATTAATTTCAAAAGATTTAAAAGTTTTAATTTAACTGGTATCGATTGTTTACAAAAACTTTTTTTATTATATAATCTTATTAATGTTTAGAAAATGTGTTTTTTTCTTTTTTTTATTCCAAATTTTTAACAATTTTATCCTCGCTGATGATTATTATGGATTTGTTTTTGAGGAAGAGAAAAACGAGCCATTGATATTCTGTAATGTCTATATAGCAAGAACAGATAAAAAGATAGTAAAAGGTGACATTACGGACGAAACAGGTTTTTATGTGATTAAGGATATACCAAAAGGTGAATACTTTTTGATAGTTGATCTTATAGGTTTTCAAAGTGAAACATTAAAAGTTTTTTCAAAAGGGGAAGATTTAAAAGTAAAGAACAATTTTAAATTGAAGGTGAAAAGTTTGCCATACGAAGGGAGTGAGGTAACAGCACAGATGAGCGAATTCAAAAATGAGATCTCCATAAGTAAAAAAATATACAAGAGGGAAGAGTTAAAAATCTCTGTACCACTTATAGAAAACGATGTTATGAGATCTTTTCAACTTCTTCCTTCCGTAACAGCATCATCAGATTTTTCATCCGAACTTTATGTCAGGGGTGGTGCACCTGACCAGAACCTAATTCTTTTTGATAACTCACCAATATTCAATCCTTTTCATCTTGGAGGTCTTTTCTCAACATTTGAGATAAACTCTATTGATAATGTGACTTTCTATGCTGGAGGATTCCCTTCCCTGTTTGGTAACAGGTTATCCTCGGTTATAGATATGAAAAGTATAACTCCAAATAAGGATAGAAGTCACACAATCGTTGATATTTCAATGCTTTCCACAAAGTTACATTTCCAATCGAAAAGATACAAAGGTTTTTCCTTTTTTATTTCCATTCGAAGAACATACTTTGATCAACTTTTAAAATTGATAAAGTTCGATTTCCCTTACTATTTTTATGATATAACCTCAGCTTTGAATTACAGAATCAATGAGAAAAATAATCTAAAATTTTCCTTTTTTTTAGACCAGGATATACTTGATATCCATCTCGATACAGTTTCCGTTGCTGATGTTAGATGGGGGAACAGGATGGTTTCTCTGGAGCATTCATTCATTCTTAACAACAGTTCAAACATTGTATCAAACCTCTATTATTCCGATTATAAAAACAGGATGGAATTCTTAAAACTCGTTCACATTCATTCCTATGTTTACCAGTACGGGATGAAAAGTAAATTTGAAAAAAAATTGAATGAGAACCTTTTTTATGTAGGTTTTGAATTGTACAAGGATAGTTTCGATTACAATTTTACTCTTTCTGATACTGGTGAACTTCTGAATATAAAAAATAATCCATACTATTTTTCAGCCTTCTTAGATTACTCTTATAAAAGGACAGGTTTTTACATCTTTGATTTTGGTGTCAGATTGGATAGATACCAGTATATTGGGAAATTCTATCCAAACCTTAGAGGTTCATTTAAGTATTTTCTGGATCAGAACTCATCCTTAACTTTCAGTATTGGTGATTACTATCAGTTTATAACATCTGTGAAGCAGGAAACTGGAGATTTTTCTTCGATTTTTGGCGAAACATGGATACCTCTCGTTGAAAATTTTTCTCCTTTAAGGTGTTTACATTATATTGCAGGTTATGAAAAGTGGTTTTCTAACGATATCTCTTTAAATTTTGAAATATACCACAAAGATTACAAAAATCTTGTTTATACAACTCTTTTGGATATTTTTTACAACCTTGATGATCCTGTAAAAGGTTATAAAACAACAAAAGGTTACAGTCAGGGGCTTGAGATACTTTTGAAAAAAAGTTCAGGAAATTTGACAGGCTGGATAGGATACTCTTTCTCAAAAGTTAGGATGCTTAAAGATTCAGTCTTTTATCCAACATACTATGATAGAACTAACTCTTTTGTTTTGAACATCTCGTACCTTTTTAAAAATGGCGTAAACCTGAGTATGGTTATAAATTATGGAAGTGGACTACCCTATACAGCAGTTATAGGTAAATATATAGATTATTCTTTTGATCCTGTTGGGGGTGACTATTATGCTGGAGGATGGAGAGAGATTGAATCTGATTTCAACTCTGCTCGATTCCCACCATACAAGAGGGTTGATGTTGGTGTTTCAAAAAGGTTCAAAATTAAAAATTTTAATTTTGGTATATCCTTAAATATTATAAATCTTTTAAATTTCAAAAATGTTTACTTTTACTATTATGATCATTCAGTTTCTCCATCAAAAAGAGAGGAGTTTGATATGTTTCCAGTAATTCCAACTCTGGGGGTTATGTGTGAATTTTAAAATCTTTTTTTTAGTTATTCTGATTATCCTTTCAATATCATGCTCTTTTATAAATGAAGATGATGGTTACAGTACAGGGTATTATATCTTTTCGATTTTGAGAGTTGGTGATGATAGTATAAAAGTTATAGTTGATTCAACCCTTTCAATAAAAGACTCTTTGAATTTTAAGAACAATTTTGTTTTTGATGCCATAGTTAAAATAGATGGTGAAAGTTTATCTGTTGAAAGTTTGGATGTTGATAGTTTTGGTTACAAATATTTTTACAGTTTGGATAAAACTGTTCTCCCTGAAAAGAGTTATGAAATTGAGGTAAAAGTTAAAGATAAGATTTTTACTGCAAGAAGTGTAACTCCAAAAAAGATAAACTTTTCATCCTACTCCGATTCTTCGGTGTTGAAAATCGATAGTTCTTTGGTACTTGAATGGAACAGTTCAGGGATAGGTTTTTATATGTTACAGATTAACCAGAAAAACGAGTATGGTAGTTTTTACTTTTTTGAAATAGGTGTACAAAATGATACTTTCTTTTCCCTTTCAAAACTTTCCTACCTTTTCCCTGATAGTGGAACATACGATTTTTATATAATCTCTTACGATTCTTCCTACTTTAACTATCTTACAGATCAGAATTACTCATCTTTTAATGATGGTTATGGATTGTTTGGAAGTGTTTCGGTTGGTAGTTTGAAGGAGGTTAAACTTTTAAAATAGTTATGAAAAAACTGTTTAAAATTTCATTTTTCTTTTTCTTAATATTTCTATTCATATCAAACTTCTCTTTTGAAGTTAAGAAAAAAGAACTTTTAAAAGAGAGTGAAAAGTTTGGCATAAAAGATTGGGCGAAATTCATAATTGAAAATTCTGATGAAGTTGACATATTTAATTACAACAGGGATAATTTCATATTCAATCTTCTTTCTATAAAGAAGAATTTAGAAAAGGTTGAATGGAAGGATAAGATTGATGATTCTTTACTCTTCCATTATGTTATCCCTTTAAGAGTTTCTCAAGAACCTGTTGAAAATTTTTATAAAGTTTATGGTGATACTATTTTTGAACTTGTAAAAGGTCTTTCGATGAAGGATGCTGTTTTGAAAATAAACGAATGGTGTTATACGAAAATGGAATATAAACCTACAGAGCCATACGATCAGAACGCTACAACTACTATCAAAAGAGGTTTTGGAAGATGTGAAGAGATGATGATACTCTTTATAAAAGCGTTAAGAAGTGTAGGCATACCTTCAAGAGAAGTCTACACACCTTACTGGCCTTTTACAAACAGTAACCATGCCTGGTGTGAAGTTTGGATAGATGGAAAGTGGTATTTCCTTGGTGGGGGCGAACCAAGTGATCTTGACAACACATGGTTTAAAGATGAAGTTAAAAGAACAGGTATAGTTCTATCTCCAGTTTTTGGAAAAGGGGAAAAAGGTTATGAACTTTTGAATGTTTCGAAAAACTATTTTGAACCGGTAAAGTTGAAAATCTTCTCTGAAGAAAATACCATAGTTTCTGCATCGGTATTTAACTTTGCTGGACTTCTGCCTATATTTTTGGATACTTTGAAAGATAGTTTAACTTTTGAATTGGGTAAAAACTCATATTTTATATTTGGATATAAAAATGGTAAACTCGATTATCATATAGTTGACCTTTTTTTAGATACATCTATCACCTTAAACCTTACGAAGGATTTTGTTGAAGATACTTCATTTTTTTTAAGAGTTTCAAGTGTAGTTAAACAAAAGGATGAAACTTTTTATAAACCGAATTTTGATTCTTTAAACATTATCAGAAAAAGCAATTTTGAAAGATTAGAATTTTCAGGTGATACTGAGGATAGTTTGTTTAATACAATCCTTAAAAACTCAAGGGGTAATTACGAAAAGATTTTGAGTTTTTATGAGAAACTGAATTCTTCCGAAAAGGAAATTTTAAAGATATTTTTAAAAAATTTTTCACCTAAAGATCTCGTTTCTTTAGACACGAACGGACTTTACAGAGAGTTGAAATCTTTAAAATATCCAATCTCTGGTATTGATGATAGTATAACAGAAAATTATCTTATAAAACAGAGGATACACTATGAGCCTATAAGTTTTTATAGAGATAAACTTTCAAAATATTTTAAAAAATTTAAAGATGTTGATGATGAAAAAAGTTTCGAAAACGTTTATAGATGGGTAGAGAGGAACATTAAAGATGAAAGTTCCAAAAATTTTTACAAAACAATGAAAACTCCTCTTGAAACTTTCACCTTGAAAAAAGGTAGTGAACTGGAAAGATATATTCTTGTTGTTGCTATAATGAAAAGTTTGAATATCCCTTCTAAACTGAACTATGATATGAGGATGGTGTCCTACTTTGGAAAAGATGGATGGAAGGATA
>LGFX01000022.1 GCA_001508335.1 candidate division TA06 bacterium 32_111
CTTAACTACTGTCACACTGTCAAGCACCGTCCCCAACTCTACTGATGATTCCTCTGCCCCGTATCGTTCTATCAAAAACGTAAAGATCACGGAGTTTCATTATAGATAACTCTCCGAACTCTCTTTTTATGGAATTTATGCATTCTTTCAACCTATAATCTTTTTCATTTTCAAAAAATGGGAGTGGTTCATATATTCCCCTTTTCCTTATACCACCCAAGGAAACTCCAACAAGTCTTAAAGGCATAACTAAATTTACACTATCCAATATTTTGGATGATTCTTTAAAAATATCCTCCGAAGAGTAGATATACCTTTCAACTTTCCTTTGTTTTGTGAATGTTTGAAAGTTCGAGTATCTGAAAGTCAAAGTCAATCTGTTACCTTCAAAAAACTCCTCCAACAATCTCTGTTCTATGTGCTGACATATTAATGAAATGTATGATAGTATCTCCTCCCTTTTGAGTGTGTCCTTTTTAAAAGTATGGGTGTTACCAACAGATTTAACTTCATCGTAAACAAAAATATTATCTGATACCTTTAAAGTTGCTACCTCTTTCAAAAAGTAGGCATACTGTTTGAAATGTTTTTTTAGTATGGGAAAAGGGATATCATCAAGTTGTTTAACATAATATACTCCCAAAGAGTTCAACTTCTTTTTCAACTTTCTTCCAACACCGGGAACATCTCCAACATCTTTTTCTCTTATATATTTTAAACTATCCTTAACCACAAAGAAACCATCAGGCTTCCTTTCATCGGATGCCATCTTTGCGACTATCTTCTTATCGGCTATACCACAGGATGCTGTTATCTTCAACTTCTCTTTTACAATCCTTTTAATATGGAGTGATTTTAAAATTATATCCTCTTTATCCTTGGAATAGAAAAAACATTCATCTATTGAATATGGTAAAATATTCCCAGCCAAATTTTCAACTAAACCAAACACCTCTTTTGATACCGAAACATATTTATCCATATCTGGATTAACTATAATAAGGTGTGGACACCTGTTCAAAGCTTCATAAACAGGCATACCAGATTTTATCCCATACTCCCTTGCCTTGTAGGATGCCGATGCAACAACTGTTCTTGAATGCTCGTTACCTCCAACAGCAAGAGGTAAATCTTTGTAATAAGGTCTTGATGCAATCTCAACCGATGCAAAAAAAGAATCCATATCAAGATGAGCCCACCATATCATACAATCGCACTCTCCACATCTATAAGATACCATCTGCTGGTTGAAAGTGAGTATAAAAGGTGGTAATAGAACGAACCTGATATTATAGAAAAATGTATCTTCATCCCACCTTCATCAACGGTTTTCCAAGAGTATGTTAACTTTTCAACTTTTATAACCTTCCCTTTCCAAAAAAATATTCTTGGTACTATTTTACCTTTTCCAAAATATGCAAGAACAAAAACCTGTTCTTTACTCATATCTTTTTCAAAACTCCAATAACTTTTCCAAAAGGCTGAAAATCATCTCCACTTTTTATCTCTATCATAGGATATTTTGGGTTCTCAGCTTTCAAAAAAGTTTTACCCTTTTCAACTATAAACCTTTTCAAAGTGAACTCTCCGTTCAAAAATGCAACTATTATATCCTTATTTTTTATATTCGAATCTTTCTCAACAAGGACCAACTCCCCTTCATATATCATAGCCCCTTCCATACTATCACCTTTAACTTTTAGAAAGAATTTACCTTCAGATTTTTCGGGGAATAAAAATATATCCTCAAAATTCTCTTCCGAAAGGATAGGTTTACCAGCAGATATGTTACCAAGAAGAGGGACCGTTTCAACCATTAAACTTCTTTTTATCCTGATCCCTCTGGATAGGCCTTTCAACCTCTCTATATAACCTTTCCTTTCAAGTTTTATAAGATGAAAAAAGACACCTTTTGTGCTCTTCTTTTTCAAACCTGAACATATCTCCCTTATTGTAGGAGGATAACCATTTTTTCTGCTGTAAGATTTTATGAAATCGAAGATCTCTTTTTCCCTTTCACTCAAAATTTCCATAAAAACTCCTATGTAAACATTTGTTTACATTATCAACATTTTTTGAAAAAAGTCAAGAGATATTGACCTTCCTTTTTTTGGATATATAATTTTTTCATGGAAAATAAGATTTCCTATTTCTACAAAAAACTTGACAAAGGTAAAGTTCAATGCACACTTTGCCCCCACCAATGCATCCTATCACCTTCCCAAACAGGCTTATGTTTTGGAAGAGAGAATATAAATGGAGAACTCGTTGCGCTAAATTATGGTAAGGTTATGACAATATCTGATGATCCCATAGAGAAGAAACCTCTATACCATTTCCATCCAAAAGAGTATATAATATCTGTTGCTCAATTCGGTTGTAACCTGAGATGTCCATTCTGCCAAAATTACAACATATCACAAAACTACTTCGATGCTGAATTCATACCTGTTGATGGATTATTCAGAATAATAAAAAACAAAGGTAGAAAAAGGATAGCATTCACATACACGGAACCTCTAATGTGGTATGAGTATATTTACGATTTTGGCGAGATCTATTCAAAACAGATAGATATAGTTCTTGTAACCAATGGAACGATAAATGAAGAACCGGCAAAAAAACTTTTACCTTTTATAAAGGCTGTAAACATAGATCTGAAATCTTTCAACCATGATTTTTATAAAAAGGAACTCAAAGGTGATCTTGAAAGTGTAAAAAATTTCATAAGGATATCGTACGAAATGGGAGTACATGTAGAGATAACGAACCTTCTTATACCACAGAAAAATGACAACTTTGAAGAATTTTCATCTATGATCGATTTTATAAGTTCTTTATCCAAAAAGATACCTCTACACATTTCAAGATATTTCCCAAACTACAAATATAGATTACCTCCAACTCCTCCGGAAGAGATGATAAAATTTTATAACAAAGCAAAGGAAAAACTCTTTTATGTTTACCTTGGAAATCTTTTTGACAACGAGTATTCAAACACTTACTGCCCGAAATGTTCAAATTTACTTGTTGAAAGGAATTTTTACGATATCCAGATAAAAGGGATAGTTGATAAAAAATGTTCAAAATGCAAGACGAACGTAGATATAATAATATGAAAACCTCTTCACACTTTCTCAAAAATTTTCATTTTTATACTCTTTTCGTTTCTTAACTATTATATTTTCCTATATTTAAAATCGAAAGTATGTGGCATAAAATTTGCTTTTACTTAAAACAAAAAGGAGTCTTTTATGGTAAAAAAAGGATTCACATTGATAGAAACTATGATAGTGATAGTTGTTATAGGAATGATGATTGGTTTTGCTCTACCGAGGTTCAACTCAAGACAGGCCAAATACAATTCAACGGTTGATAATATAATAGATCAATTAAACATGGCAAGACAGGAGGCGGCAACAAAGAATATAACAACATCATTCTATCTTTCTAAGGATTCTTTCAAATACGGTGCTACTGTTTACAGGTTCCCCCCAAAAGTTTTCACATACGATTATATAAATGAAGATGAGTTTACTTTCTCATCACCGATAGAATTTTTACCAGGTGGTAAAACCGATGCGGTTTTTGCAATACAGGTCGTTGATTCGGTTAGAGCAAAAGAGAGTATAATTTACATTTTCCCTTCAGGATATATTTTAAAAGGAACAGAATAGGAGGACAGATGAAAAAAGGTTTCACTTTACTTGAACTTCTCGTTTCTTCATTGATACTTGCGATAGGTGTCATTGGACTTGCTGCTATCTTCCCTGCAGCGATGAGATCAACACTTCTGACAAGGCAGAACACTCAGGCTGTTGAAATCTGTCAGGCAACAATAGAGTATTTGAGATCTTTACCGATAACTGCAGACGAACTTGAAGAGGGAACGCATGGACCTGACACAATAGATACAAAATTTGTCAGAACCTATAATGTAACCAACGATCATCCCGCCACTGATATGAAACTGGTAGAGGTTACAGTTACCTGGCAGCAGCAAGGTGGTGCTGGAGGGATAGAACATACACAGAGTATGAAAACATATATTTCAAAATAAAGGGAGAAATTATGAAAAAGAGAGGTTTTACTCTTATAGAACTTTTGGTATCCATAACTATCTTTTCTATAATAGTTGGTGCCGCTGTGACAGTTTTCATTAATTCCCAAAGTTCCAAACAGAGGGTTGACCTGATGACCCAGGCACAACAATCGGCAAGGATAGCAGTAGATTATATGATAAGGGACATAAGAGCGGCCGGATACAACATCGATGTTGATGAGAGTTCAGGGACTCCACAAAGAAGGCTTGTTTACGCTTCACCTTACGAGATAGTTTTCAACGCCAACCTTCTACCCTATCAGGATACACCTGATAATCCACAGGAACCGAGAGCTATGAAACCCACACCGTCCCTTTCTGAAAGACCTGCGCACTACTATCCACCGGTACAGTACCAAACAGGTGCTGAAACTGTTGTTTACACACTCGATTGGAACAATGATGGATTAATAAATCAGGATGATAGGGATAACTCTCCAGCATCTTTGACAAAAAACCCCAACGATTACTGTCTTGTTAAAAGGGTTTATGGACTATACGATTCCGGTTTAAATATAGAATACATATTACCACCAGGTTCACCTTTTAACTGGTCCAACCATCAGGTTGTTTCGATTGTAGCAGGACCTGATAGATATCCTTCACAGGGAAGTGGCGTTCCAATATTTTACTTCTGGTACGATCATGATGGTGACCCAAACACTCCACTGAAACTTTATGGCGATTCTGACAATGATGGAGAGATAAGTAGCACTGAAGCACAATCACTCTCCCCAATAACAGATTATGAATTACTTGACAAAATACAGATAATAACTGTAAAGGTAACTGGAGTCAGCCAGACACCTTTCAAAAATAAATATTTAACCTCCTCAGTTTCAACGGATGTAAATATTACAAGGAACGCTTCAATAGATGTTTTTGTAGTTAAAGGTCATGTTTACCTGGATGACAACAAAAATGGTGACTACGATTCAGGTGAAACAGGTATAGAGGGTATGAAAGTTAAACTTTCAACAGGAGAGGTCGCTTTAACTGATGTCAACGGTGTATGGACTTACGCTATCGTTCCTGGAATTTACACGGCATCCATATCACCACAACTTTTCTATAGACCAACAACCCCATCAAATTTTGATTTCACCATTACAAACTTTTCCATAGATTTTACAGCAGATGCTGATTACAAAAAATTCTTCGGAATGGAGGAAACTCCAGCAGCAAATATCTCAGGTATAGTTTTTGAGGACCTAAACGCTGATGGATTCTGGCAGAAAGATTCTGAACCAGGTGTTCCAAACGTTCAGGTTGCAGTGTGGAACAATTCTTCAACATCCTATTCAAACCCTGTTGATTCTGTCGGAATTTTTCACCTTGATGTAAACGCCACAGAATCATTGTATGTCTGGGTAATATCGAACGATTCTTTTGGACCATCAAATGTTGATCTTAACGATCAGTTGGGATTTACACAAGGTTCACCATCTCTCACCCCTCTTTCAGAGTCAGCAGTTTTAGGATATTTAAATGAAGGTGATGTTGGATATGTTGCTTTCGGTATGCTCAAAGCAACGGGAACAAGACCAACCGTCAGAGTTATAGTTCCAAATGGTGGTGAGTTGTGGCATACAGGTTCATCCTACGATATAAAAGTTTACGCTACATCAAACGATTCTGGAGAGGTTATTAAGAAGTTGATCTATTATTACTCTGTTGATGGAGGAGATAACTGGAGGTACATAGATGAACAGACATACCCTTCCCCATCAGTTGGAGATACTTTATACACCTTCTACTGGAACATACCTGATACGATACAGGGAAGCCAGATATGTCTTGTGAAAGTTGTCTGTATCGATGAAGGGAACTGGTCTGTTTTCGATTACTCTGACAACTATTTTATGATAGTTAACGAGTCAGGATACACATACCTTTTCTTAACAAACGAGTATGTTGATTCACTATTTGATGATACACTTTACCTTTACGCTGTTGGTGGCACATACTATTCAGGTTATGGAACAAGTGGGCAATTCCCACTTCCAAGATATCTTAACACGGTAAACTCAAGAACTATGGGTATAGCAGGTGATTCTATAGAAATTTTTGGAGTTACAATACATGAACAATTCAGAACACAACTTGATATGAATGCAGAATGGATAACAAAAAAAGGAATACCTTACGCTGATTCAATATATCCAGGTATTTGGAGATTTGTCAAACGAGAGGAACGAAACTTTCACTTCCACCTAAAAAATAAAAGGAGATTATATGAAAAAAGAAGGAATAGCACTCGTTACAACTATAATGATTCTTCTGATGCTTTCCCTTTTGGCTGCTGGAATGTTTTTTACAGTAAAAAATGAAATGGCTATTTCAACATATCAGGCACATTCCGTTCAGGTTATTTCTGTTGCTGAATCAGCACTCGATGAGATAAAACATAGGATGAACCTTCCACAATCTGACCCTGATTTTATAGGTGATACATCTGTTCCTTTGAATACTAACTGGAAAACTGTAATACTTTTTGAGAACCATTCTGAACTTGACGATTCTTTAACTGGGACATTCTATAAAACTTCCCTACAAACTAAGTTAACAGATTTTGATCCAGAAAATCCTGAAATGGATTATACTACAAAAGAGCCTGACTCTACCCTTTCGTTAACAGTTAGACACAAAACGAGTGAAGATGGAACTCAGATATACTTTTACGATTCAAAAACTGAGAAACAATTTTTGGGACCACCATCACTTGTTGTAGAATACCCTCCTGTTGAGATTGTTGAAATAACTGCAAGATCAGGTAAAGCGGTAAAAAAGATACTCGCAGAGATTGCTGGGCAGTTGCAAGTGGATCATACCAAACTGGAACACCTTTGTACCATGTTGAGATAGATTCCTGCGATTCACATCCAGGTAAAAACCATTATTTTTACAACTATTATAACCACACATGGAATATAAATAGACTCGAGTACGATCCATACTGCACAAGGGCTGGATGTCTTGCAGGGATTGCAACAACTTCGTCAAGTGTTGGTAACTATGGTGCTACAAAATCTCACATATTTGGAAATCCTGATATAATAATTAAGTATGACATTATTATACCAGAACTCTATCAGGTTTTAGGATACGCATCAGAGGCTGAGATGAATGATGCTATAAACTGGGAAACAACACTTGTAGATGACCCAACAACTATAAGGTATTTCAAACTCGGTTCCGGATTGGGTTCTGTTGTTGAAATACCAACGATAGACTCTCGAACTATGGGGATAATATGGATCAACGGTAGTGTGAGATTGAAAGCAGGATCAAGGAATTTTCAGCATAAAGGGCTTCTTTACATTCAAGGGGATCTTCTTGAAACATCAACACCTGGTGGTAACTATGACTTCTGGGTTCT
>LGFX01000018.1 GCA_001508335.1 candidate division TA06 bacterium 32_111
TCAGAGTCAAATTATCTTAATATAGAATCGAACTACTACTCTGTACTATTTTCATACGAAAAAGACAGGATAACCTTTCAGACATACCTTGAAGAGTTCATAAACCTAACAGGGATAACCTTTCCTGGAAAACTTGAAGATATTGATACCTTTCCTGTAATTTCTTTCGAAGGGATCGATGGATCAAAAATTTTAGAAAACCTTCCAGAATATATTATAGCAAAAAAAAATTACACAGTTTCTGAAGAGGAAAGACTAATTTCCTATTCGGAATTTTTTCCAAAAGCATCTTTAAATCTCTCCTATGGAATATCGGATACGGTTTACAGATTCGACTTAAAAGATCTGTTAGATAGTTCCTCTGTAAGGGTTGGGGTTTCAATATCCTTTCCTGTTTTTACTGGATTTTCAAGAAGTTTAAACATCATCCAGAAAAGTTACTCAAAAAAGAGTGCTTATTTAAACTTTTTAAAAATGAAAGAGAGTTTAAAAGTTGAAATAGAGAATTTTGATGAAAGGATCAAACTTTCAAAAAACTTTCTTGAAAGTTCTAAAAAACTGTTCGAATCATCTCAAAAGAATTTTGAAAAGGCTAAAATACTTCTTCAAAACGGTGAACTATCAACAACGGATTATATATCTATAGAAAAATCTTACATGGAGAGTATTTTGAATTACCTTAACTCAAAAAAAGAGTATTATAAAACCTATTACAGGTACCTTTATCTAATAAGGAGGATAAAGTGAAAATATTTAAAAAGAAAAGAACATATATTATAATTTTAGTTATCGTTATATTTTTGATTCTTCTTTTTGGAAAGAGGAAAGGGACAGTTTCAGTTGAAGTTAAGCAGATAAAATTGGACTCAATAGAGGAGACTGTAAACTCTTCTGGGGCACTGGAACCATTCGTTGATGTTGAAATCTCTTCAGACATAATGGGAAAATGTTTAAGGATTTATGTAAAGGAGGGAGATTCTGTTAAAAAAGGAACCCCTCTTTTAAAGATAGATGATATCTCGCAACAGGCAAGATTGAAGGAAGCGGAAACCGCATTGAATTATGCTCAATCCAATTTTGATTATGTTTCTTACAAATTTGAAAACCAGAAAAAACTTTTTGAACAGGACCTTATCTCAAAATCAGAATTCACATTATCGGAACTCGAATATAAAAACAGTTTAAACCTTTTAACATCGGCAAAATCATCCTATGAGATAGCAAAGGATAATCTTGAGAAAACTGTTATAAAATCTCCTATAGATGGTATAGTTACGGCGATATATGTAGAGGAAGGTGAAAATATAATAACAGGAACTATGAACAATGCTGGAACCGTTCTGATGACAATATCTAACAACAAAAAACTTATAGTTAAAGCAAATGTTGATGAAACATCCATCTCAAAAGTGAAGAATGGAAACATTGCGAAAGTAGTTTTCGATGCCTTCCCTGAAAAAACTTTCACAGGTAAAGTTTATGTCAAAGCAAACAGACCAAAATACTCCACATCCTCTTCCCTATCCTCATCATCAACTACATCTGTTGAGTACGAGGTAAAGATAATACTTGACGATTCCTTTGAAAACAAATTACTCGTTTCAGGTATGAGTTGCGATGTGGATATTGTTACTTTAAAAAAGGATAGTGTTCTCTCTATACCTATACAATCGATTGTAAATAGAGAAAACAGAGAGGGAGTTTTCAAATATTCAGAAGGTAAAATACATTTTGTTCCCGTAAAAACAGGTATTACAGGCAATCTTAAAACGGAAATATTTTCCGATAGTTTAAAAGAAGGTGATTCAATCGTTACAGGTCCTTTCCTTTCATTTAAAAATCTCAAAGATGGTTTGAAGGTTAAAATTTCAACGGAGAAGAAAAGCCCTTATGGGAGAAAAAGATGATAGAACTTTTTCTTGAGAGTTTAAGGGTCAGTTTTGATTCGATAGGAAGTAACAAACTGAGAAGTTTCCTGACAACTCTCGGTATAATTATAGGAGTAATGACTGTTATCATAGTTGTTTCAATAATAGCTGGACTTGAATCAAAAGTTCAACAGGTCTTTTCAACGATAGGTTCAAACGTTATCTATGTTGAAAGATTTCCATGGGTTTCTATGGGTCCAAACGACTGGAGAAGATCTTTTAGAAATTATGTAGATTTTGATGATTATAAACTGGTAAAACAGATGATAAGATCAGCAGATGATGTTGGAGTTTCTATATCGAGAAGATTTTTCGTAAAATATAGAGGTGAAAGATTGGATGCTGTTTCAGTTTCAGGAATTTCCGAAAACTCTTTTAAAATAGAAAATATCTCAATGGAGATCGGCATTCCAATCTCTTTAAACGATATAAAATATAGAAGGAACGTTTGTGTTATAGGTAAGGACATACAAAAGAACCTTTTCAAAAATGAAAATCCTATAGGAAAACTTTTAACTGTTGATGGAAGGAAATACATCGTTATAGGAGTAACTTCATCCAGAGGTTCAATATTTGGTCAATCCATGGATGAGGTTGTTTACCTGCCATATTCCACTCTTATAAAATACTATGGTGAAGAATCGAGAAGGATTTCCATAATGGTAAGGAGTTTCAATCCAGATGAAACTATCGAAGAACTGAGATGGATAATGAGGTTATCACATTCTTTAAAACCAAACGAACCTGACAATTTTTACATAAACACTCAGGATGCTTTAATAAACCAATGGAAATCTTTAACCACAGCAATATTTTTTGTTATGATCGCAGTTGGTTCACTCTCTTTGATAGTTGGAGGAATAGGTATAATGAATATAATGCTCGTTTCGGTTTCCGAAAGAACAAGGGAAATCGGAATAAGAAAATCTATAGGTGCAAAAAACAGGGAGATTCTTCTACAGTTTTTGTTCGAATCCATAACAATCTCTTTAACAGGTGGAATAATAGGTATAATAATAGGATTTTTGATCTCTTTCACTATTTCTAAACTCACCAACCTTCCTTTTGCAATCCCCTTATGGTCAGTTATACTCGGATTCACCTTTTCAGTTTCGGCAGGATTATTCTTCGGGATACTACCTTCAAGAAAGGCAGCATCACTTGACCCTGTGGAGTGTTTAAGATATGAATAAAATAATCGAAATGTCTCATATAAAGAAATATTACCCATTTAAGGGCGGTTATGTTGAAGCTTTAAAAGATATAAATCTCACCATTTTTGAAGGAGAGTTTCTGTCTATAATGGGACCATCAGGTTCAGGAAAATCTACACTTATGCATATAATGGGATGTTTGGATAGACCAACAGAGGGAAGATACTTTTTAAACAACAACGATACATCTAAATATGATGAGGACAAACTTGCAGAAATAAGAAACAGGTACATAGGTTTCGTTTTTCAAAGTTACAACCTTCTCCCAAAAACTACAGCACTTAGAAATGTTGAGATGCCAATGATATATGCAAAGGTAAAAAGAAGCGAAAGGTTAAAAAGGGCAAAAGAACTTCTTGAACTTGTTGGATTATCACACAGGATACATCACCTTCCATCCGAGATGTCTGGAGGTGAAAGACAGAGGGTTTCTATAGCAAGATCTTTAGCAAACGATCCACAGTTCATTCTTGCTGATGAACCGACAGGTAACCTTGATTCAAAAATGTCTGATGAGATTATGAAGATCTTAAGGGACTTAAACAGGGAAGGTAAAACGGTAATAATAGTTACACATGAAATGGATGTTGCTCAAAAAACCGATAGAATTATACATATTAAAGATGGTTTGATCGTAAACTGACTATTTTTCCCTTTTATTGACATTTGTTTTATAAATATTATAATCTTTCTATATGAAACCGGTTGTAAGTAAATTGTTAACATCTGAAAATGAGAATGATTTTATTGATGCTATAAATCTTTTCATAAAAGAGTTCTATATAAAAAATCTCTTTCTCAGTTTGAAAACTCAAAACGGCTTTTACTTCTATTCAACCTTCAAAAAAGATAGGAATCTTTCCGAAACAAAAGAGTTGTACGATTTCAAAAGGATAGCAATTGAAGAAAAAGAGCAAGTTTATAGAATAGATTCCCTTCTATATGATATAAGAGTCAAGGATGATGTTGTCTTACAGAGTGGAAACCATTATATCCTTCTTACGGATAAACAGGAAGATCTATCTTTGATTTTTCAAAATGAAGGGGAGATTTATGATGAAAGAAAAAACTCCGAGATACTTGAAATACTACCCTCAATTAAGAACGGGTTAACAAAGATTTACCTTCAGCAAAAGTTGAGTTCCGAAAAAGATATTGAAGAAAAAATTGCAACAGTTAACAAAAAATTACACACATTACAACAGTTAACAATCCTTTTGCAATCAACCTTCGATTTTGATAGGATTCTTGATATAATAACAAAAGCCATCACTTCATCTCTCGGTTTTTCGGTAGTTTTAGTTTCTCTTTACAACGAAAAAGATGATTCCATGGAAAGGGTTGCTCAAAACGGTTTAAGTGAAAAAGTTTTTGAAAAATTAAGAAAACAGAAGGTTCCATTTTCAACTATAAAAAATCTGATGCAGGAAAGGTTCAGAATATCAAAATCTTTCTATATAAACCACAAAGAGATGGATTTAAACAATTTAGATAAAACCATCGACCAGATAGCATATATTATTCCAGAAGAAAAACCTGAAGAATATATTAACTGGCATCCTGAGGATATCCTTATCATTCCCCTCTATTCAAAAGAGAACAAAATACTTGGAATATTAACTGTAGATAAACCTGTAAACAGGTATGTTAACATAATAGAATCTATAGATATTTTAGAATCTTTTGCCCAAACTGCTGCCATTTCTCTTGAAAACGCTAAACTCTTTTCCAAAATGGAACAACTTATAAAGAAACTTGAGAAAGTTTCAAACATATCCGTTTTAATGAATTCCCATATTCAACTTGAAAATCTCCTTTCGCATTTTGTACAAGCCACAAAAGAGAACTTTCCAAATTACAACACCTCCATAATCCTTTACAACCAGTTCAATGAACTCGAGATAAAAACCTATTCAGGATACACTGACAAGTATATAGAAAGAATTAACGAGATGTTAAAGATGGGTGAGGGAATAGTCGGATGGGTAGCTGAACATAAAACACCAGTTCATGTAAAGGATACAAGATCCGACCCCAGATTCGTTGGGAGACTCGATGTTTCTATGTCTGAAATTGCCATCCCTCTTGAAACATCTTCGGGAATGATTGGAATACTTGATATTGAGAGCGAGGGAGTAAACTCTTTGGATGAAAACGATTTTAGAATAGTTTCCATTCTTGCATCCCATCTATCCATTTCTATAGATAACACTTTCAAATATGAGGAGACAAAAAGAATAGCCAACACCGATCCTCTGACAGATATGTACAATTATAGATTTTTTATAGAAAAGTTGAAAGAGGAACTTGAACGATCAAAAAAATTATCAATACCACTTTCTATACTTATGCTTGATATAGATTACTTTAAAGAGATAAATGATAACTATGGACACATGATTGGGGATCTTGTTATAAGAGATCTCGCACAACTTCTTTTAAATACAGTAAGAAAAGGTGATATAGTTACCAGGTATGGAGGAGATGAGTTTTTTATTATCTTACCTGGAACAGGTAAACAGTTTACACATTCTATTGCTGAAAAAATAAACAAACTCGTTAAAAAAACAAATTTCACAAATGGTATAAAGATAACTGTTTCAGTTGGAACTGTAACCTATCCTGACGATGGTGATTCTGTTGAAACACTTTTAAAATGGGTTGATGATGCTTTATATGATGCAAAAAGAAAAGGAAGGGATAGAATAAATGGTTAGAGGATGAATAAAAACCCATTCTTTTTCAAAACTTATTTTTTTGTAGCACTTATAGTTGTATCTTTAGCATCCTTTCTTTTCATTCAGGATATAGTTTTTAAACTTGAAGAAAAATCTTTGATACAATCAAGAATTTTTGCAAAATTCACAACAGGTATCTTTGAAAACCAATCCAACGCTGAGGAGATAATCTTTGAGGAAATAATAAAAAATATATCCTTTCCCATAGTGATAACGGACACAACAGGTTACCCTATATCGTGGAGAAATGTTGGTTACCTTGATACAGTTTTTGAAATTGAAAAAAATCCAAAATACTTATCCGATTTAAAAAAAATTGTTCAAAAACTTGATGGTGAAAAAAAACCCATCGAACTTGTTTACGATTCAAAAGTTCTTGCGATTATCCATATGGGAGAAGATCCTTTGTATAAAAAACTGCAATTTGCTCCATTCTTTCAGGTAATAGTCTCAACAGTTTTTCTTTTGATAGGTATATACGCTTTCCTTCTTTACAGAAAAAGTGAAGATAACATAATTTGGGCTGGAATGGCAAAAGAGACCGCTCATCAGATAGGCACCCCTTTAACATCATTGAAGACTTGGATATATATGCTCGATGAAAAAAAGAATTTTGATAAAAATATTATTGAAGGAATCAAAGAGGATTGTTTGCGACTTGAAACGGTTTCAAACAGGTTCAACAAAATAGGTTCAAGTCCAGTTTTTGAGTTAACCAGTTTAAATGAAACTATAAAAGAAATCGCCTCCTATTTTGCAAAAAGGGTACCACAGGAAGGTAAAAATACTGTCTCAATTGAAATATCTCTTGATAAGGACGAACATATACCTATTGATATGGAACTTTTCAAATGGGCTATAGAAAACATAATCAAAAACAGTATAGATGCATTAAAAAATTCAAATGAAGGAAAAATTAAGATAGAAACAAAAAATGAAAAAAATAGAATCCTTATAAGAATAATTGACAACGGTATAGGTATTGAGAGAAAGAATATTGAAAAGATATTCAACATAGGTTTCACAACGAAAAAATTTGGTTGGGGTTTAGGATTGCCACTTTCCAAAAAAATAATAGAGGATTTCCATAAGGGAAAACTGATTCTTGAAAGAACCGTATTTAACGATGGAACAACATTTTTAATAATCCTTGATAAAGATGAAAAAAAGAATTTTATGGATCGATGATCAGATAGATAATTTACAATCCTTAATCTTATTTCTTCAAAATGAAGGTTATGAGGTTATCCCATCCTCAAACGGTTTGGATGGAATTGAAAAAGTTAAAAATGAAATTTTCGACCTGATCATACTTGATCAGTATATGCCAGGTCTTGATGGAATAGAAACGTTAACACTCTTAAAAGAATACTCTACTAACATTCCGGTAATAATGGTTACAAGATCTGATGACAGGGATATAATTCAGAATGCTATCTCTCTTAAGATAAACGATTATCTCATAAAA
The DNA here is from genome assembly GCA_001508335.1 of candidate division TA06 bacterium 32_111. Classification (GTDB taxonomy): domain Bacteria; phylum Hydrothermota; class 32-111; order 32-111; family 32-111; genus 32-111. The sequence goes on from LGFX01000018.1 coordinate 7,349, forward strand.
CCTATAAACGCTATCCAACTTCTGACAACTATAAAAAGGATACTAGAAAATAAAAAGATAATTTCCGATAGTATAGGTGAAAGGTATTCAAATTTTTTGAAGAAGGTAGAAAAATCTTTAAATGGTGAACTGTCCTTGGATTCTTTCTTCGAACTCCATCATATATCATCCACGATGAATATAATCTTAAACGATTTTCTAAAAAAAGATGTAATTTCCTTACATGAACAGACAAAAGAGAATATGAACAAAGTGTTTGCTCGATTTATAAGTAAAAACTACACTACCCTTTTAAAGGATAAAAATTTAACATTTTCACATCGTCTTTTTGAACATAAAGTTTTTCCTATACTGAAAGAGGAAAAAGGGCTTACCTTCATACTTATAGATTGCTTTAGGTATGATCAGTATCTTATCTTTAACTCTATACTTTCAGAGTATTTCAGAATTAAAAACGGTCATTACTACTCTATAATTCCAACAGCAACACCTTTCAGTAGAAACTCAATATTCAGTGGATTTTTGCCTGTTGAAATATATAGGATTTTCCCTGAAAGATGGGATTTTGAAGATAATTTTTCTCAGAATCAGCATGAGGAAGAATTCATAAAATCTCTCGCCAAGAAAAATGGAGTAGATAATGTGCATTATTCAAAAGTTTCAACAAATGAAACACTTTCAAGGTATATAGATAACTTCTCAAATTTAAAAAACAACAGGTTGAATGTTTTAGTAATAAATATAATGGATATTTTTACCCACATAAGAAGTGAATCCAATATCCTTAAAGATATGTTACCTGATGAAAACTCTCTTCTATCTTTTACAGGTATCTGGATAAAAACATCTAAAATACTTGAACTCATTGAAAAAAGCATAGATTTGGGAAACAAAGTTTTTATAACTTCTGATCATGGTTCTATAGTTTCTAAAAATCCGATAGTTTTGAATACAGGAAAAGATGTTTCGATAAATCTAAAATACAAATTCGGTTCTTCCATAGACCCGCAGAGTAAAGATCTCTTAATCATAGAAAAACCTGAAGATTATGGTTTACCTGTTCAAAAACCTAACGATAAGTGGTATATAACTTTTGGAAACGGATATTTCGTTTACTCTACAAAACTAAACCAGTATAAGAAAGAGTATTATAACACTTTTCAACATGGTGGTATATCAATGGAAGAAATGATACTTCCAATAGGCATAGTTGAGGGTAAATATGTATAAGGTTAAAATATTGATAAAAGATCATCCTGTATTTTTAGGGATAAATGAATATGAAAAGAGAAAGAAAAACATGGTTGACGTTCAGATAGAGTACTTTGAAAAAACTTATATCGATTATTTTGAAGTTTATAAGATTGTTGAAAAAAATCTTAAAGATAAAAAATTTTCACTTATAGAAGAGTTGATTGAACAGTTAGAAATGGATTTGAAAAAATTTTTTAAAAAGAGAGCCTCTTTTAAAGTTGTTGTTAGAAAAATAAAACCTTACAGGATGAAATTCTGTGATTTTGTGGAGATGGAAAAATGCAAAAAGATATGATCCTTATCTGTTTAGGTTCAAACATGGGTGATAGGGAAAAGAACATTTTTGATGCTATTAAACTTATAAAGTTGAACAACATAAAAATTGTCTCCTTTTCAAAACTTTATAACACTGAGCCTGTTGATTATAAAAATCAGAATGATTTTCTAAACATTGTTCTAAGGGTTTCAACGGATTACTCTCCAGAAGAACTTTTAAGGGTCGTAAAAAGGATAGAGTACCTTATAGGTAGAAGGGAATCAAAAATTCCAAAGGGTCCAAGAATAATTGATATTGATATATTGTTTTACAATGATATAATAATTGATAGCGAGGAGTTAACTATTCCTCATAGAAGTATTTTGGATAGATATTTCGTTATAAAGATGCTTATGGATATAGATGAAGATTACATTATGCCCATGTTCAACAAAAAGGTAAAGGATCTTTTTGAAAGCATAGATAAAAGTAAAAGGGTTGAAGAGTTTAAAAGTAAAAGATTAAAAGGAGTTCTATTTTGATAAACTCTTATAAATTTCTAAGTGTTGAAGGTGTTATAGGCGTAGGGAAAACTACACTCGCTACAAGGCTGGCAAAACATTACAACGCTGAACTCATACTAGAGCCTGTTGAAGAGAATCCCTTCCTTGAGAATTTTTATAAGAATGTAAAAAATTATGCTTTTCAAACACAGATATACTTTCTTTTCGCAAGATACAAACAGTTACAGAAGTTGAAACAGACAAGGATGTTTTACGATATGGTGATAAGTGATTACATTTTTCAGAAAGATAGGATATTTGCAAATCTTAACCTTGATGATAACGAACTCATTCTCTATGAACATATAATAAAGTTTATAGAACCTGAAATTCCAAAACCGGATTTAGTCATATTCCTTCAGGCTTCATGTGAAACAATAATGGAAAGGATTAAAAAGAGAAACAGAACTTTTGAACAGGATATAAGTTACGATTACATAAACCAACTTTCAAAAAACTACTCCAATTTCTTTATGATGTATAAAGATGCACCTGTGCTAATGGTTAACGTTGATGATGTTGATCTGTCTAAAGATCAAGCATCAATAGCACAGATCATTCAGGAGATTGAAAAACCTTTTAAAGGATTAAAATTTTTAAAACCTATCTCGGTATGAAAATATTTACAGGCATAGAAAGTTTAAAAAAAGAATTGAAAAATTTAAGGAAGAAAGGTAGAACAATAGGATTCGTTCCAACAATGGGATATCTCCATAAAGGACATATCTCTCTTATAAAAAGAGCGAAAAGGGATAATGATACAGTTGTCGCTTCAATTTATGTAAACCCTTTACAGTTTGGTGTAAATGAGGATTACGGAAGGTATCCAAGAGATCTCGAGAGGGATAAAAGGTTGTTGGAAAAAAATGCTTGCGATATTCTCTTTACTCCCTCTGATAAAGAGATGTATAAAGAGCAACTGGTTTCAATAAGAATAAAAGATCTCTCCGAAAAACTCTGTGGAATATCAAGACCAACACATTTTGAAGGTGTTCTAACGGTTGTAGCAAAACTTTTCAATATAGTTACCCCAGACAGAGCATATTTTGGTGAAAAAGATTTTCAACAGTATTTGATAATTAAAAAGATGGTTGAAGATCTGAACTTCAATTTAAAGGTTGTTCCCTGCCCTATAGTTAGAGAGAAGGATGGACTCGCTATGAGTTCAAGAAACACTTATCTTTCTGAAGAGCAAAGAAAAAGGGCTTTGGTGCTTTACAGATCTCTAAAAGTTGGAAAAGAGATAATCGAAAAAGAAGGTGATATAAGGAAAGCTAAGGAAATTGTAAGAGAGATTATTGAGAGAGAAAAACCTGATAAAATAGATTATATAGAAATTTATGATGAAGATGGTCTCAAAGAAATAAATGATGATACTAAATACTGTAGAATCTTTCTTGCCGTTTTCTTTGGGAAAACAAGACTTATCGATAATATGAGGGCTAAGTTAAAATGAGAGGAAAAACCAATATACTTATACTCGCTGCTGGGCTTGGAAAAAGGATGAAATCAGAAAAACCAAAAGTTCTTTTCGATCTTCTTGGTAAACCGATTTTAGGTTATATCATCGAAACTTGTAAAAATATTAAAAATGATAAAATTATAGTTCTTGTCGGAAACAGGGCAGATATGGTAACAGAGTTTTTAAAGGATAAAAATGTTGAAATAGCCCATCAGAATGAACAACTTGGAACTGGACATGCTGTTATGTGTTCTTTCGATAAATTCGATAAAAATTCAAACATAATAGTTCTTGCTGGAGATGTTCCACTTATAACATCTGAAACTCTATCAAAAATGTTGGAAAAACATATAAAGAATAAAAATGATATAACTTTTTTAACTATGAAACTTGAAGATCCTTCAGGATATGGAAGGGTTGTAAAAGATAAAAATTATAATGTTGTCATGATAGTTGAGGATAAAGATTGTGATAAAAAAGAGAAAAAGATAAAAGAGGTTAACTCCGGCGTATATGTTTTTAGATACGATTTTTTGAAAAAATATCTTAAAACTCTATCCAACAAAAACAATCAAAAAGAATACTATCTTACAGATTTAATAAAAATTGGTTTCAAAGAAAAATCCAAGATCGAAACAATTTTACTTGAAAACTTAATTGAAGTTTCAGGGATAAATGATAGAGAGCAACTATCAAAAATAGAGGAGATACTTTTAAAAAGAAAGATTTCAAACCTTTTAAAAAATGGAGTTACCATAAAATCTCCAAACACATGTTATATTGAAAATGATGTTGTTTTCGAAAGTGATGTTACAATAGAACCATTCGTAGTTATCAAAGGAAAATCTGTTATAAGGAAAGGAAGTGTAATTTCATCCTTTTCAACTCTTGAAAATTATGAAACTTCACAAAACCAGATCGTTCCCCCATTTTCTAATTTAAAAGGATGAAAAAACTTTTTATAATCGTTGCTCTTGTTTTAATATTTGTTTCAGTTTTTTTATTTTTCTTACTTTTGTTTGATAAAGAAGAATATATAGTAAAGGTTGAAATACTTAACACTACGGAAAGAGGAGATGTTGGAGATACTTTTGCAGAGATTTTAAAGAAAAATAGATTTGAGGTATTTTCAGTAATTACACTTGAGAATGAGGATCTTGATAACACATCAATAGTTGATAGAAAAGATAAAAGTATGAAATATGCTAAAAATGTTGCAAAAATCTTTAGATGCAAAGAAGTTTTCTCTATCATAGACACAACTTCCAACATAGATGTTACAATCATAATAGGAAAAGATTATGAGGAAATTTTAAAAAGGAGTTTTTTTGGAAAAGAAAGTAAAAATGATCGTTGATGCAATACTCGAGAAAAAAGGACTTAACACTGTTGTAATCGATCTTACTGAAATTTCACCTTTTACAGATTATTTTATAATAACAACGGGAATATCATCCGTTCAAACCAACGCTATAAAAGAAAACATATATAGGAAACTCAAAAAAACATATAAAAATGTTAACATAGAGGGAGAAAATGCAGGTGTTTGGATACTTATGGATTATGGGGATGTTGTTGTGCATATTTTCCAACAGGAAGAAAGGGAACGATACTCACTCGAATCACTCTGGGCAGATGGAAAGGTTACCTATATAGGTGATGAAGATGTTAGTTGAAAGATTTTTAAAAGATCTAAAAAATATAGTTGAAAAGAACTTTTCCGTTGGGTTCAACTTTGAAGATCACGAGATACTCTCCTTTACAGATTTTGGAGATATATCGACAAACATCTCTTTTCAACTTTCAAAAAGGATTAAAAAAAATCCTTTAAAGATCGCTGAAGAGATCTCGGAAAAACTTGAAAAAGATTATGGCTATAAAAGTGAACCTGTTAAACCTGGTTTTTTAAATGTTTTTTTTGAGGATAAGGAGATTTTTAAGGAATGTGAGAAAATGGTTTCAACCGAAAGGTATGGTAAAAAAAAGAATAACAACAAAAAGGTTAATATAGAATTTATCAGTGCAAATCCTACAGGTCCACTCGTCCTCGTAAATCTTAGAGCTGGAGTTTCCGGAAATATGCTTTTCAATGTTTTGAAATATTCCGGCTATGATGTTGAAAGGGAAAATTATATAAATGATGCAGGTAAACAGATATACAACTTTGGTGCATCCATACTTTACCATATAGCAAAGAATAAACCGGAAAATTTCCCTGAAAACGGTTATAGGGGAAACTATGTAGAAGATATATCGAAAAAATTAAAAGAGAAGATTGGTGAAGTTGAATACAACGATGAGTATATAAAAAAAGCGGCAGATTTTGGAAAGGAGTTCATACTCAACTGGCAAAAAGAATCTTTAAATAAATATTCGATAGATTTTGAAAACTGGATCTTTGAATCTGAGGTAAGAAAAAAGTATCTTGACAGTGTTCTAAAAAAATTATCGGAAAAAGGATACACCTATTCAAAAGATAATGCTCTATATTTAAAAACAACACTTTTTGGGGACGATAAAGATAGGGTTATAATAAAATCTAATGGAGAGTACACATATTTTTTGCCAGATATTGCATACCATTTTTATAAGATAGAGAGAGGTTTTAACAGAATCATAGATATATTGGGACCTGATCATCACGGTTACATTCCAAGAGTTCAAGCAGCGATAAAGATGGTTTCAGAAAGAGATGTCAGGTTTGATGTTATAATAGCACAACTTGTAACTATATTTAAAGATGGACAAAAGTATGAGATGTCAAAAAGAACAGGAGAGTTCATAACTCTTGATGAACTTTCAGAAGAGATAGACCCTGATGTTTTAAAATTTACTATACTTTCAAGAAAACTTTCCCAGCCTTTCAACTTTGATATCGAAAAAGTGAAAGAAAAAAGTATGGATAATCCTGTTTATTATGTTCAATACTGTTATGCAAGACTCTCTTCCCTCTTCGATAAAGCAGGCGTGGATATTAAAGATGCCTATTTCGATTACGAAATTTTTGAAAATAAAGATTTAAGAAAGATAGCCAAAAAACTTATCGAATTCCCTTACATAGTTTACAATATTTCTAACTCATACGAGTTACAAAAACTACCAAACTATCTTATCGAATTATCTTCACTGATCCATCAATTTTACCATGATTACAGAATAATTGAGGAAAACAAAAAAGAGATGATAAAAAAGATATCCGTTCTATTCTCAGCAAGAGAGATACTTAAAATTGGATTATCCCTTATGGGAATAACAATCAAAGAAAGGATGTATAAAGATGAAGTATAAAGATTCTGGAGTTAACATAAGTAAAGCCAACCAAACAGTTAAAGACATAAAGAAACTTGTTAGATCAACTTACTCTAAAAATGTGTTGTCTGACATAGGAATTTTTGGAAGTATCTATTCTGGAAAATTTTCGGGATACAAAAAACCTGTTCTCGTTTCATCATGTGATGGGGTTGGAACAAAAGTTTTAATCGCTGAACAGGTTAATTTTTTCGATCACCTTGGAGAGGATATAGTTAACCATTCCGTAAACGATATTCTTGCTGTTGGAGCAAAACCTTTATACTTTCTCGATTACATAGGTATGGGAAAACTGGAAAGGAATAAAATAAATATCATCATCTCATCAATGGTTAAAGCATGTAAATATAATTCCCTTTCACTTGTAGGGGGAGAACTCGCAGAAATGTCGGATGTTTACAACTTTACACATTACGATATAGTAGGATTCATTGTTGGTATATGTGAAAAGGATAATATTTTAACAGGTCAAAATATTAAAAAAGGTGATCATATTCTTGGATTACCTTCAAACGGTTTCCACACCAACGGTTACTCACTTATAAGAAATATAATAAAAGAAAAAAATCTAAACTTAAAAAAACCACTTAAAAACTCAAAAATACCTTTATACAAAGAACTTTTAAAACCTCACATGTCATATTTTAACCAGGTATATCCCTTGATAGAGAAAAAAAAGATAAATGGGATAGCACACATCACAGGGGGTGGTTTTAAAGAAAACATCGAAAGGATATTACCACAAAATGTTGATGCTATAATTGAAACATCATCATGGGAAGTTCCAAATCTTTTTAAAAATTTTTGCCAGATAGGAAATATTAAATTTTACGAATCTTATAGAGTTTTCAATATGGGTATAGGAATGGTATTGATAGTTAGCAAAAAAAATATCGCAAGTGTTGAAAATTTCTTCAAAAAAATTAAAATAGAATATAGAAAGATTGGTTATATAGTTTCAGGAAAAGGTAATGTATCACTTGTAAGATAGGAGGAGAAAAATGAAAAATGATTCCTTCGACAATGATAATATTGATAGTTTTATTGATGATTTTATCGGTTTTTCAAAAGTGCTATCTTTCAGAAGAACACATTTGATTCCACCTGCCGATATATACGAGGTAAAAGAAAGGTTTATAATTGTTGTAGAGATTCCAGGAATGGAAAAAAAGGATATATCTTTAACTGTCAGTGATGATATCCTTATTTTAAAAGGTGAAAAGAAAAGAAAAACATTTTTAGAAAACGATATATGTTACTACCATATGGAGATTGAGTATGGACCTTTTGAAAGAAGATTCAAAATCCCTTCAAACAGTGATATAGATAATATGGAAGTTGAATATAAGAACGGCTTTCTAAGAATCGAGTTACCTCTTGTTTACAAAAAAATAAAAAAGATAAAAATCGAATAGAAAGGACAGTTTATGGAAGAAAAGATCAAAAATAATGAAAAGGTTGAACAGATAAGTGAGGAAAATAAGAACCTTCCAGAGATTTTACCTATTCTCGTTAGAAACGATGTTATCATCTATCCCCTTTTGATACTACCCGTTGCAGTAAACGATCCAAACCAGATAAAACTTATAGATGATGCACTATCACAGAATAAACTGATAATTTTAGGGTATACAAAGAAAGATAACCTATCAAATGTAACATCGAAAGATATAGAGGAATTTGGCGTCGTTGCAAACATAATGAAAATGTTAAGATTCCCGGATGGATCTGTTAGAATACTTCTTCAAGGAATAAAAAGGGCAAAAATAGAGGAGATAGTAACAAACGATAAGCCATATTTTTTAGCAAGGTACAAACAGATTGAGGAAGTTGAAAGCAACACTATAACCTATCAGGCTTTTATAAGAAACTTGAAAGATCAGTTCAAAAACTATATAAAAATCTCTCAGCAGTTTCCTGAAGAGATATTTCAAATCCTCGATACCATTCAGGAAGGATGGAAACTTGCAGATTTTATTGCATCAAACCTACCAACCGATGTAAACACAAGGTACGAGATATTAACTATAAGAAATTCCACTAAAAGGATGGAGAAAGTTAGCGAGATACTCGCAAAAGAAACATCCATAATAGAACTTGGACAGAAGATAAAATCTAAGGTAACCAGCGAAATAAATGAGGATCAAAAGAAATTCTTTTTGAGAGAACAGTTGAAAGCGATTAAAGAGGAACTTGGAGAAGAGGATCCAAAAGACAAAGAGATAAATGAACTTAAAGAAAAGTTGAAGAAAAAGAAGATGTCTCAAAATGTTGTTGAAATTGTTGAGAAGGAGATAGAAAAACTGGAAATGATGAATCCTATGATGCCTGATTACAATGTTTCAAGAACATATTTGGACTGGATTCTTGAACTTCCATGGAATGAGTATTCGAAAGATAACCTTGATATAAAAAGGGCTGAAAAGATCTTAAACGAGGACCATTATGACCTTGAAAAAGTAAAGGAAAGGATACTTGAATATCTTGCAGTCAGGAAACTTAAAAACGATTCAAAGGGACCTATACTATGTTTTGTTGGACCACCCGGTGTTGGAAAAACATCATTAGGTAAATCTATAGCAAGAGCTCTTGGCAGAAATTTCGTAAGGATCTCTTTAGGTGGAATACACGATGAGGCAGAAATACGAGGACATAGAAGAACCTATATTGGGGCTTTACCCGGAAGGATAATTCAGGAACTCAAAAAAGCAAAAACATCAAACCCGGTTTTTATGCTTGACGAGATAGATAAGATAGGTTCAGACTTCAGGGGAGATCCGTCCAGTGCCCTCCTTGAAGTTCTTGATCCTATGCAGAATGATACTTTCGTTGATCATTACCTTGACATACCATACGATCTATCCCAGGTAATGTTCATAACGACAGCCAATGTCCTCTATACAATACCACCTGCACTTCTGGACAGAATGGAGGTTATTGAACTTCCAGGTTATACTATTACAGATAAAATGTTCATAGCAAAAAGATACCTTTTGCCAAGACAGATAGAGGAGAATGGGCTGACGAAAAATAATCTCTCGATTTCCAACGAGGGTCTTAAAGAGATCATAGATGGTTATACGAGAGAGGCTGGAGTAAGGAACCTTGAAAGAACTATAGGAAGTATATGCAGGAAAATAGCAAAAAAGATAGCGGAGAACAAGAACAAAAAATATCGTATAGACCAAAACAATGTAAAAGATTACCTTGGTAAAAGAAAATTCCTTTCTGATAAAGCAGAAAAGAGAGCAGAAATTGGTATAACAACTGGAATGGCATGGACTCCAAACGGAGGAGAGATACTTTTCGTTGAGGCTATAAAAATGATTGGAAAAGGTAACCTCATCTTAACAGGCCAACTCGGTGATGTTATGAAGGAAAGTGCAAGAGCTGCTCTATCGTACATAAAAGCAAATTATAAAAGGTTTAAAATAAAACCTGAAGATTTTGAAAAATTCGATATACATATTCACCTTCCAGAGGGAGCGATTCCAAAGGATGGTCCATCAGCAGGAATAACACTCGCCACATCCATAGTTTCAATTTTATCAGAGGTTCCAGTAAGAAGTGATATCGCTATGACAGGTGAAATAACGTTAAGAGGAAAAGTGCTTCCCATAGGAGGAGTGAAAGAGAAAATAATAGGAGCAAAACTTGCTGGGATCAAAAATATCATCCTCCCAGAATTCAACAAAAGGGATCTTGATGAGATCTCCAAAGATACTTTGAAAGGGCTAAAATTTTATTTTGTTAAAAATTTTGATCAGGTTATAGATATAGCACTTGATAAAAAAACTAAAAAGAGGAAAAAATGAAAAAAATTTTTCTTTTCTTTCTTATCCTTTCAGTCTTAGCAACTTCAATATTCTCCCAATCCAAAGAGGAAGCATTAAAGATATTAAACTCGTATAAAACCATACTTGATACTACAGAAACATACACCTGTATACTTCATGAATATGTTAAAGCGAAGAATAAAACAACAGACAACTTCTGGGATTACAAATTTATGAAACCGAAATATATAAGGATGGAATCGATTAAAGGAGACAGGTTGGGAAGTAAAGCATTTTTCGACTACAAAACAAAAAAGGTAACTGGAAGACAGGGGGGTATACTTTCAAAAATAAAGTTGACTTTAGATCTTTCAAATTCTTTAGTAAAAAATATAAGGGGAATAACTATCGCACAATCAGACTGGTTTTACGTTTTGAATAGAACTTTGGATATACTTGATGATAGCATAGTTGAAGTTTTAACAGGTGAATCAAAATTCAAAGGTATTCAATCAAAGTTTATCCATATAAAGAATATTGATTTTACTAAGTACGGATTTGACGAAACAAAAATGTTTTTTGATGAAAACAACCTTCTTGTTGGTTTCTACAATTTAGAGAAGGGAGAGGTTGTTGAAGATATACATTATCAGAATATAAAGATAAATACATTTTTAACGATAGATAGTTTATATGTAAGATAGGAGGAAATATGGGAATTAAAGGTTGCTGTACTGCACTCGTAACTCCTTTTAAAAAGGATAAAAGTATAGATTTTGAACTTTTTAAAAAACAGATAAAAAGACAACTGGACAATAGAGTTTCAGGATTACTCGCCTGTGGCACAACTGGCGAATCCCCTGCCTTATCAGATTATGAATGGGAAAAAGTTGTAAGGGTCGCAAACTCGTACAAAAAGAGTGCGTATCTTATAGCAGGAACAGGTACAAACAACACGGAAAAGACAATAGAAAAGACAAAAATCGCTGAAAGTATAGGTGCCGATTATGCACTCGTTATTACACCATATTACAACAAACCAAATCAGCAAGGGCTTTTTGAGCATTTTAAAAAAGTCGCAAAATCTACAAAACTTGAAATAATAATCTACAATGTTCCTTCAAGAACTGGAGTAAACATTTTACCTGAAACTGTAGCACATCTTTCAGAGATAAAAAACATTGTTGGAATAAAAGAAGCATCAGGTAACATAAATCAGACAACTGAGATACTTTTAAAAGCAAAAAAGGGATTTTCAGTTATGTCGGGAGAGGATTCTATTTTCCTTCCAATACTTTCAGTTGGAGGTGTTGGAGTAATTTCAACAATATCTAATGTAGTCCCCCAATATATGCAATCACTTTTTGAATTATTCTTCGCTAAAGAGATGGATGAATGCAGAAAACTTCATCAATTTCTTTATCCTCTTTCAAAAGTTTTGTTCGTTGAAACCAACCCTGTCCCGGTAAAGTACTGTATGAAACATTTAAACTTAGATTCTGGAGAGTTGAGATTACCTCTCGCTCCACTTTCTGAAAAGAACAAAAAACTCGTTGAAGAAACTGTTAAAAATATGGGATTAAAAAAGGAGATTGTTTGAAGATAAAGGAACCTAAATTTGCTGGTTATTTCTATCCAGCATCTTCGGAACAGATTGAGAAACTTTTTAAAAGGTTCGATGAGAACATAAATCAAAAGATAACAAAAGGAGATATTTTTACTGGTATAGTTCCACATGCTGGGATAATTTACTCTGGATTCACAGCATTCCATTTCTACAAACTTCTTAAAGATAAAGAGATTGAAAGGGTTGTCGTCATAGGGCCTTCACATCATCATCTTTTTGATGGGTTCGTAATGCCACAATCTGAGATATGGAATACACCTTTTGGTAAGATAACTATAGATAAAGATTTTTTATCAAGTTTGAAATCAGAAAAATTTATATTCAACGAAAATATCCATAACGATGAGCATTCTGTTGAGGTTCAATCAATTTTTTTAAGATATGTTTTGAAAAAAGATTTTCTTTTCGTTCCCTTGATAATGTCAAATCAGAGTATAGAGAACTCAACAGAATTTGTTGAAAAAGTATCAAAACTTGATCTAAAAAAGACTATATTTATAGCATCTTCAGACCTCTACCATGGTAACAACTATGATGAAGCTTTACAGACAGATAAAAAAACAGTTTCAAAAATCTCTTCGAACGATTACAAAACTTTTTACGATTATGTTGTTCAGGAGGAAATCTCCGGGAACTCTCCTGCTTGTGGTTTTGGTCCAATAACTACAATCCTAATTTTGAATAAAAAGTTCAACGTAAAAAATTTCATACATTTACACCATATAACAAGTGCTGATGTCACAAACGATTATTCCGGATATACCGTAGGATACACATCTTTCGTTGGAGTTAAAGATGGAAGATAAAGATAAAATTTATCTTTTAAAAGTTGCAAGAGAAACTATTCTAAAAGAGTTGAAAGGTGAAAGGATAGACCTTTCAGAGCCTGATGATGAAGAGTTGAAAAAAAAATCAGGCTGTTTTGTTACTTTAAAAATAAATGGAGATCTCAGAGGTTGTATAGGTTATATTCAACCTGTTATGGAACTTTACAGAGCGGTTTCACAGATGGCTATAGAGGCAGCGTTCAACGATCCAAGATTTTACCCTTTAACCTTTGAAGAGTTCTCTAATGTAAAAATAGAAATATCAGTGTTAACACCATTACAGAAGGTTGAAGATCTTAGTGATATTACTGTTGGAAAGGATGGACTACTTATAAAAAAAGGATTCAGAAGTGGTTTACTCTTACCACAGGTAGCAACCGAATGGGGTTACAACAGGGAACAGTTTTTGAAACAAACATGTTTAAAAGCAGGACTTTATCCTGATTGTTACAAAGAAAAGGATACTCAAATCTACAAATTTCAGGCTGAAATATTTTCAGAAGAGGATTTTAACTTATGAAGAGAAATCTTTTTTTGCTCGGTAACGGAGGAAGGGAATCGGCTTTATGTTACAAACTCAACAGGGATGGAGCACTCGTATACTCATATAATCCAAATCCAACAATAGCAAGTTATTCTATAAAATCACCAGAATTTTCTAAAGATAGTTTTTACAGTGACCTTTCTAAATTCGTTGAAGAGAAAGATATAAGAATGGTTGTAATAGGTCCCGAAAAATATTTAGATGAGGGAGCAACAGATTTCTTAGAATCAAAAGGGATCAAAGTTTTTGGTCCATCTAAAGAGGCAGCCAAAATAGAAACAGATAAATCCTTTGCAAAAGAGTTGATGAATAGATACAACATTCCAACAGCAAGATATGAGATCTCCGAATCTTTGGAAAAAAGTATTGAACTTAAAAGATTCTTTAATTTCCCATTCGTTATGAAAGTTTCTGGACTCGCTTCAGGAAAGGGAGCTTTAATAATAAAAAATGATGATGATTTTGAAAAAGCATTGGATGATATTTACAGAAAAAATGTTTTTAAAGATGCAGCAAAAAGGGTTGTTTTTGAAGAGTTTTTATATGGTGATGAAACTTCTCTCTTTATTCTTACGGATGGGGAAAAATTTTTGTTACTTCCTCCAGCACAGGACCATAAAAAAGCTTTTGATAATGAGAAGGGACCAAACACTGGAGGCATGGGTTCTTACGCTCCATGTAACCTACTCAACAAAAAACTTATAGATAAAAGTGTTGAAAAGATAGTTGAACCTATACTTTACGCTTTAAGAAAAGAGGAAAAAACTTTCAAAGGATTACTCTATGCTGGACTGATGGTCAATGATGGTGAGATTTTCGTAGTTGAGTTCAATTCAAGGTTTGGAGATCCAGAAACACAATCAATAATACCTTTAATAGATTCTTCACTTTACGACATAATGGTTGAAATCTCCAATGGTGATTTGAAAACACAAAATTTGAAAATCAACGATCTCTATTCCACAACCGTTGTTTTAGCAGCAGAAGGCTACCCTTTAGATTATAAAAAAGGTATAAGGTTTACAATAGAAGAGAATATTTTTGATCAGAACACTATCCTTTTCCACGCCTCATCAAAAGAAATTTCAACTAACTTTTTCGAAAACACAGGTGGAAGGATTTTGAATCTAACATCTTTTGACACTTCACTTGAAAAATCTATAAAAAGGGTTTATTCTAATATTGAAAAACTTAAAATTGAGGGTACTTTTTACAGACATGATATTGGAAAAAAGGGCATCCAATATGAAAAAATTTAGTGTGTTAATAATTTTTGTTTTTACTTTTCTTTCAATATTCCCATTTAACATATATGTTGTCCAATCTGAAGATAATGAGATATATTCTCCAATGCTTTATTCTTTTAAAGAGAGAGCCGAGTATGACCTTGTCTACTTTAACCTTAACAATCAACAAAAGAATGTTGATTTTGTAGTTAAAAAGATAAAATCTGATAAGCCATCTGTTGTTCTTCTTATAGGTTATTTTGCTGTATCCCAAATAGGTGAAAAAGTGGATTCGATCCCTCTTATGCTATCAATGGTTACATCCGTTCCTCAAAATTTAAAAAACAAGAAAAATGTTTGTGGAGTGATCTTCGATTTAAACGAAAAAACAATATTTTCCTGGATGAAAAAAAATATTCCTCTTTATGACTCCTTGGGATTAGTATTTTCTGTTGAGAACTCTTTAGAATACGCAAAAAATTTCAAAAGCGTTGGTGAAGAGGAAGGTATATATGTTGAACTGGGAAACATTTCAAACTTAAGTGATCTTCCTTTGACTTTCAAACTTTTAAAAACTGTTGGTATAAAAGCAATATGGCTTGGAAAGGATAAGATTGTAATATCAAAGGAAGGTTTCGATAATCTTTTAAAAATAGCGAAAAGTGAAAATATACCAATTATAGCACCATACTCGAATTTCGTTAAAAATGGAGCAACTTTTTCTATCTCACCCGATCCTTCAAACCATGGCTATTTATGTGGAAACATAGCGATAAGATTGTATAATGGTGAAAGACCTGAAGAGATCGGTTTTTTAAAAACTGATTCTGTTCAATTCTCATATAACAAAAATTTAATAAAAAATTTGAAAATAGGTATTTCTAAAAATCTTATAGATAACGGTAAGAGTTATTGATCCTTTCTTTTAAAAGAATCGTTGTAAACATCTATAAGTCTTTCTATCGATGTATGAGTATAGATCTGCGTTGTTCCGATCGATGAGTGTCCAAGTAACTCCTGAACGAACCTTATATCGGCACCACTGTTTAAAAGATGCGTTGCAAATGAGTGTCTTAGAGTGTGTGGGGATATGTTTGAAATCTCTGCAAAATCCTTTATCCTTTTTTTTACTATTTTTCTTATCATACTGTTATCAAGTTTTTTCCCATTCCTTGATATCAGAAGATTCGTAAATTCAGATTTTCTTATTCTATCCCTGAGTGGAATATATTTTATCAAAAGTTCCTTAACCTTCCTGTTGAAAGGAACAATCCTTTCCTTACCACCCTTTCCTTTTTCAATTCTTATTATCCTGTTTTCAATATCTATATCCTTATCCTCAATGTTTATTAGTTCGTTCGACCTTATTCCACAACCATAAAGTATTTCAAAAATAAGGTGATCCCTTAACTCCAGAAAATCGTTATCTTTGAATGAGTCAAGAAATCTTGCAACAACAGCGACGGACAGAGTTTGAGGGAGTTTCTTTTCAAACCTTAACCCTTTGAAAAAAGACATAGGATCTTTATCTATAACCTTCTTATGTTTAAGAAATTTGAAAAAAGTTTTCAAAGTTGAAATTTTTCTTGTTACAGATCTTTTTGAAATTTTTGATTCTACAAGATATGTTATGAAATTTTTAATATAATTTCTTTCTATTGATTTAAAATCTTGAATTCCAATATTTTCTAAAAATTTTAAAAACTGGTTGAGATCATCCTCATAGGATTTTACAGTATTTTCTGAATAACCTCTGTTATTTTTTAGATATTCGAGAAAATCTGTTATCTGTTCTTTCATTTTATTATTAGAACAGAGTATCTTTTCCTATCATTACCCTCAAGTAGTAAAAAATATCTCCCGCTTTTTAAAAATGAAAGGTCAACACTTCTCTTTCTCTTAAAAGAGATTTTTTGCAAATGTATTATTTTACCATCAAGATCATATATTTTAAGTTGGAGATCTTTCCTCTGTGGAAACATCGAACTCAAAGTGAGGGTTTTATCTTTGAAATCAAACTCTATCCTATAATCACCAATCTTCAAACTATCAAAAAAAACTGGGGGAAGGGAGAGGGGGAAAAAATACTCTATATAATCTGAGGATTTTGTGAATCCAAAATCTTTTTTGTAAGGTGTTACCTCAAAGAAATTTTTATCCGTTTGAACAACAGAAGGTATCTCTATAAGCATGGATGTATCGGCAACAGAATCTTTAAATATACTATCTTTTGAAAATTCGGTTATGTGACCAAGATCATCTATCCAGACTCCACTATTTAGAGTGAACGGATCAAAAAGTGTTCTTATCCTTAAAAATATATAGTTCGAATCTTCGTTGAAAGGTATTTTGAAAATGTTCCAGTTAAGGTTTGTTCCGGTGAATTTGTAGAAATTGGTATCAAGAGGTTTGTATTCGAAACCATCCACCGAATACTCAACAAGTAAAACATCGTAATCTTTTTCAAGATCATACTTCAAACTCAAGTACAATGTATCGCCTGTAAGATATTTACTCTTGTATTTACTTTCAAGTAAAGAGAAAGAACTGTTCAAATTTTCTGGATGAAAAGAGTATTTTGGAGAATTGTAAACAAAAGAATCAAGAGAAACATTTATAATGTTATAGAGATTTTCATCATTCAAACTATCCATCAACTCCCTTTTATCAGAATAGATTTTTACTCTATAGAAATCTGCAAATTCTTTATTTCCAACTGTCCAAAATAAAGAATCTGAAAATATGCTAACTTCAGGTTTTAGAGGTATCTCTTCAGTTTTTCCTTCAACACTGTCAGTTAAAATTAGCCCTTCAAGAAAGCCGGGGAAAATATTTCTGCACAATGTATCGAGAGTTGATGCTGGTGGTTGAAAAGATTGATCCATCTCCACTGTGAAGGGAATTGTTGTTTTTCCTTTTACGAATTTTGAGAATCCGTATATCCAATCGTCGGTATCACCAGTTGTTGCATACAAAGCTACAGATCTTAAGGTATCGTAAGGTTCACCGTTATTTTTTTTCATCTTCGATGCTATCCTATATGCAAAACTTCTAATAAGATCCTCATCAAGTGTTAAATTGTAAACTGATGCCCACGGATAAAGTAGATCTTCACCATATGAATGTAAGGATAAAGATAGTTTCACATTATAATTTTTTATCAAATTTTCAACACTTCTAACCTCAACTTCACTTGACGGGTATGGACCACAATAGGTATAAAGGTCTGATGGATTATGCGATATTCCTGAAATGTATCCCCATTCACTCTCCTGGATCCTGTTACAACCGCCTCCATAATTCCTGTTCAAGTCAACTCCGTAATAACCGTTTCTGTAGGATCTATTCTTTCTCCAATAGTTATCACCAGAAGGATCGTCGTGTGAGTAATAGTAACCGTCAGGGTTAACTATGGGAAAAACTATTATAAAATTTTTATCGATAAGTGAAGTTATCAAACTATCGTTACCGTAACAAAGAAGTAAAGATTCAGCAAAAAATATTGCTGTTACCGTTGTTTGCCACTCTCTCGAATGGTGTAAAGCCATAATAAGAAAAGTGTTCTGCCCAAAGTAATTTGAAGGATCAACCCCATTTATCTTCATTATCACAAGAGGGTTGCCATTGTAAGTGAAATCAAGTGTCTCAAGTTTTACTATGTTGGGAAATTTTAAGGCAAGTGAATCCATATACTGATAATAATCTGCTAAACTCTTATAGTCGGTTTTATAACTTTTAGGTTCATATATTCTATACTTCAAATTCAAACTCTTTACAATTTCAAAATCCTTATCTGGAAGGTTTATATGGTAACTTTTATTCTTTTCGAATCCAACTATATCTAAAGATTTTAAATTTCTCTTCAATATCTCAAAATTTTCCTTATCAACTTTTATCCTTATCTCAGAAAAAGATACTAAAAATGTGAAAAAGATAAAAAAAAGTACAAAAATTCTCTTCATAATTTTATGATAAACCAGCTTTTACAAAAATCAAGTGATAAAATTCATCTTTTAACCTTTCTCAAAACAAAAA
>LGFX01000004.1 GCA_001508335.1 candidate division TA06 bacterium 32_111
GGGCTTGACTACAAAATCGTTTCAAGTAGAATTTTTTTTATTCTTGTAAATCTTAAACCTTCGCTGGGGCTTGACTACAAAATCGTTTCAAGTAGAATTATTTTACTTGTTATCTTAACTATGACAGAGCTGGGGCTTGACTACAAAATCGTTTCAAGTAGAATTATCATTAAAAAAGGTGAAACTTATGATATGCTGGGGCTTGACTACAAAATCGTTTCAAGTAGAATCGCCTCGTTGAATATGTTGTTGCTGATACCGCTGGGGCTTGACTACAAAATCGTTTCAAGTAGAATTTTCATTTAATCTTTTATATAAAAGATATTGCTGGGGCTTGACTACAAAATCGTTTCAAGTAGAATTTTTGACCTTCGACAATTGACAATAAGGTCGCTGGGGCTTGACTACAAAATCGTTTCAAGTAGAATGCAATACTACTGATAGTATAATACTTCTCTGCTGGGGCTTGACTACAAAATCGTTTCAAGTAGAATACTTGGTAGGGTTTTCAAGCCACAAAGCGAGCTGGGGCTTGACTACAAAATCGTTTCAAGTAGAATCCCCTGCTAAAATAAAATCAAGGAGGATTTGCTGGGGCTTGACTACAAAATCGTTTCAAGTAGAATTTTGTCTTATACATTCCTCATCTACTGATAGCTGGGGCTTGACTACAAAATCGTTTCAAGTAGAATTTCTTGGTTTTTATACTATCTGATGCATTTAGCTGGGGCTTGACTACAAAATCGTTTCAAGTAGAATTCCAGAGTTAACTTTAACTAGATAAAGTTTGCTGGGGCTTGACTACAAAATCGTTTCAAGTAGAATTTGTCAAAATGGAGCCATCCCAAGTATATGTGCTGGGGCTTGACTACAAAATCGTTTCAAGTAGAATGAGAGTTGAATAGGAATGATGGATTTGTTAGCTGGGGCTTGACTACAAAATCGTTTCAAGTAGAATTATTATTAGTTTTTTCCTGGATTTCTTTCTGCTGGGGCTTGACTACAAAATCGTTTCAAGTAGAATTTCTTGTATATCCACCGTTAGATTCTAACAGCTGGGGCTTGACTACAAAATCGTTTCAAGTAGAATTAATATTTTATTTTTAAACATATCAATATAGCTGGGGCTTGACTACAAAATCGTTTCAAGTAGAATACACCCTCTCTTAAATTAAATAATAGAGAGGGTTTACTTTTATAATATAGTTAAAAAAGTAGTAATTGGTCGAGTTTTTCTTCAGGTTTTCTTTTAGAATTTTGGTAATATATTTCCATTTTACCAAATTGGATATCAGTTAGTGAAATTATTCTAACTTCTCCTTTTGGTGGAACTACATTCCTTATCTTTTTCTTAAATGTTTCGGCTCTTTTCTCATCACCAACATATCTTGCATAAACAGAATATTGCAATTGTTCAAAACCCTCTTTAAGTAGTGAGTTCCTGAATTCTCTGTAATTTCTTCTATCTTCTTTTGTTTCTGTTGGTAGGTCGAATAATGCTAAAAGCCACATCGAATGGTATCTGTTATTTGGAGTTTTTATCTCTTTCCTTTTCATAAGGAGTTGATATCTTTAATTTCTTTTCTTTTCCACAATAAACTTCAACAAGAGATGAAGATAATCTAAATAGTGCTTCGTTAAGAAAAATTTTATCTTTATCTATTTCGAATTTTTTATTTAAAAGTTCCTTTATTATATTTCTTTTTAAATCCTTTGTTAAAAAAAGTTGAATACCAGATTTTATCATAAAATTGTAGATTAATTCATCAACAATTGGCCTATATGGTTCCATAAGATCATCAGCAAGACAAAAAGAATTATATTTATTGTGATGAAAAATTCCAAGTGTCGGATTTAAGCCTGAAGAACAGATTGCTCTTGAAGTCATCGCTCTTAAAATTGTATAACCATAATTTAAAATAGAATTTATACCGGGCAAATTTTTCTCTCTTTTAAATTTATCACCAAAAAGTTTTTTAAAGTAAATTCTTGAAGCATAAGATTCAAGGTTGGAAGCATCACCTGAAAGAACTTTTTCTGCTATATTATTTAGACCAAAATCAAATTCTCTTATTTTTTTCAACACAGCGCCTTGAGATTTTATCTTTGCAGATATTAACTGTTTCCACAATTGTTTTTTTAATGGCAAAGAAGCATTTATCTGTTTGTTGAATCTCTCTTGCTGAATATAATTCAACTCATAAGGTAAAAATACTCCAACTGGAAGATAAAACTGATCACAAACAACAATCATTCCTTTGTTCTTTGTAATTAGGGAAATTATATTTGTTGAGATAGAAGCAATAGGAGTTGTTATTAAAAGGACAGAGATCTCATTTATGGGAATTTTTCCTATTTTTTCATCATTTTTTGTAATAATGAGTTGTTCATACTCTGAATTTAATTTTACTGGACCTTCTGAGATTTCTATTATTTTTTCTAAACCTTTGTATTCTTTTAAAGTCATTTTGTTTATTTAAATTTTAATCATTTGAATAATGTTTTTCCCCTAAAATATTTATAACAACCTTTTTACAATTTCTTTTTTTGAGTGATGAAGGACAAGCTGTTAATCCTGTTGCTGGAATATCAGTAATTTTTCTTGAATCATTTATTCTTGTGAATTTAATTTGATTGTTACTTGCTGAAATAATTCTTACAACAAAAAGTTCCCTTTTACCATTTTCAGTATCAAGTTCAATTATTTCACCTTTTGCAAGAGAGAATAAAAATTTTTTTCCTTCCCCTAAATTTTTATTTACAATTGGAAGTTTTTTCTTTTTTCTTTCATACGCTTCAAGTAACGAAACAACATAACCATCCCATTTTTTTGTTTTTAAATCTTCAAAAATCTCAATATGATGACTGTCTGAAGATTTAACATATCTTTTTGCTTTTTCGGGTCCAATTTCATTATAAGTTTCAAGTTTAGTTTTTATGGTTACTTTATGGATTTGAATTTTTTTGCCATTTTTTTGAATAATATAAGGGTGGTCTTTTGGATCTTTGAATCTTATTTTAGGCTTTTCACCATTTAAAGAATTTATTATAATATTTCTAATTTTGCTATCAACTATGTTGTCTATTAATTTTGAACTTTGCTTTTTTTTGTCTTCATCTTTTATAGTTAGTTCTTCCAAATTTATTCTTTGGTGGGTATAACTTTTTTCTTCTTCTTTGAAAGGTTTTTTATAAAAAGTTTCATCATGTATTTGACCTGAAACTTTTTTGTTTATTCTTATAGAAATATTCATTTTTGCAATTATTTCTTCAACCTCTTTTCTAAAATTTTCCCAGGGGGCTTGGAAGTCTTTGAACAAGGAATTAATATTTTTTTCTCTTTTAGAAGCATCTGAAATCTTTTTTATCATTGAACTATCTGTTAATGCTATTGTAATAGCATCTATTGCATGATGTCTGTGATCCTCTCTTGTTTTTATATTTTCGTCATTTAAAATCGTATTTAATCCAAGTGCATATCTTAAAGTAGATGTAACTTTTCCAGAACTTGCAAAAATCCTTCTTTTTCTATTTTTATCTATTCCATCCTCATTAATAGATCCATAAAGTAATCCTAAATATTTTTTTGCTAATTTTGATGCATATTTTGTATCATTTAAATTTTGAGTTGAAAAATTTTGAATGTAATTTTCTACATCTTCTTTTGTCATCTGAAATCTTCTCAACTTTTCATTTCTAACATTTGATTTAAATTTCTTTACCCTTTCTATTATTGCTTCCCATTTTTCAGTTCCATAATAAGCTTCGTAAGGAGTTTTATTGTGTTTAACTTTTCTATTCTCTTCAGAATAACATAAAGTTTTGTTTAAAAATGAGTTATCAAGTGACCTATCAAAAGGAATAATATGCTCTATATCAAACAAAGGATGTTCTCCGAAAAGAGAGTCCATGCTTATAGATCTCCCGGTATAAGGGCATTTACAATCACATTCTTCAGCAAGAAGGTATTTTTGAATTTGAGTTTCAGTTGGTTCAGAAATTTTTAAATCATTTTTTAACTTTTCAATAACCTCCTCTCTTTTTTTTCTATTTTCTTGATTTTCTTTATGTTTTCTTTCCTTCTGTTTGTTTGATAATTTCAATTCTCTTGCAAGTTCAATTTTTATTGTTTCTGGTTTACCATATTTTTTTATTAAAAAGTTTACCAAATATCTTGTTTCAGTTAAGGCTTTTTCTACAATGGGGTTTCTTACTTCAAAATATTTTTTTAATTCTTTTGATTTTATTGGAGGTAAAAAGTCAAGTTCTTTTAAATTATCATTTTGCACTGAGTTTTCGGGATAAGCTAATTTGATAGCCTCATATTCCTTTTTACCTTCTTTTAGATAAGGTAAAAGTTTTTCAACAGCCTTTTTTGAAAAATTCAGATAACCATCTTCAAAAACAACTTTTGAAAATTCCTTCGACTCTTCATCAGATAATCCTAATTTTTTACCTCTTCTTTCAAGAGTTTCTATTTTTACAACAGTTCTCGCTTCGTTTATAAAGAAATTTTTCTTATCCTCATCGAAGTTATCCCAATCCTTTATAATGTTTTTCATTTTAACATTAGTTTTATTCCCTATTATGTACTTCTCACTTTTTTCTAAATTAAAGATGTATCTTTTTTCTGAAAGATTTAAAATTTTTTTTATTTCTTTAAAAGAGAGTTTTTCACTGTTTTCAAGTTTTTCATACAATTTCTTTTTTTCATCAACAGTTAATTCTCTATTTTCCCCAGTTTCAGTGTCTATAACATTGAGGTTGTTAACTTTACACATATACCTATATCTTTGAGAAACAAGCAATGCAAGAGGTGCTCTTTTTTTCCCTCTTTCAAGAGAACAAAAGCCAACTTTATCTTTTTGACTTTTAAGTTCTCTCTGGTGAAATATTAGTTTGTACAGTTTTTTCTTGAATTCATCAGTAAAAATATTTGGATAAAACTCTTTCTGTTTATTGAATATTTTTTGAAATTCTTCTTCATACATTTTTCTATCAGTATGTCTTCCTCTTATCTTTTCACCATTTTCAAACAGTTTTGCAAAATATTCTCCAAGAGTTCTGCAACTATTTTTTTTTATTTCCTCTTTTAATGTGTTTATTTCAGATTGAATTATGCCATCTTCCTTTTTCTTTTTTTCATCTTTATTCATTTCGGCTAATTCTCTTTTTGTACTTTTAAATCCTCTATGTTGTGCTATATGGTAAAAAATTCTTGCTATTTCTTCTAAACTCAATCTGTTATCAAGTGCTTCCCTTCTCAATATATATGGATTCCTTGACTTTTTATCAAGTTGGTATAAAAATTCAGCCCTTTCAAATGGATCATTTATTAAAACTTTTTGATTCTGAAAGAAACCTTCTTGAATAAAAAAATTTAATAACTTTTCAAGTCTTTTGGTTTTTCTAAAAAGTTGTCTTCTTCTCAATCTTGCTTCTCTTCTTTTAACATTTTTTGTTTTTCCTTTTCCATCTATTTCAATATCTTCTATGGATGGTTCAAAAATATGAACACCAGCATTAAAAAGTTTTATTGGTGAACCATTTTCATCATTTTCTAAAATTGCCCAACCTATTGAGTTATAACCAAGATCTAATCCGAGAGTATACTTCATTTCTCCCCCTTGACAAAAATTTTTTTTTATTTATAATTAAATCTAATTCTACTTAAAACGATTTTGTAGTCAAGTCCCAGTAAGGCGAAAGCCGAACTGTTAGTCCCTAAGGGGACCAGCGGGCAGATCCAGTATCTGCCCTTTTTAATTTGGTTTTATAGAATTGTAATTTTTGTAAATTATTGTATTAGGGAGCGTATTTGGTTTTTGAACACTTAAATTTCTATTTCCACATTTTAATATTAAGGAGGTGAAAAATGAAAAAAACAATCATTGTTTGTCCAAATTGTAAAACCGAGATTGATGTTGAAGAAGTCCTTTATTTCCAAATTGAAAAAAAACTAAAAAATAGTTTAGAAAAAGAGTATAACGAAAAAAAAGAGAATTTAAAAAAAGAAAGAGAGATAATTGAAAGAGAAAAGGAAAATATTCAAAAAAGGATTGAAAAAGAGGTTAATGAAAAAATTTCCGAAGAAAAAAAAGAAATGGAAAAGAAACTGAAAAAACAGATAGAAGATTCTTTTCAAGAACAGATCAAAATTTTGAATGATGAACTTTTAGAAAAAACAAATAAAATTAAGGAGTTAAATAGAACAAAGGCTGAAATTGAAAGGTTGAAAAGAGAAAAAGATGAATTAAAAGATAAAATAACTCTTGAACTTGAAAAAAAATATACAGAACAAATTAATGAGGAAAAAAGAAAAATAGAAAAAAATGAGCAGGAAAAAAATTATTTGGTATTGAAAGAAAAAGAAAAAATTATTGAAGATCTAAAAAAACAGTTGGAGGAAGCACAGAGAAAAGCAGAGCAAGGTTCTGTTCAATTACAAGGTGAAGTTCAGGAATTGGAGATAGAAAATCTTTTGAAAGAAACTTTTTTTGAAGATAAAATTGAACCAATTAAAAAGGGGGAAAGAGGTGCCGACATTTTACAAACTGTTATAGAAAATGGTTTTGAAATTGGAAGAATCTATTATGAAAGTAAAAGAACAAAAAACTTTAAAAAAGAATGGATAAAAAAATTTAAAGAGGACAATCTTGAAAAGAAAGCGGATATACTTGTTTTAGTTACAGAAGTTTTTCCAGAAGGACAAAAAAGTTTTTTTAATCAAGATGGTGTTTGGATTTGCAGTTTAAAAGAGTTGAAGGGAGTTGCTTTTGTTTTAAGGTTTATGTTAATTCAGGTCTATTACCAAAAAAAGATACAAACTGGGAAAAAGGAAAAATCTGAAATCGTATATGAATATCTAACAAGTGTCGAATTTAAAAATCAATTTGAATCTATTGTGGCAGGTTTTTTAGAACTTCAAAAAGGATACAATGAAGAAAAAAATAAGATCCAGAAAATTTGGAAGGAAAGAGAAAAACAACTTGAAAAAATACTTAGTAGTACAATAGGAATTTATGGTTCTTTAAAAGGTTATATTGGAAGTTCTATGAAAGAGATAAAACAACTCGAGTTTGAAGAAAATGATTAAAAAAATAAACCCTCTTTCGGTTGACTAATTCTTTTATTTTTATATAATAATTAAATTATGAACAAATTTACTGTTGAAACTGTAAAAAATTTAATCCCATGTAAGGAATGCTATGTGGTTGAACCTGAAAGATGTGTTTCATCTATATGTGCCTCTGATCTTATGAGTGAAGTTTTGATTATTGCACAAAAAGATGGGATAATCGTCACGAACCTTTTGAATATCCAGACAATTAGAACAGCAGAGATGGTTGAAGCATCAGCGATAGTTTTTGTAAGGGGTAAAAAACCGACAAAAGAGATGGTTGAACTTGCAAAAAAGAGTGGCATTTCAATATATGTAACAGATAAAGGAATGTTTGAGACTTGTGGAATGCTTTATGAAAAAGGTTTGAGTATGTTAATATGAGTGAAATAAAGTTAAGTTTTGATATAAAACATAACGATTTTGATAGAGCGGGTTCTGCTTCAAGTAGTCTAAAAAATAGTTTAAAACAACTTGGATACCCTCCTGAGGATATAAGAAGGTTAGCTATAGCGAGTTATGAGGCAGAGATGAATGTTGTTGTTCATGCTTCAGATGGAAAGATGGAGGCAGTTATAACACCTGAAATGGTTGATGTTTGGGTTATCGATGGTGGTCCAGGAATTAAAAATGTTGAACTTGCAATGCAGGAAGGTTATTCAACCGCACCGGACAAAATTCGAGAATTGGGTTTTGGTGCTGGTATGGGACTTCCAAATATAAAAAAGAACTCAGATTTCTTTGAGATCGAAAGTAAAGTTCCAGATGGAACAAAAGTTCATTTTATAATTAGGAGAAAATCTGGGAAGTGAAATTAAATACTTTCATTCTGTAAGGTTAAAAGAGGAAGAGTGCAAAGGTTGCACCCATTGTATGAGAAGGTGTCCAACTGAAGCCATAAGGATAAGGAAAGAGAAGGCGTTTATAATTGAAGAGAGGTGTATAGATTGTGGAGAATGCATAAGAATATGTCCAAACCATGCAAAATATGCTGTTTCAGATCCCTTGGAATCTTTGAAAAAATACAGTTACAAAATTGCAATACCTGCACCATCAATAACAGGTCAATTTCCAGAAAGACTCGAGTTGGCAGGTATTTTAGGTGGACTTATAGAAATAGGTTTTGATGATGTTTTCGAGGTAGCAGTTGGTGCAGAGATAATTTCAAATTACACTCAAAAATATATTGAGGAACATAAGGATATAAGACCTTTAATCTCTTCTGCATGTCCTTCGGTTGTGAGGTTGGTCCAGGTAAAATTTCCATCACTTGTTGGCAACATAATCCCTTTGATAACACCTATGGACATTACAGCAAAGATAGCAAGGAGAGAGGCTATGAAAAAAACTGGACTTTCCGAAAACAAAATTGGGGTCTTTTTTATAACACCATGCCCTGCAAAGGTTACATCTGTCAAAGAACCTGTTGGAGAGGAAGTTTCACCTGTTGATGGAGTAATTTCTATAAGTGATATCTACGAAAATTTGATAAACCATTTAGATTCTATAAAAAAAAGAGGGGATCTTGTAAAGTCTGGGAAAAGGGGTTTAAGATGGGGAAGGGAAGGAGGAGAGAACGATTCTATAAAGGGAAAAATTAGAAAACTTTCAGTTGATGAGATACATAATGTTATAAAAGTTCTTGAGAAAGTTGAAGATGGAAAAATGGAGATGTTCGATTACATTGAAGCTCAGGCGTGCCCTGGAGGTTGTGTTGGTGGAATATTCAACAAAGAGAATCCTTTTGTTGCAAAAGAAAGGATAGATAGATTAGCAAGTATGATTGAAGAGGAATCGGAAGAATCGAAAGTACTTGTGAACGATGTAAAAGATAGGGAGTTGGTTCTCTCACAAAGTATAACTCCAAGACCTATAACACTTGATCCTGATATAAACGTTGCACTCGATAAACTTGAAAAGTTGAACGAGATAGAGAAAAAGTTACCAGGAATCGATTGCGGCGCATGTGGTTGTCCAACATGTAAAGCTTTTGCTGAGGATATAGTTCAGGGAGTTAAGAGTATAGATGATTGTATAGTTATTCTCAAAGAGGAGTATAAAAAAGAAAAGGAGAGGTTATGAGAATTTCAGAGATAAAAGAAAAGTTGAATCTTACGGTTGTTAATGATGGTGACTTAGAGTTTGAAAATGGGTATGTCTGTGATCTCCTTTCCGTTGTGATGGGAAAGATTCAACCAAAATCAGTCTGGCTTACAGTTCAAACTCATAAAAATATAGTTGCTGTCGCAAAAATGGCTGAAATATGTGCTATCATAATCTGTGATGGATTCTCACCTGATGAAGATACTGTTGAGGCAGCAAAGAAAGAGGGCGTCATTATTTTTAAAACCGAAAAGAAATCTTTTGAGGTTGCTGGATTATTGTACAATATGGGAGTTAAATGAGACACAAGGCGGATCTACACATACACACCTGTTTATCGCCATGTGCTGATTGGTATATGTCTCCAGTTCAAATTTCGAAAATGGCACAGTTTATGAGACTCGATATTATTGCCGTAACAGACCATAATGCTATCCATAACATAAAAGGTGTTATGGATGCCGCAGACCTTTTAGATGTTGAGGTTATTCCAGGAATAGAGATACAGACGAGAGAGGAAACGCATATCCTTGGATATTTTGAAAATCTTGAAACCTGTGAGAATTTTTACAAAGAATTTGAAAAATCTCTACCAAAGATAAAAAATGACCCTGAAAAGATGGGGAAAGAGGTTGTTGTGGATATGTACGATGATGTTTTGTATGAGTATGAGTACTTTTTAGGGGTATCTTCCGAGTTGTCTGTTGATGAGGTTGTGAATCTTATACACGATTTTGGTGGACTCGCTTTTGCTTCACATATAGATAGGCCAAATTTTTCAATAGTATCACAACTTGGTTTTATTCCACCAGATTTGAAAATAGATGGAGTTGAAGTTGTAAAAAATGTTGATTTATACAAAGAAAAGTATAAAATAATTTGTTGTTCCGATGCTCATTACATCGATGAGGTAGGAAGAAGGTATATATCTTTTGAATTTGATGGTAGTATAGAGAATAAAGGTTTTGAAGTTTTTAAAAAAGTTCTTGGAGAGAACATGATCGAATGTCATAAAGGAGGATAAAAGATGAAACTTAAAAAAGAGGAGTTGCTTGAGCAACTTAAGGAGGAGATAAAAAAACATCCAAAAGGACAAAAGGACCTTATAGAAGTTTTACATAAAACTCAAGAACTTTTTGGATATATTCCTCAGGAAGCGATAAGTTTAATTTCCAAAGAATTGGGTGTATATAGAAGTGTTATTTATGGAGTTATTACCTTTTACCACTTTTTTACACTCCAACCACCAAGTAAATACAACGTCAAGGTTTGTCTTGGAACAGCGTGCTATGTTAAAGGAGCTGATAAAATTTTGAACACCTTGAAGAGGGAATTAAATGTTGAACTTGAACAGACAACTGAGGATGGTCTTTTTAAAATCCAGGGAGCAAGATGCCTTGGAGCATGTGGTTTAGCACCAGTTATGATGGTCGATGAAGAGGTTTACGGTAAATTGACTGAAGATAAGGTTATCCAGATAATAAACGAGTATAGGGAAAAAGCGAGTGAAGAAGTTAAATGAGAGATATCTCACTTCATATATTGGATATTGCGGAAAACAGCATAAGAGCGAAAGCGAAACTTGTACAGATAAAACTTTACGAGGATAAGGACCAGATGAGATTCGAGATAATCGATGATGGTGTTGGAATGGACGGTGAACTGTTAAAGATGGTTCTTGACCCTTTCTTTACAACAAAAGATGAGAGAAAGAAAAAGTTCGGGCTTGGGCTTCCACTTCTAAAACAGAATGTAGAACAGAGCGATGGAAAGTTCAAGATAGAGTCAAAAAAGGGTGAAGGGACAAAAATCTTTTTCTCAATAAACAAAAACCATATCGATGCTTTACCTTTGGGTAACCTTGAAGAAACTCTTTGGATTTTGATGACAGTTTATGAGGGAGTTGATATTCTTTTCACCTACGAAAAGAATGGAAAGACTTTGAAGATAGATAGCAGGGAATTGAAGGAAGTATTTAAAGGTTTAAACCTGAGTGATGCTCAGGTTACAGGTTATGTTAAACAGTTCATTAAAGAAAATCTTAATTCAATAAAAAATCAGGAGGCATTATGAAACTTGAAGATCTAAAAAAGATAAGGGAAAAGATGGAAAAAGAAACAAATTTAAGAGAAGGAAAAGGAAGAATAAAGGCTGTTGTTGGAATGGGAACATGTGGTATAGCTGCCGGTGCAAGGGAAGTTTTATCAGCTCTTCTTGACGAAATATCAAAGAGAAACATTACGGATATAATAATTACACAATCAGGTTGTAGAGGACTCTGTGATAGAGAGCCTATAGTTGACATTTACGAGGAAGGAAAAGAGATGATTACTTACGGTAACCTTACACCTGAAAAAGCAAGAAGGATTGTGGCGGAACATTTTGTTAATGGAAACATAGTAAAAGATTTGTTAGTATCTTCAAAATAATGGAGGAAGGATGGCTAAAATATATAACCTTCTTCTATGTGCTGGAGCATCCTGTATTTCAAGTGGGGGTTATTCTTTCAGAGATAAACTTGTTGAGGAATTGAAAAAGCATAACATCGAAAACATGGTCAATATAGTTGAAACAGGTTGTGTTGGAATCTGTGAACTTGGACCTGTTGTTATAGTTTATCCTGATGGAGTTTTCTACAAAAAGTTGAAACCAGAGGATGCGAAAGATATAGTTGAAGAGCATTTATTGAAAGGCAGAGTAGTCGGGAGATTGCTTTATAAAGAAAAGGATTCTGAAAAGATTGTTCAACAGGCATCCCAGATACCATTTTTCCAGAAACAGTTAAAAATAGTTTTAAGAAACTGTGGAATCATAAACCCTGAATCTTTGGAAGAGTACATAGGAAAAGATGGGTATAGTGCACTTGCAAAAGTTTTGACAGAGATGAAACCGGAGGATGTGATAAAAGAGATAAAGGATTCAGGTTTGAGAGGAAGAGGAGGAGCAGGTTTCCCAACAGGTTTGAAATGGGAACTTGTTAGAAACTCAAAGGGTGGTGAAAAGTATGTTATCTGTAACGCTGATGAGGGAGATCCAGGTGCATTTATGGATAGATCTGTCCTTGAGGGAGATCCATTTTCGGTTATAGAAGCGATGACTATCGCAGGTTATGCAGTTGGAGCCAAACAGGGATATATTTATGTTAGAGCAGAGTATCCACTCGCAATAAAAAGGTTGAGAAGTGCTATAAAAAAAGCATACGAAGAGAATCTACTTGGCAAAAATATTTTTGGACAGAATTTTGATTTTGATCTTGAAATAAGGGTAGGTGCTGGAGCTTTTGTTTGTGGAGAGGAAACCGCTTTGATGCACTCGGTTGAAGGACAAAGGGGAACACCATCTCCAAAACCACCATTCCCGGCAGATAGAGGGCTTTTTGGGAAACCAACTCTTATAAACAATGTTGAAACTTACGCTAATGTTTGTCAGATAATATTAAAGGGAAGCAAATGGTTCTCATCTATAGGAACCGAAAAGAGTAAAGGAACGAAAGTCTTTGCTCTCGCAGGTGCAATTAACAACACTGGTCTTGTTGAAGTCCCTATGGGAACAACCTTAAAAGAGATGGTCTATGAAATTGGTGGTGGACTTCCAAATGACAAAAAGTTCAAGGCTGCCCAAATAGGTGGACCTTCTGGAGGTTGTATCCCTGAAGAGTATATAGATACTCCTCTTGATTATGAGAGTGTGAAAAAACTTGGAACGATAATAGGTTCAGGTGGACTCATTGTTATGAGTGAAGATACATGTATGGTTGATCTTGCAAAATATTTTCTTGAGTTCACACAGGATGAGTCATGTGGAAAATGCCCTTCATGCAGAATAGGAACAAAAAAGATGCTTGAAATACTGAATAGAATTTCTAAAGGAAGAGCAAAGGTTGAAGAACTCGATCTTTTGATACATCTCGGAGAACAGATATCTAAAACCGCCCTATGTGGACTTGGGCAGACAGCTCCAAATCCTGTTCTTTCAACTTTAAAGTATTTTAAAGATGAGTATCTTGAACATATAAATGAGAAAAAATGTAGAGCTGGTGTTTGCTTTAAAAAGAAAAAATAAATTTGGAGGATTTATGAACAGGGAAGAGATACTAAAAAAGTATGAACCAACAAGAGAAAACCTCCTTTACATACTTCACGACATTCAGGATTCAAAAAATGAGAAATACCTTTCCGAGGAGGATCTTGTTGCAGTTTCAAGATATCTA
The DNA here is from genome assembly GCA_001508335.1 of candidate division TA06 bacterium 32_111. GTDB lineage: Bacteria > Hydrothermota > 32-111 > 32-111 > 32-111 > 32-111. Next base: position 13,434 of record LGFX01000004.1, read on the forward strand.
AAAATAAGTAGATCTGAGGTTGTGGGAGTTGCGACTTTTTACACGATGTTTTCAGTTAAAAAACGTGGACAACACATAATCAGGGTTTGCGTTTCGCCACCATGTCAATTGATGGGAGGTAATACAATTTTTAATTATCTTAGAAAAACTCTTGGAGTTAAAGAGGGAGAGACTACTTCAGATAATATGTTCACACTCGAAAGTTCCTCCTGTTTAGGTGTTTGTGCAGTTGCCCCTGCTATGATGATTGATGATCAGATGTTCGGTAACCTGACACCTGAAAAAATTGATGAAATAATAACAAGATACAGGGAGAAGAAAAATGGCTAAAATATTTAGAAGTCATATTTTGGTTTCGATTGATCCAGAAACTCTCCTTGCAGGTGCTAAAGGTATTTTTGAGAAGTTAAAAAAGGAGATAGAGAATGCTGGACTTTCAGATGAAATAATGGTTGCTCAAACTGGTAATCTTGGAATCTCTGGAAAGGGAGTTGTTCTTGTTGTTTATCCAGAAGGTGTTTACTATGTAAATGTGAAAAGTGAGGATGTTGAAAGAATAGTGAAAGAACACCTTTTGAAAGGAAGGATAGTAAAAGACCTCCTTTTCACAGGTGAAGTGATCAAAGGTGAAACTGTTACACTTGAAAGACCAAAAGAGGAGAGGATCGTTTTAAAAGGGTCAGGGGAAATAGATCCTGAAAATATTGAAGAGTACATTGGAATAGGTGGATTCGAAGCACTTGGTAAAGTTCTTTTTGAAATGAAACCCGAGGATGTAGTTAAGGAAGTGAAAGATTCAGGTTTGAGAGGAAGAGGTGGCGCTGGATTTCCAACTGGACTTAAATGGTCTTTCACAGCACCTTTGAAAGGTGAAAAATATATAATCTGTAACGCTGACGAAGGTGAACCTGGAACATTCAAAGATAGGTTGATAATGGAAGGTGTTCCATACAGATTGATAGAAGGAATGACTATCGCAGGTTATGCCGTTGGTGCTACAAAAGGGTTCATCTATATAAGAGGTGAGTATGACCTTTCGATAAAAATGGTTGAGAATGCAATAAAGAAATGCAAAGAGTATAACCTTCTTGGGAAAAATATTCTTGAGTCGAATTTCTCTTTCGATATAGAGGTTAGAAAAGGTGCAGGTGCCTATGTTTGTGGAGAGGAAACAGCCCTGATCGAATCTATGGAAGGAAAGAGAGGAAATCCGAGAAACAAACCACCATTCCCGGGAGTAAAAGGTTTCAGACAGAATCCATCTGTTGTTAACAATGTCGAAACATTAACTAATGTTCCAGAGATATGCAGAAATGGAAGTAAGTGGTATAGAAGTTTTGGAACGGAAAAATGTCCGGGGACGAAAGTTTACACTCTTATGGGTGATATACTTTATCCAGGACTTATAGAGGTTCCAATGGGAACAACATTGAAGGATATTATTTTTAAATATGGTGGTGGTCTGAAAGAAGGAAAAAAGTTTAAAGCTGCTTTAATAGGTGGTGCCGCTGGAGCATTCATCTCCGAAGAGGGATTCGATGTTAAGATGGATTTTGATTCACTCGGAGAGTATGCGGCAGTTTTAGGTTCAGGTGCAATACTTGTTCTTTCAGAGGATAGAAACGCCGTTGAAACTTTGGATTCCATTCTTCAATTCTTCAAACATGAATCCTGTGGAAAATGTTCTCCTTGCAGAATTGGAACAAAGCAGTTGGCTATGAATTCAAAAAATATTTTGAAGGGAAGAGCAACTATTGAAGATTGGGAAAGGATGAAAGAGTTATCATACATAATGAAGTTGACATCTTTCTGTCCACTTGGACAATCACCTTATATACCTATTAACAGTTTTTCAAAATATCTTGAAGATGAAGTAAAAAAAATGTTAAATAAATAAGGAGATAACAATGATTAAAGAATTAACAGTTTACATTGATGGTATCGAGGTTAAGGTTCCAGAAGGAACAACTATCCTTGATGCTGCAAAAAAGGTCAATGTTGATATCCCAACCCTTTGCTATTACAAAGATCTAACACCAACCGGAAACTGTGGTATCTGCGTTGTAGAAGTTGAAAATACTCCAACTTTGAAAAGATCTTGTTGCACACCTGTTGCAGACAAAATGAAGATCAAAACGAACACAAAACAGGTTATAGATGCAAGAAAGACTGTTCTTGAACTTATTCTTTCAAATCATCCGAATGATTGTCTCGAGTGTTTCAAAAATCAAAATTGTGAACTTCAAGAAATGGCTGAAAAACTCGGTGTTTATGAACTACCATTCAAAAGGTTTGACAGGGATATGCCTATTGATGACAAAGGGGTAATAATAAGGGATCCAAACAAATGTATACTTTGTGGAAGATGTATTCAGGTTTGTCAGGAGATTCAAACAGTTTTCGCAATAGATTTTATCAACAGAGGATATGAAACGAAGATGGCTCCATTTATGGATATGCCACTTTCAGATAGCGTTTGCACGAACTGTGGACAGTGCGTTGTTGTTTGTCCTGTTGGTGCTCTATATGAGAAGAGTAACATTGACGATGTATGGGCTGCTATAAATGATCCGACAAAACATGTTGTTGTTCAAGAGGCGCCAGCTGTAAGAGTTGCTATTGGTGAAGAGTTTGGCTTCAAAGAGGGTGAAGTTACAGCCGGAAAGATGCATGCTGTTTTAAGGAGAATGGGGTTTGACAGAGTTTTTGATACAAACTTTACAGCTGATCTAACTATTATGGAAGAGGGAACAGAGGTTGTTCATAAAATTTTCAAAGCGTTTGAAACTGGAGAATTCGGAAAGAATCTTCCTGTCATAACATCATGTTCACCTGGATGGATCAAGTTTATGGAAACCTTCTTTGCAGATATTAGAGAACACATTTCTACAGCAAAATCACCACAGCAGATGTTTGGAGCACTTTCAAAAACCTATTATGCAAAGATGGGAAATATTGATCCAAAGAATATAGTTTCAGTTTCAATAATGCCATGCACAGCGAAAAAATATGAAGCTGCAAGACCTGAGATGAACGCAAGCGGATATAGAGATGTTGATTATGTTTTGACAACAAGAGAATTTGCAAAGATGATAAGACAATCTGGAATAGATTTTAAAAACCTACCAGATGAACCTGCAGATGAATTGATGGGATTCTATACTGGTGCTGGAACTATATTTGGAGCTACAGGTGGAGTTATGGAAGCAGCAATAAGAACAGCCTATTTTGTTCTTTCAGGTGAAGAGATGAAAGATTACGATATTAAGATAGTTAGAGGAATGGAAGGAATAAAAGAGGGAGTTCTTGAAGTTCCAGTGAAAAAACTTGGAAAGAAAGTTGCCCTTAAAGTCGCTGTTGCACATGGTCTTGGAAATGCAAGAAAACTTCTAACAAAAGTTGCACAGCAGTTGAAAGAAAAGGGTGAATCCGAGTATCATTTCATAGAGATTATGGCTTGTCCTGGTGGATGTGTCGGAGGAGGTGGACAACCATATGCTTGTGAATATGCAGCGAGAGCAAGAAGAGCGGAAGGACTTTATAAAGAGGATAAAGAGATGCTTCAGTTCAGAGCATCACATCAGAACCCAATGGTTCAAAAAGCCTACAAAGAGTTTCTCAAAGAGCCATACTCCGAAATATCTCACAAGTTACTACATACAAAATACGTTGATAGATCCGATCTTGTTTGATTTGTTTTTTAAAAAATAAAAGGGACGGTTTTAAAACCGTCCCTTTTTTATTCTTTTATGACATTAAAGTTTTTTGATTAGATTGAAAAATAACTTTTTTGTTTTATAATGTATAAAAAAGAAGGGCAAAAGTGGAAAAACTTTTTATAGGATTCACATCAACCAACATACAATCCATCATAATGATTTTTGTTGGGCTTCTACTTGTATATCTTGCAATTAAAAAAGAGTATGAACCACTTTTACTTTTACCGATAGGTTTTGGAACTATACTTGTTAATCTCCCTCTGTCGGTAGTTTTGGATTATGAGGGAACTCCCGGTTTTTTAAAAATACTCTTTGACGCTGGAATAGCAACAGAACTTTTTCCAATACTCATTTTCATCGCTGTTGGTGCTATGTGTGATTTTACTCCGATGTTTACTCAACCTTTGATGATGTTTTTTGGTGCCGCTGCCCAATTTGGAATATTCGCTACGATAATTTTTGCTACGATACTTGGTTTTGATTTTAAAGTAGCTTCCGCTATCGGAATAATAGGTGCTGCTGATGGACCAACCGCGATTTATGTTGCGGCAAAATTCGCAAAAAGTTATCTGGGACCAATATCTGTTGCTGCTTACTCCTATATGTCTCTTGTTCCTTTGATACAACCTATAGTTATAAAGTCTATGACAACGAAAGAAGAAAGAAGGATAAGGATGAAAAAGGGTGGAAAAAATGTCCCAAAATCTTTGAAAATACTATTCCCTATAATGGTAACTCTTATATCTGGATTTATAGCACCAATGAGTGTACCTTTGATAGGTGCCCTTATGCTTGGAAATCTTTTAAGAGAATCAGGTGTTGTTGAAAAACTTTCAAAGAGTGCCCAAAATGAACTGGCAGCTGTTACAACTTTACTTCTTGGAATAGCCATAGGTTCAACGATGCAGGCAGAAAAGTTTTTGACATTTGATACAATAAAAATTTTGTTACTTGGACTTTTTGCTTTTGTTTTTGATACAATAGGTGGGATACTTTTTGCAAAATTTTTGAATCTTTTTTTGAAGGACAAGATAAACCCGATGGTAGGTGCTGCCGGAATTTCAGCATTCCCTATGAGTGCAAGGGTTGTTCATAAACTCGCTCAAGATGATGATCCCAACAATTACATACTTATGGAAGCTGTTAGTGCCAACCTATCAGGTCAGATAGGTTCTGTTATAGCTGGTGGACTGGTTCTTGCATTTGTCCCAATTTTACTGGGTCTTTAAATGGAGTTTTTATGGATAATCTTTTGAATTTGATCAAAGAGAGCAACGACATTACAAAAAGTTTATTTTTGATGGCTTTATGCATTCCAATAACTTTTTTGATTCAATGTTTGTTCTTTTTTATGATAAAAGTTTGGAAATATTTTAGCAAAGGTTCTTAAAAGAAAAATTGTTTAAATAATTTGAACGATTATTTTTCTATTTCTTCTTGGACCATCAAATTCACAAAACATAATTGATTGCCATCTTCCTATAACAAGGTTTCCATCTTTGAGGGGAAGAGTAATACTTGATCCAACTATGCTACTTTTAATATGTGCTGCTCCGTTACCATCAATCCTATCATGTAAATAACCGCCATGTTTTGGAACAATCTTTTCAAGTGCTTTGAGAAAATCTGTCTTTATGTTTGGATCAGCACTCTCGTTTAAAATTATGCCGGCAGTTGCATGTGGAACATATATGTGAACTATACCATCTTTTTTTCCCGCTTTGTTAACTATATCCTCAACTTGGTCGGTTAAATCTATTATCTCTTGTTCATTATGAGTATCAATAAAAAATTCAGTGTACATAAAAATATTTTAAAATAGTTTAGTAAAAAAATCAATAGATCAATCTACCAATTTTGCGATTTCATATAAAAAATAATTGGTTAAATGAAAAAATTACTTTTGAAATTTTTATACTAAGTATCGAATTTAAAACAGTTAAACGGCTAAAATGTCACACTGTCAAGCACCGTCCCCAATTTTAAGAGGGGATGGGGGAGTTTTTCGGTGCTGAGTTTTATGAAGTATAAACCGGTTTTATGTTGAGAAAGATCAACTGTTGCTGTTTTATCTTTTGAAGTTAGCGAAAGAACCCGTCTTCCTGAAATATCAAAAACCTCTACAGTAAAATCCTGATCAGATTTTATCTGGAAAATGTTTCTACATATTTTGGGTATGTTGTTATTAACTTTGATTTCAAATACATCGAAAGTTTTTAAAAAGAGTGTAATATTCTTATCATCCATCAACTCTACAGTATACCTTCCATTAACCTTATTCAAAGAGAATTCAAAATCTTTTCCAGAAACAGTTTGATGCAGTAAATCTTTACCATCCAATTTAATTCTTACATGCCCATTAAAATATCTATCTACAAAAATATTCACAACAATTCTGTCTTTTTCAATTTTATAGTTACACTCGAAATCGTAATTTTCCGTTGAAGTGTAGAGAGGATCAAAGTTAAGGTCATAGTTGAAAATATCCTGTAAAGTTATCTTAATTATAGAATCTGTTGGATAACCTGCTTTCAACTGTACATTAGTATTCTGAAAAGGAAAAGTTAAAAATACCGTTTTAAATGAACCGTTACTTGTATATGTTCCACAAAGGTGATTCGGCCTTCCAGAAGCGATAAATGCTGTATCTGTTATCACCTGGTCGTATATAGTTATTTCATCTGGTTCATAGTTTGTTGAAGGTTTTATAACCGTGAAAGAATCGGTTATTGGATTTGTTTCCCAAAAAGATTTTCCATAGATTGTATTTGTCCCAAAAGAGTCAGATACAAGATTTATCCCTAAATATTTTCTCAGGAAAAGATTGTTTGAACCGAACTGTTCAGCAACATTCATTGAAGAGAAGAAAAGATTTCCACCGAAATCAAGGTATGTGGATATATTTACAGTATCAGTTAAAGTTAGAGGGTAATCAACACTATCCGAATACCAGAAAACTGAATTGTATCTTGCTAATGTAGTGTATGAGGGTCCAGAAGATGTTCTTGTAAATACTGTATCAAAATCTACAGATCTACTAAAAACTCTATAAACAGAAGTTGCAATTGTATCAGATTTATCATCAACAACAAGAAGTGTTTGGGCTAAACCAAAAAATCTTAAGATATCCCTTAGATAACTTGTTCTCATTAAAATATTTTTTGTGCTATCAGGCAACTGTCTTGCAAGTCTTCCATCTCCATTTGAAAAAGCTCCCAAATCAACAGTTTGAACAAAAACTCTTCCTCTAAAATAATAATATTTTCCATCTTTTGACTCTGGAGGAGTATATGCTGTTGCAGTTGATCTATAGAGTTTATTCCTCTCATCATAATTTAAAACATTGTAATAGTATGGTGCATCTATTGTTGGGTCTTTTGTGTAAAGATAATCTACTCCAGAATCCGCAACTGTATGTGTTGGATAAGCGAAAATATAATCTCTACAAAATGAAGTGTTAGTTATAAGAGTATCTATAAATCTTGAATATGGTGTTGAAACTATGGTATCGTTAAAATATTTTCCGTAAAAAACTGGATAATTTATTTTTAAATACTCCATCACATTGTTTCCTTCAAAATAGACACATCCACCTGCATCAAGATATCTTGAAAGTGAATCTATCTGCGAAGAAGTAAACATCTGGTTTCTTGCTGCTATAGGATGGTGTCCTGTTACTATAAATATTGCAGCATAATCGTTTAACATTGAAAATCTTCGAGGTAGAGTATCTCCATAGAAAAGATTTGTTCCCTGATTGAATCCAAGTTTACTAAAAGATTTTAAAAGATTGTATTCGTAACCTATCAGTTGTGTAGAGTTATCAGGGTTATAAAATATTGCTCCATAATCATTGTCCCAAACATACACTTTTAAACCATCAAAATTCTGAGAGATTATAAAAAGAGGTAAAATTAAAATAAAAAAAATGAAGATTTTTTTAATCATAAACTCTCCCTTTACAATTATATTTAAATATAATTGTTTTGTTTTGTCAAGATCTAGGAGATTAAAACTATTTAAATTACTAAGTTAAGATCGTTTGAACGGTTTTCTTCTCTGATTTTCATATTGATTTTAGGTTAAATTTATGATAAACTAAAAAACTAAAAAATTTAAAGAGGTGTTTATGAAAAATGTTAAAGACCTTGTAAAAGATGGGAAGGAGATGCTCGAAAAGGGAGAATACAAGAAGGCTCTTTTCACATTTCTCAACCTTTTGAAAGAACACCCTGATTGGCCAGATATAAGGAACTATCTTGGTCTTGCTTACAATTTTTTGAATAATCTTGAAGAAGCTGAAAAGGAATTCAAAGAGGCGATAAAACTTAATCCAAATTATGTTGAGGCGCATCTAAACCTTGCTTTAACATACAACGAGATGGGAAAATATGATCAGGCGAGTGAGGAATTTGAAAAAGCCTCAAAACTTGAAAAAAAATTGGGAAACTCGGGATTTGGCAAAAAGGACAAAATCATAAAACTTCTTTTACAACTTGGGGATCTCTATCTTGAAACAAAAGATTTTCACAACGCTCTGGAAACGTATAAAAAAGCTGATAGCATGACAAAAAAATATCCAGATATAAAACTGAAGATTGGAAAAGTTTATTTTGAAATGAAAAAATATTCAAACGCTTTGATATATTTTAAAAAGAGTATTGAACTAAATAAAAATATGGAAGAATCATACTTTTTTGCAGGTCTCTCATATTATAACCAAAAAAAATTTGATGACGCTGAGAAGATGTGGGAACAACTTTTAAAAAAGTTTCCCCAAAATAAAAAAGTTTTACCTTACTTAAAGGTTTTAAAAGATAAAAAGGAGTCAAAATGACAGTTCACGAAATAAAACATCCACTTGCACTTGAAAAACTTGCAATTTTGAGAGATAAAAAAACAGGTTCGGATATATTTTCAAAAAATCTTGAAGAACTCTCTTTAATCCTTTTCTTAGAAGCGACTAAAAATCTAACGACCAAAAAACTAAAAGTTGAAACTCCTTTCAAAGAGATAGAAGGAGATTTTATAAAGAAAGAGATTCTACTTGTTCCAATTTTAAGGGCTGGAATAGGAATGATACCACTTATAAGAAAATTTTATCCTAAAACGCATGTTGGAATGATAGGTTTAAAAAGGGATGAGCATATATTAAAACCGATAACCTACTATGTTAACCTTCCCAAAAATTTAGAGAATTACTCTGTATTCATACTTGATCCTATGCTTGCAACAGGTGGTTCAATTATAAAGACATTAGAGATACTTGCAGGTTATAATGTTAAACCTGATGCTGTGATAAGTATAATTTCTGCACCTGAAGGTATAAAATCTGTTATGGAATCTGTGAAGAATATTGATATCTTTACTGTTGCGGTTGATGAGAAACTCAACGAAAATGGATACATAGTTCCAGGACTCGGTGATGCAGGTGATAGATTTTTCAATACGGAGGAGTAATGGATTACAAGGATAGTTTGAATCTGCCAAAAACTGATTTCCCGATGAAAGCAAATCTTCCAGTTTTAGAGGAAGAAATTATAAAATATTGGGACTCTATAGATGTTTACAAAAATCTTTTAAAAGAGAGAGAAGATAAGGAAGTTTACGTTTTACACGATGGTCCACCTTACGCTAATGGACACATTCATATAGGTACAGCGTTTAACAAGATACTGAAAGATTTTATAATAAAGTATAAATCGATTAGAGGATATAAAACTCCCTACATTCCAGGTTGGGATTGTCATGGTATGCCTATTGAACACAATGTTACAAAAGAACTTGGACCAAAACTGAAAGAGACATCAACTTTAGATTTAAGAAAAAAATGTAGAGATTACGCTTCAAAATTTGTGAATGTCCAAAAGGTTGAATTCAAAAGATTGGGAGTTTTCGGTGATTGGGATAACCCTTACATAACTATGTCGAAAGAGTATGAAGCTGATATAGTAGACAATTTTGGAAAACTTGTTGAAAAGGGTTTCATTTATAGAGGTTTGAGGCCTATTCATTGGTGTATGAAATGTCAAACAGCGCTGGCTGGAAATGAGATAGAGTATGAGGATAAAGAATCACCATCCATTTTTGTGAAGTTCAAAATTGAAAATGAGGATAAATTTTTCCTGATCTGGACAACAACTCCATGGACTCTTCCCGCAAATGTCGCTATAGCATTCCATCCTGATGAAAAATATGTTGAGGTTGAAACATCTTATGGAAGACTTGTGATGATGAAAAAACTTTCAGAATCTGTGAAATCTAAATTGAATGATGAAAAATTCAAAATAGTTGAAGAAACGGATGCGAAAAAATACCTTGATAAAAAGTATATTCATCCAATAGATAAAAGAAAAAGGGGAAAAGTTATAACTGCAGATTTTGTTACAACCGATGTTGGAACTGGAATTGTCCATATAGCACCCGGACATGGTTACGATGATTATCAGGCTGGAATAAAGAATGATCTTGAAATTGTTTGTCCTGTAAACAAGGAAGGGAAATTTTTTGATGAGGTTGAAAAGTATGGTGGGATGAATGTGTTTGAGGCAAACCCAGTTATAATAGATGATCTTAAAAAGGAAGGTTCTTTAATTTTTTCAGAAAGTATTATTCACTCTTATCCAGTTTGCTGGAGATGCAAAAGTGAACTTATTTTTAGGGCTACAGAACAATGGTTTTTGGATGTTGAAAAAAACAACTTGAGAAACAACCTCCTTTTGGAGATAGACAAGACAACATGGATACCTGTATGGTCAAAGGATAGAATTTACAACATGGTTAAAACAAGACCTGACTGGTGTCTTTCAAGACAGAGAAGTTGGGGTGTTCCAATACCTGTATTCTACTGTAAAAAATGTTCCACACCACATATAAAAAAGGAAACTATAGATAAAATAAGGGATGTTATTTCCAATGAAGGTTCAGATGTTTGGTTTGAAAAGGATGTTTCATATTTTGTGAAGGATTTGAAATGTGAAAAATGTGGTTCAACAGAATTTGAAAAGGAAACTAACATTTTCGATGTCTGGTTCGATTCTTCTTTAAGTCATTCTGCTGTGGTTAAAAAAAGAGAAGAGTTGCGCTGGCCTTCAGATCTCTATCTTGAGGCTGTTGATCAGCATAGGGGATGGTTTCAGGTCTCTTTGATAGTTTCAACAGCAACAGATGGAAGAGCACCTTACAAAGAGGTTCTGACACATGGCTTGATACTTGATAAGAATATGAAAAAGATGTCAAAATCACTTGGAAACGTCTTCTCACCCGAAACTATATGTAAAAAGTATGGTGCCGAAATAATAAGGTTGTGGTTTTCCTCCGTTGATTACACCTCTGATGCTCCATTCGGAGAAGAACTCCTTTCAAGTTCAAAAGAGACATATTTCAAAATAAGGAATACAATAAGATTCATGCTTGGAAATCTCGGTAAAAGCCAACCTGAAGATTTCAACCTAACCAAGGAAGAACTACATCCGATAGATAGATATATCCTTGCTAAGTATGTTAAGATCAGAAGAAGAATAATAAAATACTATGATGATTTTGAGTTCCATAAAGTTTTTAAAGAATTCTATGCTTTTATAGTGACGGACTTATCATCATTCTATCTCGATATTGTAAAAGACAGGTTGTACACATACCCAAAAAATTCAAAGGAGAGAAAGTCTGGACTTTTTACACTTTACAATCTACTTGATGATATGCTCAAACTAATAGCACCGATAATACCTTTCACCGTTGAACAGGCATACAAATTTTTCAACAAAAAATCTAAAAAAGAATCCATCCATTTTGAAATACTTTCAGATGAAATATATAAGTTTGAAGATGAAAATATTCTGAAAGATTTTGAAGTTTTGAATCTTTTAAGGGAAAAAGTTTTATCACAACTTGAAAACCTGAGAAGCAAAAACATTATTGGAAAATCAATTGAAGCAAACCTTCTAATAAATTGGCTAAACGATGATAGTAAAAAACTTCTTGAAAAGTATAAGGAAGTTCTGGATCAACTTTTTATAGTTTCTAACGTAAAGTTTCTTGATAACGATGGTGAACTTCTTGAAAATGGAGAAAACAAATTCGTTTTAAAATGTGAAAAGGCTGAAGAGAAAAAATGTTCGAGATGCTGGTTGCATCTTGAAAGTGTTGGAAACCATTCGGATTATCCAGATCTTTGTGATAAGTGCTATGAAGCTATTAAAATGGAGGAATAGTATGGATAAAAAGACGAAAAAGAGTATTGAACAGCAACTTATCAAATTGAAACAGGAAAAACAAAAAATATTGAAAGAGTATCAGGAAAGGTTGAATTCGAACGATTACATCTCTTCTGAGGCATCAACATATCCTTACCATTCCGCCGACATTGGAACGGATGCAGCTTCTCTTGAAACGAATTCGATAAATTTGAATGATCTTTTAAAAGAGATAAGGGAGATAGATGATGCGATTTCGAGATTGGAGAATGGGACTTATGGTATCTGTGAGATATGTGGAGAAGAGATATCGATGAAAAGGTTGAAAGCGCTTCCATTCACAAAACTCTGTTTAAAATGTTCTGAAAAGGCAAAATGATGGAAAAGTTTGGAATAGTTGATTTTAAAAGAAAATTAAAGTTAGGTTTACCTGTTATTTTTCTTGTAATGTTTTTGGATAGGTTGACCAAAATACTTGTTGTTAATAACATGGAACTTGGAGAAACAATTTCGGTATGGGGATGGTTTTTCAAATTGACCTATGTTTTAAATCCTAATGTTGCTTTCTCTATAAGAATAGGCAACTCAACCACAATGCTTTTACTCAATATTTTAGCGATTTTTATCCTTCTTATATACTTTCTTAAAACAAAATTCAGTTTAGTTAAAATTATAGCACTATCGATGATAGTAGGTGGTGCATTTGGAAACAACTACGATAGAATCAAATCAGGTGTTGTTATAGATTTTTTGAATTTTGGAACAAGAGGATGGAGATTCGCCATATTCAATATCGCTGACGCATCTATTTCTGTAGGTATAGTTATTCTTTTAATCTCTATTATCTTTTTTGAAAGGGATGAAAATCAGATTTAAAATATTTTTACCCTTTCTTTTTTTCTTTCTATTCGCAAATTCCAAAGAGGAAAAAGTAAACTTTAATGCTGATTGTGTTATATACAACAACCAAAACAAAAGTGTTATCCTGATAAGAAATTCAATAATAGAAACGGACTCTTTAAAAATTTCTGCAGATTCCTTTCTGGTTTTCCCGGATTCATCAAAACTTTTTGCATTCAAAAATGTAAGTATGGAGTTTAACGATTTTAAAATTGATGCTGATTCAATAGATTTTAACTATAAAAAAAGGAATGGTTTCGTTTACAAAGGAACAACGCAAATTCAAAAAGTTCAACTTAAAGGTGATATTATATATGTAAAAAATGAGAACGAATTTGAGATAGAAAGATCTTTATTTACAACTTGTAAAAAAGATGAACCTGACTACTGGTTCTATTCATACAAAACTTTTCTATACAAAGAAGATAGAGCGATGGTATTTCCAATAGTTCTTTTCGTTAAAGATGTGCCTATAGCAGGGATCCCTTTTTTCGTCATTCCGATTGCAACAACAAGAAAAAGCGGATTTTTAATGCCTAAACCTGGTTACACATCACTTGATGGATTCTATGTGAAACAGTTATCATATTTTTGGGCAACAAACGATTACTCTGATATGACATTCAATTTGGATTACATCCAAAAGAGAGGTTATCTTTTGGGTTATGAGTTGAGAGTCCTTTTTAATCCAATACTTTCCTTGAATTTAACCAGCAATCTCATATTAGAAAAAAATTCTAAAAGAAGATGGAACATTTCTGGTGATTACTCTCATAAACTTTTTTATGATATAATCCTTAAAAGCAAAATTGATTTTGAATCCGACTTTTCAACATACACTGATTATTCTGATACACTTATTTTGGATCTTAAAAGGGAAGCCTACTCTTTTATCTCTTTACAAAAAAGTTTCAACTTCTACACCTCTTTCGTTAGTTTTGATAGAAGGGAAAATTTTTATACAGGACAGACAAGCATGAACCTTCCAGTTTACAGTGGTTATTTCAAAAAAGTTAATTTTTTAAAGTTGGGATATGTCATTCCAAATGGAATAAACTATCAGAACTCTCACTCAATAAGTCAGAATATTTTGAGAGACACAATTTTTGAAAGAAGGAATTTGAATATAAGGATAAACAACAATTTCGATACTTTCTACAAAATACTTTATTATTTTAACTTTTTACCAAACTATAAACTTTCCTTCAATTCTGATTCTTTTCTTGTTCAAAATCTTGTTGAAGGAAAATACTCTTTGAAACTGAACACTCAGATTTATGGAATATCTATGTTTTCAATAAAACCATTTGAAAAGTTTAGACACACATTTATTCCAGAAATAAGTCTGAATGGTGGGAATAAAATTTTCTTTAAAGGTAAAGAGTCTCTGGACAGTTTAACTGATGAAAGAAGTTTATCCTTTTCCTTCTCGAATATCTTTGAAGGGAAAAGTGTGAATGAAAAAATTTTGCTTTTGAGAAACAATGTAAATCTTTTTTATAACCTTAAAACAGATTCTTTTTCTAACATTAACATTTCGAATATTTTTTTGCCTGAAAAAAGCGTAAATTTGCAAATGAATCACTCCTACGATCTTTATGAAAAAAAATTCTCTGAAAATTACATTCTAACTTTTTCACAGGAGATATTTAATCCCTTCAACGATTTTAAGAAAGCGAATATTTTTTTGAGTTATTCTTTACAAAAGAATGATACAATAATTTCAAACTATTTAAATGGAAGGTTGAACATTGATGTTGGAGAAAATTTGAACGCAGTTTTTTCGACTCTATACGATTTTAAAAGTAAAAATTTTGTATCGTTTAGTGCATCCTTGAACCGCTCACTTCACTGTTGGCAAGCGAGATTTACGATTTCTTCGTATGCTAATGTTTTCAAATACGATTTTCAAATTTCTATAAAGGATATTCCCGAGATATCCATAAATAAAGGAATCTTTGGACCTCTCCTTCCATAACCCTCTATTTAAAAGGTTTTTTAAAGATTACCCCTTGACAAATGCGATAAAAAGATATAATATAAAGATGTAAACCAAAAAAGGAGGAAAAAGGATGAACAAAAAAGAGATGATTGATGCAGTAGCAAAGAAAGCTGGAATTTCCAAAAAGGCAGCAAACGAAGCGATCGATGCAATGCTTGAAGGAATCACAACATCTTTGAAGAAGAACAAACCGGTAACATTGATCGGATTTGGAACCTTCACAGTTAAAAACAGAAAAGCACGTAAGGGAATCAACCCACAGACAAAAGAAGTAATCAAAATCAAAGCAAAAAAGGTTCCATATTTTAAAGCGGGTGCAAAACTTAAAAAAGCAGTGAAGTAAAAGGGATTGAACAGAGTTCAGGGGGAAGTTCGCTTCCCCCTTTTTTTTATCTATGGAGTAAAAAATGGATAAGGAAAAAGATTTTAGATGTATATCCGATGATGTAAAACTTGGTAAAAATGTTAAGATTTATCAGTTCACAAATCTTTACGGTTGTACTATTGGTGACAATACAAAGGTTGGGGCTTTTGTTGAAATACAAAAGAATGCTGTAATAGGAAAAAATTGTAAAATATCATCACATTCTTTTATCTGTGAGGGAGTTGAGATAGAGGATAACGTCTTCATAGGTCATGGTGTTATGTTTATAAATGATAAATATCCCAGGGCAACGAATGCGAAGGGAGAGTTACAAACTGAAAGTGATTGGAAGGTTGAAAAGACTCTAATAAAGAAAGGTGCATCTATTGGAACGAACTCAGTTATACTTTCAAATGTAACAGTTGGAGAAAACAGTATTATAGGTGCTGGTTCAGTTGTTACAAAGGACATTCCTGCAAATGTAATTGCCGCCGGAAACCCTTGTAGAATTTTAAGAAAAATAGATGAAGAAAAATAATATTGAAATAGTCCTTGCTTCGGAATCCAAAAGAAGGATAGAACTTTTAAAATCTCTCGGTGTGCAATTCAAAACCGTTAAACATTCACATTCTGAAAATCACACTGAAGTTAAAGAACCAACAGATTTTGTTCTTCTCTGCTCTTACGAAAAATCGAAATCGGTTTTAAAGAATGATAACCAACTGATAATAGGTGCGGATACTATTGTTTATTTAGATGGAAAAATAATCGGCAAACCATCAGATAAAAAGGATGGATGCAGGATGTTGAAGATG
The DNA here is from genome assembly GCA_001508335.1 of candidate division TA06 bacterium 32_111. GTDB lineage: Bacteria > Hydrothermota > 32-111 > 32-111 > 32-111 > 32-111. The sequence continues at coordinate 29,429 of LGFX01000004.1, forward strand.
CTTTCCGGTAAAAAACATTCCGTTTACACTGGGCTAACTCTAATTTATAAGAATAGAATCCTATCCGATTATGCAAAAACCGAAGTATTTTTTAGAAAAATATCGAATAGAGAGTTGAAATGGTATTTAGATAATGCTTCTTTTCTTGATAAGGCAGGTGGATACGCTGTTCAGGATGAGGCATCGATTTTTATTGAAAAGATTGATGGTGATTTTTTCAACGTTGTTGGTTTTCCAATTTTTCTTTTCTCAAAGATGTTCAAAAAGATAACAAAAATGGATATCTTTGAATTCATAAGAAAATGAAAAAATTTTTTCTTTTAGTTATATTTTTACCACTTTTTATTTTTTCATTTAAAAAAGATAGCTATATGTTTTCTGGTGATTCCTATGAGAGGTACCCATATTTTCTTGATAAAAAAAGTATAGCAACTCTTTTCGATTTTGAAAATTTTTATGAAAATAGAGAGGTTCTTTATAAAAAAGATTTTGTTTTAAACAAACCTTTTTACGATTTTCAAATTACTCACACATATACAAGAAAAGATTTTCCTTTTTTAATATATGAATTCAGAAACCCTTCCCCTTTGAACTATGATGTTAATCTAATTTCGGATAAATTCTCAACTCTCATATACTCTTCCCTTTCCAAAAATGATTCATCAAAATTTTTCAAAGGATTTTCAAACTTTCAAATAAATTCGGGAAATCTTTATAAATACGATAATCAGTTGATTTTTAATTACAGATTTCTAAACACTGAAGTAACCTTAAACGATTTTGAAAAATCTTTTCTTTTGGGGTATCAAACCGCTTTCCTTTCTTCAAGGATAGGTTATGATCTTTCCAAAATACTCCTTTCAAGAATTTTTCTTTACGGAAAAAATTTTTACCTTTACTCTTGTGAGAAGTTTCACACTTCTGATAAGAGTTTTGAGCACTTTTTGTACACCAAATATTTTGGGAATTTTTTGTTAACAAACTACAATTTAGAATTATTTTATGATTCAACTTTGAATATTACAACTGGAGTTTTGCAGAGAATTTTGCCACAATTTTCAGTTTATGGTAATACCGATTTTTCATATCCCCAAAAAGATCTTTTTTTCAACTTTGGTTTAAGGTTTATTGAAAAGAACCTTTATGTGGATTTCATGCCTTTTTACAGAAACAAACTCAATTATAATTTAAGTTTTCTTTTTGAATCAAAATTTTTAGATATCCATTCAAAAGTTGAGAAGGATACAACAATAAATTATGATTTTTCTGGAAGGTTGAAGGGTTATTTTTTTAAAAACAATCTTGAATCATCTTTAACTGTAAACTATAACAGTTTAGAAGAGGTTGAAACTATAGTTAATTTCAAGATTGTGAACGGTTCCTGTTTTATCGGTTCAAAGTTCTTTCTGGAGGAAAAGGAGTACCTTATAAAAGGAGGATTCTACTGGAAATTTTTAGATTGATACTTTTATATTCGATCGCTTTTTTTTCAATAAACATTTTTTCATTCGATTTTACACCTGTGAGATTGAAATATGATGGAGGGGATTGGTACAACGATCCTGAAAATTTGAAACTTCTATCAAAATTCGTTAACGAGAATACCCCATTAAGGATGGACACGAATGAAATTGTTCATGAAATGTCAGACAAAGATATAAAAAAATACCCTTTTCTTTTTATGGTAGGTCATGGAGGTTTAAAGTACGGTAAAGAAGATCTTCAAAATTTAAGAGATTATATACTTGAAGGTGGGTTTTTGCTTATAGATGACGATTATGGATTCGATAGGGATGTAAGAAAATTTTTGTCGGAACTTTTTCCTGATAGGGAACTTGTGAAACTATCTCTCGATAAAAATTGTGAACTTTTGAACACCTTTTTCAAACTGGAAAAGTTTCCAAAGATGCATGAACATTATCCCGGTCCACCTGAAGTTTACGCAATATTTGTTAAAGATAAGATAGGTGTTCTTTTCCTATATAACACAAACATATCGGATGGATGGACATACCCTGAAAAATACAAAGACCCTGAAAATAAAAGAATTGAATCTTTTAAAATTGGTGCTAATATAGTTTTCTACTCCCTGTTCAAGTAGTTTTCCTATTGACTTTTTTAATTTTTTGTTTATATTATACTAAAAAGGTGTAATATGAAAATAACAAAAGAACTCGAATGTGTTATCGCAACATTAACAGCACTGGGAAGAAATAAAGGAAAATATCTCTCTCTAAACGACATAGTAGAGATTACAAATTTTTCAAAACCGTTCACAAGAAAGATAGTTGCAAAAATTTTAAAACTCGGTTATATCAAAAGCGAAATGGGACCACAGGGAGGGTATGCTCTAAATGATGGAAGCACAAAAATATCCCTGAAAAAACTTGTTGAAGATATTGAAAACAGAAAAAGGTTTGTTGAATGTTACAATTCAAAATCTTGTATAAGTAAAAAAAAGTGTATAATAAGTAATAGCATGAAAGATCTAAACAGACAACTTGATAGGGTACTTGAGAGTTTCACTATAGAAAATTTTATAAAAGGAGAATAAATGAAAAAGAAATTCATTTATCTTGATAACAATGCTACAACAAAAGTAGATGATAGGGTTGTAAGCGAGATGCAGAGATATTTTACAGAGGTTTATGGTAATCCTTCCTCTCTTTACGATCTTGGTCAGGAAGCGAGAAAAGCGATAGAAAATGCAAGAGAGAGGGTGGCAAAAATTTTAAATTGTAACCCTTCAGAAATCTATTTCACAGGCTCTGGAACCGAATCTGACAATTTAGCCATAAAAGGTGTTGCCAGAAGGTATCAAAAGAAAGGTAAACATATAATAACTTCAGCAATAGAACATCATGCTGTTTTGCATACGGTTGAATATTTAGGCAAAAAGGAAGGATTCGAATACTCTCTTGTTAAAGTTAACAATGATGGAATAGTTGATCTTGATCATCTTAAATCGCTTATAAGGGATGATACAACACTTATTTCTATAATGTATGCAAACAATGAAACTGGTGCAATACAACCTATAGAAGAGATAGGAAAGATAGCGAAAGAAAGGGGAATCTATTTTCATACCGATGCAGTTCAGGCAGCAGGAAAGTTATCTCTTGATGTGAAAAAGTTGAATGTGGATATGATGTCCCTTTCAGGACACAAATTCCATGCTCCCAAAGGTGTTGGGATTCTTTATAAGAGAAATGGAATAAATCCTATACCTTTATTCCATGGTGGGCATCATGAGAAAAATCTAAGACCTTCAACCGAAAATGTCCCATATATTATGGGAATAGCGAAAGCACTCGAAATCGCTTACGATGAATTCGAAGAGCACAAAGAAAAGATTTATAAACTCAAAATGATGTTAAAGGAAGGCATTGAAAAGAATATAGAAGGGATAGTTTTGAACACTCCAGAAAATAGTGTTTTCAACACTCTGAACTATTCTTTCAAGGGAATTGAAGGTGAGTCTATACTTTTTTCTCTGAACGATTTTGGAATAGGAGTATCAACAGGTTCAGCATGCACATCTGGTAGTCTTGAACCAAGCCACGTTATTATGGCTATGGGAAGGGACCATGCTATCTGTCATAGTTCCATAAGATTTTCATTAAGTAAATATAACACGGAAGATGAAATCAGATATACTATAGAAAAACTTAAAGAAGTGATTGATAGGATAAGAAGAATATCACCGTATAAACAGTAAGGAGATTTTATGTACAGTGACAAAGTAATGGAACATTTCAGAAATCCTCACAACTATGGAAAGATGGAAAATCCTGATGGTGTTGGAAGAGTTGGTAATCCTCAGTGTGGAGATGAAATGGTAATTTATATTAAAGTTGAGAACGATGTAATAGTTGATGTGAAGTTTGAAACTTTTGGATGTGTTGCTGCAATTGCATCTTCATCGATAACCACAGACCTTATAAAAGGAAAAACTATAGATGAAGCGTTGAAGATAACAAACAAGGATGTTGTTAATCAACTTGGAGGGTTGCCGGCTATAAAAACACACTGTTCTGTTCTTGCTGAGGATGGAATAAAAGCAGCAATTGATGATTACCTTAAAAAGAAGAAAGAGAAAGAGCAGAACTGATGGAAAAAGATTTTGAAAAGGTAGTAAGAGTTGTAAAAAAACTTAGAAAAGAATGTCCCTGGGATAAAAAACAGACCCATAAATCTTTAAGAAGATTTGTTGTTGAAGAATCATATGAACTGGTTAATGCTATAGATAAAAAAGATAAAGATAAAATTGTTGATGAACTTGGAGACATTTTACTTCAGGTTATTTTACATTCAGCAATAGGAGAGGAAAAGGGAGAATTTACTTTAAAGGATGTTCTAAAAAACCTTGAAAAAAAATTGAAAAGAAGGCATCCCCATATTTGGGGAGATGTTAAAGTAAAAAATGAAAAGGATGTTTTAAAAAATTGGGTTGAGATAAAGAGGAATGAAAAAAATCATAAATCTATAATGGATAACATTCCAGTATACCTTCCATCACTCATTCTGGCTTACAAAGTTCAGAAAAAGGCTTCAAGTAAAAGGTTTGAATGGGAAAAGGTTGATGATGTTTACGAAAAACTTTATGAAGAGATAAAAGAGTTAAAAAAAGCAAAAAATGTGAATCAAAGAGAGGATGAAATAGGAGATATTTTTTTTACACTCGTTCACCTTGCAAACAGATTACAAATAGATTCTGAGTTATCTTTGAGAAAATCTGCGATAAAATTTGCAGAAAGGTTCAAAAGGATGGAAGAAATGGTTATAAAGGATAAAAAAAATTTTGAAAGTTTATCCATTGATGAACTTGATAAATACTGGAATAAAGCGAAAAAGAGTTTAAAAACTAACAAATCTGTAGAGTAGCAAAATTGAAATTGCTATAGAGAAAGGTGAGAGTAAAAAAGAAAAAAGTATGAGTTGGTTTGAAACTATCTTGTTTCCCCCATTTCTTTCAACTAAAATAGGTAAAGCTGTTATAGGTGGAACGGCAAGTTGTAGTAAAATAATAATAGAGAGATTTTTCGGAAGTTTTAGAAAATAAAGTATCAAAATTGATGTGAAAGGGAAGACAAAATTTTTAATAAGAACGAATGGTATAATAGTTTTTAAATAAAATTTTTTTGAGTTTTTTAAATCTATATAAATATTCCCACCAAGAATCAAAATTAAAAGCGGAATAGACATAGAGCCAACCATTCTTGATGCATTTATTACAAAAGATGGAACCAACTTTGAAAATCCCAACAACTTTAAAATTATACCTAACAAAGTTGCTATAAGAACAGGATGGAATGTTTTTAAAATGTTCAATTTTTCAGTTTTACCATGAAAAAAGAATGAAAATGAGTTAAAAAGGAATGCAGCGTAGAAGATCATAAAAAGAAAAAGATCCGTTTTTAAAGATAAGAATGATTGTACTGTTGAAAATATAGCGAGTGGAAAGAAAATTCCATTTTGGAAAAGAAGTGAAACAAAAAATTCTTTGCGGTGTTCTTTAGGGGAGAGAAATTTACCAAGGTAAGAAAGTACAAATATAAAAATCGTTGTTCCAATCCAATAAAGTGGATAAAGGTACCAATCCTTCTGTTGTGAAGGTTCAAATTTTGTTAAAATATCTGAAAAAATCATCAAAGGTAAAGAGATTTCAAGAGATAGAGTTGAAAGAATGGAAAAAATATTTTCATTTAAAAATTTTCTGTAAAGTAAGAAAAATCCCAAAAAACCTATTGCGAGTAAACCTAAAACTGCACTGAAGGTTGACCAGAAAATGTCCATAAAGAGATTATATTTAAAAAAAATCTGTATTCAATAACAATTTTTATATGAACACTTAAATTCGAAAAATTTAGAATAAATATATTGACTTTTGGTAAGAAAAATATTATTATAATTATATCGAATCAAAATTTAATGAGATTAAAATAAAATTTATCACAAGAAAACAATTGAAGGGAAGGTATTCTTATGACTAAAAATTTCAATTTAAAAAAAGAACTGAATTTATCAAAAGAGGAACTTATAAAGGTTTTATTTACAGAGGACAAAAAAATAGAAAAAATTTTTAGGGAATCATCCAATTTAAACGAATTGAGAGAAAAAATATTTGATCATTTGAATAAGTTAGAGAGGAATTTGTTTAATGTTTACAGTAACAAATATTATGACCGAATGCACATCATAGAGAAAAACAATGCTAAAGAGTGTCTCAGAATTTTTAAAAATATAATCAGGACTGAAAATGAAATTTTTACAAAATTCTCTGCTCTGGATACCTTACAAAAAATATATAAAAATGATAAAAAAACTATAGATGAAGTTGACAAAGGTTTTTTGCTGGAAATTCTATATTTGATAAGGGGAATGAATGGAAAATTCCATATTAGCAATTCTTCAATTCTATCTTTTGAACAGATAAATGCAGAGTTAAGGTGTAAAATCCTTGATGGCTATTCAAAAGAGATGTTTAAACACTTTAAGAAATTTAAAAAGGGAACTGATAAAGAGATTGTTGAAAATAGGGAGAAAGTTAAAAATAAAATTCTTGAATATTTTTCCGCAACAGAAGAAGATTGGAAAGATTATAAATGGCATTTGAAAAATATTATTAAGGATTATAAAACTCTATCAAAACTCGTAAATCTTGAAGAAGATGAAAAAGAGGGAATAAAGGAGGCTGAGAAAAAGGGCATTCCTTTCCAGATCACTCCATACTATCTCACATTGTTTAACGAGAATGGTAGAATGAAACATGATCGTGTAGTAAGGGCGCAGGTTATTCCAAGTAAAAGATATTGTATAAATGTTGATATGAATAGAAAGCACAATATAGATATGGATTTTATGGAAGAAAAATCGACAAGTCCTATAGCGGGGGTTACAAGAAGATATCCGGTGATAGTTATTTTAAAACCTTTTAATTCATGTCCTCAGATCTGTGTTTATTGTCAGAGAAACTGGGAGATACAAAATATCGATAATGCTGAATTTTCAAATGAAAAAATAGATAGTGCTATAGATTGGATAAAACGCAACAAAAATATAAGTGAAGTTCTTGTAACAGGTGGAGATCCTTTTACTTTGAATAATGGTTTTATTGATTCTCTGTTAGGAAAATTGAGCAAAATAAAACATTTGGAGAGAATTAGAATTGGAACCAGAATTTTAGTAACTCTTCCGTTCAGAATAGATAGGGAATTGATAAGAATACTTAAAAAGTATAACAAAATAGGGAAAAGAGAGATTTGTATAGTTACACATATAGAAGATTCCTTAGAGATTACTTCTGATGTTCTTGATATTGTAAAGAAGATAAAAAATTCTGGAATAAACATTTATAATCAGCAGGTATTTACTTATTTCAACAGTTTTAAATACCAGACCTGTTTTTTAAGGAAGAATTTAAAACTGTCAGGCATCGAACCATATTATTTGTTTAATACCAAAGGAAAGGAAGAAACTGTTGATTTTAGGGTTCCTATTGCAAGAGTAGAACAGGAAAGGAATGAGGAGGCTCGACTTCTTCCGGGAATTGTTAGAACAGATGAATCTGTTTTTAATGTTCCCAAGGTTGGAAAATCCCATTTACGTTCATGGCAGTATCATGAAGTGATAATGATTCTTAAAGACGGCAGTAGAGTTTATAGATTTTATCCATGGGAATCTATGTTGAGATTGATTGATGATTATATTTACACCGATGTTCCAATATATTCTTATTTAAAAAGACTTGAAAATGACGGGGAAGATGTAGAGAATTACAAAAGTATATGGTTTTATTTTTAAAGTTCCTAAAGGTTAACTTTTCAGGATTTTAAATATTCTAACTTTTTAAAAAATTTAAAAGGTTTTATCTCAACCAGTATCTACGCAATTAAAAACTTTCTGTCTAACCCCCGGGATTTTTGCTCTACCATAGATAGACAGAAAAATCTTGACTTTTTGCTTAATTAAGTATATATTTTAACTAAATTTACAATGATAATCTCGTATTCTCCATGGCGTCTTAATCGCACCATTTGTGGTATGGAAACAGATTTCCACCTGTCTCTTTCGCTATAAATTTGATTACCGTCTTAATCGCACCATTTGTGGTATGGAAACTTATTGAGATGGAGTGGATCTCGTAATAGAGATCCCTCTGTCTTAATCGCACCATTTGTGGTATGGAAACAGCTCGAGAATTTGATTTTTTCAATAACATGTTTACCCGTCTTAATCGCACCATTTGTGGTATGGAAACCCTTGTTGCTTCTGCAACTAAACGGGAAACTATATATACAGTCCGTCTTAATCGCACCATTTGTGGTATGGAAACTCATCTGGGTATGATTTCTCGATATTGCCTTCTGTCTCTTTTGCGTCTTAATCGCACCATTTGTGGTATGGAAACTTTCTGACTGCTGGACCAGGAATGAGTAAGTCATCTCGTCTTAATCGCACCATTTGTGGTATGGAAACATCTCTGGTAAACTTATTAAATATTTGTCATTATAAGAATTAGCGTCTTAATCGCACCATTTGTGGTATGGAAACGAGTCGATTGCTTCGATGTCATCACTTATCTCTGTGAAGTCTTAATCGCACCATTTGTGGTATGGAAACCCGACAGCTTTAATAACTTCTTTTACAGGCTCACCAGTTGAGTCTTAATCGCACCATTTGTGGTATGGAAACCCACCATTTATATTCAATCTTGTCTTGATTTCTACATAACGTCTTAATCGCACCATTTGTGGTATGGAAACAAGAACGCCGTTCTTGATTTAGTTTTAGACTACAGAGGTCTTAATCGCACCATTTGTGGTATGGAAACCCACGTTTACCAGCATCACAGTATATCTCTGTGATTTTCTGTCTTAATCGCACCATTTGTGGTATGGAAACATTCCATCTATGGACCCAATAGTCACCACTTGCTGGGTACACCTGGGTCTTAATCGCACCATTTGTGGTATGGAAACATCACATAGTTCTTCGCTTTCCCATGTTGTGCTACATATTTCGGTCTTAATCGCACCATTTGTGGTATGGAAACGCGAGAGCGGCTGCTCGTCTTCTCTCTTTCTCTTCGGCCCAGTCTTAATCGCACCATTTGTGGTATGGAAACTTATCCCCTCTCAAATAATATAATCCATCTTTCAATCTTACGTCTTAATCGCACCATTTGTGGTATGGAAACTGGATTTTAGGGGTTATTATTTGAAGAAATATAAGTCTAAAGTCTTAATCGCACCATTTGTGGTATGGAAACGAGAGTTTTCTCTCCAACCTCCTTCTTTTATCGGAGAGAGCCCAGGTCTTAATCGCACCATTTGTGGTATGGAAACTCATATTCATTTTGTGAGTATAATCTAATAGTGTAGCCGTCTTAATCGCACCATTTGTGGTATGGAAACATTGATATCATTTTGTAAGCATCTCTTCTTATTTTAGAAGTCTTAATCGCACCATTTGTGGTATGGAAACTCTATTTGCTCTCATAAAAAATGCGGGGAAATCCCGCATAGTCTTAATCGCACCATTTGTGGTATGGAAACCTATCGATATCCAGTGGTCCACAGAGAAGATGAGTGGGAACCCCCGTCTTAATCGCCCCATTTGTGGTATGGAAATGCCAACTCATGTGCTACTGACCATCCAACTTTGTCTCTTAGTCTTAATCGCACCATTTGTGGTATGGAAACTATGGCCACCAAGAATTTCACAAACGGACGCTATGATTTGTCTTAATCGCACCATTTGTGGTATGGAAACATCCTCAATGTTGCCGTTAATAATAAATTTTACAAAGTGTCTTAATCGCACCATTTGTGGTATGGATAAATTTTTTAATTAAACTTTTGAATAAAAATTGTTACAATATTGGGAATATTGCACTTTCAATAGGATCTTTGTTTAAGAGATAAATTGATAAGAAGATTGATTTTTATAGAACTTGTTTTCATAAAATTTAAAATAAAAATTCTTGACAAAATATATTTTATTGGTATTATTTTATATGTTTTATTTTTAAGTAAACATTAAAAAAGGATATTTGTGTTTAAATCCTTTTGTTTATACATCAATTCCAAAAATAAGAAAGAGAGGGATAAAAATTTAAACGATTTAATTTCAAATATTAGGAACTATTTTTTTAAAGTTATAAAAAATAACGATCAATTTTTGGAAATCCTTGATATACTGGAAGATGATGATATTATTTCAGAAATTGATAATTTCATCTGTAAAGTATTTTTGGAAAAAATTGAATATTTTAAAACAAAAGCGAATGATGAAAAATCCTTTAAAAATATTTTGGTCACAATTTTTAAAAATTATATTTTTACATTAAATAAGAAGAGTGAAAAAAACAGAATTTTTCGTCTTGCAAAAACCATTTTTATTGAAAATTATAATGCTCCAAGAGATATAAAGGGATTTGATATTATAGAGATCGACGAAATAAAAAATGAACCTGAAAAAATAGTTCCTAAATTTAGAGGTAACAAGCAAATCTGCTCTAAAAAGGATATGAAAAAATTTATAGAATATCTTTTTTGGGTAAAAAAAGGAAAGTTAAGTATAAATGATGTTGTTAGGGAGATTGACAACTCTCCTATAATAGTTTCTTATGATGAGATTACAAACAAATTCAAAGTAAATTCCAATGAAGATCAGGAAAAAGAATCTGAAACAAACGAATCTTTTTCTAAAATCGATGAATCAGAAGACTTAGAAGATAAAATATTTAAAGAGGAAATATTAAATGATAATATATTGGACGTTAATTTGGTTAATGAATTCAACAAACTTTTCAAAAATAAAAAAGAAAGGATAATACTGTTTTATCACTTTTTAAATGAAAGTAAGATAAATGAGATTTCCCAAAATTTTGATATAACTCCTCAAAATATTATATATTACAAAAATGTTATCTCGAATAAGATCAAAAAATTCGTTGAAAAAAATCAACTTTCAAAAGAGCAGATTATAGAAATTTTGAATAGTTTCAAAAAAAATTTTGAATTTTATGAAGAAAATGACATTTGATATAGATAGAGGTGAAAAATGACTATGTTTGTTGAAATAACTGATTTTGAAAAATATATACTAAGCAAATCTGGATACTCTTTTAAATTTGATAAAAATAAAAGTGAAATTTATGAAAAAAAGATGATAAATATCCTAAAAAAATATTATACAGGTAATGTAAAAGTGAAAGAAAATAGCCTCTATTCAATTTACAACCCACTTTTAGAATCGAAACCAGCCCATCTTATCTTTGTAAGAGAAATTTTAAATGATAAGGTTTTAATACATCCAGAAAGTGAGATCAAACAAGGAATTTCCGTATATTCAAAAAAATTAAAAATGAATTTAATTTTGGATTCAAATTTTATAGAATTACCATTAATCGCTTTAAAAAATGCTATATTTATTGAAACTTTAAAAATTCCGAGATTTAATACTGCGGTTCTAATTTGTGATATATTCAAAAAAGTTGACGATGATAATTTTTCTTTAATTTCTCCTTTTCTACATTTAAAAGAGATAGCAGAGAACTTAACACAACATAAAGAGTTTTTATGGGAAATACCTTATTTTATAACAAGACCAATCTTTACTGCTAAATTAAAAAGAACAAGTAAAAACCTTATTTTAAGTAAATTATCGGAACTTCAAAATTTTAAAGAGATAAAATTTAATGATGGAAGTATTATATTGCTTAGTCATGAAGATGAAAAAGTAAAATATGAGATTATTAAAGGGAAATTCAAAATAAACGGAAAGGAATCAAAGCAAAAAGGCGAGATATTTGCTTTGCATGATAAAAGTTCAAAAATTATCAGAATCGAATCCGTAAAAAGTGGAGAGAATATAGATGTTAAAATTAGAGTTGGCGAATGAAGAATATTTACACTATCTTATAAATTATAATAACTTTAATCATGCTCAATCTGTTATTAAAAAACTTATATTGAATTCAAAAACAGATAAAGTAATAAATAAACTTAAAGAGATTGAAGAAATACTTAAAAAATCAAAAGAGATTACAACAAAAATATTTGCACCTATAGTTGTAAGTAATAATGGAAATGAATATCCATTTCTTTTCCCGATAGAATTATATTATAAGAACAATGAAACAGTTTTGTATGGCAAGGATATATCACAGATTATAAAAAAGGCTGTTATTGTTGTTGAAAATTATTTTGCAGAAAAGGGAATAATTGTTGATTTAAACCCAAACAAATTTTATTTAAACAACTTAGAAGAGATTGAAAATATTTTCGTTCTGGATTGTAACTCTATGGAATTATCTGTTGCTGTTGCTCTTTATTTTTTAATTTTAAACAAAAATCCAGAGAAAATATTGTGTTTAACTGGTGGACTTGATTTCAACGGAAATATTTTAAATGTTGATAACATAGAGCAAAAAAAATTCGCAGTAAAAAGCGAATTTAAAGATGGTTTTTTGTTTTCAAGTAATGAAAATATTAATATTAAAACTTTTTCAAATTTCGTAAAAAATGTTCTTAAACCAAAAGATGAAATTGTTGACAGCAAATTTTTGGGAAACAGTAATAGAATGATGACCATTGCAGATATGTATTTTTTAAAAGGTGATTTTGAAAATTATCTTCCAATTTATAAGAATTTAGAATTGTATCTTACAAACAAAAAAGATGTTAAATCAAAAAATATTTTGTTCATAACTCTAATGAGATTAGGTTGGCATTATAGTCATTCTGGTGATTTAAAAAAGGCTGGAATTTACTATGAAAAGGCAAACAAGTTAAAAATGAATTTGAAAAATGAAAATATATTTGAATATAACAGTGATTCTATAGAATTTAACAATGTCTATGCTGTTTATTTAAAAGATGTATATGAGTATCAAAAAGGTTTAAAAATACTTAAAGAGAATTTGAGAGAAAAAAATAACTCAGGCAGACATATTTTGATATCAACAAGAGGCACTCTTGCTCAATACTATATTCATAGTAAAAATTATAAAAATGCAAAACAATATTTACAAAATAATTTATTGGAATGTAAAAAATATATGTTATCAGATGTATCAAGAACTTATTGTTATCTTGCAAAACTTTCAACTTTAACAAGAGATTTTAAAAACTCGAAAAAATATATTATTTTAGCAAAAAAGTACACAAAGTATACAAATGAAAAGATACAAAAAATATTTATAGATTTTGAAGAATTAAGATTGTACTCTTATATGGAAAATACAAAAAAATGTAAAGAACTACTAAATAAATTAAAAAAAGATTCTGAATATACACCATTTGTTTACATGTATTTTCTTGGAATAGAACTTTTAGCTAATTCCTATTTAATGAAAGATAAAGAGAAATCAAAAAACTTGATGCTAAAGTTCTTTTTATCTATGAAAGCACAAAAAAAAGAAGATTATTTATTATTTGGAATAAGAGGTTTGATTAATTATTACTTAACTTACAAAGATTTTGATGTTTATTCAATAATCGAAGAAAATTTAAAAAATTTAAAGATGTTTAAACAATATTTTCAAAAGTATCTTGTTTTAGACTTAAAAAATAACATAAAATCTTTAAAAGAAATGATGGAGAGTATAAACTTAATATGAGATTGGAAGTAGTTTTAATAAACGAGGGGATTAAATCCATACCTTTGAATTACCAGTATTATTTGACTTCTGCTATTTATAAAGCATTGGGAGAGAGTGATAAAGAAATTGCAGAAAAAATTCATGATGAAGGTTTTGGAGATAAAAAAGGGTTCAAATTTTTTACCTATTCTTTTTTGAAAGGTGATATTTTTAAAGTAAAAGATAATGATCTTTATATGGAAGAAGGTATTTTTAAATGGTTTATTTCATCTCCAATACATTCTTTAATTAAAATGATATATGAAAGTTTTTCAAAAGATGGATTTGTTGAAATAAAGCATGAAAAATTTAAAATTGAAAGGCTATCATTTAAAGGTAATCCTTCTTTTAGAAAAGAGGAAGAATTCATCTGTAATTCACCAGTAGTTGTTACAAAACAGTATGAAAATGGCAGAGTGGAGTACCTTTTTAGAGTTGATGATGAATTCAATATTAGAATCAATAATAATTTAGCAAGAAAATATGAGATTCTTTTTGGTGAAAAATATGAAGGTGATGGAATAAAAGTTATTTCTAAAAAACAATATCCTATGACCAAACTTGTAAAATATAAAAATATAAAAATAAAAGGAATTTATGACAATTTAATGATTGTTGGGGATACCGATTTGATACACTTAGCCTATGATACTGGTTTAGGAGAAAAAAATTCTATGGGTTTTGGAATGATTGAAAAAAAATAATTTTATAGGAGTAAATATGAATAAAAAAGTTATTTATATTAGCTCATTGCTTCATGACTTAGGTAAGTTTTTGGAAAGAAGTAAACAGTACGTAAATAATTATATCAAAAATAAGTATTCTGATATTAGGTATTCTCATCCACGTTACTCCAAATTTTTTGTTGAACAACTTTCCAAAAAAATAGATTGGTTATCAATAGAAGAATGGGAAAATATCTCTAAAATTGTTGGTTACCATCATCAACCTAATGATTTTGATACAAAAATTATCCAATTAGCAGATTGGTTAGCTTCAGCAGAAAGAGAAGAACAAGAATTAGAAGAATTTAATTATATTAATGATAAATTAGAATCGATTTTTTCTAATATGTCTGATTACAATGAACAATATGAATACGATATATCTGTTTTAAATTTTGATAATATGATGCCAATGTTTGAATTTAATTGCGAAATTAATAGATATATTGATATTTTATCAAAATTTTTAGAAGATATTGGAAAAGTTAGGGATGAAGAAGAAGTTTTGTTTATCCTTGAAAAATATTGTTCTTATATACCAGCTCAAACTCGGCAATACAGATCAGATATTTCATTATATGATCATAGTAAGTTAACAGCTGCTATCGCAATATGCTTGTTTAATGAAAATAAAAATGGTTTTATCGATAATGCTAAAATAGATAAAATTATTCAAGAATTACAAAAAATGATGGAATTTAAGAAATTTAATAAGGATCAAGATAATTCTGATTTTAAAGAAAATCTTTTAACATATTTAGAGGATAAACTACTAGATGAACATTTTATTTTGATTAAAGGTGATATTTCCGGAATACAAAAATTTATTTTTAATGTCCCATCCAAAAAGGCTGCAAAAAGTTTAAAAGGTAGATCGATATATATTATGCTTCTTACTCAATTAATAGCACAATATATTATTGATCAACTTAATTTAACGAAAAGTAATATTTTATATTGTGGTGGAGGTAATTTTTATATACTTTCACATAAAAGTGCAGAAAATAAATTAAAAGAAATAGAAAAAAGAATTATGCAGTTACTTTTTAAACACCATGAAGAAAAGTTGTCTTGTAATATCGGTTATGTTTCAATGAAAATAGGGGATTTTTTGTTGTCTGAAAAAATTTGGAAGGAAAGTTCAAATGAAGTAAATAGAAAAAAATTGACAAAATTTAATTACATTTTAAAAGAAGATTTTAATAAATTATTTTTACCAACTGATATATCAAAATCTATTCAAACTTGTGATATTTGTAAAATGGAAATAAAAGAAAAATCAACAGAAAAAGAAAGTGATTCATTAGAAATTGTTCTTTGTGATATGTGCAATTCTTTTATTTCTTTAGCTGATGAATCAAAGAATGCAAAAAGTATAATTATTTCAAAAAAGACAAATTCTGAAGATAACAAGAATACTTATAAGAGTATTTTTAATGAACTTGGATATGATATAAAATTTTCAAATGATTCTCATTCATCTTCTAATCTAATTAACGTCTATAAAATAAATGATTTTGATTCTAACAAATGGATTTTAGGTTCTTTTTATTTACCTAATAAAACTTTTGATGATCTTGCGGATAAAAATAAAATCGCATATTTAAAGCTCGATGTTGATAATTTGGGTACTATTTTTGGAAAAGTTAAAAATCCTTCACTTTCAAGAATCTCGACCCTAAGCAGACAATTAAATCTATTTTTTGAGTACTATTTAATAAAACTTGTAGAAAAAGAAAACCTACAAGAAGATTTATATATAGTGTTTTCCGGTGGTGATGATGTGTTGGTAATAGGTCGATTAAAAAAATTGTTTGATTTTTCCTTAAAACTCAGAGAAAAATTTAAAATTTTCACGGCTGAAAACCCAAATTTAACTTTTTCTGCTGCATTAGGAGTATTTGATGTTGACTTTCCAGTAATAAATGCAATTTACGAGATGGAACATTTATTGAAAAAATCAAAATCCATTATTTACTATGATGAAAAGGATACAATCAAAATTCCACGAAAGAATAAAATTACTATTTTTAATCAGCCATTTTCATGGAAAGAACTTGAATATATTAAAGAATTGTATGATAAATTGTACAATTTTATTGATCAAAATAAAGAAAATAAAAGAAGTATCCTTAGAAAAATACTATTAGCCTCAGAGAAATACAATCCTCTAATAGATGGTCCAAAAGGAAATGAAATCAACAATCAGAAAATATGGAAAATGAGATATTATCTTCGTAATATAAAAGACAAAAAAAACCTAAAGCAGAAAGAAGAAATTATTGATATATATGAAAAAATGTGGTTGAAAAATTATTATTTTTCAGATGAAAAACCAATAAAAAATCATCAAATTTTAAATGTTGCAGCTAAAATACTTGACCTTGAAATAAGAAAAAAATAAGGAGGAAAAAATGTTAAAAGGAGTAGTAAAAACTATCAAAGATACAGGTTATGCTATTGTAACAAGTGAAAATGCAGATTATTTTTGCCGTGCTTATTTAGTTAGATCTAATAATTTGAGTGAAGGTGACCAAATAGAATTTGAATTTCAAGAGAATAACAAACCAGGGGAAAAACCATCAATTACTAATTTAAGAATTATTTCTAAAGCTCCACGAAAAGAAAATGTTTATGATTATGCACTAATAATTGATAAATTATCAGCAGAACAATATGATAAATTTTGTAACCTAATGAGAAGGTATGTTAAAAGTGATGATTTTAGAAAAATAACAACAAGTAAATTAAGGAATATATACAATTTGGTTAAAAAGGTGACAGATAAAAAAGGATGCAAAATGATTAGACCTAAAATAGCTTACTTAAAGGGAAGAGAACCTGATACAAAGAAATTTATGGAAGATTTAGATAATCTTATTTCTAAAATTGATTCAAAAGAAGAAGTAAAAAGTTTTAAGGAATTTTTTGAAGCTCTTATTTGTTATGCAAAAGAAATAGAATAAGGAGGTAATAAATGAAATTAATTAAAAAAGTTTTCATTGAAGGTAAAATTCAACTTTTAACAGGATTACATATTGGAGGTTCGTCAACTGCTTTCGATATAGGTGGAATAGATTCGAATGTTATAAAAACTTCGAATGGGATTCCTTATATACCAGGTTCATCAATAAAAGGAAAAATGAGATCTTTAATGGAAATGAAAATGTCTAAATTTACACAAGAAACAGGAAAAGTTGATAGTAATAATAAGGAAAATTCATCAAAAGAAATCCAGAATATATTTGGTTCAATGGCTGGTGGAAATACTATCACTAGATTAATTGTAAGAGATTCATTTTTAGATAAAGAAACTTTAGAAGCAATGATAGAAAAAGAGGGAGAGTTTAATCAATTAGAATTAGAATATACAGAAGTTAAATGGGAAAATACTATAGACAGATTGACTGCAAAAGCAAATCCAAGACAGTTAGAAAGAATTCCAGCTGGAGCGAAATTTGATTTTTCATTTGTATTTACAATGTATGATGAAAATGATAAATCTCTTCTAAAATATCTCTTTGAAGCTATGATGTTACTTGAAGATGATTATTTGGGTGGTTCAGGAACAAGGGGGTATGGTAGAATTTGCTTTAAAGACATAAAAGTTTCAGAGAAAACTGCTAAAGATTACGAAGAAATAAAGCCTGAAAAATTGTTAAAATATGAAGCACCAACATTAAAGGAATTAGTTAAATTGGTGGTCAATTATGAAGATAAATAAATTAATTGTTCCATTAAATAATTCTTACTATGTTAATGAATTACCTATTCACTCTACAACTTTATTTGGAGCTTTAGCAAATTGCTATGTTAAATTGTATGGAGAAAATAGCTTTAATGATTTTCTTGCGATTTTTGAGGGCAATGATGCAAAAATATCGTCAGTTTTTCCATTTATTAGAACAAAAGAAAAGGATTTACTGTTTTTTCCAAGACCCTTAATCCCTTACAGATCAAAAGATCGAGAGAACACCAATATAAACAGAAAAAAACTGGATTCTATAAAATGGGTTTCTATGGGTGTTTTAACTAAATTATCAGAAAAAATAATAAAAATCAATGGTCAATTATATCATGAATTTGATTATCTAAATGAATGTGATTCTTTAAGTGATAATTTTCTAATTTTACAAGATGAACTCTCAAAAAATGATAAAGAGGAAATTAATAATAATTTGAAAATTGAAGAAAATGTTAAAACAAATGTATTAACAAATAGAATTGGCTTAGAAAATAATATGCCTTTTAAAATTAAATGCTATAGATTTGTAAATAGCAATGAACTTTCAAAAAAATATTCAATCAATATGTTTTTTTTAGAAGAATGGATTGAAGAAGATAAAAAATGGATCGCATCAAAAAACTTACTTATAGATGAAGGTCTTGGAGGAAAAAAATATATTGGAGGGGGACATTTTATAGATATTACGACAACAGAATTTGCAATTGAAAAAGATGAAAATAATGAATATGGAATATTATGCTCTGCTTTTATTCCAAGTGATGTTTTATGTTTAGATAAAATCGTATACTATGATTTAGGATACGACAGTGGATATATTACATATTTTTTACCAACTAAAATGAAGAAAAGCAAACTTTATTATTTCAAGGAGGGATCAGTAGTTAAAAATGGTATAAAAGGTAGTTTGATAAAACAAAATTATTATAATAAAAAAATTGTTAGATATGGAAAAGAATATATATTACCTTTAGGAGGTAAAATCAATGAAAAAGTATAAAATAACTACTTTAACACCTATATTTATACAAGGAGATAATTCAAAAAATCTTTCAATATTTACAGATTTTATTTTATCAGACAATTTTATAAATATAATTGATAAAAGGGATTTAGAGAATATTTTTACTGAGAATGAACATCTATTAAATATATACATGAAAGAAGTTGAAAAAGGGACAAATCTTCAGGATTTTTTTAAAAAAAACAAAATAGATATAGAAAAAATCAGAATAATAAAATCTATCCCCTATGATAAAGAACATTTTTCTGGTAACGAAATTTTAACTTTTGTTTCAGTAAATGGTAAACCTTATATACCTGGATCTTCTCTTAAGGGAGCAATAAGAACAACATTTTTTAAATTTTTAGAAGATACTCTTAATACAACAGTTAGCGAAATTACTTATGAAAGAAGAGTTAATTTTAATAATATTGAGAAAAGACTTTTTCCTAAAATTGAAAAAAAGGATTTATTTAGTTTTTTAAGCATTTCAGATAGTAATCCATTTAAAAGTACAGATTTATTTATAAAAAGTGTTAAATCGGTAAATATTTTTAATCAAAGACATGAAGAGGGAATTCCTATAAACATTGAATGTATTAAAGAGAATTCAACAACAGAATTCTCTATAGATATTAAAAGAGTATCTAATATGAAAAATAATAAAATATTATTAAATGCAGAAACGTTATATGAAGCGATAAATCATTTTTCTAAAATTCAAATTGTTAAGGAACTTGAAAAATTACCCAAGGAAAATCTTTTTTTAGAAACAAGAAATTTTTATGAATCTATTTTAAAAGAAATTGAAAATAATGAAAATAAGAAAATTTTTATTAGAATTGGAAAGTATACTGGTATTTTATCTAAAACAATCTTAAACCTATTAGATCAAAATGTTAGAATTAATTTTATCAAAAATAATTTTAAAAATTTTAAAGAAAATAATGAAAAATTTTTTCCAAAATCAAGGTTGAAATACTATATAGGAGAAAAAGAAAGGTTTGACTTTGGTTGGATTGTTATGGAGGAGATAAAATGAACAAGGCAAAGCTTATATTTGTTACTCTTGGCCGCAGAGATTTAAGTATCGATGATAATAATGAAGATAAACCACCGAGAGAAAAAGGCAGATATATTTTAGATAATTATAATACACTTAAACATAAATTATCATTAAATATTTTAGAAAAATTTCTTTCAAACGAATTGTCAAAAGAAAGTGAACAAAAAAGGTTATTTATTTTTGCTACAAATCAGAAAGACCCTAATTTTAATAAAGATGATACTATTTTTTATGCTAAAGTAATAGAAAAACTACTCTACGAAAAATATAACAAGAATAAAAATTTAATTATAGAAATTATTGAAATAAAAGAAAATTTGGAACATTTAGATTTTCTCTATGATTTTTTAAAAAAAACACTTAATAATAAAATTTCGATAATAGAAAAAAAATATGAAATAGAAAATGTAGCTTGTGCCTTGAAGGGCGGAATTCCAGATGTAAATTATTCAATCTTACTTTATTTGATTTTTAAGTTTAAAACCAAGTTGAAACACTTTAACATTATGGAAGAAAAAAATAGAAAAAAATCTTACAATTTTTATCTTTTAAATTTTAGTAACGAAATTTGGAGAGATATTGAGAGAGAAAAAGTTTTAGAATACATTGAAAGTTTTAATTATCTTGAAATAAAAAAGAATTCTTCCAATTTTTATGTTCAAAATTTAGCAGAAACAGCTTTCAATCTTTTTTCATTTAATTTAGATGAAGCAAAGAGAATTAGAGAATATGAAATTAAAGATATTGAAAGAGATTTTGTTTGTGAGATTCTAAAATATTTAGAACAAATAGAAGAGGATGAAAAAAATATTTTAAGAGAATTGTATTTTACAATATGGATTTTAATTCAAAAGAAACATTTCGCCGATGCCTTATCAAGATTATATAATTTTACTGAAAGAATTTTCTTGTTTGAGTTATCAAAAATTACAAAGGAAGAAAAAAAATTTAATGACATTGTTAGAAAATGGGACTCTATAATTGAAGAATTAATAAAAAAATATCCCGAAATAGCTGAAAAAAAAGATAATATTGATGTTAAAAAATATAGTATACCAACTTTATCGAAAATTTTAAGTATAATAAAAAAAGATGAAAGTGAATTTTTAGAAATTTTAAAACAACTCGAAAAAATATGTAAAATTAGAAATAATTCAATTGTTGCACATGGAACAACTGGAATTTCAGAAGAGAAATTAAAGGAACAACTTGAAAATACAAATATTATAGAAATCTTAAAAAATATTGAAAAATATTATGATTTTAATTTTGAAAATTCATTATATACAAAAATTAATAACAAAATTAAATTTTTATACGAAATAAAATAATAAGATAAACTTTATATACATTTTTGATTCATTAGATATGCGACTTAAGTTTTATAAAATTACATAGGAGGATTTTATGGATTATTATTTCTTCATTGATGAAACTGGAAGTTTTAACCATTTTAGTACTAGAGAAAAAAGAAGAATTTCAAGAGTTGGAGGATATGTATGTAATAATGATAATAAAAAAAAAATATATGAAAATTTAATTAGACTAAGAAATGAGAAAAACTTAGAAACGCTCCATTTTAGAGAACTAATATTTGATAAAAAAGAAGTAATTGAAGAAGCAATACAAGAAAATAAGAATAATATAATATTTTCTTTTATTTCTGTTGGGGTTCCTTTAATAATTATTCATCCACAGCAATATTATATAGAATGCCTTCTTGCAGTTTTAATTGAAAGTATAGAAAAATTGTTAAAAAATGTAAATGATGTGGATTCAATAAATATAGAAATAGCTTATAGAAGACATATTCTTGAAGAAATTGATGGGAATCGATTAATTGATAATGGAACAGTGATTGAATTATATAGAAGTTACGATAAGATAATTGAATACGAAATAAAGAAAATCTTAAGCAAAAAAATAAAAAAAATCAATTTAAATGTTTCTTTATTGAATGCTAATAGAAACGAAAATATTCAATTTGCAGATATTATTATCGGTTGTTTAAATAATGCAGAACTAAAAACAAATTTTGATAGAGATTTATCATTACGAGTTGATGTTGTAAAAGCTTATGAAAGATATTTTTCAGATAATATTAAAACTTTAATGAAATCATTAGTCAAAGAAGGTATGTTTAATGATGCCATAAAATATGCATTTGTTTATAAAAATGATAAAAAATTACAAAAATTATCTGAAGAGATTTTAAACAAACATCTTATAGAAAAACTTGAACAAGGAACATTTAGTGAACAAGACTTTTTATCTATCGAATATTTTTTACAAGAACTTAGCGATAATGATAATTTGATGTACTCAGAGAATATTAGTAAATTAAAAGATATTTCTAATAACATCTTAGAAACCTTTAATAATAAAGACAATAAAAATTATTTAAGAATAAAAGAAAAATGTTTGTATATTTTAATGAATTGGGAAACACATACAGGAAATACATGCGAAAATTATAAAAATACTTATGCCTTTGAATATGAAAACTTTTTAATTAACGAAGGATCTAACATTTTCAAAAATATACCAGAAAAAATTATAACTCAATATGAAACAATTTTAAGAACTATTCAAACATACTATTTTAATTCATTCAAATTTGAGGAAGCTATAGAAAAGTTGGAAGGATACATTGATAAATATGAAACTTTTATTGATGCATTTAAAAATAAACAAAATGAAGAACAGATAAAAGACGATATTATGGCCAGACTTTATGGAACGATTGGACAATCATATGCATTTTTGGGAAGTTTAAATAATGACATATATAAATTAAAGGAAGCTAAGGAATATTTATTATTAGATTTAAATAATATTTGTAAGAGTAATAAATATTATGCACAAGGATTAAGTTTTTTAATAACACTTTTATGGGAATTGGAAGAAATTCAAGAAATAGAAGAAAATTTATCTTCTTATTATGGTATTAAAAAAAACGAAAATGATATAAAAAATTTCTTAATTCAAAATAAAGAAAAATTGAGTAATTTTCAAGTTTTAGATTTTATTAGATACATTAATCTTTTTGAAAAGAAAAAAGGAAAATTGTTAAGTGATTTAGAAATTGATGAATTAAAAAATTATTTTTTTCGAAAAGAAAATTACTACCCTGTGAATTTGATTTTAAAATGGATTTCAATTTTTTATTTGGATAGAAACAACCAAAAAGTTGCGATTGAATTGCTTAATAAAAAAGTTAAAAGTTTTGAAATTATACAAGAAAATTTTTTTAATACTCTATTTGAAACTAATCGCTTGTTATTGTTAAATTATTTAGACCAAAACGTTATAAATAAATTAATATCAAAAATTGATAAAATAGAAATTGAATTACTAAAAAATAAGGCTTTAAAACTTATGAAAGAAAAAGATTATAGAAAAATTGCAAAATTTTTACCATACTATTATGGATAAAAGAGTTAAAGATTTATTTCCTTGTCCTAAAAATTCTACTAGCAAAATGCTATAATATTTTTTAACACTTAATTTAGCATTTTTTTGTAATAAGAAAGAAAAATCTTATTTAATCTCATTCAACATAAAATTTATTAAATTAAATGTTGAGTTTTTTTGTTTTACTA
This sequence comes from candidate division TA06 bacterium 32_111, assembly GCA_001508335.1. Lineage (GTDB taxonomy): Bacteria > Hydrothermota > 32-111 > 32-111 > 32-111 > 32-111. Next base: position 53,218 of record LGFX01000004.1, read on the forward strand.
CAATATTATCACAACCATAATTATTATTAAAAAGTTATTATCTATAAGCAATTTTTTATTTAATTGTCTAATTTAGAATTTTAAATAATAAAATATAGTTCTAATAAATTACCATTTATTAATTATATAAAAACTAAAGTAAAATTAAGGTGTTAGTTGTTGTAGAAAATAATTAACTTTATCATAAAATTATAATTTTCGATAATAATAGAAATTCTATTTTTAATATAAATGTCAAATGAATCTTTAAAAAATTTTTTTGAAAGTTTTTTAAAGAATAATAAATTAATCTAAAAATTCATAACTTGAATTAATTTTTATTAAATCTTCAAGAATTCATTCTTTTAAAATTTCCAAATATTTACATTTATTATTATAAAAGGAGTTGATGTGGAAATAATATATACTGGTAGTTTGGTTGGCGATTTCATGTTTTGTAAAAGGAAATTTTGGCTTATTTCAAGGGGGATAATGAGTGATAATAAAAATGAAGATCTTATTATAGGAAAGATGATAAATGAGCAGAGTTATCCGAGAGAAGAGAGAGAAATTCTTTTAGGTAAAAATCTTATAGATTTTATAGGTGATGATGGGAAAATTCATGAAATAAAGAAATCTTCTTCATTTATTGAGACACACACTATGCAGTTAAAATTTTATTTATACATATATAAAAAAGTTTTTGGAAAGAAAATTGGTGGAGTTCTTAATTTTCCTGAAGAGAAAAAAGTTGTTGAAGTAAATTTAACTGATGAGGATGAAAAAAATATTGATAATTTACTTTTAGAAATGAAAAAAATTGAAGACGATGGAAAAGCACCAGAACTTTCAGAGATGTATAAATGTAAAAAATGTTCTCTTTTGGCTATATGTAGGGGGTAGTATATGGATAAAAATTATTACATTTTATCGAATGGTAGATTAAAAAGAAAAAATAATACTATTTATTTTGAAAGTCAAAATGGAGAGGAATCGATTCCAGTAGAAAAAATAGAGAATCTTTATTTGTTTGGTAATATAGATTTGAATACACAATTAATAAATATAGCCGCTGGGTATCAAGTTCCAATACATTTTTTTAGTTATTATGGTTATTACACTGGAACTTTTTTCCCTATGGATAGAACAGTCTCTGGTAAACTACTTTTATGTCAAATTGAACATCATAAAAACAAAGAACAAAGATTATTTATTGCCAGTTCAATAGTAAAAGGAAGTGCAAACAACATTCTTAATGTTTTACAATATTATCAAAGAAGAAATGTTGATTTGAAAATAGAAATTGAAAATATTAAGTATCTTGTAAATGACCTTGAAAACAAAAATGAAATCAATGAGATTATGGCAAATGAAGCGAATATAAGAAAGATTTATTACAGTTGTTGGAATAAATGGCTTGATAAAGATTTTGAATTTTATAAAAGGAGTAAAAGACCACCAGAAGATAAGTTAAATACACTGATTTCTTTTTTGAATTCGGTTTTTTATTCAACAGTTCTTTCTGAAATTTATGTAACTCAACTCGACCCGACTATAAGTTTTTTACATGAGCCAGGTGAAAGGAGATATTCTTTATCTCTTGATATTGCAGATATTTTTAAACCAATAATAGTTGATAGATTAATTTTTTATCTTGTTAACAAACAAATGGTAGATGATTCTTGTTTCGAAGAAGAGGAAAATATATGTTTTATTAATACAAAAGGTAAAAAAATAGTTTTAAAAGAGTATGATGCTAAATTGGGAAGTACTTTTTATTATAAGAAGATGGAAAAATATATATCATACAGAATGTTGATCAGAGTCGAATGTTATAAGTTGATAAAACATATATTGGGAGTTGAGATTTACAATCCATTCAGAATGGAGTGGTAAAAATGTATGTGATTGTTGTTTATGATATAAATGAAAAAAGAGTTGCAAAATTTCATAAGTTCTTAAAAAGATATCTGATTTGGGTTCAAAGATCAGTTTTTGAGGGAGAATTGACAGAATCAGAGTTAAGAAGTATAAAAAATTTTTTTAATTCAAATTGTAAATTATCAGAAGATAGTATGATAATTTATTTTATTAGAGATAAAAAATGGATTTACAGAGAACTCCATGGCATCGGACTAAAACCTGAAGATATGGATAATTTTTTATAAGATTTCCTTTATAATATTATCGTAATCATCCTGTGCCTGCCTTACCTCTTTTTTAAGTTCATTTAGAATTTTTTCACTTACAAGTTTTTTTGTCTTTCTTATTTTTCTCAATATTAGAAAAAAAGTAACTGAAAAGATAATTAGTAAAAGGCCGATTATAAATCTTTCTGAATTAAAGAGAAAGAAAAAACTTGCTATTAAAAAGGAAAGAGATAAAATTACAAAAAAAGTTGTAATTTTAAAAATTTCAGATCCAATTTTTTCTTCAAATTCAGTGTATTTATTTTGAGCATTTCTAAGTTTTTTAAGAAAGGAATTTTGTTCATTAACTTTATTTTCTATTTTTATTCTATCGATGTATTTATATGCGAAATTTTGAAAGGTTGCTTTTTCATAGGATGATCCAGATCTTTTTATCTCTACTATGTAGTCTGTGATTATTTGGAATAAAGGGTCATTTTCATAAAAACATTCTATTCTTTTAATAGATTTTGGAACAATTATATCTTGACTTTCACCTACTAAGGTATTTTTCTTGTTAAGAAATATACTTAAAAAAGAGTTCTCTTGTAAATTTTGTGGAACCCAGTTTATAAGTATAACCTCTGAATAAGCCAATTTTGTATAATCATCTGTATTTTCTATAAAAGTTAATAATTTTTGGGATAATTCGCCTTTTATCTGGTTCAACTCATCATTTTGAATTAAGTTACCTACTACTCGACCTCCAATATTCCCAACTATACCACCAATAATAGCGCCAATTGCAGCTCCCAAAAAACCACCTGTATCATACCCTATAGAAGCACCAATCGAAGCTCCAGTTCCTGTGCCAGTGAAAGTTACCTTTCCCTTAAGGTGTCTTAGATATTTCATAGATGCGATAATTTCAGAAAGAGCCTGAATTGAACATACTGTGTTTATAAACTGGTTATATAAGTCAGTATTTTTTTTACCTTGTTCTAAAATAATATCATACTCTTGTCTTAACTTAGCATTATATAGAACATTATATGCTTCAAGAATTTCCTGAAATTTCTCTTTTGCTGATTCAACATCATCAGGATTTAGATCTGGATGATATTTTTTTGCAAGAGTAATATATGCCTTTCTTATTTCCTGTTTAGTTGCATTAGGACTAATTTCCAAAATTGAATAATAATTTTTTAACATTGCTCCTCCTTCCTTTTTAATATAAATGGTATTTTTTTTTAAATTTCAAAAACTTTCTGTCTAACCCCCGGGATTTTTGCTCTACCATAGATAGACAGAAAAATCTTGACTTTTTGCTTAATTAAGTATATATTTTAACTAAATTTGAAACACATGGATTCCATCAGATGAAGATATGTTATTATGGACAAAGTCTTAATCGCACCATTTGTGGTATGGAAACTCGTTCAAAATGGCATTATAATAGATAGATCTTCTAGGAGGTCTTAATCGCACCATTTGTGGTATGGAAACTCTATGAAGGTCGATGAGATATTGGATACATCGAGATATAAAGGTCTTAATCGCACCATTTGTGGTATGGAAACCCTGTACTACTTTTACTAGAGCTAAGATTACGTTGTCTAATGTCTTAATCGCACCATTTGTGGTATGGAAACCTTTATTAATAATATATTTTGAGATGTCTTTTGTTTGCGCCGTCTTAATCGCACCATTTGTGGTATGGAAACTTTCGATTGTCTCTACATTGTATTGGAGAATAAATTCAGTCTTAATCGCACCATTTGTGGTATGGAAACTTCTCGTACCTATTTGTTGTATTGTTTTTCCTACTTTCTGTCTTAATCGCACCATTTGTGGTATGGAAACGAAACCTATTAAAGACAAGCTTAGCAGCATCTGATTCCGTCTTAATCGCACCATTTGTGGTATGGAAACCTGTTTAGTTTGTATGACAATAGAGTTTTTCTATTGTCAGTCTTAATCGCACCATTTGTGGTATGGAAACAAGATGTCATTGCCATTTTGATCAGTCACTCTGATCCTTGTGTCTTAATCGCACCATTTGTGGTATGGAAACCATAATCTACATTGAATGCAATGCAAATTTCTTCGCTATTCCAGTCTTAATCGCACCATTTGTGGTATGGAAACCACGGCACACCATACACAGCAGCAGATGTATTAGATAGGTCTTAATCGCACCATTTGTGGTATGGAAACAAGGTCAGATAAATTTTGAACTTTTGATTTTCTTTCTTTCATGTCTTAATCGCACCATTTGTGGTATGGAAACCTTTCTTCAAAGGGAATAAGATTTAAATCTTTATATGATAAGTCTTAATCGCACCATTTGTGGTATGGAAACCATGGGACACCAGCCAGGTGTACCCAGAAAATTGAAGTCTTAATCGCACCATTTGTGGTATGGAAACCAATCGGCGTACAGAGCAGGTATTATGCTCTGCCCTGTATGTCTTAATCGCACCATTTGTGGTATGGAAACATTATTTTATCGCACCAATATTCATAATCAAACCATTCTTCAGTCTTAATCGCACCATTTGTGGTATGGAAACTGGAGTATTTCTGATATAATGCTATGATTTCATTCTCTGCTGTCTTAATCGCACCATTTGTGGTATGGGAAATTACTTTTTGTAATATTATTCAGATTAATTTTATAAAAATTATATTAATACTATAAAAACCTTAATGATTCCCTTTAATCAATATTCTAATAATAATTTCAAAAAAGTTTTTATTTTTACAAAAAAAATGAGTTTATTTCTTTTGTAACTTTAACGCAGGAATTTATATTTTAATAAAAAATGAAAATCTGCAAATTAACTTTTTACTTAAGATGTTATTTTATTGACAAATAATAAATAAAAAATATAATAATTTAAAATGAATATTTTATTTGATATTTTTAAGATTAAAAAATATAAACAAGATATCGAAAACCTTAAAAAAGATAAGGAAAATTTTATTAAATTACTTAAAGGTGATATTAATTCTTTCTATAATCTTGATAATAAGTCTTTAAAAAAGATAATCGAATCCGAAGTTGGTATAAAATTTAATCAACTGAAAGATTTAGAAGAAAAATATTTGGAAAATCATAAAAGAAATGAAGATTTGAAAGAATATATTGAAGAAAATAATAATCGTTTGAACAAATTAAAAAATGAAATAGAAGAAAAAGAAATTTTGTTTGAAAAGATAAAAAAATTAGAAGAAGATGAAGTAAGTTATGAAGAAAAAAGAAAACAGCTTGAAGAAAAAAAAGAAAAACTCTATTATGATAATTTAAAATATAAAGAAGAAAAAACAAAATTGAAAGAAAAGAAAAAAATTTTAGAAAGAGAAAAAGAAAAATTTAATAAAGATAGTGATCTGTTAAATAAAAGTAGAGAAAAACTTATAAATGAAAACAAAGATTTAATAGATAAGAAAGAAAAACTTGAAAAATCAATTGAAAATTTAAAAAAAGAAAACGAAATAAAATTGCTACAAATACAAGAAATTGATAGAAATTTAGAAAGAAAAAAACAAGAAATAGAGGAATTTAACATAAAAATAAAAGAATTGACTGATAACAAAAACTCTTTAGAAAAACAAAATAAAAGATTTAAAGAATTGTCTAAAGATAATTTAATATTGGTATTAATGGAAATTGACGTAGCAAATGGTTTCGCTTATGAATTTGCACCTCAAATTTTCAAAAGACTTTATAAAATAGATAAAGAGAGATCTATAAAGTGGATTACAGAAGTTTTAGCAAGGGATAAAAATGAACAGATTAAAATAACTGAAGAAATTTGTGCTTTGATAAATGAAGGTTTAACTTCGATTGATCAAAAAAGTAACAAGGTAGAAGAATTGTTTGCTAAAAAAATAGCATTCAAGTTTAATAAAAATTATGAAGAACTATTGGGAGATTATATAAAAGCATGGGAGAATTATATAAATGAACAATAAAAATATTGGTTTGTTATATTTTCAAGATTTACAAAAAAATATATTTAAAAAGGTCATCAATAGTAATGATGACTTAACTTATATAAGGCGAATAGCTTCAGAATCTATTTTAGATTGGTTAAATATTATTGATTATAGACACAATAACAAAATTAATGGTTATAAACCTTTTATTCATTTAAGGGATTCAGTAGCATATGTAAAATACCTTAATAAGATTATACTTTTTGATGCTATTAAGAATCTAAATCTTGATCATTTTAGAGAGGGAGAAATTTTGGCAGTATTGATAACGCATGCTCATAACGATCATATTGATAAACTCCCAGCTGTTCTGGAAAATTATCCGAACGCAAAAATAGTTATGAGTGAAATTACATTTAAGATAATTTATGAAGTGTGGAGTAGCAAAGATATGTATAGAGAAATTGAAATGTTAAATAGAAATAAAATTTTGGTTTCTAATAATGATGAAATTGAAATAGATTATTACACTATACTATCTTATTCATCTGGACATTGTATGGGTGGTTTATCATATTTTGTTTTTAATGACGATTGGGCTGGAGGTATAGGATTTATAGGAGAGTTTACCGCTAGGGCTGTTGGAGGATTTTCTCATTCTATTCCTAAGCTTAAAAATATAATTTCTTTGATTTTAGATGGAAAAAGTTTTAATGACGATAATCTTCTACCACAAGGTATAGCAGAATTCAACTGGGATTCTATATATAAATGTTTGTCGAGAGATTATCTAAAATGTAGAATTCCTATATTTCAAGCTTATTCTTTAGGAGCATTGCAGGAACTCTTTTTTATCTGCGCCAATGCTCTCGCTAATGGAGTAAATGATAACTTAAAAGAAATTATAAATATTGGCACAGAGAGAAAAACAATAATAACAGAAATGAAAAAATTAAAAAGTTTTGAATATGAAGTTGGATTTTCAGAACAGAAAAGGGTTAAAGAAAATACAATTAATATTTTTACAGGAAATAACTTTAATGGTTTGTTTTATGAAATATACAATAAATATAAGGACAGAGAGGAATTAAAATGGTTTGTTCCACAAGAAAGCAATATAATTAATTCTGATATGGAAACTTATGAAATATATACTCATCCTAGTAAGAGTGAAGTTATAGAAATGATTTTTTCGCTCGATCCTGAGAATGTTTACTTAATAAATTCATATAATATATCTTTCAAATATAAAAATATTTTAGAAAATCTAAAATTTAAGGTGTTTTATGATTAATAAAATAGACATTGAATTATTGAAAAAACTAATAATTGTAATTGAAGAATATCAAAAAAAAATAGAAAAAGAGATTAGTAAATTAAAACACAAAATAGAATTTTATGAATCTTCCAAGACAGAAATAAACAAAGTTAATGTTGAAAAATTGAAGGAAACTATTGAAGAATTGAATGAAAAAATAAAAAACATAGTATATGAACATTGTAAAATTTATTCTGAAAATGGAGATGATCCGATAAAATTTTATTCTAAAATATTAAATGATGAGGTATGGAAATATCCTGACGAAGAAATTATCATTTTAAACAGAGATAAAGACCCTGTTTCTGAATATGAATATGATGGAGGTTATTCTCCATTTACTAAAGAATTTCCTGAGTTTAAATTTAAGGTTAAAAAGTTTGGTTATAAAACAAAAACAAAAATAATAATAAAAGCGCTTTTGATTCCTTTAGATAATTAAAAAAAGTAAGGGGCCAAAATGGATGAAATTAAAATTGATGATGTAAAATTTCAAGAAAAAAAAGAAGAACTAGCAGATTTGTTGAAAAGACTAAAAGAAAAGATAGAAATTGCTGAAAAACATAACGTTGAAAATTTTGATTTAGAAAAAGAATATAATAAATATAATGATTTAATTCAAAGAATTTCTCAAAAAATTAAGGACATTTTAGAAATAGAAAAAATTAACAAAAGATTATTGAAAAAAGTGAATGAAGATACTCTTAGTCAAACAGAAATAAAAATGAAAGAATTGATGGAGTTTCAAATAGACTCACTTAAGAGTGACATTAAAAAGCTTTATAAAACAATTGAGGAAACTAAAGAAGAAAATAATAGATTAATTAATAACTTGGAGAAAAAAATAAATGATTCTGAAAATAATATTTCTGAAAATTTCAAAAATTTTAAGTTAGAAATAAATCAAAAGACAGATGAAGGGTTTAAGAAGATAGCAAAAGAAATTGAAAATTTAAATCAGAAAATATCAATAATTAAAGATAACGAAGTTAAAATGGAAAATAAAACTAAAAATTTGGACAACAAAATATCAGCGATTAAAGATAATGAATTTAAACAGTTCAAAAATAAAAGTGAAAATCTGGAAAAAGAAATAATTAACTTAAAGAAAGAAAAAGAAGAAATTCAGAAAGATTTGTCTAAAATCAGTAAATATGTAGAATCAATTTTAAATTATAAAATTCTTAAATTTATAAAACCTTTTGAAAAAATATATGGAAAAGATAAAAGAAGTAATTGAAGAGAAAAAAAAAGAAATTGAAGAGAAAAAAAAAGAAAAGAAATTATTAGAAAAGAATTTAAAAAAATTAGAGGAGAAGTTTTTTAAAAAATGGAAACCAATAAAAATTATAACCAAATAATAATTTTTTTTGAGGAAAACTCATTTTCTGTTTATAAAAGGAAGAACGAAAAAGAACAACAAATCTATATAAATATAAACGATAACATATCAAAAAGATCGCAAATAGAACCAATAGATGTAAAGTATATATTTTTCAAAAATGAATCAGGATTTTTGAATATTGCAAGTACTGAAAAAATAGGAAAGAAAACAACTTTTTCAGAAATTATAAGTAATTATGATGATTTTGGAAAAGATTCAATAGAAACTATACTTTATGAGATTAAAAGACATATTGAATATTCTGAATCTTATAAAATAATAATTGTTTGTGAAAAAGAGGAAGATTTTACAATTGTTAAACAAAGTTTTTCTGAAATGAATAACATAGAAAGTATTAAATTCCAACCTTTAAGTGAAAAGGATTTAGAAATATCTAAAATATATCCAATTTTAAGGAGAGAAAACAAGATCTATGAAAATAGAATCGTCCAGTTTAGAGAACCAATTAGAGTTTCTAAGGAAAAATTTTCTTATGAATTGATATCAGAAAACGAAAATATAAAACTAATTATTAAGTCGGATAGTGATTCGATTAAACGTTTTTATACTAATATATTTATTGATTTTATTCTTAACAGGGAATATTTTTTTAAAGTTTATGAAAATGAAAATAGAAGAATAAAAGAAGAAATAGATAAAATTAAAGATTTAAATTTGAGAATAGAAAATTTATTAAAAAGACTTGATTTACTTTTTAATTAAGGAGGGTATTTAATGCCTGAAAATTTTTTTGGTATCGATTTGGGGACAACAACTACTCTTATATCTAAAGCTAATTTGGGGCAGAATAACAAAAACTATTATTCAAATATTTTATACATCCCTCAAAAAAATGCTTCAGGGGAATTTATAGAAAGAAGAAATAAACTTGAGTCGTTTTTTTATTATTCAAATAATGGCCCTATTGTCGGGCTTGAAGCGTTTGAAAGAGGTCCAATAGAAAAAATAGAAAATTGCCTATCAAATGTCAAAAGAAAAATAGGTAAAGATGTAGTTCCTTGGGAATTTGATGGTAAAATTTTCACCCCTTCTGATGTTTCGGCACTTTATATAGATTATTTGATTAAATATTCAATATTAAATCATGGAAAAATTGATGGCTTAACAGTTACGGTTCCAGCTTCCTTTAATATAAAACAAAAAGAACACACAATAAAAGCAATTGAAAAAGCTTTAAATATGAACTCAATTGTATTAGGTGAAGATATAAAAAATATTATACTTAGTGAACCTATCTCTGCTCTTCTTGGATATCTATCCAAGCAGATTGAAGAGGATAGAGATGATATTGCTCTTAATAAAAACCCTCTTGTTTTAGTATATGATATAGGTGGTGGAACACTTGATCTTACTATTGTAGAGGTAAAAACAGAAAAAAATATAGTTGATAGTATAAGAGATGTAGATTTTAAAATAAAAAAAGTTAATAGATTTACAGATATTGCTGGTAGCGATTTTGATGAAAAAATAGCAAGATATCTTCTCGAAAGATTTATTGATAATTATAAAGAACTAAATGATGTTGAATTGTCAATTCTCGATAAAAAAAGAATTAGAGCAAAATTAATAAATTTAGCTACAGATTTTAAAGAAAATGCAAATAATGCTTTTATAAGAGGAAAATCAAAATATCTAACTAATTTAGAACTTGATATAAATAATAAAACTTATGGATTAAAAATAGAAATAGAAAAAGAAGAATTTGCTGAGATCTTAGATGATTTTATAAACAACCATGAAAGTCCTTCTAATGTTTTTAAACCTATTGAAATTTTATTAGAAAAAACGGATATAAACAAAGAAGATATAAATTATGTTTTAATGGTTGGTGGAATGTCAGAAATGCAATTGATTCAAGAAAAAATGAAAAGAGATTTCGGAGAAGATAAAGTTGTAATACCTGTAAATGAGACACAAAATATTGTTGCGTTAGGAGCAAGTATATATAGTGCTCTAAGAATTTTGGATGAGAAATTTATTTCTGAACCACCATCTGATGCATATTATTTAAAACTCAGGAATGGTTTTAAAAAAGTGTTGGGAACAAAAAATTTATCAAAGGGCATTACTAATAAATTCAAGACAGCAAGTAGAGCAAGTAAACTTTTAATACAATTATATGCTGGTGAAGATACAAATAATGATGAACAAATAGATGAAAATATAATAAGTACTTTTATGCCATTAAGAAGGGATTATATTGATTTAGGTAGAGAATACGAACAAGGTACGGAAGTTTCATTTATTTGTAGATATGAAAAAGGCGAAAGAGATAGGGTTCCTCAGTATGAAATAATCATAAATAATCAAACAGTTAAAGTTCAATTAATGGAGTAAAAATGAAAAATTTATTTAGTGATGATGAAACAAAAATAGATGATATGCAAGGGGATTTTAAGAATTCAAGGGCTGTTTGTGAAGAAGTATATAAATTATACACAATTCAAAATAGATATGCTCAAGAAAAATCAAAAAAAATTATTCTTAATATGGGGCAGGATGCAGCACCGGGTTTATTACATTCAACGATAACGCAGTTAAATTTTATAAAACAAAATAAAAGAAGCCAAAAAATATTCAAAGGTATAATTAATGAACTTATTATAAACAACAATTCTGTAAAAAAATTCTTTTTAAAATATGGAATTGCAGAAAGCTACACCGAAGAAAGTAGAAAATATTTTAAGGAAATATTTTTAGATCTTAAACTAAAAAAAGAAATCGATTTTGATTATGATGATAAAAAGATATTAAGAAATCTTTTAGAAAAGCAAGATTCTTCTGAGGAGGACAAACTATTATATTATGAATTTATTAATGAATATGGTCCTCAAGAATATGAAATATTAAAGAGTCTTATTGGAAGTTTAATAGAAAAAAAGGATTATGAATCTTTTGAAAAAGCTTTGCAAATTCTTTGTAAAATTGTTGAACAAAGTGATGAGGAAATCGTTGAAAATTTTATTAAGTACTTTTTTAAATCACTTAAAACTAATCATAGAGGTTATGATAAAAAATATAAAGAAATATTAAAAAAGAATCCATTTAAAATTAATTTAAATAACTATAAAAAAATCATATCATCATTAGAAGAATCTCATACACCAGAAAACACAACTAGGTTTGGTAAAAATAGATATATAAAAGAGATATTCTGTGCATCTATTGCTAGAATAAATGAGCAAAAGGAAAGATTTGATCTTCTGATTCAAATCAATGATTTTATTGAAGAAACAGGATATTTGCTTAAGTATTGGTTTGAAGCTATAAATAAAGACCTTGAATCAAAAAATCCTTTAGTTGAACATCTAATAGAAAGAGATATTGATGATGATGATTATATTTTTGCTTTATTTTTGCATTATTATTTAACAAAAAAATGGAGGAAAAAAATTTATATAGATCTTGAAAGAGAAATTGATGAAATGATCAAAGAACCAAGATATAGAGAATTGAACTATAAAGCTGAAACAACTGCAGATGAAGTAACCAGTCCTAAAGATTCAGAATATATATCAAATGAAACACACGAAAATTATACAGAACTTGAATAATAGGAGTTAAAAATGTTAAAAACCTTACTAACCTTACTTATGAATTATGGTTTTTATTTAGTAATGTTTATTTATAGTTTTCTTCTTTTATGGGAAATTTTTTCAAAATACAACAAAATTGAAAAAATTAGAAAAGAACTTATTAAATATTTTGAAAAAAAATCAAGTAAAAGAAACCTTATTAGAGAAAGTTTCTTAAGTCAAGAACAAGAAGAAATGATAGGTAATGAAGAAGATGAAAATTTTAAGAACGAAGATTTACAATATATTGTTAAAGCTGAAAAAAATAAACTGTTAAAAAGTTTAGTTGATGTTAATAATATTATTGATACTTTAAAGAATAAATACATCTGTAATGTTGGGGTTGGCAATCTTATACTTCTAGGGATTTTGGGAACATTTGTGGGACTTGCGATTACTTTTAATTCCTTGGGAAATAATGTTTCTTTTTTAGATAATAATTCTTATTATAGTAGTTATGAAAATACTACCTTCGAACAAAACTCAGAATATTTTAATAATGATAATGAGCTTATATATATTTTCAATTTGTTAAAGGGAGCGAACTTTGCTTTAGGTTCAAGTATTATTGGGATAATCTTATGTTTAATTATACTAACGATTCAATTTTTGGGAAACATAAGTATTCAAAAAGAAATAGAAGGTATAAGGATTTTATTGATAGAAAATACTGAAAGTTTTGAAAAATCGGTTTTAAATACTGAAAAATCCATAAAAATTATTATGGACTATTTTAAGAATATGATAAGCAATTTTGAACCGTTTTCTAATAATTTAAGAATGGTAACAGATAATTTTAATCTAACGATAAAAGATTTTAATAGAATAGAACAGAAATTATTTGAAGAAAAAATAGAATTAAAGAACACCTTCGAAAATCTAAATGGGACTTTAGGACATATTATTGAGAAACTAATTTTAGACAAACAGAATAATGTTGAGCAATTGGAACTTTTAAATTCTCATATAGAGAAAATCAATAAATATACAGAAGAAATTAATATTTTAGCAAAAAATCTAAATGAAAAAGCAAATTCTTTTGATAATATGAACGAAGAAGTATTCTCGTCTTATAATAAATTGGTAGAAGAATTACTTAGTAAATTCTATGCAAAAATTGATAAAGTTTTTAATGAAAATATACCAGATGTAAGAAAAGAAATAATATCAATAAAAAATGAATTTTTCCAAAAAATAGATACACAGATTGAAGAAAACAACTATACAAAATATGATGAAATATTTTCAAAAAACATTAAAGAACTGAGAAATGATTTAATTTCCTTAAACAATCAAATAATACAAAAAATAGATGAACAAAAAAATAATAAAACCAATTCAGATAATGTTGAACTTATAAATAATTTGATTGAAATAAAAAAATCGATAGAAAGGGTTGAAATATCGCTTGAAAATTATAAGTTATCTTTTAAAGATTTAATTAAAATTATTGAAAAATTTAATCTTTCTATTTTGAGCCAGATAGACAAATTAAAGCGAAATGAACAAATGAATCAAGAAAAAAGTTCCAAAAAAATTTCTGATATTTTGAATAATTTTTTTAAAAGGAGTTAATTAATGAAAAATTATGATCCTTTTAGATCTATTTTTGATTTATCGTTTGCTCTTGTTTTGGTTTTTATTTTTATCTCTGCAATATATATGAGAATAAGCAAAAAATATGAAGGTATAATTCAGCAAAATATGTTTAGGAACAAAACTCAATATGTTATAAGTGAAGAAGACCTATTTAATTATGGTGAATATCGATTTAAAGATAAAAAAAAAGCCGAGTTAATGATCAATCAGGCATTCGAATCTATTAATAAACAGGTCTTGGAATATGAAAAAATAACTAAGAAAAAAAAACCAATAAAAAATATTCTTATAATTGGACATACAGATAATCGCCCTTTTGCAAAATCAAGTCAAATAAAACAATATCGTTTTGATTATGATAATTGGAATCTTTCGCTTGATAGGGCTAAAGAAATTGTTAATTTAATAATAGAAAAAAATCTATTAGACAAGTATCCCAATTTTAATGAAATAATGATTCTTCCGGCAGGCAAATCTTTCTTATTCCCAAATATAGAATTTGTAAGAGATTATCTTATTAATGTTAAAGGAATAAAATCTATCGATAATCAAAATGTGTACAGTCTTTTTGAAGATGAGATATGGAATTATATTCTAATTAATTTTTCAAAAGAACAAATCAATGAACTGATTGAATATTGCAACAATACAAATGAAAAAAGGATTAAAAATAGAAGAATCCAAATTCGATTAGAGATATAAATATGTTAAAAAAAATTTTTAAATCACTATTTTTCTATAAGAACAAAAAAGAATTGAACCTGAAAAAAACAATTATAGAAAATATATTAAATGAAATAGGTATAAAGGAAAGACCCGATATTATAGAATCCATGGAAAGTATTAAAACTGAAATTTTGCAAAAAGTTTTGAAAAATTTAAAAGACACTAAGTATTATAAAAATAACAATAGTGAAAATAAAATACTGTTACAAGTTTATTTACAACCAGATAAAAAAATTGAAGAATATCAAAGTATTATAGAAAATAATATTAAACTTTTATCAACTGATTTAGAATATTTTAATTTAAGAGTCGAAGAGGATTTGAAAGAGTTTGAAATTAAATTAAAAGAAAATAAAGATAAAACTTTTAAAATAAAATCAATTATAGATTTAAATAATAGAATAAACAAAAAATATGTGAAATTATTTAATAAAAATTTTAAAGAAGATTATGCATATGAAGATTTAATAAAAAATAATAGTATAAGTAAATATGCTTTTGATCTTATTATTGACAAAGGGACTAATAATTTAAATGAGATATTAAAAAATGTTATTTCAACAATAGACAAATCAAAAGAATTACTAAAAACGAATAGTTTTTTTGAAATAAGATATGCTTTCAAGACTTATTATAATAACAAAGTAAAAGAAATCGAGCAAGAAAACAAAGAAGAATTATAACTAATGATTTAATTCTTATTATAAAAAATGCTTACGAAAACCTTAAATAATATAACAAATTAATTTTCTAATAATTAAAATTTAATATCTACTCCAAAAATTTTTCTGTCAAAGTCTCAAAAGTCCATTTTTGTTATGGGAAAGTTTGTTTTTTAATTAAATTTAATTAATATTATAATTTATATTATTTTTTTTATTTTAATGTTCTTTTTATAATCAAAACTGCGAAGACTTGATTTTAAAAGTTTTGAAAAAATAATTATGTCTATTTTTAAATATTCAATCAAAAAAAGTTTAAATTTGAAATTTTTTGAAAAAAAGTAGTTTATCTTATATAAAAGTTCTTTATTTAAACATAAATGTTTCCAAATTAATCTCTCAAATTCACTTAATTTTTAAATTATAAGGAAGGATAAAAATGAAAGATTTAGTAGAATTGTTAGTTTTTGGGGTTATACTTCTTATCATTCTTCTCTTTTTACTAAAGGTTATATATTTTTTAGGTTCCTTTCCATTAGGTGTGATAATTTTGGTAATAATAAGCATTTTTATTATAGCAAATAGTAAGTAAAAAAAACATTTTTTATTTTCATCAAAAAAAAGCATTTGTTAAAAATGATTGAAAATTTTAAAAAGGGAGGTTTTTAGTGGAAGAGATAAAAAATATTTTCACAAAAATTTCTGAAGAGTTGGTAAAAGGATATGAAGGTAAAGAACCAGTTTTAAAAATATTAACTCAAAGGATAATAGGAAATTACAAAAAATATATTTATAAGTACCAAGATTTATTTTATAACTATCTTTTTGTTTTTGCTTTTAGCAAATATTTTGAAGAAAAAAAGTATAAAGAGTGTTTTATAATTTTAAAATTTTTATTTACTGAAGAATTCGGTTACAATACATGGATTTTAAATAAAATGGTTGGGGACAGTTTGGAAAAACATGATATTTCTTCTGATGAATTTAAATTTTATATGGAAGGTTTTTTTGACTTAAAAGCAAAAAACTTTCTTGAGTTTATAAAAGACTTTATGAAGGCAAAAGAAGCAGAGTTTTTAGAAAAAATAATAATTATAGAAAAAATAGATGAAGGTAATTGTTACACAGTATTCAATACAAAGAAAAAAAAGGGCGTTCTTTATAGTAGAGAAGATTTTATTAGAGCTAATATATAGAAGAATTTTAAAATTTTCTAAAAAAATGTTTTATTAAAGAAAAAATTAGATATTTGAAAAATTTTAGTTTTTTTAAAAAGGAGAAGTAATGGCAATAAGATTTAGAAGAACTGTTAGGATTTTCCCTTTTACCTGGTTGAATATTAACAAAGGTGGAATAAGTTTTTCATTTGGAGTACCCGGTCTTAAATTTACAAGAGGTAAACAAAAATCATTCAGTTTAGGAATTCCAGGAACAGGTTTGTTTTATAGAAGAATTTTAAAAAAGAAAAAAAATTTTTAAAAATTTAGAAAAAAAACATTATTAGTATTAAAAGGGAGGGAATTTGGATAATATAATTATAAACAGTAAAATCATAGGTAGGATTAACAGTTTGGGTGGTGTATATAGACAGATGTCAACAGAGATTAAAACATTCAAAAATTCCAGCATGGAAAATGTTAATTATTATTTGGGAACTTATTTTTTAAGAAGCAAATGCCAGTCTTTCTCTGTATTAAAAAATATTTTTTCAAATACATCATATTTGGATATTTTAAAAAATAAAGATAGTATAAGAATTTTGGATGTTGGTAGTGGAGTTGCAGGAGAACTTTTTGGACTTTTGAGATCCTTAGAAACACTCGGTTTAAAATCCAAAAAAATATATGTAGATTTAATAGATGCAAATATAAATATGGCAAATAAGTTTTATGAGTATTTTGAAAATTTTAACAGAGAGCATAATTTTAACTGTGAATACAATTACTTCATTTGTGATTTAAACGATAAAGTTTCATTTTCAAAAGGGATTAAAAATATAGAAAATTTCATTTACAAAAAATATGATATAATACTTTCTTTCAACTTTGTAAATGAGCTTTATAGGGTTGGAAACGATGAGAAAAATTACAAAATACTTCTTGAAGAGTGTGTAAACTATCTTAAAGATGATGGTATTATTTTCTTATCAGATGTTTGTGATAAAGTTTTTAGCAAAAATGAAAATAACTTTTTACCCGTAATAATGAACAGGGAGTTGAATGAATTTTTTAATGAAAACAAACAGTTTAGCCCTCTCATTCCTATACCTTGTATGCTTTATCTTGACAATTGTAAAAGTAAACAAAATGACTGTTTTTCACAAGAACAATATTTTATATTCTTAAATTGTTTGGATTATTTATATGATAGCTTTAAAGTTAATTTCAAAATTATTGCAAAAAAAGAATTTGTTAATAAGTTAAAACCTTCTTTGATATCTCCTATGAAAAATTATTGTATTGCCAAAACTTCCAGAGGATACAATATATGTGTTAACGGTGAAGTAAAGACATCTAAAAATATGTTGAACAATATTACAAAAGCTTTTAAAATAAGGAGTATAAATGAAAACAATTAAATGGGAAAAAATTAATTTAAAGGTTAATGGGGAAATCGTTGAAGCAAGTGCTCCAGTCATAATATCTGCAAGTAGAGCAACAGATATTCCAGCATTTTATTCTGATTGGTTTTTTGATTCTTTGAAAAAAGGATATGTTGTTTGGACAAATCCCTTCAACAATAAAAAAAGTTATGTTTCTTTTGAAAAAACAAGGTTGGTTGTGTTTTGGACAAAAAATCCAAAACCAATAATTCCCAAATTAAAATACCTTGATGAGAAAAATATAAACTACTATTTTCAGTTTACACTAAACGATTATGAAAAAGAAAATTTTGAACCGAATGTTCCACCTTTAAAGGAAAGAGTTTCAACTTTTAAAAAACTTTCAAAATTGATTGGCAAGGAAAAGGTTATATGGCGTTTTGATCCACTTATATTAACTGATAGTTTGGGAATAGATGAACTTGAAGATAGGATAAACAATGTTGCTAAAAAAATATATAAATACACCGAGAAACTTGTTTTCAGTTTTGCAGATATTTCTATATACTCTAAAGTAAAAAACAATCTCAAAAGAAAAAATGTGAATTATCTTGAATTTGATGACGTTAGGAAAGTAGAAATGGCAAAAAGAATAGCGAAAATATCTGAAAAGTACAATTTGGTAGCAGCAATATGTGCCGAAAATTTTGGTCTCGAAAAATTTAACATAAAACATAACAAATGTATTGATGATAATTTGATTGTAAGATTGTTCGGTAATGACAATGAACTGATGGAATTTTTAGGGTATCAGAATAACCTTTTTGAAGTTGATGATTTAAGGTTGAAAGATAAAGGACAGAGAGAGGATTGTCATTGTATAGTTAGCAAAGATATAGGTCAATACAATACATGTTTACATCTTTGTGTCTACTGTTATGCGAACTATTCAGAAGAGAGGGTTTTGGAGAACAGTAAAAAATTCAGAGATGGTATTTTGGGCTGAACTAAAGTATAACACTGAATTATTTCATAGTTTAAAATTTTTCTATTGACTTTAATTTCCCATTTTATAAAATCATAGAATTAAAAAAAATGAGGTTTTATGAAAAAAAGATATACACATAAAATTTTTAAGAATCTTTGTAAAGGGTGTTCACTCTGTGTTCACTATTGTCCAAAGAATGTTCTTGAGATTGGAGATGACAGAAAGGTTATCGCTGCAAGACCTGACGATTGTATAGGATGTCATATGTGTGAAATGAGATGTCCTGATTTTGCTATTCAGGTTCATGTCTGTGAAGAAGAAGAGAAAGAAAAAGTTAAATAACTTCAAGCAGGTTCCTCTTGAAAAAGATTGACAAAATTGTTGTTGATAAAATCGTTGATTTATATAGGAAAATTAGTATAACTCCGTCCCTTTTTGTAAAAAAAGAAATTTTAAAAGTTAAACCAAAAGGGAAAAGAGAAAAACTTTTTATCGATTCTTATATAGAAAACAATAGATTATCATTTAAAAATAGAACACCACTCTGTCAGGATACAGGGCACCTTTCGGTTTTTATAGAGACACCTTCAAATTTCTGTTTCGACTTTGATATTGAAGGGGAACTAAAAAAAAGAATAAATTTCAAATCTAAAAAATTTGGATTAAGATACTCCATCGTAGATTTTAAAGGAAAATATTCAAACTACCCATCAGTTTACATATTTCAAGGGAAAAGAAAAAATTTAAAGATAGTATTGATGGCAAAAGGTGGAGGAAGTGAAAACCTCTCAAAACTTTTTATGCTCAACCCATCGTCCTCTTTAGATGATATTTCTGAAATTGTTATAAATTGTGTTGAAGAAGCAAAAGATAGAGGTTGCCCCCCCTACATACTTGGAATTGGTGTTGGAAAGAGCAGTTTAGAATCTTTACTTCTTTCAAAGTTAGCCTTAACTGGAAAATTTTCACATAACAGAAAAGGTTACGAAAAAATTTTGAGTGAAAAGATTCTGAAAGGTTCTTTGAATGTAAAAACTGGATTCTCTGGACTTGGTTTTGGAAAGACTCTTCTTGATTGTAGAGTGATTATAAAAGAAAGACATATAGCAACACTACCTTTGTCAGTTCAATTTAACTGTTTTCAGGAAAGGGTGGGAGTTTTATATCTATGAAAGATTTGAAAAGTTCTGATATTGAAGAAATAAAAAATCTTAAAGCAGGTGATAGTTTCTTTCTATCAGGAACGATTTATGTTGCAAGGGATAGAGTTTTGAATGAGATGGGAAAAAGGGACATCTTCCCTCCTTTTCTTGTTAACTCTATAATTTATCACGCTGGTCCAACCGAAAAAAATGAGAAGGGATTTTTATCTTTTGGACCTACGACTTCAAAAAGAATGGATAGGTTTTTACCATTTCTTTTTGAAAATGGTGTTTTGGCAACAATAGGTAAAGGTGAAAGGGATGTTGATATACATAAAAAATATGGTAAAATATACCTTCTTGCATTCGGTGGACTTGGTAGTTTGTATGGTAGTAAAGTTAAATCCGTTCAACCTGTTCTTTTTAAAGAATTTAAGAGTGAGGCTCTTTTTAGAATAGATATAGATAGATTTCCTCTTATAGTTTTTATAGATAGGAGAGGAAAAACAATGATAAAACAGGAGAAATGATGCCTAATATAGAATTGATGTCTGGAAATGATGCTGTTGTTAGGGCTGCTATAATGAGTGGATGTAAATTCTATGGTGGTTACCCTATAACCCCCTCATCTGAAATAGCAGAAGGAATGGCGAAAGAACTTCCAAAGGTTGGAGGTAAATTCATCCAGATGGAGGATGAGATAGGTGGAATAGGTGCTGCTATTGGTGCTTCCTTGACTGGAGTTAAATCGATGACCGCAACAAGTGGACCAGGTTTTTCTCTAAAACAGGAACATATTGGTTTTGCTGTTATGGGAGAGATTCCAATAGTCATAGTTAACGTTATGAGAGGAGGACCTTCAACTGGAATGCCAACATATCCTTCACAGGGTGATGTTATGCAGGCAAGATGGGGAACACATGGTGATCATCAGATTATTGCCCTAACTCCATGTTCAGTTCAGGAAACATTTAAGTTGACTTTTGAGGCTTTTAACCTTTCGGAGATGTATAGAACTCCAGTTATACTATTGACTGATGAGATAATTGCTCATATGAGGGAGAAGGTTATTATTGATGATGCTAAAAATTATAAAATAATCGACAGAGTAAAGCCTTCAGTTAGAAGAGAGCAGTATAAACCTTTTGATAGTAAACATGGGCTTGTTCCTCCTCTCGCTCCATACGGTGAAGGATACAGGTTCCATATTACAGGTTTAACACATGATGAAACTGGATTCCCGAGTTCAGATCATAATACCGTGGAAAAACTTCAGAAAAGGTTGAGAGACAAAATATTGAAGAATAGAAAAAATTTTGACTGGTATGAGGAAAGAATGGTTGATGACGCAGAAATAATTATCGTTGCCTATGGCTCTGTTGCAAGAAGTGCTATGAGAGCTATAAAGGATGCGAGAAGAGAGAATATAAAAGCTGGACTTTTCAGACCTATTACCTTATGGCCATTCAACCATGAAAGGATAAAAAAACTATCAAAGAGATGTAAAAAGTTTCTTGTTACTGAAATGAATTTGGGTCAAATCGTTGGAGAGGTTGAAAAAGGAGCGTGTGGAGTAAAGACTAAAGTTAATTTCCTTGGTAGGGCTAATGGAGAGTTTATTACTCCAACAGAGATTTTGTCGAAGATTCGGGAGGTTATGAATGTTTAATGAGCATATTTTTGATTATCTTAGGACCGATAAACTTCCACATATATGGTGTCCTGGTTGCGCCCATGGAATAATTGTTGGTTCACTGGTTCGTTCTATCGAGAAGTTGAAAATTGATAAGAATAAGATTGCGGTTCTTTCAGGGATCGGTTGCTCCGGTAGAACACCGGGCTATCTTGATATGAATACTCTTCATACAACACATGGAAGATCTTTGACGTTTGCAACTGGTATCAAAATGGCGAAACCTGAACTGACCGTTATAGATGTTATGGGTGATGGAGATGCTGTTGCTATAGGAGGAAACCATTTTATTCATGCATGTAGAAGGAATATTGATATAAAAGCGATAATTTTTAACAACAATATTTATGGAATGACTGGTGGTCAATATTCACCAACAACCCCAACAAACTATTATGCTTCAACCGCTCCTTACGGGAATGTCGAGACACCTTTTGATATAGTAAAACTTGCAAAAGGTGCTGGTGCTTCATTCGTCGCAAGGGCAGATGCTTTCCACATAGGTCTTCTTGATAATGTTATCCAGAAGGCATTATCACATAAAGGATTTTCAGTTGTAGAAGTTATGGCTACATGTCCAACACAGTTTGGAAGAAGGAATAAGATGAAGGAGCCTTACCAGATGCTCGATTTTGTTGCTGAAAGGGCTATATCTTTGAAAAAATGGCAGGAGATGAGTGAAGAGGAGAGAAAGGGAAAATTCCCGATAGGTATTTTCGTTGATGAGCAGAGAGAAGAGTATGTTGAAACTTACGAAAAGAATGTTATAGAAAGAGCAAAAAAGGGGGATAGATGAGAGCAGAAATCAGGTTGGCTGGTAGCGGAGGTCAGGGGATAATTCTTGCAGCAAAAGTTATTGCTGAGGCAGCGGGGATTTTTTCAGAACTCAACGTTGTTCAATCGCAGATTTATGGTGCAGCAGCAAGAGGTGAACTTTCCAAGGCGGATGTTATAATAGATGATGGTGATATATACACTCTTGAAATTTCTACCGCTGATATCCTTTTATGTCTTTCACAGGATGCTTACAACCGTTATTCTAAAGAGTTGAAGGAGGATGGGAAACTAATTATAGATTCCTTCTATGTTAAAAATTATGATCAGTTGGATAAAAGAATTCTTTCCTTCCCAATATCAGAAATGTCAAAAGAACTCGCCGATTCTGAACTTTTTTCAAATATGATTTCAGTTGGAATATTGACCGTTGTTGGAAAATATTTTTCAGAGGAGAGTGTTTTAAAATCCGTTGAAAAGAATGTTCCGAAGAATTTTCTTGATATGAATATAAAAGCTGTTAAATTAGGTTTTGAAAGAGCGAAAAGGAAGTACCCTGAAGTTTGTGGAAATTAAAATATAGAATCGTAGGAAAATTCGTAGATCACATTTACCTGTAACTTTAAAAGATTTTCCCCTCTAAAGGAATGGATATAAACTTTTGCGTATCCATCCTTACATTTTATAATGTAGAGATGCCCTGCAAGTATTGGTGGAGAGATTGTATCTTTAAACATAGAGTAGGAAACTCTATCGATAGAGTTGAAAGGTGCCTCCCCAAGGTCTATTATGTCCTGTTTTTTTGTTTTTTCATTTATAAGAAAATATATGTAACCTTCACGGGTAACAGTTGAATAGGAAGGATTGTAGTCAACTATTGCAAGTATATCATTAAAGGTTGGATCAACGTTTGAACCTCTGTTTGAAAAATCGAAACCTATAGATGTTATGGTTGCTTTTTCAAGAGAATAGTCCATAGAACAACTTAAAAAGAGTATAACAAGTATTGAAAGAAGAATTTTATACATATATAATAACTTAACTGAAAAGAAGTTTTATGTCAACAGAAATAAAGAATATTTTGGAAAAATTCAGAAATGTTAAAAAAGATAAAATAGTCCCGGAAGTTTTTCCCTTAATTTTAACTGAAAAAATAGAAAGGACGAAAGATAGTTATATTATTCTTGTAGATTCTTATGATGAATCGACATATCTTTTTGAACACTTTAGAAATTTTCTTTTAGAAAAAGTATCTTTTCTCGATACTGGAAGTAATGATGATTTTTATAAAAAACTTTTTCTTCAGAAAAAGTTTCGAAAAAATATAGTAACTCAAAAGAAGATAAAAGAATTTAAATTCCCTGAAAAAGAGTATATCGAAGAAAACGGTATAGTTTTAGAAAAAGGGCAAAAACTGGATGTAGAAAAATTTATTGAAAAACTTGAAACTTTAAACTTTGAAAGGGTAGATAACGTTTTTGAAAATGGAGAGTTTGCGGTAAGAGGTTTTATAATAGATCTTTTCCCTTATGGGGATGAACCTTACAGAATTGAACTTGATGGCGAAAACATAGAATCTATAAGAAGATTTTCACTTGATACCCAATTGAGTTTGGAGAATGTTGAAAGGGTTTTTGTCCCACCAGATTTTGATATTCATCACTCAAAAGTTAAGGATTTCGAAAGTTTTTTTTCAGATTACAGGATAGTTAACTTCTCCGATGAGATTTTAAAACTTGAACCAGATTTTACACTTTTTGAGCCTTTACCTGTCAAAGAGTTGGGTTTTTTAAATTTTTTAGATTTTTACAGAAAAAATTATCCTGAATATAAAGTTCTTATTTTTTCCTCTTCAAAATATGAAAAGGAAAAGATTGAAAAGTTAACAAAGAATCAGTTCGAAGTTTTTGATTTCAACATTTTTAAAGGTTTTATAGCACATAAGTTCAAAGAGATTTTTATCAATGACTTTGAACTTTTCAAAAGGGAAAGAAGTGTTCGGTTTTCAAATCTGAAATTGAGTCCAATTTACCTTGAACAACTTGACCAGATTGAAAATGGGGACTTGGTTGTTCATCAAACTTACGGGATAGGAATATACGCTGGTATAGAAAAAATTGAATACAACAACAGGACAACAGACTGTTTAAAAATAATTTACGCTGAAAACGATAAACTTTTTGTTCCTGTTGAGCAGATTTATCTTGTTGACAAATATGTTGGGGATAAGGGAGAAAAATTAAAACTTTCATCTTTAAGATCAAACTCCTTTATCAAAGAGAAGGAAAGGATAAAAAAATCGATAAAAACTATAGCGGGAGAACTTCTAAGGTTATACGCTGAGAGAAACCTTGTTAAAGGATTTTCTTTCAAAAAGGATGATTTGTTGCAACTTGAACTTGAAGAGAATTTCGAATATGAGGAGACTGAAGATCAGTTGAGAGTTATAGAAGAGGTAAAGAGGGATATGGAGAAGAGTGTTCCGATGGATAGATTGGTAGTTGGAGAGGTTGGGTATGGAAAAACTGAAGTTGCCCTAAGGGCATCCTTCAAGGCAGTTCTCTCGGACAAACAGGTAGCTTTTCTTGTTCCAACTACAATACTCGCTCAACAACATTATGAAACTTTCATTTCAAGGTTGAAGGATTTTGGGGTAGTTGTTGAGGTTATAAGCAGGTTCAAAAACGACTATCAGAAGAGAAAAATAAAAGAGGATTTAAAGGATGGGAAAATAGATATAATAATAGGAACACATGCATTGTTGTCTAAAGGAATAGAATTTAAAGATCTTGGATTACTAATTATAGATGAGGAACACAGATTTGGGGTAAAACAGAAGGAAAAGTTAAAAATCTTGAAAAAGAATATAGATGTATTATCACTATCTGCAACTCCAATTCCAAGAACACTTGAAATGTCACTTATGGGAGTTAGGGATATAAGCAGTATTAACACACCACCATACGGAAGAAAAAATATAAAAACTTCAATTATAAAATGGGATGACAACACAATAAGGTTTGGCATATTGAAAGAGATCGAGAGGGGAGGACAAGTATATTTTATAAACAATAGGATAGAGAACATAAAATCTTTAGAAACACACCTTATAAAAATATTACCTGAAATTAAAATCATAACTTTGCATGCAAAGATGAGTTCAAAATATATTGATTTGATGATGCATAGATTCAAGAGAAAAGAGTTCGATGTGCTACTTTCAACTTCAATAATAGAATCTGGAATAGACAATCCTAATGTTAACACTATATTTATTAACAACGCTGATAAGTTTGGCCTTGCTGAACTACACCAGTTAAGGGGTAGAGTTGGAAGATCTGAAAGGGAAGCGTTCTGTTATCTGATAATTCAGTCTAAAGATCTTTTGACCGATAACGCAAAAAAAAGGATTTCGGTATTTTCATCCTACCCTTCACTCGGTGCTGGATTATCACTCGCTATGAAGGATATTGAGATTAGGGGAGCAGGAAAAATACTTGGAACTGAACAACACGGTTATATAGGAAATGTTGGTTACTCTTTATATTTTAAACTTCTTAACGAAGCGATGGAAGAGATTAAAGGAAAGAAAAAAGCAAAACTTATAGAACCAACTATAAACATACCATTCGATTCCTACATTTCAGAAAATTACAATATTACAAGAAGTTCAAAGATAAAACTTTACAGATCCATAAATTCTGTGGACACCCTTGAAAATCTTGAAAAGAGAAAAGGAGAGGTTCTGGATATTTACGGTAAGATCTACTATGATGTTGAAAATCTGTTTAAATTTCAGGAACTTAAAATACTTTGTAAACAGAATGGGATCTCAAAGATAGAGTACATAAATGGAAAACTTATTATAGAATTCTATACTGGTAATGATGAAAACCGTAACTCTTTAATAAAGAAAATTTTATCCAAAATAGAATACGATTTTGAAATTTTTTACGATCCGTCTTTTACCATAGTAATAAAACTCGGTAAAGAAAAAGAAGATTTTAAAACTCTCCACCGATACTTGAAAAAAATATTATTATAGATTATAATTAAAAACTATATCGTAGAAGGAGGTTCGATGAAACTTTCAAGAAGGTTTTTCTTACTCATAATTCTGTCTTTTGTTTTGGTCTTTGTTTTTGGATGTTCAAAAAGTGACAGGGTTCTTGCAAAAATTGATAAAAAGGTTATTTATGAGAGCACTTTTAAAAAGTTGTATTCACCCATGCCAAATGTTTCAAAAGAGGAAAATATAAAAAAGGCAGAAGATGCTTTGAATAACCTTATTAATCAGATGATAGTTTATAACTATATGGAGAAAAACGATCTACTGACGGATGAACTTTTAACGCAAAAGGTTCAATCTGAAAATAGCAGGTTGATAAGTTTAGTTTATGAAAACGAAGTGACTAAGAAAGTTAAGATAAGTGAAAAGGAATTATGGGACACATATTTGAGGAGTAAAACTACAATTTGGGCTCAACATATATTGGTAGAGGATAAAAAACTTGCTGATTCTCTCTACGAGATTTTGAAAAAGCAACCTGAAAGGTTTGGAGAACTTGCCGCACTCTATTCACTCGACACAAACAATAAAAACAATGAAGGGATGCTAAGGGAATTTTCAGGTGGGGTTATGGTAAAGCCTTTTGAGGATGCCTGTTTTAAACAACCAATAAATGTTATTGGTAAACCGGTAAAATCTAATTTTGGATACCATATAATAAGAGTTTTAAAAAGGGAAAGAAAAGATATTTCAAATTACCAGAAGGAGATAAAATCTATCGAAAATAACTTGAAAAGAAAAAAACTAAACGAAGTTGCAATGAAATCTGAAGAGAAATTGAGAAAAGAAGGAAAGATTAATGTGAATTTGGATAATATTAACAAACTGTTTCAATCTTTCAAATATGATTCTCTTGGAAATCTTATTCTTGACTCTCTAAAAGATGAAAGGAATCTTGTTTTAGCCACATCGATTTTTGGTCCGTGGACGATAGATGATGTTATGAGAGAGGCCAAAAATGGTGGATTTGGAAAAGTTCCTCTATCCCAACCTGAAGTTTTAAGAAACTTTATTGACAGAATGCTTTTCTTTATGACTGTTTATCAAAAGGGAAAAAGGATGGGTGGCAACCTTTCAAAGGAGTTTGCAAAAGAAACTGATGTAAAAATGGCTATAATTTGCGATCAGAAAGTTAGAAAAGATATAATGAACTCAATTCCAACGGATGACTCTCTCCTTGTGAAATTTTACAAAGATAAGATCGATAGATTCATGGAAAAGGGTAAAGCGTATATATATGTCATAAACAATAAAGATCTACAAAAAATTAGCATGGTAAAGGATTCTTTGAAGTTTAAGAAGAAAGATTTTAAACGTTTTGCGAAAATCTACTCGACAATAAAACCGAAAGAGTTTTCTAAACCCGATTACTTTATTTTTGATGAAACGGATACTACAGGTTATTATAAGAAGGCGCTTGAAACTGGAAAAGGTAAGATCTCAGATATATTTCAGAATTCTAACGGATACAACATAATATATGTTGTTGATGTTTTTCCACCTAAACCAAAAGAGTTGACCGATGAATTCAAAAAAAGACAGTTGAAAAATGAGTATTTGAAATTTTATACCGATAGTATATATAATGATCAGATAGAGAAAGAGAAGCAAAATGTTAAACTGTTTGTTAACAGGGATCTTTTTGATAAAATAGTTAACAGCCTAATAAGTGAAAATAAGGAGTAAAAGATGAAAAAAGACACAAAAATTATCACAATCCTCGTGCTTTCTTTAATAGTTGTAATCCTACTTGGATACATAGTTTTGAAGAACACGCAGGAAGAAAAAGTTAGTTTAATACCTTCAGGAAAAGTTCTTGCTACTGTGAATGGGATGAATATCTATGATGGTCTCATTGCAATCGTAACTCAGGGGCAGCAGGTTCCAGAAGAGAACAAAAAAATTGTTGTTGATGAACTTATCGACAACCTTTTAATCTACCAGGAAGCTTTAAAAAATGGTATAGAGAATGATACAAATCTTATCAACCAGTTGGAATTGCAAAAGATAATAACTCTTGCAAGTAAATATATGGAAAATAAAATTAAAGATCTACCTGCTCCAACTCAGGATGAAATAGATGCCTACTACACTTTGAATAAGCCAAATTTTGAAAAGAATGTAAAAATAGCAATAATAGTTCTCCCAGCTGATAAAGGGTATGCTGATTCAATATACAATTTGATAAAATCAGGAAAGAAGAGTTTTGAATCTATTGCAAAAGAGGTCTCTCTTGATAAGCAAACTGGACAGAAAGGTGGATTAATTGATTCATGGTTCACTTTCAAACAGCTTACAAGCATTGGCTTCTCGAATATAGATTCTGTAGCTTTCTCTTTGAAAAATAAAAACGAAATCTCAACACCCTTTGTAGAGGTTAATGGAACATACAACATAGTAAAACTTATCGATTTCAAACCATCCAACCTCGATCAAAATACAATAAGGGGAATGCTTTTAAATCTTTTGTATTCTGAAAAATCAAAATCATATATACAGTCATACACTAAACAGTTGAGGGAAAAAGCAAAGATAGAGTACAAGTTTGAAAACTAAATATTTTTTTCTTTCATTATTTATAATTATCCTATCCGCTTTGAATTTAAAGGCGGATAGGATTTTTATTCAGGTTAACGATTCTATTATCTTAGAATCGGAATATAAGGAAAAACTTTCTCTTATAGAGAGTTCTTCAGTTTTTAACAAAGAAGCGGCAGATTCTTTAAAGAAAAATCTAACCCAGATTTTGATCGACTCCAAAATTTTGCAGATACTCGCCGATAAAGATTCGATTAAGGTTGATTCTCTACTCCTTTTGAAAGAGGTTGACAGGAGAATAGAAGAGTTAAAAAAGAATTTTAACGATACTATTGAGTTTTACGATTACCTTTCTAAAAATGGAATAAATATAGAAAATCTTAAAAACAACTATTTCCAGCAGGCTGTTACTCTTTACTTGAAAAGACAGATTCTCAACAAAAGGATGATAAGAACATCCGTTAACGAGAACGAGTTGAAAGATTTTTATGAACAGAACAAAGATTCCTTCTACATACAGCCTTCTGTGGATCTTTATTACATTTCAATTATAATACAGCCTGATAGCATTAAGATGATGGATCTACTTCAAAAGTTTGAATCCATAATTTTAGAGTTAAAGAACGGAAAAGATTTTTCAAATCTTTCCAAAACATATTCTGAAGACAAGTATGCTAAAAAGGGTGGTGCTGTTGGGTTTAAAAAGTTTACCGAACTTTCTATGGAACTCGCCAACTTTCTATACCAGAATAGAAGATCTGATACGATTCTTTTCACTCAATCAAGGGAAGGTCTCCATATAATTAAAATTATCGAATCAAACGATGATTCGATAAACTACAAACAGATTCTTTTAAAATTACCCATAACCAGAGATGATTCTCTTAATGCGTATGATAGGATAAGTTTGATAAGAAAGGATATATTGAACAAAAAAATTACATTCGAAGATGCAGCAAAAAAATATTCCAACGATCAATGGACAAAAGATAGAGGTGGATTCGTTGGAAGAATAACCTTTGAAATGGTTTCTGAAAATATAAGGGAAGTTTTAGAAAAACTTAAAGAGGGAGAGGTTTCACCTGTAGTAAAAGGTGATTTTGGGTATGAACTTTTCATGGTGAAGAATCTATCCGGAGGTAAGATAAGTCCTTATGAGGATGTCCGAGAACTTATAGCATCCGTTCTTGAAAGTAAAAAGGTTGAGGAAGAGATCAAAAAGATTATCGATAAAGAAAAGGAAAAATCTTTTATAAAAATCTATTCCGAATGAAAAAAATCCTTCTTTCCGTTGGTGACCTTGGTGGAATAAATCCCTATCTTATATACATTGTAGCGAAAAAGTACAAGGATGTAAATTTTGAACTTTCAATCTCCGAAAAAATTTTTTATGATATTTTAAAAAATTTCAAAATTGATAAAAGGTTGAAAAATCTTTTTTTCGATTTTCCAAAAGTTAATATTTCAGGTATAGATTTTGGTAAACCATCTAAAAAATCAACTCAACTTTCGATAATCTCTCTCGATTTTTCTATTCAAAAGATCAAAAAGGGGAAGAATAAATATTATGGCCTTCTAACCATGCCTATTTGCAAAGAAGAGGTAGGAAAATTTATAAAAGGTTTTGGAGGGCATACTGAATATTTAGAGCAAAAATTTGGGAAAAAATTGAGTATGCTTTTGTATTCGAAAAGAATCTCGGTTTTACCATTGACAAGACATATAAAACTCGAAAATGTCGAAAATGAAATTTTTAAATCGGAGATAAAGAAACAGATAAAAAATCTTTTTGATTTCTATAAAAATTTTTTAAACAAAAAACCTAAAATTTTATTTTTATGTATAAATCCGCATTGTTCTGACGGCAAACTGCTTGGAATGTCAGACGAAAAGTTTAAAAAGATAGTTTTGAATTTAAAAAAAGAATTCAAAAACATAGATGGACCAGTCTCTGCTGATTCCGCATTCAATGAGAGCAATTTGAAAAGATATGATACTTTTGTTGGTGTCTACCATGATCAGGTTCTAATTCCTTTTAAAATGTTATCTTTCAACGATGGAGTTAACATCACCTTAGGTCTTGATTTTTTGAGGGTTTCACCGGATCATGGACCAGCCTATGATTTAAAATGTAAAAGAGATCTTATAGATACAACTTCAACCGAAAGATCTGTTGAGATACTTTTAAATCTTAAATCCTCTCAAAAATAACAACAGTTTCAAAGTGTTTTGTTTGAGGGAACATATCGAAGATCTTTATCTCGCTTATGAAAAATTCGTCTTTGATGAGGTTTATATCCCTTGTTAAAGTTGAAGGGTCGCATGATATATAGATAAGTTGATCCTTAATTTTTGGTAGTAAAGATTTTAGAAAGATTTTATCAACACCTTCTCTTGGCGGGTCCAATATAACTGTATCGAAAAGTTTATCATTCCCTATCTTAAAAGTAGAATCGATGAACCTGTTTATAACTGAAACATTTTTTATTCTGTTTTCCTTTATATTTTTTCTTTGAAAATGAACCGATGATTGGTTACCTTCTACAGAGTAGATGTTTTTAAAAATACGGTTAAAAATGATCGAATAGATTCCAATTCCAGAATACAGGTCAAGAAGAGTTTCTCCATTTTTTATAACACTCTGTAAATAGGAGTAAAGTTTTTCAGCGATATTATCGTTAACCTGAAGAAAATTTGAATGGGAAAAATGAAAAATGTTCTCATCGATGAGATTTACAAGTTCACCTTTTCCCTTTATATACAAAGGTTTTTCATCTTTTAAAAATAATATTATGTTGTCAACATCCAGAGATTCAAGATCAAGTGTTAGATTTGTTATTTCAGAAATCTCAGTGTAAAAAGTTAATAGGATTTTTCCAGATTTTGATATTCTTATGTTAACTTTTTTTATAAAATTCTGGTAAAGATTCATTCGGTTAAGTTTTTCTATTACCCCGTTTATTTTTTCGTTAACTATCATGCATGAATCTATGTTAACAAACTGGTTAGATTTTTCCTTCAAATATGAAAGACCACTTTCATTCACTCTTAAAGTTACCTTGTTCCTGTAATTGTAAGGTATTGATTCTACAAACTCTATGCCTTCCTGATAAGAAATTTTTGAATTCATTCTTAAAAGTTCTCTTAAAATTTCAGTTTTTATAATCTTATGGTATCTATAATCAATATGTTGAAAATAGCAACCACCACATTCTTTAAAATATTTACAAGGTGGTGTAATCCTATAGGGGGATTTTTTAATTATAGAAATGATTTCACCTTCAGTAAAACTTTTCTTCTCTTTTAAAATCTTTACTTCAACAACCTCATCAGGGATAACATCTTTAACAAAAAATACCTTACCCTCATGCCTGCCAATACCCCTTCCATCGGAAACTATCTTCTCAATTTTTATTTTAGGATTTTGTTTCATTTAACAAAAAGAAAATCAGCAATAGTTGGATCAAAAGTTGAATCGTCAACAACCGCTATTGTTAAGATCCTTTTTTCAGGCAAAAATTGCTGGAGTTGTGGATATATTCCAAGGTAATAATTAGAATGGAACTCACCACAGAGATGAAAAACTTTATAACCTTTATTTCTGTTTACAAAATCTCTTATAGAACCAGCCATAGTTGCATCTTTAAAAAGTTGGGAGATGTAAGCGTTATCTTTGTTAAGGTTAGCCATAGGTGATGATTGCATCATTGAAGAGAAAAAGTCAAAAAATCTCTCCTTATAACTTTTCAGATCAACAGCAGGCTCAAAAAATAGATCTTTTATGTTTTCAATCTTATATAGAGAGTCCTTTCCAGATTTTGAAATTATGGAAGCGAATTTCCTTGGAATGTTTGAAGCGATAACAGGTAAGCCTTTCTCTTTTGCTAAAAGGAGTAAAGGTCTATAATCTGTATAATAGTTGTTCCATGGTCTTGAGTTATTCAAAAATTTCTGCTCATCTATCTTATCTGAGAGGAAAGAATCCAACAAAGATTGAACATCCCTCTCAAACATTTCCAGAGATAATGCCGTTCTTTCATTTTTGTTAACGAATTCCTTGAAGGTGATAAGTTCAAGTTGATGAGTTAAAGAATCGTCATGTCTTTCACCAAAAAGTACTATGTCATAAGTAGATATTTTTTCTATAAATTCTGTGAATTTTATTTCCTTTAAAGAAGATGTTTCAACGATCTTAATATCTTTCATAACATTAATATTAACATTTTTGGTGCAAGATGAAAAGATTATTAAAAAGATGATAATCTGAAAGAAAATTTTTTTCATAAAAAAATTGTAATGCATTAAAAAGTTGAAGTCAAGTTGTCAGGTTGAAAGGAATTTTTAAGAAAAAAGATAAGGGTATTGACAAAATTTGACTTTTTGACTATTATACTATAAAAGTCAAAAAGTAAAAAAAAGGAGAAACTATGACAAAGGGAAAAAATGTTAAAGAGGAGATCCTTGAAAAAGCAAATTTAATATTTGCTAAATATGGTTACGAGAAAACAACTATGGATGACATCGCAAAGGCTGTTGGAAAAAAGAAGGGAGCACTATATTACTATTTTAAGACGAAAGAGGAGGTTTTTACTGATGTCATAGAAAGGGAAATAATCTATTTGAAAAACAAACTTTTTCTTTCAACATCACATAAAAAAAATACACGGGATAAATTGTATTCCTATGTTTTAACAAGATACAAACTGATTAACAGTGTTGCAAGTTTTTATAGAACTTTTAAGGAGGACTATCTTAAACAGTTTGAGTTCATTCAGAAGATTAGAAAAAGGTTCGATATAGAAGAGGAAAAGTTTATAGAGGAACTTCTTGAGGAGGGAGTTAAAAAGGGCGAATTAAAAAATATAGATGTTTCTTTAACAGCAGAGTCTTTCGTTATAGCTATGAAGGGGTTTGAATACAGGTGGACAGCAGATGTAGATTACGATTATGTTGAAAAAGTCATAAGATCAATGTTGGATATTTTCTTTTATGGTATCTCAAAGGGGAAAAGGGATGGAAAGAATAGTAAAAAATAACAAATTAGTAATTTTAACAACTTTAATTTTTACTCTCACCATGGGCTTTTTTACTTTAAAAATAAAAATAAATCCAGATGTGACAGATTACCTTCCTGAAAGTGATACCGTTGTTAAAAATTTTAATAAGATTGGAAGGGATTATGGCGGAAGTTTAACAGGTTTTTTGGTATATGAAAGCGACAAAATATTTGATGAAAGATCCCTTTTAGAGGTTAAAAGACTGAGTGAAGAGATGGAGAAGGTTGAAGGGATAAATCTTGTAAGTTCCATAAGCAATTTAGTTGATATAAAAAGCAAGGATGATGATATCAGAATCGAAAAGGTTATCTCTTTTGATTCATTGAAGGATGAAAAGTATCTTTCAGAAAAGGAAAAATTCTTTAAAAGTGATAATTTTTATAAAGGCAAATTTCTGTCTGAGGATGGCAAGAAAAGTTTAATAATACTTTTTTTTGATGATGACTGTGACCAACAGAAAGTTTGCGCTGAGATTAAAAATATAGTAAAGAAAAGTGAATTGAAAGGAAAAATTTACTATGGAGGATTACCTTTTCTTTTTGAAGAGATTGGAACACTCATAGTCAAAGATTTAACCAAATTGCTTGTTCCATGCATTCTCATAATGGTGATAATTCTTTCTATAAGTTTTAAGAGTGTAGAAGGAGTTTTAATACCTTTATTCAATTCGTTAATTTCTATAATAAGTGTAGCAGGGATAATGTCCATTCTAAAAGTAAAGGTAACTATCATCTCTAACATAATTCCAATAATACTCCTTGCTGTTGGTAGTGCTTATTCTATACATTTTATCAGTAAAGTTTATGAGTTAGAAAGTGAAGGTAAAAATAGAAAAGAGGCTATTGAAGAGAGCCTAAAGGTGATTTTTTTACCTATATCCCTTGCAGCTTTAACGACATTTATCGGATTTATATCTTTCGTTGGAGGATCATATCTTGTAATGATAAGGGAGTTTGGAATTTTTACAGCTGTTGGTGTGCTCGTTTCATTTTTCCTATCCGTTACATTCACTCCGTCTCTGATGATTATAACAAAGAAAAGTAGAAGTGTTGTTAATTCGGAAAAAGAAAATGATAGATTTGTAGAAATTGTTGATAAAATTATAAAATACAAAAAAATGTTGGTTACACTATCGGTTACACTTTCCATTGTATCTTTAATCTTCTTACCAAAAATTTCAAGAAGTGCGGACATAATAGAATATTTTAAAAGGGGTTCAGAATTCAGGAAATCTAACGATATTATAGAAAAAGATTTTAATGGATCATCAAGATTCTTGATAATTGCAGGTGGAAATATGAACTCCGTAAAAAATCTAAAAAAGGTAGAAGAAGTTGAAACCTTTATAAAGGATTCTTTGGGACTAAATAATACAAACTCAATAATTCAGGTAATCAAAAGAACAAATAAAATAATAGAGGGAAAAGAACAACTTCCAGAAAACGATGAAAAACTTTCAAACCTTTATTTTCTTATAGAGGGAGAAAAGAGTTTGGATAGACTTATAAAACCTGATAAAAGTGAAACGGTTTTGGAAGTTTCATTTCAAGATGGTCTATCTCTTGAAAGGGTAAGAAAATTGCAGGAAAAAATTGAAGAAAAAGTGAAGATGGTTAATGGTGATTTGAATTTTAGTATAACAGGCATGCCATCTGTATATATCAGGCTTGATAAGTCTATATTAAAATCAACAATTGTTTCAACTTTTCTATCTTTGGGACTCATCTTTATCCTTCTATCCTTTATTTTCAGATCTTTGATAAAAGGTGTTAAAGGAATATTACCAATTTTTTTCACAATAATTATGGTTTATGGAATAATGTCTTTAACTCGTATATCTTTAGATATAGCAACCAATTTGATAGGCTCGATAGCGATAGGGATCGGAATAGATTATTCCATCCATTATCTTTTAAGACTAAATTCAGAGTTGAAAAATAATAAGGATTTTAATGTTGCGACGAAGAATACACTTTTAACAACAGGTAGAGCAATTCTTACGAACGTTTTTACTGTATCGGCAGGTTTCGCAGTTTTAATATTTTCAGAACTGAAACCTCTTTCAAACTTTGGATTTCTTATAATGCTTACAATGTTACTCGCAGGCTTTTCCACTATAGTTATTTTTTCAGTTTCAATAACAAAAAAGGAGAGAAAATGAAAAAAATAATATTTCTACTTTTATCTTCAATTTTGACACTTTTTTTATTTTCGGAAGATCTAAAACCGGAAAATATTCTTGAAAAGGTTGATAGTATAACGAACGCCCCAAAAGACCAAAAAATTTTTATGACAATAACACTTGTTGACAGGAGTGGAGAAAAATCTGTAAGAAAGATAATTATGTTTCAGAAGGGTAAAGATAAAAGGGTTGGTAAATTCATCTACCCTAGCGATAAGAAAGGGATAGGATTTTTATCTCTGCCACCAAATGTGATGCACATTTATCTGCCAGCATACAAAAAGATAAAAAATATAACTTCCCAATCAAAGAACGGCTCTTTCTCCGGAACAGATTTTACCTATGAGGATATGGAGATGACAACTTTCTCAAAAGATTACACCTGCAAGATGCTTTCACAAAATGATTCGTTCTATAATTTAGAAGTAGTTCCCAAAAAGGAAAAAAACAGTTTTTATGAAAAACTCATTTTAAGTGTTGATAAAAAATATTTCATACCTACAAGGATCCAATTTTATGAAAAGGGGAAAAACACGAAAGTTCTTGAAAGAGAATCGATTGAAAGGGTAAAAGATTACTATATTGCAAAAGTGATGGTTATGAAAAATCTTCAAACAGGGCATCAAACTATAATGACCTATGACAGTATTTTCTTTGATACTAACCTGCCAGACGATATTTTTACGGACAGATTTTTAAAGGAGTAAATTCTATGAAAAAATTTTATTCATTAATAACCTTTTTACTATTTTTTTTAAATCTCTTTCCTTCAGATTTTTATGGAGAGATTGAGAATAGTATGAGAATAAATTTTTTGCAGGGTTATAGTTTTTATGACTATTCATTGCTTGATCTGAAATATGATAGATGGATGGGTGATAGAATTAAATTTTACCTTGATGTGCAGGTGCAAACCGATCTCCTAACATTATTGAAAAGAACGGAAGATCTATCCTTTGCGGACAATTTTTACAACAGTGATTTCAGAATCTACGAGACATCTCTATTTTTGAAAAGATTTCCTTTCGATTTTGTAGATCTTACTTTTGGAAAAACTTACTATAATCCGGGAAAAGGTTTTATTGTATCACCTGTGGATATAATAAACCCAGACGATCTTTCAGATCCTTTAAAAATGGATAGAAAGTTAACAAAAGGGTTGTTCATAGTTGAAATGTATTCAAAGATTTTCAACCTAAATATAATCTACTCTCCATTTTTTACACCAACACTTTTACCTTCAGGATATATAGATTACAGTGAGTATCTTGGAGGGGTTAATGTAAAAGATAGTTTGATTTTTCCAGAAGATATTGCAAAATCAAGTGAACTCTTCCTTTTTATGATAAAAGATTTTAACAACCTGCAGACATCCTTTTTCTATGGATATTCAAGAAGCAGAACTCCTCTGGCAAAAAATGTAAAAATAATTATGAATAGTTCATTTTCAGCTATTGCCGATTTACAGTTGTGGTTTCCAAGAGTTCATAATTTTGGTTTTACTTTCAGTACCGTTTTAAAAGATTTTGGAATATGGGGTGATCTATGCGGAAATTTCGTATCTGAAAAGAATTTCAAAATCGATATGTCAGATATTGGTAGAGGAACAGTTGATACTTTCAACTTTAAAGAGAAGTTCTTCTTTAATTTTCTTGCAGGAATAGATTATACACTATTTTCAAATTACTACATGACTTTTCAATATGTTCACGGAATGCGAGGGGTATATGGAGAGGAAAATATAAACGACTATTTCTTTTTTGGTTCGAGGATTAATCTGCTGGGTGGAAAAATAGTGTTTGAACCTTTGAATTTTGCATACGAAATTGTTAACTGGAAAAATCTTAAAAATGAAGGTGGATTGCTTTTAAATCCTAAAATCACATTTGATTTTATAGATAATTTTTCTTTTGGAGTCTCCTTTTACTATATTAAAGCAACAAAAAATTCATATTTTGATAAGATTGATAAAAAAGATTGTGTTGAGTTTACAACAAAAATATTTTTCTAATGAAAAGATTTTTAACAATCTGTTTTGCTATAATAATTTTTCATCAATTTTTATTTAGTGTTGAACAGTTGCTGAAGGAAAAAGAACTTTTTGAGGATGAAAAACTCTTTAAACAAAAAATAGAAGAAAAACTTAAATTTATTTCCGATGGAAATGAAGGAGTTTTCGAAGATGAAAATATTTTACTTGAATATATTCTGCTTAAAGATACATATTTAAAATTTTTTGAAAAGAAAAGTGAGGTTAAGAAAAAAGAATACAAAAAACTTTTGGACGAAATCGAAGGGAGAAGGGAGGAAACTAAAAATCCTCTTCTATCATACTGTTTAGCGATTCTTTATGGAAGATATGGTGAACTTTTATCAATAATGGATGCAGTTAAGATGGATATTCCCAATAAAATAAAAGATTGTGCGGAAGATGTTATAAAAAGAAGGGAGGAGATAGATGATTACGGAGCGTATCTTATTCTTGGAAGATTATATGGGGTAACACCAAAAATTCCTTTCTACACAGGTTGGCAATCTTTTGAAGTTTCAGAATACTATCTTAAAAAGTATATTGAAAAAAATAAAAATTCGGTTACAGGAAAATTTTTTCTTGCGGAAACATATAGAGCAATGAAAAAAACAAGCCTTTATGATAGTATTATTGAAGATATATTAAAAAATGGCGATTTTGAAACTTTTCAGGATAAGAAGATTCTCGATTCTCTAAAAAAAAGTAAAGAATAGACACTTTACTTTTTCAAAAAAACTTTTAAAATATTCGTATGGGTGGGGTTTTCTCTAAAAAAACTTTTTTAACTTTAATATTTTTTCTTCTCTACCTTCAAACCTTTTCTGCAACATTTCTATCTTCAGATCTAAATTTCTGTAACGACTTTGAAGATCTTCTGGCTTTGAGTAGAGAAAAATCATATGACTATATTACATTTGGTTGTTCGAACAGGTTTTTCATTAAAAATTTGAACAATTTTTACTCTTTCTCGAATTTTAATTTTAAAAATTTTTCTTCAGGTCATCTTTTAATTGCTGATTTAAATGATATTTTCAAAAGTTATACTCTATCTTTTAAACTTTCATACAACTATAGAAATGTTAAAGTTGGAGTTGCGCCGTATACGAATTTTATAAAATTTTCTGATGGTATGAATAAGTTTTCTAATGGAATAATAGTTTCAGCAATGATAATGGATGAGAGTTTCTACATTTTACCCTCATACATTTTAAAAAAAAAGCAGAATAGTTCTTCTCTTATTTTAGGATATTGCAAGAATGGTTACGATATTCAATTCCAAACAAGTTATGGGAATGGCTTTGTTTTTACAGGAAGGGTTATCTATGATTTATATGGGAATGTAAAGTTGAATTTTTCCATAGATAGTGAAAAAAGAATATTCTTCGGTTTGAAGTTTGTTAAATTTCCATATTTTCTTGAGTACACCACTTTCATTCATCCATATCTTTCAAATTCAAACGATATAAGATTTTCAATTTTTAAAGAAAACAGATATTATGATTTACCATATATAAAAATAAACAGAGTGCATTTTGATATACCTTTAAAAATTAAAAAAATAAAAGGTTTTTATAGAAGGGAAAAAATTGATTTGAATAAGGCATTCTATGAAGAGATACTTTCAATAGAAGGTTTGACTAAAACTGCTCTTAGAAGAATATATATTTTTAGGTTGATTAATGGTAAAATAAATTCTTATGATCAACTTGAAAAACTACATGGTATAGGTAAAAAAAGTATTGAAAAGTTGAAAGAACAAACATTTATTGGAGAGTAAAATGGAAAAGACAAAAGAATCAAAATTGATCTATTCTGGAAGGATATTGAATTTGATAAAGGATAGGGTTGAACTACCTTCAGGAAGAGAGAGTACAAGAGAGGTGGTTATCCATAGGGGGTCTGTTGCGATAATCCCTTTCGATGAAAAGACAGATACTATATTTTTTGTGAAACAGTACAGGTATCCATTCAAAAAGGAGATGATAGAGATTCCGGCAGGAACACTTGAAGAGGGAGAGGATCCATTCGAGGCTGCTAATAGGGAGTTAAGCGAAGAGATAGGATTCTTTTCGAAAGATCTTAAAAAGTTGAAAAGTATAGCATCCTCCCCCGGTTTTTTAAACGAAGTTCTGCATATATTCCTGGCAAAAAATCTTGTTGTAAAAAAGAAAGAAAAAGATTTCGATGAAAATATTCAGATAATAAAAGTGAAAAGAAAAGAGATAAAAAATTTTTTATTGAAAGAGGATATTGTTGATGGAAAAACACTTGCAGCTTTCCTTTTGTGGGAATTTTTTGATAATGGTGAAAAAATATTTTAGTTTCATTTTTATCTTGATTTTTGCTTTTACATTTTTGATAGGAGAGGAAGAGGAGGTTTTTGAGACATCAGAATTCGTTGATTCACTCGATTTTCTTCTTCAGGATCTTAACGAATTTTTAACAGAGAACGAAAAGGAACAACTTAAGAATCTTTATCTTTCAAAAGATAAGATAACTTATAGAAACATTTTCGAGATTACAGGAAACCAGATTGTTTCATCGGTTCTGGAAAAAAATTTTAATAGAAAAAAAAAGTTTTTAAAAATCGAGGGAGGTTTTAACCTTGATTCACTTTTTTCCATAAAGAATAAAAATTTTTTTAAAACAACAGGTAGGTTTAATGGGATTGATTTTTTTCTATTAACTGAGAAGGATTTTGATGAAAAAAAGTTTTATGATAATTTTAAATTAGGTGTGTCGTATCAAAGTTTTATGTTCGGAAATTTTACTATTAAAACTGGAAGAGGACTCTTTTCCAACCCGAACACTTTTCAAAAAAGTTTGAACAGAGTTTTTTTTTCAAACAGGTTGGAACTCGATGATTCCTATAATGAGTACCCATCATTCTTTGGATTAACAAAAATCTTTACCTTTAAAAAATTTATCATAACTCCTTTCTTGAGCAACGTTTATTATGATTGTTCTCTTGACAGTTTAGGCAACGTAAAAAAAGTCCTAACTTACAATATCCATAAGGATTCACTTTCAATTTCAAGAAATAATAACCTAAAAGAAATTATTTTGGGAATGCTTTTAAGCAGCAAGAGTGAGTTTTTAAATTTTGCAACATATTTTGCTGACTATTCAAAAGATATGAATATGATATGTTCCGATAAGAATTTTGTTTTTTCCGCTTTTGGGAATATCTCATACCTATCTTATGATGTTGCCTTTTCACTTCCCAATAAGGGATACTCTATTTCAACATCTTTAAAAAAATCTACAAGCGATTTTACAACTTTATCAGGTTTTACAATGAATAGAAAGTTTTTTAATCTTCATTCAAATATTTTAGATGAGAAGGATTTTTATGGATTCTTTTTCGATTTTTCGAAAAAAAGGGGAGTGAAATTTGATAACAGAACAGATTTTTTAGAAGGCGACTACAGAGATTTTAAAAATTCAACAACTTTTACTTTTTTCAATTTTTTAAAATCAACTTTTACTTATAACTTCCTTGAGAAAGAAAAAAGTTCTATGAAAATGGAGTTCTTTAAGAATTACAAGGAAATTTTATCTTTAAAGTTAACTTACTTTTTGAATTATAATAATTCTTCTTATCAAAAGGTAGATCTTTTCTTCGGGAATAAAAATTTTAAAATTTCAACCTTTCTCTATACATATAAAATTATCGAAAGTGATTATTTGTCCATATTCGAATACTCCTTTACAAACTATTACCCACTGAAAGTATACAGAAGTGGAGATGGTTTAGTTTATGGATTAAATGTATCCATAAAAGGTAGGATTAAAACAGATTTAGGACTTGTAAAAAATAGCAAAGATTTTTACAGATTCTACATACTTTTTTCCTGCTTTTTACTCTAACTCTTACTTGACAAATGTTTAACTCAAGGTATATTTTAAAGAATGAAAAAAATTCTTTTTCAAATTTTAAGAATTCTAATAACGGTCTTGATACTTTTTTTAATCTTCAGAAATATAGATACAACCCAACTTTTTAAAATATTAAAAAATTCAAATATCTTTCTTCTTTTTCTTAGTGTTATAACCATAGGAATTGTTTGTTTCATCATATCGTTAAGGTGGCAACTCGTTTTGAAACTTTACAATTTCAATGTTTCCATCTGGAGGGCTTTCAGAATATATAACATAGCCTTCTTTTTCAACAATTTCCTTCCATCAACCATTGGTATGGATTTTATAAGGGGCGCTTACATAGTCTCGGATGAAAAAAGGATAGCTGACGTTATATCTTCTATAATAATAGAAAGATGGATTGGACTTTTAGGAATAATAGTTTACATATCCATAACTCCCTTGATATTTTTCAAATATGGTGTAACGAAATATTTTCTTTATGTATCAATAATAGGCATTTTGGCTTCAGTAATATTTATAACCGTCATAATCTCTGATAAAGTTTTTAACTTTTTTATCTTTCTTTTTTCAAAAATAAAAATTTTAAAAATAGGTGAAAAGATAAACTCTCTGATGAATTCTTTGAGAATAATTAAACATAGGAAAAGTGACCTTGTTTACAACCTTTTTCTTTCAATAATGATACAGGTAGTTTTTGTTGTTACCAACCATCTAATTGTTATTTCACAGGGTTTATCAGTTAAACTTATAGATGAGATAATCTATGTTCCTTTCATATCAATAATCTCAATG
This sequence comes from candidate division TA06 bacterium 32_111, assembly GCA_001508335.1. Taxonomy (GTDB): domain Bacteria; phylum Hydrothermota; class 32-111; order 32-111; family 32-111; genus 32-111. Next base: position 96,247 of record LGFX01000004.1, read on the forward strand.
ATCCCTATAACAATAAATGGGCTTGGTTTAAGGGAATGGGCTTATATAAATTTTTTCAAGTTAACAACCAAAGAAGAGATAGTTTCACTATCTTTAACATTTTTTTTGGTTTCAGTTTTGTACAGTATTGTTGGTGGATTTTTATTTATTTTTGATAAAAGGAATATTACAAAGGAGAACAAATGAAAAGGGTCTTTTACTTTCTCTTAACAATTTTAATCTCTTTTTCAATTTTTTCAGAAACACTTTACAAAAGGGAGTTTAAAAGTTTTAAACTTGAAAATGGACTTGAAGTTTTGATGGTAAAAACTACAGCTCAGCCTATAGTTACAATAGAGATAGCAGCCAAAAATGGCTCTTACACTCAAACTCCTGAAAACTGCGGTCTATCACATCTTTATGAACATATGTTTTTCAAAGGAAATGTGAAATGGAAGAGTCAGGAGGAATACAATAAAAGGATAAGGGAGTTGGGAATAGTTTATAATGGGATGACTTCGAATGAATCAGTTAGGTACTATTTCACCCTTCCATCGAAAAATATAGATCAGGGACTTGAATTTATGTCTTTCGCTATAATAGATCCTCTTTTCGATTCAATTGAACTTGAAAAGGAAAGGAATGTTGTATTGAACGAGTTCGATAGAGATTTCTCAGTTCCAGCATACAAATTCTATCAGATGGCTGACTCAATTATGTTTGAAAAATATTTTTATAGAAAGAATACGATAGGCTTTAAAAATGTTATAGCAAATGCAACAAGGGAACAGATGAACGAGATAAAAAATAAATACTATGTACCAAACAACTGTGCTCTCATCGTGGTTGGGGAGATAGATTTTGATAAAACTGAAAAGATCGTAAAAAAATATTTCTCAAGATGGGAAAGGGGGAATGAGGTTGATTTCAATTTTCCCCCACATCCCTTACTTGAGAGGAATAAAAACTTTTTAATCGTCGATAGGGTAGCCACAACAAAATACCTTTTATCTTTCAGAGCGCCAGATTTTAAAGGAGATTCAAAAGATTGTTACGCTTTAGATCTTCTTTCAGATTATCTTTCTTTATCATCTTCTAAACTCTATAAAGATCTTGTAGAGAGTGGTCTTGTTTACAACTATTATGTTTGGTACTCTGGATTAAAGGATGGTTCAGAATTTTCACTATATTTTGATCTTAGAGGTGATAATATAGATACGGTTAGAAAGATCATATTTGAACATATCAAAAACTTGAATAGTCCTGATTACTATGATATCGATCTGCTCCAACATTCGAAGGAGTATGGACAGGTAAACACATTCAAAAGGCTTGAGTCATCACTCTCGTTCGCATTGACTTTAGGATATTGGTGGTGTATTGGAGGAGTTGATAATTTTAAAGAGTACAACCATAAGATATCTGAAATTTCAAAAGATGATATAGTATCTGTCGTTAACAGGTATATTTCTAACGCTAATTATATTGAGGGATTTTTAACTGATTCTTTGACCTACAAAAACAAACTATCATTTTTAAAGGGAGAGTAAGATGAAAAAAATATTTTTAATTTCTATAATTATTACAATTTTCCTGTTTTCATTCTCAGAAGTTTTTAAGGAAAAGATTACAAAAAATGTGGAACTTCTATACAACTATGTTCCAGAAAACGATATATCCGCTGTTACAGTATTTATAGATGGTGGAAGCATGAACTATGATTTTGAAAAGTCAGGGATCGAGAATCTGATTTTCAGGTTGGTGGAAAAATGTGGAAAAAATTATTCTGAAAGTAAGATGAATGAACTTATGGATAAATATTTTGTGACCGTCTCCTTTGAAAATTCATACGATTATTCTTCCTTTTCTTTTTCCACCCTTAACAAATATCTTTTCGATGTTACAAAAATTTTTGCTGATAATTTCAGAGAGCCAGATTTTTCTGATGAAATTTTGAAAAGAGAAAAGGAAAAGATGATAGATGAAATAAAATCTAAGGAAGAGGACCCAGATGAACTTCTATATTTGAAATTGAACGAGTATTTTTTCAAAAACCATCCATACATAGCAAACCCTGAAGGTTATGTTGAAACTGTTCAGAATTTGAAAAGTGCAGATCTTTACGAGCATCTTAAAAAGATTTTTTCTTCAAGAAGAGTTATAATAAGTGTTGTTTCAGGTGTTCCATTCAAAGAGGCTAAAAAGTTTTTCAAAAAAGAGTTTGGATTCATAAATGGAAAAGTTGAAATGATGAAAAATCTTAAAGATTTCAATCTGTGTGAAGGGGATACTCTTTTAAAATATGAAAAGGGAGGTTTACAAACAAAATACCTTGGGTGCAAATTTAAAGTGCCTTCGGTTAACGATAAAGAGTATCTTCCCGTAAGGGTTGGGCTTTCTATACTTTCAAAGAGGGTTTATGAAACATTGAGAACAAAACATGGTTTAACTTATGCTGCCTATGTTGGTGCATCGAATAAGTTGTCTAACTACGGGGTATTCTATGTTAGCACTCTTTATCCAGATTCTGCGATGAAACTTTTCAAGGATGAGGTTGAAAAGGTAAAAAAGGAAGGAATCAAGCAGGAAGAGATAGATGATATGAAAAATCTTTTCCAGACATCTTTTTTTCTTAATAAAGAGAGAACCTCAAACAGAAGTTTTTCTCTTGGATACAACTATCTTATTTTCAACGACTACGATTACGATCTTAAATTCATAAAGGAACTTGAGAAGTTGAAAAGCGAAAAGGTTACTAATGCCATAACCAAGTATCTGAGAGATTTTAAATTTATTCTTGTTGAATAAAAAAGGAAGCAGGATTGTCGTTTTTTGATTGAGTAGTGTTTACGACAATTTTATACCTGCTTCCATTATAAGATTAAAACTAAAGAAAATTTTTGGCAATAGGATTTTAATTTAATTATTGAAATATACTTGAATTGAATATAAAATTAAAATATGAAATTTAATGATAAAAGAATTATTTTAAAATTAAAAAAACTTTCCCAAAATAGTTATTCAAAATATTCCAAATTCTCAGTTTCTTCAATACTTGTTACCAAAAAGGGAAAAGAGTTTTACGGTGTTAATGTTGAGAACGCATCTTACTCTTTAACAATATGTGCTGAGAGAAACGCTTTTTTTAGTGCTCTTACAAGTGGGGAAAAAGATTTTAAAAGAATATATATTTATGCCAACTCCGATAAACTACCATTTCCATGTGGAGCATGCTTGCAGGTTATGTCAGAGTTTGTGGATGAGGATTTTGAAATCGTTCTCTTTTCAAAAAAAGAAAAAAGAGAATTCAAATTTAATGAACTTCTTCCAAAAAGATTCAAACTATGAAAAAATTCCTTCCAATTTTTTTTCTTCTGATATTTTTATCATGTTTTAAAAGTTATGATATCAACGAAATAGAGTCAAAACAGAATCTCTCTGAAACAAAGGAGGAGATAAAAAAACTTCTTCTTTCAACATACGATTATAAAATTTCTATAAAAGATGAGGTTTTGGATATATCTTTCAATGGTGAAAAGGACCCCTTAAACAGGTTTACCCTGAAAGGTTATTTTAAAATATTGGATCAGAAAAACTATTTTGATCATATTTTTACAGGAAGAGAATGGATAAAAAGAAAAGACCTATCCTTAGATTTTGGTGATATTTTTGATATACCTTCATTTATTGAAAACATAATCGATCCCGAAATGTTAAACTACAGAAGTTTTGAAAAAGGAGAATACATTTTTGATGTGAAAGTTAATACTGCTTTGATAGATCCCTCCAATTATCTTCAGGATGGCCTTCTTTACTACGATCCTGTTAAAAAAGAGATTCTGATCACCCTTTACGATCGAAAAAAATTTCAGGTTAAAATTTCTTATAAAAAGATAGAAAAAATAAAATTCAATGACAGGTATTATAAGACCAAAATAAAAGTTTTTGGGGATAAAAAAGATTTAGAAAAATTGAATGAAAGGTTTTTAATTTCTGATCTGGGAAAGGTAGAAAAAGAGAATGTTTTTTTGAAGTTCGATCCGCAAAAATATATTTTTGATATAAAAATGCTTCTTGAAGATTCTCTTTCCTTTTACACTTTTTCATATGTATCACCTGATAATGAAAGCGAAAATATACTCTATATGAATTTTGATTTGAGAAACACAGTTTTAAAAGAAGATAAAATTTTGGCTCTATCAGGTAAAGAATTTTTTGTAGAGAAGAATGGAGAATTTTATACAATTCATTTCAAAGATGTGAATCTTGAAAAAGATTATGAAATGGTTTGTAAACTTAGCAAATTTTCCTTCCATTCAAAGTATACAAAAGCAAACAAAACCTTAGTGATAAAAGGTTTAAATGAAACGGTTCTATCTGTAATTCTTGCTCTAAACAGTTTACCTTATAATTTTAACAACATTTACATTAAGGAGGAATAATGATAGATAAAAGATTACTCGACATACTTATATGTCCAAAATGCAAAGGGGAACTTGTATACGATGGGGAAAGGGATATCCTCATATGCAAAAAGGATGGTATATATTTTGAGATAAAAAACAATATCCCTATTATGTTACTGGAAAAAGCAAAAAAACTCGATGAAAAATAAAATTTTAATATCTATCCTAATACTTTTAACCTTTTTAGTAAACATTGCTAAAGTAGTTTCCTTTTGTGATGAAAAGGGAGTTTTGATAGAGTATTTTCCCAAAGATGAAAATATCTCTATATACGATCTTGAATATGAGAACGGTTATTTAGTAAAAAATATCTATGTGAATGTTCCAGAGGGTGATGTTGAGATAAGAGTTAAAAGTGAGGGAAAGGAGAGAGGTAGAAATTATTTTACGGGTTTAACAAAAAATGGGAAACTGTTTGAAAAACATTTTGTTTACGCTTCAAGCCAAAGGATACTTCTTTTGAAAATATATCCGGTTTACTCCTTCGATAAAAATGAGATTTCCTTTTACAAAAAAATTAATATAGATGTTAAATTTAAAAATCAACTTAAGAGAACAAGTCAGCATGATCCACTTTTGGTTTCATCGGTAAACTCTGATTTCATATCACCAACAAAATTTTTTAAATTTTCAAAAAGTTCTCAACCTCAGATAAAATCTTATTTAAAACTTGAAATAAAGGATAACGGTATATACATGGTAGATTATTCGGATCTGAAAAAAGTTGGTTTAAATCCAGAACTAATATCTCCAAAAAATCTCGGACTCTATAAAAGAAAGAACCTCATTCTTCCATCTGATACACCTGAAATGTTTTACTATATCGATCCGATAAAAGTTCCTATTAAATTTTTTGGAGATGATGATAACTCTTTTGAAAAAGGAGAATATTTTGTTTTTTATGGGAATTCTATAAAAGGTAAAGGGAAAAATTTTTACCTTTCGTACGATATCTACAACAACCCTTTTACAGATTACAACCAGTACATTTTGACTTTCAACGATACAAACTTTTTAGAAATGGGAGATATTATCTATGATGCTTTGAAAGGTGATTCTTTAGTTGATATTTCTTTAACCTTCAGGTACGATTCTATAAACCCTCTTCTTGCAGGCTATGGATGGGCTTGGAGAGAATTCACTATTTACAAAGATTCCACAAATGTTAAAGACTATACCTGGAACTTTAACCTTAACAACATAGTTGACTCAACTGGAAAAATTACAGTTTCATTTTTCTTTCAAACCGATCTTAACGATACCTTTGATATTGATATAGAAATAAATGGAAAAATTGTTGGTAGAGCTTCCTCAAGGGGGGCTTATACAACCATTCCCAAAAGTTTTACTTTTGATGTTTTCAATTTCAAGCAGGACAATTCTATAAGGATAATACCTGTAAATCTTGATAACAAAACAAAAACTTTTTATCTCTGTTCTGTTGAACCTCAGTACAAAGCATACCTTGGTGGCGAAAAGGATTTACAAATTGAGGATAACACAAAAGACATATTATCTTTAAATCCAAAAATTGATCTTTATGTTGCATTTTCTTCTTCCGAATTTTCTTTTTTTGGAAAGTTAAAAAAGAATCAGAAAATTAATTTGAAAACAAAGGGAATTCAGCAGATATATTTTTCAAAAGATTTAAAAAAGGTTGATAGGTTTGAATTTGTTGATTGCTCTAAAATTTTTGATTTTAGCGATGGATGTGACATCCTTATCATAACTGGAAAAGGGTTCAAAAATTCAGTTAACTCATATGTCCAGTATAGAAAAAGTAAAGGGATGACTGTAAAAGTTTTTGAATTCAACGATATAGATAACGCTTTCTCTTTCGGTATGAAAACCCCTACTTCAATAAAGTCCTTTCTCTACTATGCAAAGGAAAGGTGGTCAAAGTTTCCCAAATATCTCCTCCTTCTCGGTTCAGGTTCATTCGATTACAAAAATCGCCTTAACACTTTTGAAAACAGGAGTGTTGTTCCAGTTTATGAAACAGGGTATGGTGTATACAAACTTGCACTTTTAACTTCCTACAGATCCGAATGTGTTGACAGATGGTTTGCTCTTCTTGATGATGATAAGTATATGGATATTATCCCGGGAAGGATAACCGTTTATACTAAAGATCAAGCATACTACGCTTTGAATAAGATAATAGATTATGAAACTAAAACTCCAACATACATGAAAAGTAGAGCGGTTGTTATCTCTGATGATGAATACAGTTCAAGGGTTACAAGTGATTTTAACGATATAAGTTTTATAAATGCGAGTGAAGAACTTGCACAACTTTTAGGAAACAACTTCGCCCTTGAAAAACTTTATCTAACAGATTACAAGGGAGACCTTGAAGGAACTGATCACTGGCCTTACAATCCAGGATTAAAGAGAAATGTCAGGTTCGTTTTAAAAGATATACTTTCAAGGGGAGTAAATTTTGGATTCTTCTATGGACATGGTTCTTACTATTCTTTAACACATGAACATTTTTTGGAGTACCCAAACGATCTTGACCTTTTTGATAATCTGCACAAGTACCCTATATTTCTTTTCGGGACATGTCAGGCTGGACAGTTTGATAACGATTATGGTTCAATCGCTTCAGATTTTCAGATACTTCCATACTCAGGATTTTCAGCAACCATAGGTGCAACGAGAGCAACAAGTGCTGATGAGAACAGAAATATACTCTATCTATCTTTTGTCTATGATCTTTTCCTTTATGGTGGTTACAACACAATAGGTGAATACTACCTATCTATGATAAACAAAAACAACTATGCTTATACATCACATCAACTTTTTGGTGATCCTTCTATGGTTGTGAAGAAGTATAAATATGATGTTGATGTAATCTCTCCGGATACTGTAACACTTGGCAGCAAAAACAACATTGGATTTTCATACAATGGTAAAAACAAAGAAGAGGTTTTTTTGGATATTTACCAGCCATTCTATACAGACTCACATGACTATCTTCATACCTATCCTTACTCTTATATCTATTACACTAAAAATGATGGTTTGATGAGAAGAATATCAGATTCTTCAAGAGAAAAAATCTTTGAACTTACTCTTCCCGATAGTTTTCAAAATAGAAAATATGAGAAAAGGTTGGCCATAGTTTCTGTTTTTGAGGATGATAGTTTTATACATTCTAATTTAAAGAAAGTTTTCTTTAAATTAGAAAAGGATACTTTTTCCTATGATGGGAATTTGAAGTTGAAAGTTAACGGTGTGGAAGTATCGGATAGTATTTCCGTTCCAGATAAGTTCAAACTTTCTGTTGAATTCGTTTCTAAAACTGGAGTTTACCTTGGAAATCTGTCAGAATATAAACCAACTCTTTATATAAATCAAGAAAAAACGTTAAACTTTAACAATTTTATATCTTTCAGTGATACTTTTAAAAGTGAAATGTTTATCGATTCATCCTTTTCACAGGTTGATACTTTAAAAGTTATCCTTTTTGATAACGATTTTAAAAAGTATGAAAAAACAATATTTTTAAAACATCCACAACAGAATCTTTCGAAAAATATTCTCGTTTATCCAAACCCTTTCAAAGATGATTTTTATATTACTTTCAACTCAAACTCTTCTGGATTTTTCTATTTTACAATTTTTAACGATAGAGGAGAGATCGTTGAAAGTGGTAGAAAAAATTTTACCTATGGTTTCAACAGCATACTTGTTGAAATGAAAGATAAAAAGAGATTAACAGGTGGAGTTTACCTTCTTTCTTTAGATATTCATTCCCATTCTTCTGAAAGAAGATATAATAAAAATATAAAGATAGTTAAAAAATGAAAACAAAATTACTACTTTTTTCATTACTTTTATTTTTAAATATATTTGCACAAAAGAAGGTAATGGATGTTTTTCTTGGAGGGAAAAAGGTTGGCTATTATGTTGAAGAGAAGACCTATGTTGATTCACTTATAAGGATAGATGAAAGAAATAAAATGAGGTTTGAGGTTTATGGAAACGATGTTGAGATATTTTCAAATTCCGTATCATTTTATGATAGAAAGTGGAATATAAAAAAATTTTTTGTAAGTGTTAAAAGTAAAGATATATCCTTCTTTCTAAACGGTTACCTTCAGGATGATAAGTTTGTAATAAAAACCGATCTTTCAGGAAAAGAGAAAACTGACATTTTGGATGTTAAAGGTAAAAAGATAATCTTCAATATTGAAAGTGTTGATAGGGAAATTTTAAAAGAGAATCTTTTCACATTGAATCCTTTGAATATGAAACTCGAAAAGGTTGATATTAAATTTTTAAAAGATGAATCTTTGAAAATCTCAGGTAAAACATTCGCTTCATCAAAATATCTTTTAAAAAGTGAAAGTTCAACTTTCTACTTATGGTTTGATAAAAAAAATAGGTGTGTCAAATCCTTAAGCGATCAGGGAATAGAGATGGTTTTAACGGATTCTGTAAAGGAACCAACTGAAAATTTTAACATTTTGGATTATTTCAAAATAGAAGCAAAAGGTAATTTCCGAAATATCAGAAAAGATAATTATGCAAAATATGTTATAGAAGGAATAAAGGATAAAGACCTTTCCAATTATAGACAAATTCATAAAAAAGATACTCTTGAAGTTTTTAGAAAAACTTTAAACAGCGAAGGTTTTGAGGAGATAAAGGATTCCTTCTACCTTATGCCTGATAGTTCTATAATCTCTATATCTGAAAGGTTGTTTAAAGAGAGTAGGTTCGATACACTCACCTTTATAAAAAAGAGTATGGAATTCGTAAACAAAAAGTTGAAGAAAAAAGTTTTTTCTGGACTTGTAACACCATCTCAGATATTGAAAAACTCTTATGGGGATTGCACAGAGCATTCACAACTTTTTGCTTCTCTACTTATATCAAAAAACGTTAGGGTCAATGTTGTTTCTGGATTGGTTTTTTCGGAAGGACAATTTTTTTACCATGCTTGGAACAATGTTTTTTACAAAGGGAAGATATACTCTATAGATCCAACCTTTAAACAGTTTGAGGTAGACCCATCCCACATTGAAATATCTATAGGTTTTCCTCCACAGGAGGTGTTACTCAAAAACATCTCAGGAAAAATCGTAATAAGGAGGATAAAATGAAATATTTTATTTTTGTTTTTTTTGTTCTATTCTCTTTTTATCTATTTTCGTCGGATCCTCAGGTGATAGGTTTTTCGGATGATGGAAAATTCTTTGCTTTTTTTTATGAAAATGAAGATCATATTGGAAATTTATTCTCCGAATTGAAAGTTCTTTCTCTTGAAACAAAAAAGGTTGTTTTATTTTTGAGATTTTCAAAAGAGGATGGAGATTATAAAAAGTTAGAGGATGTAAAAAAAATTTTTTTCGAAAAATATGGAGAAAAATTCAATTTTAAAGAAGGGAAAGAATTTTTAAGATTTTCAGGAACTATGGAGGGTGATAGTTTTATTTTGAGTAACAGTGTCAGTTTGGGGCTTAAGGTAGAATATCTTAAGGAGAAGAATGAGTATGGAACCTACTCATACACGAGTTTGATGAAAGATAGAATGATGGTTAAAAACACATTAAAAGGAAAAGTTATAGATATTTATTCTTTCTATATTTTTGAAAAAGGTTATGGTGTCGCCATACTTAAAAGTAGGGATGATGGACTTGAGGGAGAGTTCACAGATTACTACCACCCCATTTTTGTAAATGTTGAGGATTTTGATCTAAAAAAGGATGTTGAAATGGAATTGAAGTTCAATGCTGAAAAATCAAAAAGGATTCTTGAAAAGTTTTTTGAAAAGAACAGATCCTATCCTGCGGATATTGAGAATTTTTTCAGGTATGGAAAAGTTTTAATAAATCCTGTTGATGAGAGCAGAGATGCTGTTTTTTTTATAGAGGGAAACTTAAAGTACAACAAGAAGTATGAAGGCTGTATAATAATAGAGAATCTACCTAAATCTAACTATTACAACATGTGGTACTTTTATAATGGAAAAATTGTTAAAACTGAAGGAGTTGATAGATGAGAGATATTAACAGATTTATCGATCATACACTTTTAAAGGCTGATGCTACTTTTGATGATATAAAAAGATTGTGTGAAGAAGCGAGAAGATACAATTTCTTTTCTGTTTGTGTAAACCAGGTTTATGTCAACTACTCTAAAGAACTTTTAAAAAATTCGGATGTGAAAGTTTGTACCGTTGTGGGTTTTCCACTCGGCGCAACTGATATTGAAACAAAGATTTTTGAAACAAAAAGATCTTTACAACTTGGTGCCGATGAGATAGATATGGTTATGAATATTGGATACATGAAATCAAAGATGTATGAAAGAATAGTGGATGAGATAAAGTGTATTAAGGAAGTTTGTAAAAACAAAGTCTTGAAAGTTATAGTTGAAACATGTTTGCTCACAGAAGATGAAAAGAGAGAAGTTGTGAAACTCCTTATAGAAGGTAAGGCTGATTTTATAAAAACATCTACAGGATTTTCAACAGGCGGAGCGAAGGTTGAAGATATAAAATTGTTTAAGAGTATTGCAGGAAATAGAATAAATATTAAAGCGAGTGGTGGTATAAGGGATCTGAAAAGTGCACTTGATATGATAGAAAATGGAGCTACAAGGATAGGGAGTTCAAACTCTGTAAAAATAATGGGAGGAGATTTATGAATCCGGTAGAGATAATTAAAAAGAAAAGGGATGGGAACGAGTTGACGGAAAGTGAAATGGAATTCCTCTTAAAAGGTTATATTGAAGGGAAAATCGCTGATTATCAGATGTCCGCTTTCCTGATGGCTGGTTTTTTAAAAGGTTTTTCAGATAACGAAACCAAGATTTTAACTGAGATAATGATGAAATCTGGATATATTTACGATTTTTCGGATGTAGAGGGGATAAAAGTTGATAAACATTCAACTGGAGGTGTTGGAGATAAAGTTTCGATCCCACTGCTTCCTATACTTGTTTCTTTGGGTTTTAAAGTTCCAATGGTTTCTGGAAGAGGGCTTGGTCATACGGGAGGAACTCTTGATAAACTCGAATCTATAGAGGGAATGGATGTTTTTTTGAGTAAAGAGAAGATGTATGAGATGGTAAAAAAGATTGGTGGGGGTTTTGGTGGGCAGACTGAAAATTTTGTACCTGCAGACAAACTTTTGTATTCTTTAAGGGATGTAACCGGAACTGTTGAATCGATTCCACTTATAACATCATCAATAATGAGTAAAAAGTTGGCTGAGGGGATAGACTCCTTAATACTCGATGTAAAATGTGGAAATGGTGCTTTTATGAAAAGTTTTGATGAAGCCAAAAAACTTGCTGATAGTATGTTTTCTATTGGAGAGATGTTTGGAAAAAAGATGGTCTATCTGATAACAGATATGTCACAGGTTTTGGGAGAATACGCTGGTAATGGCTGTGAGGTTTATGAATCGTTAAAATTACTTAAAGGTGAAACTGAAAACGATCTTTTCAAACTCGTAAAGGCGATTGCAGTTCTTCTTATGGAAAAGAATGGAATTGGAGAAAGTTGTGAGGATAGAATAGCAAAGGTAAAAGATGTTATTAAGAAAGGTTATGCTTACGAAACGTTCCTTAAAATAGTTTCCTCCCAGGGAGGAAATGTTGAAAAGTTAAAAAAAGAGGATCTTTTTTATCAGAAATCTGTGGAAATAAGATCTGACAAGGATGGTTACATATCATATTTCGATACTTACAAAATAGGAATCGCCCTTATATATATGAATGCAGGAAGATTCAAAAAGGAGGAGAGTATTGATCACAAAACAGGTCTGAAAGTTTACAAGAAGATTGGAGATAAGGTTTCAAAGGGGGATCCCATTTATGAAGTATTCGTTGGTGATAAGGGTTATGATGAGAGTATAAATATTTTGAAAAACTCTTATAAAGTTGTGGATAATAAAGAAAGCATTGAAAAAATAGAACTTATAAAATATATAAAAGGAGTATGATGAAAAGAATATTTCTTCTTTTATCAATTTCATTTTTTATTATTCTTTTTTCAGAAGAGTTTATAGATCTTGACGAACTGAAAATAGGAATGAAAGGGTATTGCAAAACAGTTTTTCATGGAACGGAAATTGATACATTCGAAGTCCAGATAATAGATATAATGAGAGATTCTAATATGGAGATGATACTTGTAAAATGTTTAGGAGAGAATGTTGAAAAAACTGGGGTAGCAGCCGGAATGAGTGGAAGCCCTGTCTATTTCAACAATAAACTGGCAGGTAGTTTGAGTTATACATGGGATAACCTTAAAGAACCAGTTGGAGGTGTTACTCCGATAAAAAGGATCGTTGGACTTAACGATTATGAGAAATTACAGAAAAAAAACAAATTTGATTTGAAAGAGATATCTCTTCCTATTGTTCTTTATGGATTTTCCAGTGAGATTATAAGTTTTGGTGAGAGTTTAAAAATATTTCCAAAAAACTCTATTATAGCGGGAGGAACAATTTGAATTTAAAAGAAAATGGAAAGAGCCAACTTTCACCGGGAAAAGCGGTATCCATAAAACTTCTTGAAGGTGATTTTGAAGTATCAGCTATAGGTACGGTTACCTATATTGACGAAGATAACATATACTGTTTAGGACATCCTTTCACATTGAAAGGGGAGGTTGATTTCCCAATTTCTGAGGCTTATATTTATACAATTCTTCCCAAAAATGATATATCCTTTAAAATGGGATTCTCATTAAAGGATAATGCTGGGAAGGCTACTCAGGATAGAACTTTTGGTGTATTAGCAAAAACGAAAGAGAGATCTGAAATGGTAAAGGTGAGGATGAAAATAAATCAGTTCGAATACAATCTTTCCGTGGCTAAAGATAAAGATATAATTTCAAATTATCTTCCCCTGACTTTCCTTTCCGCAGTTTCAAAAAATTTTAAATCTGGAGGAGATCTTTCAATAAAATATAAAATTAATGTTTTCGGTAACAATAAAAAAAGTTTTGAATACAAAAATATGTTTTCAGGTGATAACATAATGTTGCAAATATTTTTTGACATTTCAGGGCTTTTACAGGCATACACGAACAATGTTTACAAAAGTGTTAAAATAGATTCTTTGAATATAGAATCTGATATTGTTGAGCAGAATCTAACTTTTGTGATAGATGACCTTTTAAGTGATAAAAAATATTATAAAAGTGGAGAGAATCTACATCTTACTATAAAATTGAAGGGTTACGATCAAAAGATGTTGACGAAAGAGATAAATGTTAAGATTCCTGAAAATATTAAAGAGGATTCTTTAATGGTTACTGTAAACGGAGGAGGTGATGATCTCTATTTTGAAAGTTCAAGGAGTTCAGGGAAATTCGATTTTAAGGATGTTGAGACACTCGAAAATATAATAGACCAGTTAAATCCATCAAACAGTTTGGTTTTACGAGTTACAACTTTTGAAAAAGGATTTATAGATAACAACCTTGAATTTTTCAACTACCCAAGTTCTTTTGTAAAGGAACAACTTTTAATGGGTAAAAAACAGATTAATGGAAACAACATAGTTGTTAAAAAATATTCTTCAGATTTTGTTGTAAAAGGTTCTAAAAGCATAGTTATAAAATTGTGGAGGTAAGATGAAAAAACTTTTTGTAATATTTTTTCTCCCAATATTTTCTTTCTTCCTGAGTGCTCTTGAAACTGGAAGGATATTAGATACACCTTTTGAAAATATAAAATCTTTGAAAACATCATACGGTGTTATGGTTTCAAAAAATTTTGTTAAAAATGGATTTGTTGTTGAAAAGGTTGAAACGAAAATGCTCGATCAGGTATTCTCTATTCTAAAATTCAAAAAAGATATTCTTGTTGGAACGGGTGGAAACGCTTATATTTTTAATGTTACTAAAAATGATACAGTTGCCAAATTTAGAGAGGGAGAGATAATAAAAAACATTTTAAAGATTGATGAAAAAAGTTTTATAGCCTCAGTTGAGCCATCTGGAATTATTGTAAAGATAGATGATAAAAAGAAATGTGACACACTATTCAAAAATGGAAACAAAAGTATAAACAAACTTTTAAATCTGGATGGGGAAATTTATGCTCTTGTTGGCGAAAACATTTTTGAGTTAAAAAAGAACAGGTTTGAGAAGTTCTTTGAAGTAAAAGATAGAAACTGTTTGCAGATGAAAAGATATAAAAAAGGTTTTCTCTTTTCAACAGAGGGTGAAGGGAAACTGATAAATTATCAGGAGGGAAAAACGGATTATATTTTCGTTTCAAATGGGAGCGAGATAAAGGATTTCTTTTTAAAGGATGATAAGATTTTTATACTACTTAATTCCAAGATCTCAAATACGGATGATCCGTTAACAGAAGAGTACAAATCATATATAATTTCCATAGAGAACAATCTTCTTGATACTTTGTTTTTCTTTGATACATATATTTCACAGGTTGGTTTTTTTAAAGATGGTGTTACCATATTTCTCTCAAAACCAGCGAGAGCATACTTTTTCGATTTTAAGGATCTTTTCTTCTGTGGAAATTTTGATTTTGATTTTGTAACTTCGGTATATAAGGATGGTGAGAATCTTTTAGTTGGAAACGATGGAAAACCTCAAATTTTAAAGATAAAAGATAACAATGGAAAAGGGGAATTCCTTTCAAGGGTTTTCGCTTTTAATTCTAAAAATTCTATAACATCCGTTTATCCAGAATTCTCTGGTAAAGTGAAGGTATTTTTTAGATTTGGCGAGTCTTATGATGTTGATAAAAACTGGACAGATTTTTATCAGGTCTTCAGCGGTTTAAATAGTAATCTTCCAAAAGCAAAATTTTTCCAATACAAGGTTGTTTTGAACGATGATGAGGATAAATTTAAAAAGATTGAGATCTTCTATAAAGGTGAAAACAGAAAGCCAAAAATAGAAAATATAGTAGTTTTCCCGCCAAGAATTTTACCAGATTATGCAATGCCCCAAAATGTTATAACTGACAAAAATTTCAAAAAGAATCTTTATATGGATCTTAAGGAACAGAATATTTCTAAAATTTTTGAGAAGAAAATATTCGTTAGATGGGAAGGTTTTGACCCTGATAACGATAGATTATCTTACTCTATATTCCTTAACGATAGAAGATACGATTATCCTTTGATTTCACAAACTGAGGATAACTATATTGTTTTCAACTATGAGAATTTCCAAACAGGATATTACAGGATAAAGGTTCTTGTTTCCGATTCAATTGAAAATAGAGAACCTTTAAATGAAGAAAAACTCTCTGAAGATTTTCTTATCGATAATAATCCACCAAGAATAAAGGATGACATTTTCCAGAATAACAGTTTGAGTTTTACTGCTTTCGATGAAGAGAGTTTTATAGACAAAGTTGAAATTTCTATAAATGGAAGTGAATTTAAAGATGTTTTTCCTGTTGACCAGATATTTGATAACAGGGAAGAAAATTTTGCAATAGATATACCTTTTAACGGTAAAGAACCACTTTCAATACTTGTAAAGGTTTATGACAAGTTTGGAAATGTTTCTTTTCTTAAAAAGTTTTTGAGATGAAAAGAGTTTTTTTTGCAAATTCCTTAAAGGGAACACTTTCAAACAGTGAAATATTTTTTCTATACAAAAATATTTTTCCTTCAAAAAATGATATTGTTATACCTGTTTCCGATGGGGGAGATGGTTTTTTAAATCTTATAAAATTTATCCATCCATCTGGGAAAAAAAAGTTTTTCAAAACTTTTTCACCAGATGGTGAAAAGATGGATGTTGAAACTTTTGAGTTCAAAAATACCCTTTTCATTGAAAGTGCAAAGATAGTTGGTTTTTTAAATGTTAAAGATATTTATAAAAATCCAGAAAAGAGAAGTAGTAAGGGTATAGGTTTTATTTTAAAAAAAGTTTACAATGATTATAAAAAAATTTATCTCGGTATAGGTGGAACAACAACCTTCGATCTTGGAGCAGGTTCGTTTGAACTTTTAGGCTACGAAACTTTAAAATTACCTGAAAGTGAAATTTTGATAGATTTTAAGAAAAATGAAAATTCTATAATCTTAAAAAATCTAATATCTGTGTGTGATGTTAGTTCACCACTTGATGGAAGATCTGGTGCTTTAACTTTTTTGAAACAAAAAGGTGTTAAAGAAAAGGATTTGAAATTTTATGAGTCCATTTTTAAATATGTAGCAAAAAAGTATGGTGTTTCAGGCAAAGATTTTTTGGGTAGCGGTGGAGGACTTGGCTTTTTCACACACTCTGTTGGAGGAAAAAATATTTCCTGCTGGGAATTTCTATCAAAAAATATTAAAATCGAAAATTTGATAAAGGAGAGTGATTCTGTAGTTATAAACGAAGGAAAATTTGATGATCAATCCATGATGGGAAAAATAAATGGAGAGATAGTGAAAAGATCTTTAAAGTATGGAAAAAAAGTTTTTGTTATTACAGGTGAGGTTGATCTTAAAAGTAAAAAATTGAAAAAGGTTTTAACTTTCATAATCCTTGATAAAAAATCAAAAGATTGTAAAATAGAGTTTTTTAAAAAAGCAAAAATTTTAAAGGAGATAATTGATGGCTGAAAGAGTTGCGGTGCTTTTTGGTGGTCCTTCTAAAGAGAGTGAAGTGTCAAAAAGATCAGCGATAAGGGTTTGTGATGCTCTTTTGAGGAAAGGTTACGATGCAAAAAAAATAGAGTACGATGGGAAACTTATAGAAAATTTGAAAGGTTTTGATAAGGTTTTCAATGTTATGCATGGAAGACCTGGAGAGGATGGGATCGTTCAAGGGATACTTGAGTATCTTAAAATACCTTACACAGGTTCAGGTGTTATCCCTTCATCTTTGACCATAAACAAATACCTGACACAGCAGATGGTAAAATCTTTAAATATTCCAGTTTTAAATTCACACTACATCAACAGAAAAATATTTGAAAAAGATGAGAATATTGTTGAAAAGAACTTTAAAGGAAAAGTTATTCTAAAACCAAACACAGGTGGATCATCTGTCGGAACATTTATAAGTGATTCTTCTAAAGCAAAGGATCTTTTGAAGAATTGTTTAAACGAGTTCAACGATTATTTGATAGAAGAGTATCTTGAAAACGGTTTAGAGGTAACTGTTGGAGTTATCGAGTATAAAGGTAAAACAAAGGTTTTGACTCCTTTACAGTTGAAACCTAAAAATAGATTTTACGATTATGAGGCAAAGTATACAAAAGGAAAAACCGATTTTATTATCCCACCAGAGGTCGATAGGAAAACCGTTGAACTTTTGATGGAAAGAACACTAATTATATTTGAAAGTTTGAACATGAAATCTTTCGCAAGAGTTGATTATATAATAGATCGAAATGAAAGAATATTTGAACTTGAAGTAAACTCTATTCCAGGTATGACAGATCTTTCGGATCTACCTATGGAGGCTGAATATGATGGAATAAAGTATGATGATCTTGTCGAAGAAATTTTAAAAAGTGCGGGGATTTTAAAAGATGCTTGAAAGGATAACTGAAAGGTTCTCAAACATTTTTTCTAAAATAAAAAACAAAGGAAAGGTAACTGAAGATGATCTGA
Organism: candidate division TA06 bacterium 32_111; assembly: GCA_001508335.1. Classification (GTDB taxonomy): domain Bacteria; phylum Hydrothermota; class 32-111; order 32-111; family 32-111; genus 32-111. The sequence continues at coordinate 114,255 of LGFX01000004.1, forward strand.
AAGTTACTTTAAGGGAGATAAAACTTTTGCTTCTTGAGGCTGATGTTAACTACAGGATAGTTAATGATTTTGTGAACTCCTTAAAGGAAGATATAGTTGGTAAAGAAGTTTACAGGTCTCTAAAACCAGAGCATATAATAATAAAGAGTGTTAACGATAAACTTGTTGAACTTTTTTCAGCAGGTGATAGAGAGTTACATTTTAAAGGAAATCCAGCAATAATATCTTTAGTTGGGCTTCAGGGTAGTGGAAAGACAACAACATGTGGTAAACTTGCAAAACTATTTCAGAAGTATGGAAGGAGAACTCTTCTTGTTCCGTGTGATATAAAAAGGCCTGCAGCTTACGATCAGTTGAAACAACTTTCTGAAAAAAATTCTTTGAACTTTTTCAAGACCAGTCAAAATGATCTCATAAAAAGGATAGAAGATGCTGTTGGATTTGCACTTAGAGAGAACTTTGATACCCTTATTTTGGATACTGCTGGAAGGTTACATATAGATGAAGAACTGATGGATGAACTTAAAAGGATCGAAACAGAGTTTAAACCATGTGAAAAAATTTTTGTTGGAGATTCTTTAACTGGACAGGATGCTGTTAACAGTGCGAAAACTTTCAACGAGATGATAAATATAACCGGTGTGATTTTAACCAAGATGGATGGTGATCAGAAAGGTGGAGCCGCTCTTTCAATAGTAAAAAGTGTTGAAAAACCTATAAAATTTATATGTAAAGGTGAACATATAGATGATATTGAAAAATTTTATCCAGATAGGTTCGTTTCAAGATTACTGGGAATGGGAGATATAGTAACACTTGTTGAAAAAACTGAGAACCTGATGAAGGAAGAGGAAACTTTAAAGTTAGAGAAAAAATTAAAAGATGGTAAATTTGATTTTGAGGATTATCTTGTTCAGATAAAACAGTTGAGGAAGATGGGACCTTTAACTGAGATCATAAAGATGATACCTGGAGTTGGTGGTAAGGTAAAACTTTCAGGTATGGAAGAGGAGAATGTTAAAAAAGTTGAAGCGATGATAAACTCTATGACAAAAGAGGAAAGAAAAAATCCAGAACTTTTAAATAATAAAAGCAGAGTTAAAAGAATTGCAAAAGGAAGTGGAACAAGTGTTGCTATGGTTAAGCAACTACTTGTTCAACACAAGAATATGAAAAAGATGCTAAAAAATTTCAAAGATTACTTTTAACTATTCTCCAAGTATTAAAAACTCGATTCTTCTATTTTTTGCCCTTCCTTCTCTAGTTGCATTGTCTGCTATCGGCATAAGTTCACCAAACCCTTTAGCAACTATTCTTGAAGGATCTATACCTTTTAAAATAAGATAATTTCTAACAGCTTCAGCTCTTGCCTGTGAGAGAAGAAGGTTTGATCTCTCACTTCCAACGGAATCTGTATGACCTTGAACCTCTATTCTAACTTTTGGATTATCTTTTAAAAGTTTTACAGCCTCATCGAGAATAGGATACGATTCTGGAAGTATCGTGGCTTTACCTGATTCAAAATTGATTCCCCTCAATGTTATCTTTCCACCTTTCTTCAACATCTCTATATTCAGAATCAAAGTTTTATCAGCCTCTATAACAACAGGTTGGACGTAGGTTACATACCCATCAAGAGTGGCAGCAAGAGTGTATGTTCCAGGGTTCAAACTTATCCTGTAAACACCTGTCTGTGGATCCGGAGTAAATGTTGGGATATCTGTTTGAGGGAAAGATAACTTTGCCTGAATATTTTCTCCAGTTGATTTGTCTTTTACCCAACCAGTGATTATTCCCTGTGCTACAACCTTTTTATTCAAAGCGAAATCAACTATCTTTGTCTGTCCTTTTTCTATAATTATACCTTTCTCCTGCCATCTGTATCCTTCCCTTTCAACTTTTAGCCTTATACTTCCAGGTTTCACCTCTATAGAGTATAAACCAGTAGAATCGGTTACTATCTGCAAAGTTTCAGAATAACCGGGAAGTGTAATTATCGCTGATAAGGGTTTACCGCTCTCACCATCAATTATCTTTCCTGTTATTAAAGTTTTTGGTTCTTCTTTCTTTACAACTTCCTGCTTAAAATCATAATAGTAAGTTAAACCAAAAAATACTTTCCAATCTGGAGTACCTTCCCAACCATCGTTTATGAAGAGAATGTCGGAACTCGTATTGAGGGTAGGTTCAAGATCTGGAACAAATTTTGATATTCTGTAATCTGCAGCAAGATCTATAACAAGCCCTATAGGTGTATCGAACCTAACTCCACCTGTTACATTATGAATCAACCTTCCGTCATTCACTTGGTCAAACATATATTTTGTTCCATAAACTTCGAAGAATGGGATGAAGGACCCGAACCTTATAGAGAATGATCCGGAGTAATCGAACATAACAGGATTTGAAATTGATGATGGAAGGTTATTAAATTTAGTATACCCACCATTTAAGTTTATTGCTAATGGAACCTGAGTTGATGTGACGAAAGATATGAGTAGTTTAACTCCAAAATCCTGGCCGTTAGTTGTAAAATGTCTAAAAATTCCCCCATGGTTTTTAACATAATCTATTGAGAAGGATGAAGTGTTGTCCTTCAATGTATCGAAAATATCACCTGTTGCTAACCTGTAAAAACCATAGATCCCAAAATCTGCATTTTTAGTTGCGCCAAAAATTCCACCTGTTGTTAACTTCAATCCTATCTCAGTGTCTCCAAAACCATAACTTGCATAATTCGTGTTCGCATCAACTCTACCAGAGGATTCAGGTGTGTCTATAGCGTCTACATTTATGTTTGAGTATATGTTAACTTCAAGCCAGTTCGTGAAAGAATATCCTAAACCATACATTAGTGTAGCAAAAGCATAGGTGTCAAAACTGTAATGGGTATCTCCATCTATGGTCGAAATGTAAGGTATCTGAAAATCCCTTGATGAGCCATAGAAATGGAAACCTAAATTCAATCTCTGTTCTTTAAGTATTGCATCAAGGGAATGGATATAACCTGAACTTATCTGTGTCGAAGGTGCTGAAAAAATAGATATTGCCAAAATTGAAAGTAGAAAAATAAAAAAAGATTTTTTTAAATTCATAACTCCTCCTTACAGATAAAAATATAGTAAAATAATGCGTTAATGTCAACAAAAAATTATAACTCTTTTATCATCCTATCAACAAAATCTTTAAAGGTGTTCGTTATAGGAGAGTCTTTTTTTAACTCAACGTAAGGTTTCCCCGAATCTGAAAGTTCAACAAAATCTTTTTCAATAGGTATTCTAACAAGGTTTTCTATACCATACCTTTTGGAAAGTTTTTCACCACCACCTTCACCGAATATGTTATGTTGAGTTTTACATACGGGACAGATAAAGTATGACATATTTTCAACAATTCCAACTACCTGTCCACCTACCATCTTTACAAAATTTATTGACCTTGCTACATCAGATGTTGAAACATCCTGTGGAGTTGTAACAATAACAACACCGTTCACACCCTCTATCTGTTGTAAAACAGTTAAAGGTTCATCACCTGTTCCAGGAGGTGAATCAATTATTAAAAAATCGAGTTCTCCCCAATTCACATCCTCAAAAAACTGTTGTATAGCCTTTATCTTTAAAGGTCCCCTCCAAATTATCGGTGAATCAGATCTTTCTACAAGCATGGACAGAGATATAGTTTTTACACCACCTTCAGTTAAAACAGGTTTCATAAGGTTGTTTTCATCAACTTCAACCCTTCTATTCTCAACTCCAACCATCTTTGAAATGGAAGGACCATGAAGATCTATGTCCAAAAGTCCAACCTTGTAACCTGAATTTTTCAAGGTGTAAGCAAGGTTTACAGATATAGTGCTTTTACCAACTCCTCCTTTACCACTTAAAACAAGTATCTTGTTTTTTATTCTGTTAAACTGGTTCTTTTTTTTCTCATCCATTTTTTCTCCTTATGTTTTAAACTTAATATAGTTAAATTTGAGAAAAAAACAATAGAAAGCTTGATAATGTGACTTTTTTTGTTATAATAAAAAAAAAGAGGAGGAGAGATGAACATAAAAAAAGATATTTTGAAATGTACCAATTGTAAAAATGTTGTTGAGATTTTAAGGAAAGGTGATGGTGAACTTTTCTGTTGTGGTAAACCTATGGTAAAAGAGGAATCTAAAAATAATGATAATGGTGTTGAAAAACATCTTCCTGTTATAAAAGAAAAAGAGACCTATTTTGAAATAGCTGTCGGAGAAGTAGAACATCCAATGACTTCAGAACACCATATCGAATGGGTTGAGGTAAATACGGATAAAGAGAGTATAAAAAAATTTTTTAATGTTAACGAAAAACCTGTTTTTAATATTCCAAAAAATCACAAAGTAAAAAATGTAAGGGCTTATTGTAACATACATGGTTTATGGAGAAGGATGAACATAGATGAGATAAACAGGGAGGATCTTATTCTTTTAGCCTTAAAAAATGAGATAGATTCTATGAATGTCTATATAAACCTCTCCCAAAGGGTTAAAAATTATTTTTTGAAAGATAGGTTGAATTTCCTTGCAGGTGAAGAGGAAAAACATAAAAAATATTTTGAAGAGTTTTATAAAAAAACTTACCTTAAAGAAATTGTTATACCTGTTGAAGATGTTATGCCCCTACCAAAGGTTGATATATCTGATCCCCAAAAACCTATAAGTGACATACTCTATGAGGCTATGCAGAGTGAAATAGCAGCTCATGAATTTTATCTTGATCTTTCAAGAGTTTTTAAAGATGATCAGAAAACCTCAAATATGTTGAAATTTTTCTCCTCTATGGAGATGATACATTATTCCATTCTTCAGATTGAAAGGGAGAACGCTTTAAAATTTGAAGATTATGGTAACGAGATCCCTATGATACATGTTGGTCCATAAGGGCAAGTTTTTTTATTCTTTTTGTTAGGGTTGGATGTGAATAGTAAAAGAATTCATAGAATGGATCAACATTGATATTTGATAGTTCTGAAGAAGCGAATTTTTTCAGAGCTTTTATCAAAGGTGAACCATTTCCCAATAAATTTCTTGAAAAAGAATCTGCTGAGTATTCGAATCCTCTTGATATAGAGTTTAGAAGTGGATTGAAAAAATATAAAATGATTTCAGAAAATAAGATAGAGATTAAAAATATTCCAGTAAAAGAGTTTGTTGGAATGTTGAAAATATTGTATATATAGTTGTTTGAAAGTAAAGCAAAGGAAGACAGAATGAAAAGAGTTACTGAAAACATGTTAAATATTAGAAGTTTTTGAATGTGTTTCAGTTTCCCATGTCCTATTTCATGTCCAATAACTCCCAATATCTCATCCTCTGAGAAATTGTTTAGAAGGTTATCATATAGAATCACTCTTTTTTTGTTACCTATTCCTGTGAACATTGCGTTGGAATGTGTTGATTTTTCACTCTCTTTAATAACATAAACCCCAAAGAATCTGTAACCTGATCTTTCAATAATCTCTTTAATTTTCAAAAATAGTTCATCATTTTTTAATTTTTCAGTTTTGTACATGAAAGGTATAAGAACTGTTGGAAAAATGTAGATAAAAATTATCAAAAGTATTATGAAAATCGAACTCACTATTGTAACTTTAATTAGAGAAAAGTAAAAAATATTTCCAACTATTCCGATAAGAACCAGGATGAAAATGGATGTGAGTACCAAGTTTAATAACAACTCTTTCAATTTATCTTTCACCCATCCTTTAAAATTGTATTTCAAAAAGCCATATTTTTTCTCTATTTTAAAATGGAAGTAAAAATCGAAGGGAAGGTTGAAAATTGTTGATAAGATTATAAGGGATGTAAAAAAAAGTAAAGATTTTATCAAATAGTATGTATTCAAACTTTCAAAAAAATTTGAAAATATTCCAAAGAGAGGTGAAAAAATGAATATAAGTAGTAAAGTTTTTGAAAATATTAAAGAAATATTGGAGAAGTTCAACTTTTCAATGTTGTAGTTGTTTGAAAGTTCAAATTTCTTTTCATCCAAAACATCCCTATATATATCAGGTAAATTTTTAGAGTTCTTTTTAATGTAATTTTTCTCTTTTAGATTTAGAAAGATAACAAATAAATTTTTTGCTAAAATTACAACTAAGATAAAAAATTTCATAACAAACTCCTTTAGAATTATTTTGTTATAGAAGAGATAAAGAAAGTTAGAACTACTGTTGGTGTTTTTGATGTTTCACATATGGGAGAGATAATAGTAAAAGGAAAAAGAAGAAAAGAGTTCGTTGATTTTATTACAACAAATTCGGTTCTCTCCCTTAAGGAGAATCAGGTCCAATATTCAAACATGCTTTATCCAAATGGTGGTATAGTTGATGATCTTTTAGTTTACAATCTTAAAAATGAGATGATGCTTGTTGTAAACGCATCAAATACTGATAAAGATTTTGAATGGATTATGAAGAACAGATGGGAAGATGTTGAGGTTGAAAATATCTCAGATAGAATAGCACAACTTGCTGTTCAGGGACCTGTTGCTGAAAAGGTTATTCAGAAACTTACAGATTATCCTCTTGAAAAGATGGGATTCTACTTCTCTGCTGAAACAAAAGTTTGTGGTATAGATATGGTTATTTCAAGAACAGGTTACACTGGAGAAGACGGTTTTGAACTTTACTTTTACAAAGAGAATGCTGAAAAGATGTGGAACGAAATTTTTGAAGCAGGTAAAGAGTTTGGAATAGAACCTATAGGTCTTGCTGCAAGGGATACTTTGAGGTTGGAGATGAGATATATGCTCTATGGAAACGATATAGATCAGAACACAACACCTCTTGAAGCAGGTATAGGTTGGTGTGTAAAACTTGAGAAAGGTAATTTCATAGGAAGAGATGCTTTGATAAGACAAAAAGAGGAAGGTTTAACAAGGAAACTCGTCTCTTTTGAGATGGTAGAGAAGGGTATTCCAAGACATAATTATAAAATTTTTGTTGATGGAAAAGAGGTTGGTTTTGTAACCAGTGGAAACTATTCACCATCTATTGATAAATACATTGGACTTGGATATGTTAACCTTCCATTCACAAAGTTGGGTCAGGAAATAGATATAGATATAAGAGGGATGAAAAAAGCAGTTATAGTTAAACCACCATTTTATAAAAATGGAACACATAAATAGGAGGATTTATGAAACTTCTCGATAACCTTAAATATACTAAAACTCACGAATGGGTAAAAGTTGAGGATGGAATATGTGTTGAAGGTATAACAGACTTTGCGCAATCTGAACTTTCAGATATCGCTTTCGTTGAACTTCCAGAGGTTGGAAGGAAGGTTAAATCTGGAGATGTGATAGGAACGATTGAGGCTGTTAAAGCGGTTTCAGATCTTATTGCAGCAGTTTCAGGTGAAATAGTTGAAGTAAACAACACTCTTTCAGATTTACCTGCAAACATAAATGAGGACCCATATGGAAAAGGGTGGATAGTGAAGATAAAACCTGAAAATCTCGATGAGTTGAAAAATCTTATGGATAGCAAAGAGTACGAAAAACATTGCGAGGAAAGCCATCATTAAGAGGATATTATGAAAAAATATATACCTTCCAACGAAAAGAAAAGAGAGGAACTCTTAAATGAGATAGGGGTTAAATCTTTCGAAGAGTTGATAAAACATATCCCAAAAAATCTGAGGAGTGAACTGGTTGAACTTGATGAAGGTATAGATGAGTATCAACTTTTGAAAGATGTAAAAAAAATTGCCCAGAAGAATAAAACTACCGAAGATTACATTTCCTTTATGGGATGTGGTATCTATGATCATTACATACCGCCACTTATCAAGCACATAGTTTCAAGACCAGAGTTTTATACCGCCTATACACCATATCAACCTGAGGTATCCCAGGGTACATTGCAGTCAATATATGAGTTCCAATCTATGGTATGCGAACTTTACAAAATGGATGTTGCGAACGCATCTATGTACGATGGGGCAACAGCTACCGCTGAAGCATGCCATATGGCTATGTCTTTAAAAGGCAAAGAGAAAGTTTTGCTTTCAAAAGGTCTTAATATAAAAATAGCAGAAGTTATTCACACATATTTGAAAGGTCAGAATATAGAATGTGATTTTGTTGATCTTAAAGATGGAACATTGGATATAGAACAACTTGAGAAAAAACTTGACGACTCATATGCTGCTTTCGTTTTACAAACACCAAACTTCTTCGGTTTTGTAGAGGATGGTGAAAGGATAGGCAAAATAGTTAAAGAAAAGGGTGTTATCTTTATAGTTAATCAGAATCCTATGACACTTCCAATTTTAAAACCTGCAGGTGATATGGGGGCTGATATAGCAATAGGTGAAGGTCAGGTATTTGGATTGGAGCAGAATTTTGGAGGTCCTCTTTTGGGAATTTTCGCAAGTAGAAAAGAGTATATTAGAAGTATGCCGGGAAGAATAATAGCAAGGACAAAGGATAAAAATGGAAAAGAATCTTTTGTGATGACACTCCAAACAAGAGAACAACATATAAAAAGGGAAAAAGCAACATCCAACATATGTACGAATGAGGGACTCTGCATGCTTATGGCAACAGTTTATCTTTCAGCACTTGGGAAAAAAGGTCTTAAAAAGGTTAGCACTGATTCATTACTTTCAGCACATTATTTGAAGGAAAAGTTGAAAGAGGTTAAAGGTGTTGAGATCTTATATGATGGAAAAGATTTTTTCAACGAATTTCCTGTAAAGATAAAAGATCTTGATGAAGTTTACAAAAAGATGAAGGATAGAGGATTTCTGATAGGTGTTAAACTTGAAAAGTTTTCTAAGGATTATAAGGATATGCTACTAATAGCATCAACCGAAAAGAGAAGTAAAGACGATATAGATCTAATGGTAAAAAATTTAAAAGAGGTATTATGATATTCGTTTCAACACTTGAAATAATACCGGGTAACACTGATAAAGCGTTGGAACTTGTTAAAAAAGTTGTTCCACCTGAAGATATAAAAATTTTGTATTTTTTACAGATGTTTGGAAAACCAGATTTCTATCTGATATTTGAAGCACCTAACGAAGAGAAAGCGATGGATTTTATCCTCGAGTTTTCTCCATTTCTTGAATCGTCGACACAACTTGGTGTTCCTGTAGAAGAGTTATAACTGTTAATGGAAAAAGGATATATACAGGTTTATACTGGTGATGGGAAAGGCAAGACAACTGCTGCCTTGGGGCTTGCTCTAAGGGCTTTAGGCAAAGGAAAGAAGGTTGCAATTGTTCAATTTTTAAAAAAGAATGAAAATTATGGAGAATACATATTTCTTTCTCCCCAAACAACCTTTCTCCAATTCGGTTTTTCACATTTTATAGATCCCAAAAATATAAAAGAGGAAGAAAAGGAATTTGTTAACAAAGGTATCGAAAAAAGTAGGGAGATTATTTTCTCAGGTCTTTACGATATAGTGATTCTTGATGAAATACTTGTAACTGTTCTTTTTAAAATGGTTGATGATAAAACTGTGGTTGAAATTATGAAGAATAAACCTAACGATGTTGAACTGATTTTAACAGGAAGAGGTGCTACAAAAAGAATAATAGAAAACGCTGATCTTGTAACTGAGATGAGAGAGATAAAACACTATTTTAAAAAAGGTGTAAAAGCAAGGGAAGGTATAGAGTTCTAATGGATTTTGAAAATTTTTTAAAAAAGTTAAAAGAAAAGGATAGGGTTACACTTTCAAAAGTTATAACACTTGTTGATAACGAAACGAAGGAAGGTGTAGAGTTTTTAAAAAAGTTTTATAAGGAAAGAAAAGATAGTTTCAGAATAGGTATAACTGGACCACCTGGTGTTGGGAAATCAACTCTTTTAAACAAACTTATAGAAAGGTTCGCAAAAAAATATGATAGTGTGAGTGTGGTTGCAGTTGATCCCTCAAGTCCATTCACTGGAGGTGCTATTCTTGGAGATAGATTGAGAATGGAAAACATTTATAAATTCGACAATGTTTATATGAGATCCGTTGCATCGAGAGGTTCTTTGGGTGGTTTATCCTCTTCAACGGAAAATATTTTACAGGTTCTTGAAATATTTGGGACAGATGTGATCTTTGTTGAGACGGTTGGTGTTGGACAATCCGAACTGGATGTTATGGAGATAACAGATCTTGTAATTGTTACTCTTGTTCCAGAATCTGGTGATTCAATACAGGCTATGAAAGCTGGAATTATGGAGATAGGTGACATTTTTGTGATCAACAAATCCGATAGGGAGGATGCTTACAGAGTTTCAGAATATGTAAAATCAATACTTCAGATGAAATATCAGGATAAAGAATTGACTCCACCTGTTATCAATGTTTCTGCAAAAAATGATACCAATATTGATGAACTTGTAAGCCGTATAGAAAATTTGAAAGAGATTTTTATTCAAAAAGGAATAATTGAAAGGAAAAGGGAGATTAGAAGAAAAAAGGAGGTAAGGGAAATTTTAAGGGATATGTTTATAAAAAGTATTGACAGGGAGTTAAAAATTATAGAAAATAAAAACGATAAGGATGTTTCACCTTATGAGATATCCGAAAAGATTTTAAAAAATATAGATTTCAAAAGTTTGGAGGATATATGGAAAGAAAGATAAAAGTTCTTGTTGCTAAACCTGGACTTGATGGACATGATAGGGGAGCAAAAGTTATAGCGTCAGCTCTTTCAGATGCTGGTATGGAGGTTATTTACACAGGTTTGCATCAAACTCCAGAAAAGATAGTTAAAACTGCAATAGATGAGGATGTTGATGCTGTTGGACTTTCAATACTTTCTGGAGCACATATGACAATTTTTCCAAAAGTTTTAAAACTTTTGAAAGAGAATAAAAGGGAAGATATACTACTTTTTGGTGGAGGAATAATACCAAAAGAGGACATGGAAGAACTTGAAAAAATGGGAGTTGGAAAGTTGTTTGGTCCAGGTAGTCAGACTAAAGAAGTTATAGATTATCTGAGAGATTGGTTTGAAAAGAATAGAAAATAATAGGAGGTTTGATGCATCTTTTACTATCAGGAGAACTTCTTGAAGTGAAAAATCTTTCAAGACAAATTGCTGAGGAGAAGATTAAACCTGTAAGAGAAGAGTATGATGAACAGGCGAAATTTCCAAAAGAGATAATGGAATACCTTGCCAAATCTGATCTTTTCAGGGTTTTTATTCCTGAAGAGTATGATGGGATGGGACTTGGTATAACTGGAATGTCTATTGCAACTGAAGAGTTATCGAGAGTTTGTGCAGGTATAGCTTTGGGTTACGCTGGTACAGGTCTTGGAACTATGCCCATAATTCTTTTTGGAAATGAGGAGCAAAAGAAAAAATATTTACCTCAGATAGCATCAGGAGAAAAACTTGCTGCTTTCGGATTGACTGAAGCTGAGGCTGGTAGTGATGCTTCAAACATAAAAACTGTAGCAAAAAAAGATGGTGATTTTTACCGTATAACTGGAACAAAACAGTTCATAACTAATGGAGAGGTTGCGGATATCTACGTTATAATAGCGAATGTAAATCCTGAAAGAGGTATAAGGGGACTTACAGCGTTTATAGTTGAAAAAGGTGAAAAAGGTTTCACTTTTGGAAAACATGAAAACAAGATGGGTATAAGAGCCTCAGCAACAGTTGAACTTGTTTTCGATGATTGTAAGGTTCCAAAGGAGAACATACTTTTATCAGAGGGACAGGGTTTTAAAGTTGCTATGAAAACTTTAGATTATTCAAGGATAGGTGTTGGAGCCCAAGCGTTAGGTATAGCACAGGGTGCTTATGAAGAATCTGTAAACTACGCTTCACAGAGAGTTCAGTTCGGACAGAAGATAATAACTTTCCAAATGATTCAAAACATTATTGCTAATATGGCTATAAAAATAGAAGCGGCAAGATCCTTGACTTATATATCTGCAAAATATGTTGACGGAGGTGGAAAAGATATTGCAAGAGTGGGTTCTATGGTAAAAACATTCTGTTCAGATGTTGCAATGGAGGTGACAACCGATGCTGTTCAGGTCTTTGGCGGATACGGTTATATAAAAGAGTATCCTGTTGAAAAGATGATGAGGGATGCAAAGATAACTCAGATATATGAGGGAACCAATCAGATTCAGAGACTTGTTATCGCGCAGGAGATTATTAAAAGGGGCTGTGAGATAACAGATATGTACTAAGGAGGTATAATGGTTAAAAGATTTTCTTTTTTCTCAATCGTTTTTTTACTTCTTTTTTCTTTGAGTTGTTCACTCCTTCCATGGGTAAAAGATCCAAACAACATTTATGATTGGTCCTCAAACTTTAAAGAGGATGTTACTTACTATTACAAATCTACATACTACATTTCCGCTATCAACTATACAACAACTTACAACTATCAATGGAAAGTAGTTGATGTTACTGAAAAAACTGATAAAAAAGTTTATACCATAAATGATGATGGACAGACAAGGTTCCTTGTAGTTGATAAAGATGAGAATCTTATTTTCTATGGAAAGGATGAATATTTTTCAGGTTTTTCTGAGGATGAGGTTTTGCTTGAAGCACCTGTAACGATTGACAACAGTTGGATATACAAATCTGAAACAAGAAAAGTTTCCGTAATAGATACAACAGTTGAGATAACTGCTGGAAAGTACAACGATGTTGTAAAGGTTAAAATAGTTGAGGATGATTATTACGGGTACCTTTACTGGTCAGTTTCAAAAGGTCTTATTTATAAGTATATTGAGTATACAAATGGCAACTATACAAAAGTTGAACTTATAGATGTGAACGAGTAAAACAATAAGGAGCTTTGATGGAAGATCTATTTTTGATCAAAGATATCCCTGAACTTTCGGCAAAAAAATTCGGAAGCAAAATAGCGTTACAGATGAAATCAGGATACACTTTCAGGTCAATAACATATGAACAGTTGGATGATATGACAAAAAAACTTGCTGAGTACATTCTACATCTTGGAATAAAAAAGGGAGAATCTTTTGCTGTTTTAGGTGAGAACAGACCTGAATGGGCTATATCCTACCTTTCAATAGCAAGGACAGGTGCTTACGTAATACCTGTTGATTCTATGCTGAAAGAGAAAGAGATAAAGATGATACTCCATTACATTAAAGCGAAAGGAATATTTGTCTCTCCAAGGTATCTTGATCTTATAAATGAAATAAAGGATTCACTTCCAGATTTGAAATATGTTATATCTATGGAAGATGTTGAACACACACATGAAATTCCCTTCCATTTTGCTCTTGATGAGGGTAGAAAACTTTTGGAACAGGGATCGCATAAATATCGTGATGTTAAAATATCTTTGGATGAACCTTATGTTATAATATTCACATCTGGAACAACAGGTCAATCTAAGGGTGTTATGCTCACGAGCAGAAATGTAAGTTACGATATAGTATACTCTACAAAACTTATAGAGGTAAAAGAGAATGATAGGTTTATCTCCGTTCTCCCTTTACACCACACATTTGAAGCAACTGCAGGTTTTTTACTCCCACTTTACAATGGATGCACTATAACTTATGCAAGATCTTTGAAACCTAATGAGATTTTAGAGGATATAAAAGATTCTCAATCAACGATTCTTTTGGGAGTTCCTCTTCTTTTTGAAAAGATAATTCTCGGAATAAAAAGAGAAATTAAAAAATCTCTCATCAAAAATACTATAGTTAACGGAATGCTTGCTATAGAGAAAGGTTCAAAATTTTTGTTAAATATAAAACTTGGAAATCCTATTTTTAAAACTTTAAGGGAAAAATCTGGTCTTTCCACTATAAGACTTATGATTTCAGGTGGTGCAGCTTTAAAACCTGAGGTTGCTGAAAGTTTTGAATCTTTTGGATTTCTACTTGTTCAGGGGTATGGATTAACAGAGACATCCCCAGTTGTTTCAGTAAACCCTTTGCATAAATATAAACATCGTTCTATAGGTGTTCCAATAGAGGGTGTTGAAGTTCAGATAGACAACCCTAACGAGAATGGGTAGGGAGAAATTAAGATAAGAGGACCTATCGTTATGAAAGGTTATTATAACAACCAGGCTGCTACAGATGATGTGATAAAGGATGGATGGTTTTATACTGGAGATATAGGTTATATTGATAAAGAGGGATACATTTACATTTCAGGTAGAAAAAAATCTATAATAGTTACAGAGGCTGGAAAGAATGTTTATCCTGAAGAGATAGAGGAGATGCTTGGAGAGAGTGAACTGATAGAAGAGGTTTTAGTTCTACCTGTTATAAACAAGAAGAGTGGAAGAGAGGAAGTTGGTGCTGTCATCTATCCCAACCCAGAACTTATTGAGAGTGTTATGAAAAAGAACCTTTCTGAAGAGGAAGGTGATAAAGAGTTAAAAGATATTATTGGAAAAGAGGTAGCGAGGATTTGCGAAAATCTTGCTGATTACAAGAGGGTAAAAAAATTTGATATCAGATATGAAGAGTTTCCAAAAACAACGACAAAAAAGATCAAAAGGTATCTTTTTAACAATTATATTATTTCTGATTAGTTTTGAAAGTTGTTTCTACTCTTTCGTGAAAGGTAATTTACCTTTTGATAAATTGGTTTTTGGAAAATTTGAAAACAGAACCTACTATCTTGATTTTGAAGAGAGATTTTACAATAGCATCTTTGAAATATTTCCAACCTATGGAAATGTGAAGATTGTTGGAAACGATGAAATGGATACTTTATCAGTAATACTGGAAGATTATTTTAGAACTCCTTATGAGTATAGTGATGATGGGATAATAAAAAGTTATAAATATATTTTAAAATCTATTTATAAAGTTTCAAAAAACACCGAAAGTATTTTAACAGAAAAGATCTTTTCAACTTCAATTTCCGAAGAAGAATGCAAAGACTCTTTAGTTGTTCAAAATGTGAAAAGTTTCATTGATAAGATAAGAAAAGAATTTTAAAACTTGACTTTTTAAATTATAAGAATAATATTATCAAAAAGGGGGAAGTATGGCTGAAGAAAAAGAGAAAGCAAAAACGAAAACTAAAGCGGATGTTATAGATCAAATAGCTGAAAGAACTGGTGTAATGAGAAGGGATGTTGAGATATGTTTTGAAACTTTGATAGATCTTATTACCGAAACACTTGTTAACAGGGATAGAATAGAGATAAGAGGGCTTGGAGTTTTTAAAACAAAAAAGAGAAGAGAGAGGATTGCAAGACATCCAAAAACTGGAGCAAAAGTTCATGTTCCTGAAAGGTATGTTCCTGCATTCAAACCATCAAAAATTTTAAAAGAGAAAGTTGAAAAGAGATAGAGGAGGTTTAAATGCCGTGTGGAAGAAAAAGAAAGAGAAAAAAAATCGCAACACATAAAAGAAAAAAAAGAAGAAAAGCGATGCGTCATAAGAAGAAAAAATGACACCCGTAGCTCAACTGGATAGAGCGGCGGATTCCGGTTCCGCAGGTTGAAGGTTCAAGTCCTTTCGGGTGTAAAAAAAGTGTTGACTTTTTAAAAAAAACATTTTAAAATAAATGTTAAAGAAGGAGGAAAAAATAGAAAAGAGATGGTTCTTCAAGGAAAAAAAGGAAACCTTAAAGATAGGAGGTAAAATGAAGAGGATTTTTGTTCTTCTCTTTGTCTTGGCATTCGCATTTTCACTTTTTGCAATGCCATCAACAGATGCACTTGCAAAGATAAGACAGACAACAAGTGTTTCACAGGATGGAAAATTTTTAGAAGTTAAAGATGATGATGCAAACGCAGCTGGAATGACAGCGATTTTGGAACTTGGCGGTGATATGAGAGGTTTTGCTCCAACACCACTTCAAAGTATAGTTTCGTCACAGGATGGTCAGACTATACAGGTTGTTTCTGGATTGTTTAGTGGTGGCGGATTCGTTGGTGTTTACTATACAGCATCACTTAATGGTGGTGCGACATGGTCAACCCCAACTCTTATTTCATCAGCAGGTCCATTTGCAAGAAACTATAATGAAATTGCGGTTGCAACTGGAGAATATCCTTATGTTGTAATGAACTACAGGACATCAAGTTACTTTGGTGACTGGTTTACAACAGATGTTTTAGGTCCAAACGGTGGTGGTTGGACATCTCCAACTCTCGTTACTGATACAGCAAACTATTTGGCATATATGCCTTCAATAGCTGTTAACACAGATGGTGACAAATGCGTTATGATAGCATACGATGCTGCAGGCGGATTTGGAACAAACAGTTCAACCGATTATGGAGCAACATGGGGAACATATGACTGGCCAGCAGATTTAAACACAGACACACTCTGGGGTATAGATGTTTCATGTGTTAGATGGGGAAATGGTGATGATGTTCATGCTATATTTGGAATGGTCTGGAAAGATGAAACAAGATCAGATATTTTAGCATCAGGTCCTGGTAGTGCAATAGTTCCCGGTTATGCATACACAACTGACCTTGGTGCAACATGGAATGCATACACTGGACTTTTCGAAGGAAACATCTGGCCAAATGTTAACACTTTAAATGGTGATACAGTTATATATAATCTTGATACAACAGCAAACGCAACAAATGATGCTTTCCCAGTAAAAGCGTATCTTGATGCTACGACAGGTGGATGGACAGATGAACTTGGAACTGCTCTTGGTGATGGTTTCGGAACATGGTGGTACTGGTGGGATGCAGAGTATTATACAAGAGGAACAAACGGTGTAATGGCTTATGTTGTTCCTTTGAATGACCTTTTTGTTGATTACTATGAGAATGGTGACCTTTACACATTCGTATGGCAGGGTCAGTCATTTGTCTTCGGTTATAAATTCGACGGTGAAACAGATTTTAGATATGATTATATAGATATCCATGATGCAGATGTTTTGGATGAAACAGGAGCAACAGCAACATGGAGAGGAAACGCATACAGTGCAAACCTCTGCTATGATCAAGCAACTGATAATATGTATATAGTTTATCTTGACTATGTTGATACAGCAACAGGGATATCTTCTGTTGAAGCTTTGAAACTTGATCCAGCAACAAACGGTGTTTACAGAACAACAATAATACTTAATGCTGGTCTTTATGAAGTTGAATGTGGAAAGTATGTTGATGACAACGGATATATCCATATAGCAGGTGTAGCAGGTTCAGAGGATTCAATATACTATAAAGCAGTTGATATAAATGATGCAGGATTGGTTTGGGAAGATCTCGGTGTAACAACAGTATGGGGTATGAATAACGAAGTATCATCCAACTTTAAGAATAACATATACAACATTCCATCATTCGTTGGAAAGAATGGCTCTATAAGTTTTGTTATGAATGAAGGAAGGAATGTAGAAATATCAGTTTACGATGCAACAGGAAGAAATGTTAACACAATTAACAAATTCTTCTCAAAAGGAACTCACTCAGTTAACCTGAATCTCAAACAGGGTGTTTACTTTGTTAAGGTTAACGATGGAGTTAACAACTTTACCAAAAAAGTTGTTTCAGTTAAGTAAACTTTTTCTTTATAAAAAAAAGGGGAAACATCGTTTCCCCTTTTTTTACATTATTTAAGATTTAAAAAGGAGAGTAATGATGTCAAAGAAAAATTATCTTTTTGGAATTATTCTCCTTCTGGTTCTTCTCTTTTCAGTTAATATTTTTGCAGGTGTTACAGGAAAGATAACTGGAAGAGTTATTGACAAACAGACAAAAGAGGGTATCCCCGGTGTTAACGTTATAATACCGGAACTTGGAATAGGTGCTGTTACAGATCTTGACGGATACTACTTTATTCTGAATGTCCCAGTTGGAGTTTATTCTGTTACAGCCCAGATAATCTCATACCAAACACAAACAAAAACCAATGTTTCAGTATCTGCAGACATCAACACAACAGTCAACTTTGAACTTGTTATGGGTGCGATAGAATATGATACGGTTATCGTTGAGGCTAAAGAATCTAAGATACAGACAAACGTTACACAGAAAGAGAGAACGATGAACCAGCAACTTCTTGATGAATCCGTTTCAAACAACATAATGGCAGCTGTCGCAAACAATGCTGGAGTTGTTGGAACAGGGAATGCGATGCATGTTAGAGGTGGAAGAACGGATGAAGTTGGATACATGGTTGATGGTATGTCAATTATAGACCCTGTTACAAAAGGCCTTGGAGCAACTATAAATAAAAACGCTGTTTCAGAAGTTAAATTCATATCAGGAGGATTCAACGCTGAATATGGTGAGGCGATGTCTGGAATTTTAAACATAGTAACAAGGGAAGGTTCTAAAAAATATGAGGGAACTGTTAGATATGAAGGTAATTCCTTCCTTCCAACTTCTTTCAACTATGGTGACAACAGACTTGAATACTCTTTGGGTGGACCAATATACAAAGACTTTTTAAGATTTTTCATTTCTGGTGATATTTACACAACGAACGACTGGTCTCCACTCTTTGTTGATAAACCAAACTTTTTCTATAAAAATGATTCAACAGGTTATGCTTTCTCATACGATTTTGTTGATTACTCTTTAGCAGGTTACGATTCTTTGGGTAATCCAATAATTGATACATCATATACAACAGTAAACTGGACACAGGACTCAGTTCCATATTTCACATATGGAGTTGATACTGTTGTTGATACTTTAAATGATACAACATTCTATTATAATAAAGTTGTTATCGATACAGTTATGTGGAACAGGTATGGACCAACATATTGGGAGAATCTTGGTGTTGTTGTTCCACATCACAAAAGAAGTGAATACCATGCTCAGGCAAAATTCACTTTAAAACCAACAAAAAATTTAAAAATCAATCTTGGTGGTTTCTATTCACATTCCTCATTCCAGCAGTTCAACAGCGCTTTAAAATACAATCTTGAAAGATACCTTACAAGAAATACCGATGGATACCAGATAAATGGAACTGCAAACTGGATGGTAAACCAGGCAAACTTTGTAACACTTACTGGTAGTTACTTTTATACTCAAACACATTATGGACCTGAATTTGATGCTATACTTTTTGATGAAAATGGTGATAGTATTTATCCACCAGAAGTTATTATTCCGAAATGGTATGAATTCTGGAAACCTTACGGTGTTATAGATACAAACAATTTCCATTATGTGCCTGGTATGGTTGATAAATGGAAAAACAACTCTCCATGGGGATGGTGGATAGATGCTCAGTACATTTATCCAAACTGGTATGGTGTATCAAGTTTCAGGTATTCAAATTACCTTACTGTTAAGGCTGATTGGACAAGCCAGATTGGAAGGTACCATGAGATGAAAACTGGTGTTGAGTATAAAGCTTATGAATTATATCTATGGGATCTCTATCTGCCATGGGATCCAAACCCATTCTCCGATCAGTACCATGTTTATCCAAAACAGTTAGCAGCCTATGTTCAGGATAAGATGGAATTCGAAGGAATGGTTGTTAACATAGGTCTAAGATTTGATTATCTTGATGCGAACACACCATACTATTATGTTGCAAATAACAGGAGTTTCCCACTCTATCAGCAGGATACAATTATAGACACAATAACAGGTGATACAACAATAGTGATAACTCCAAATCCAAATATAACAAAGCCTGATTCATATCCAGGTTATCCAGATTCTGTATGGGATACCTTAACATGGCCAGTTAGAATGGCTGAAAAGAAATACAAAGTTTCTCCAAGGTTGGGAATATCACATCCAATATCTGAGGTCTCAGTTTTACATTTCAACTATGGCCATTTCTTCCAGACTCCACAGATGGATTACCTCTTCTCAGGTCTTGGTGTTGATCTTTCCAAGAGAGGAAACTCAAATATAGGTTCACC
The DNA here is from genome assembly GCA_001508335.1 of candidate division TA06 bacterium 32_111. Lineage (GTDB taxonomy): Bacteria > Hydrothermota > 32-111 > 32-111 > 32-111 > 32-111. The sequence continues at coordinate 134,090 of LGFX01000004.1, forward strand.
AAACCTTGATGCTGAAAGAACTATATCCTATGAGTTTGGAATAGCAACACAGATAGGTGCAGACATGGCTTTGGATGTTACGACATATTATAAAGATATTTATGGACTTATAGGTTCAAGAAAAGTTTACGCTTTACCAGCACCATACTATGCTTTGCAGAACGTTGAGTACGGTAATGTTAAAGGTTTTGAAGTTGCTTTCTCCAAGTCATCAAAATACTTCTCAGCCGATATAGCCTACACACTCTCCTTTGCAAAAGGAACAGCATCGGATGCATGGGAAGGTTACTATCTAACTTATGCTGAAAGGGATCCGGTTACAGGTGGAGATATACAGATGCCTAAGATCCCGTACTACCTATCATTCGATCAGAGACATACTATAAATATAGGTTTTGTTTTGAGAATGCCAGCAAAAGAACTACCTATATATGCTGACAACTGGACAATATCTGTTGACAACTCAATTAACTCAGGTCAGCCATACACTCCAGTTAATGAGAAGGGAATCAAGACTGGTGTTACAAACAGTGAAAGGAAGCCTTGGAGATTTAACACTGATCTCAAATTCAGAAAAGGATTTTTGTTTGGAACATTTGAGCCAAACATCTATATCACAGTTACAAACCTTTTCAACATAAGGAATGTTGAGGATGTCTACGCTTCAACAGGACTTCCAGATAGGAACGCAACACTTGCATCCATTAAGAAAGATATATTCAACGCCTATAATATAGGTGAGCCTGGATACGATGTTAGAAGAGATATTGATAGGGATGGAACTGTTTCTCAGGATGAGGCTTACGAATCCTATATAGCATATTATAAAGATTACCTTAATGACCCAACCAACTGGTCAGCACCAAGAGTTGTTACTGTGGGTCTTGAATTTTCATTCTAAGGATGGAGGAAAAATATGAATAAAAATTTAAAAAAACTCTTTTTTGTCCTCCTCACACTCCTTTTTACTTTAACAATTTTTGCTCGTCCAGCATACATAGATCCAAAGATGACCTCAGGTAGAGTTTTTGACCAAAGGATTCTTGATATAAACCAGATAAACACATACATAACAAACTTTGCTATTTTTGCTCAGGATGTTTATTCTGGGAACAACTCTGGACTTTACTGGCCTGCTGGTTTTCCTCAGGAGACATACGTTTTTGGTGCTGGAGTGTGGGTTGGTGGAATTATAGAGAATGATGATGGAACCGCTGATACAACAATGTCATGCGGTTATTATCCAAACTCCGCATCAACAGAGTTTGTGCCTGGAGATATAAATGATGCATCACCAGATAGACCAACCCCATACAATAACCCATGGGATATAGTTTACATTTCAACAAGTGACAACTATGGTCAACCCTGGCCTTTGAAGACAACATCTGGTGCGGATTCTGTCGTTTCAATGCAGGATTCATACACAGAGTTTAACGATATGGATTTAAGTTACCGTTTGGTTCCAAGTTCAATACCACTTGAAATTGAGGTAAAACAGACAACTTACGCTTGGGTTGGTCCTTTGAAAGAGGACATTATTTTTCTAAAGTATGATATTCAAAACAAGAGAAGTGACAAGAAAGATATAAAGAAATGTTATGTTGGAATAGGTGCTGATAATGATATTGGAAATGAAGCCCAAGATGCTGCAAACGATCTTTTAGGTTTTATAGATACGATGACAGTTGATTATGCTGGAGTTAAAGATACATTGATGCAGATAAATGTTGGATACCAGTTTCAACTTGAATCTGAAGCTGGTTGGACACATTTTCCAGGTATAGTTGCATACAAGTATCTTGAATCACCAAAAGCGACAGAACCGATAGATCTTTACCATGATGGTTCTTTCATAATTCCTGCTGGTGAAAGGATTGGAATGACAACTTTCAACTACTTTACAATTCAAACCGATCCATCAGATCATATAAAAAGATACCTTGTTCTTGCAGGATATGATCACACCAGGTATAATCCAAATGATCCGGAAGCATCATACAGACCATTCCCTAATTGGGAAATAGGAGTTCCCGGTTTTCCTGGAAAGACTGAGGATCCAACCGCAGCAGGTGATAAGAGGTTTGCTATGGCATCAGGGCCGTTCACTTTGATGTATGATTCAACAGCAACGGTTATTATTGGAATAATAATTTCAAAAAATTCCGCTGAAATGCTTGACAAAATGTTATTAGCACAGCAGATATATGATCAGGGATGGCTTGGACCAGTTGCACCTGGACAGGTTAACTTTGATGTTGTTGGAATGGATAAAAAAGTTGTAATTTACTGGGATAATGCACAGGAACTTATTCCAGACAAATATTACTCTCTTGTTTCAGACACAACCCTTCCAATATACAACCCGGCATACAGAGAGTATGATATTGAAGGATACAACATATACAAATCAAGAACAGGTGCAGGTGGAACATGGGAATTACTTGCGCAGTATGATAAAATAAACGAGTATACTATTCTTTTAAAAGATTCACTTATATACTATAACGCAGCAGCAGCAAGATATGAAACAACATATTATTATGATACTGTTGGTTCAAACACAGGTATTCCATACTATTTTGTTGATTCTAACCTTACAAACGGAATACAGTACTATTATACCATAAGAGCATACGATGTTAACTTCAACGGATACGCTGTTACTCCTTCAAACGATACTATAGGTACTATTCCACTTGTTCTTGAAGGTGCAGGAAAGACAAAAGCAGCGGTTCCAAGATCTTTAACATCAAACATCATTGCTGGAACATATGATCTTAACCTTGTATCTGGAAACATCGATACATCTTTGATAGATATAGAAATAATACATGCACTGGATACTCTGGTAGAGAAGGTAAAAAATGATACATTCACCTTAACATTTGGTCTTGCGGAAAGGTCATCTGTTGATACAACTCTTCCCGCATATCCTTACACAATAACAAACAAAAATGGTGATACGGTTATACAGGATATAATGGATCTTGATACACTATGGGTTAATAACGAAAAGATAATAGTACTTCCTATTGAAAAGTATAATCCATATTCTGGATTCATTTTCAAAATAAACGATTTCAAACTTGACACATCAGGATGGACCAATAAAGACAACTCCACTTTTAAAGTTTCGGTTCAGAGTGGTCTTTACGATAGTTCAATACTTAAGGTAGAAAATATAGATGCTGCAAGACTGTTCTATCACAACAGTAAAGAGTACATCATAACCTGGCATGAGGTTGTTTATCCAACCTTTACAGTTGTTGGAACTGACACATTCCTTCCAAACGATACAAACCTTACGGTTACAATATATGATGTTGATAACAACATAGATATACCTTATTCAAACAGAGTTTTAGGTGATAACTGGCATTTCAACTATTCAACAACAGCAGCAACTCCAGAGCAGTGCCCAAGGTATCTCAAAGAATCGTCAGCAGCAACTGCTAAAGTAGGTCTCTATTTCTCTGGTATGAAAATATCTTTCAACTATACAACAAGACCTAATGCTATAGTTTGGGAATCAAGACCAAAGGATGGTGACACATGGGTTGTTAAAGTTACACCAAACGATTCAAATTTCGTTATGACTTATCCACCTATAAACTCACAGTATAAGTTCACAGTAACTCCAGCAACTTTTGCGGAAGTTACAGAATCAACACTTGACAATATAAAAGTTGTTCCAAATCCTTATGTTGTAAGAAGTGAACTTGATCTCGATTACAACTACAGAAGGATACTATTTACAAATCTTCCAGATAAATGCACTATAAGGATATACACTCTTTCAGGTGATCTTATAGCAACAATTAACCATGATGTTGAAATAAGTATTACGAAAGATAACAAGACAACTACAGCTTATGACCTGACAAAAGGTTACGCAGAATGGGATGTGTTGACTAAAAACGATCAGATACCAGCACCAGGAATATACATCTACCATGTCCAGACACCTAACGGTGAAACAAAAATTGGCAAATTTGCTATAATTAAGTAGGAGGAAGAATGAAAAAATTATTATTTATAATCATTTCTGTTACCCTTTTAGCAAATTTTGCCTATTCTTTCAATGAGGGAACCACAGGTGCCCAATTTTTAAAGATTCTGGTTGGCTCAAAGGCAGCCGCGATGGGCGGAGCATTTGTTTCTGTCGCTGATGATCCATCAGCCCTCTATTACAACCCTGCAGGTATAGCAGCTATGAACAAGATGGGAATACTTTTAAACTATGTTAAATATCCAGCGGAAATAAGCTATTCCTATATAGGTTTCGTTGCTCCTATGGGAATAATGGGTTCTTTTGGTTTACAGGCTGGAATAATGACAATGCCACAGATGGAGATAACAACCGTTGAAAAGCCAGAAGGAACGGGTGAATATTTCTCTGCATCAAGTTATCTTTTTGGAGCATCATATGCGAAATCCTTCACCGATAAGTTGACATCAGGAATAACTTTGAAATATATACAGGAAAAAATAGTTGATGCAACCTCAACAATTATAGCGTTTGACGCTGGAGCACTCTATAAAACTGGTTTCAAATCATTGAGAATAGGAATGTCTATCAGAAATTTTGGATCTGAAGGAATGTTTGCAGGTGGAACAATTTTGACAGACAACTATCCAAAATGGACTGATGGTCAAACACCACTTAACATATATTACAAAACTGATACCTACACTCTTCCTATGAACTTCAACTTTGGCCTTGCTTATGACATTCTTGAAGGTCCAACCAATTTTATGACAACAACACTTGAATTCCAGAATCCAAACGATGGAACAGAGAACGTTAGATTTGGAATGGAATACAACCTTTCAAAAATACTTTTTATAAGGTTGGGATACATATTCAACTGGGAAAAGTTCAAATATGTTCTTGACAACATGGATGATCTAACACAGAACGAAAAGATAGAGAATCTAACAGCAGGTATAGGTTTCAAGTATGGATTCTCTGGAATGGATATTGGGATAGATTATTCCTATACTGAGATGGGACTTCTTTCAGATAATTATATGAATGGACATAGAGTCACATTGACTCTTAGTTTCTAAAAAAAGATCGGGTGGGGTTTAAAAACCCCACCTTTTTTATGAAAAAGTTATCACTCTTTTTTATACTCCTTTTACCAACTTTTCTGATATCGAGAAATCTTTTTATAGGTTATTTCTGTGCTGACAATAACATGTATAATGGTTTTTTAAAAAATTATGATCAGATGGTTCAAATTTCAAAAGAATTAAAAAATACTGATATTATAATTTTTCTTGATTCATATACTCTCTCCTATACATTGAAAATATATGAAGGAAAGAGTGAAACTTTAAAAGTTTCTGAAAATACAAATTCTGGTGATTTTAAAAACATTTCAAATTTCTTCTCCAACTTCTATAGATTCGATTACGATTTAAGAATTATGGTTCTCTGGGATCATGGGAATGGATGGTACAACTTTACAACAAAAAACAAATCTATATTTTTTGATAACCATCCTTTCGATTTTATTTCTGTAACTGAAGGTGAACTAAAAAATATTTTTGTGGATATATATAAAAAAACAGGTAAAAAAACTGATTTACTTGTTTTTGATGCATGTTTAATGCAATGTCTTGAAGTATCGTACGAGTTGAAAGATTATGTATCCTACATAGTTGGTTCTGAAGGAATTGTACCTTACAACGGTTTTCCATACGATAGGATCCTAACTGTTGTTGACACTTTAAGTGATCCAGAAAAAATATCTGAAGGGATAGTTGAAAAATACTATGATTTCTATTTTGATTCATCCTATTCAGACTTAACCTTATCTTCTATTAAAACTTCAAATTTGGTTAATGATCTGAAAAATTTAAAAATTTTAAAAAGGGATGACTTCTTCTTTATCGACGATGTTGATGTTTCCTGTGATTTTAAAAATTCTTTGGTTTTGAACAGAACGAAAAATGAAAAATACAGAGGTATAAAACTCTTTTTTCCAAAAGATTTTTCAACATTTAAAACTCTTTACAAAGATTATATAAACCTTTCACTTGATAAAGATTTTGGAATAATAAAAAAGGAATTTTTATCCTACAACATTCAGGACACTTTTTCACCACTTCCAGTAAAGAATATTTCTCTCGCCCAGATAGGAGAGAACGATTTTGAAATCTTTTTTGAAAGTTCTTACGATTTTTCACCTATAAAAGAGTATCAGATAACACACTCAAACTCCTTTACTCTCTATAATGAAAATTGTGATTCTATACCTGACAACTTTTCAGGTGATCTACATCTCTGGGACTCAACATCCTACTCTAAACCTTACTCTCTATTTTCAAAAAATTTCTCATTCGAAATATTTCTTCCCCAGAAGGAAAATATCATTTCTTTTTATTACAAGGGACTTTTTGGGGATTCCTCTTTTAAAATATATTTGAATGGTGAAGTGCTAAAAGTTTTAGATGGTGAAATAACTAACTGGAAGAGATTCGTTTTAAAAGCAGATTCTGGATATTTGAAAATAGTTTTCAACGAAAATTTAAATAGGGATTACTTTATCTACCTTGACGACTTAAAAATATATAAATTACAAAAACATTACAAAACTTTTCTTTATCAAAACTATGGAAAAATACATAAGATAGGAGATGGGCAAAATGTACTTTTTGTAGAGGCTAAAGATATTTATGGAAACGTTTCTGCCATAGATACTATAATAGAATTTTTTGTAAAAGATACAGTTAAAAGTTACTCCTATCCAAACCCTGCAAGAAATATTGTAAACCTTTTTTCAGGATACAAAGGATTTTATAATATTTTCATATACACTTCTGATGGAAAAAAAATTTTTGAAAAAAGTGGTATTAAAAATGATGATCAAATAGTTATCAACATAGAAAATTTTAAAAGTGGACTTTACTTTTATATACTTGATATTGATGGTAAAAAGATGAAGGGGAAATTCTTTGTTGAAAGGTAATATATCTGTTGTCATAATAAACTATAACGGAGAAAAGTTTGCTGAAAAACTTATAAACTCTCTAAATCTGCAGACTGAAGGATATGGAGAGGTTATAGTAGTTGATAATAACAGTAAAGATGAAAGTTTTTTTTATTTTTTAGAAAAGTTAAAGAATGTTACACTTTTCAGATTGTCAGAAAATAAAGGTTTTGGCTTTGCCGTTAACCTTGGAGTTAGACAGGCAAAATATGAAAATATTTTACTTTTAAACAACGATACTTTTTTGGAAAAGGATTTTATAGAAAAATCTTTGAAAAATATTTCTAATTTCAAAGGTTACTCTTTTTTTGCACCATTGGTTTTAAGTTACGATGGGAGATACATTGATTCTGCTGGTGACTCTGTTGGAAAATTTTTAAGACCTTACAAGAACTTTCATAAAAAAGAATACAAAAATTTAAAGTTGGAAAATAGAGAAGTCGAAGGTTTTTCAATGTCAATATGTTATTTTCTTAAAGAAGATTTTATTAAAGAGGGTATGGTTGATGAAAGGTTTTTCATGTATTTTGAGGATGTTGATTTTTCTTTGAGGTTGAAAAGAAAAAACAAAAAAATACTTTTTACACCTGATACTGTTGGTTACCATTTCATTTCAGCATCAACAAAAATTGAGAACAGTATGAGCGAATACTCTCCAATAAAAGTTTTCTGGGAGGGAAGGAATAGAGTTTTTCTATTCTTTAAAAATTACGAACTTCACTCTATAAAAAATTGGTTATTCTTTTTTATAGGAACTTTTATTTCATCTTATTTTCATCTCTTTAAAACAAAAAAATTTTTTTGGTTCCTTAAAGGTCTTTATGAAGGTTTTAGTGAACTTAAAGGGATAAAAAGGTATGGATAGATTCACTTTGATAGTGCCCATTTATTCAAATGTTTTTGAAGATCAGATAAGAATATTTCTGAGTGAGAATATTGGTGATGTTATAGTTGTTCTAACAAAAGAAATAGATTTTTCTTTAAATGATGATAGGGTAAAAGTTTTTAAACTTTATGGTGCAGGTTATGGGAAAGCGGTAAACTATGCATCAAAATTTACAAAAAAGGATTATCTTATAATTACGAACGATGACATACTTTTCGAAGCGGATCTTTTTAAAAGGATAAAATGTTTAAAAGATGATATTGTTGTTCCTTTGGTTAAGGATAAAAATAAAAAAGATATTGAATCTTTTGGTTCAAAAATATTATTTTTCTATAATATACTCAACAAAAATATCAATTTTGATAAAAGGAAACTCCATCTAACAGGCTCCTTCTTCATAATAAAAAGGGAAATTTTTGAAAATATAAGGGGATTCGATGAAAAGTATTTTATGTACTATGAGGATATAGATCTATCTGTAAGATTAAAAAGAAGGTGGAAAATACTTTTTGATGAAAATATGGTTGTTTTCCATAAACACTCGTCATCGGATCTAAAAAATAAAAGGTATTTTTTGCAAAGGAACAGATTGTATTTTGTTTTGAAAAATTTTGATTTCAAAAATCTTGTCCTTTTCGCTTTCATTATGATTTTTGTGGAACCTTTTGTTATGGCTTTTCAGATTTTGAAGGAAAAGAGTTTCTTACCTTTTAAAGCGAGGTATGATTTTTTCAAAGGGATGAAAAATTTTTTAAGGAAGTAAAATGAATATACTTGTTGATGCAACAACGGTTTCAAAAGGTGGTGGAGTTTCTACACATATAATTATGATTCTTAAAAATTTTACCGATAAAAAAAATAATTATTTTGTTTTAATAAATAAGAGGAAAGATAAAGATTTAATTGAAAGAAACGATTTTACCTATATAACAGTTCCATTTTTCAACAGGTTTACCAAATTTTTCTATGAGCAGTTGATTTTCCCATTCTTGGCTTTAATCTTAAAGGTTGATCTTTTCTATATGCCAAAACAGAGTTCAACATTTTTAAAATTTTATAAAACGGTTTCAACTGTTCATGATTTCATACCTGAAAAGAAAAGTTCTGGTGAAAACATTTTTACGAGATTGTATTGGAAAATAGAGTACAACCTTATTTCTAAAAAATCTGATGGCATAATATTCATAACGAAAAATTGTAAAAATTTGTATTCCAAAAGGTTTAAAAATCTGAACTCTAAAAAAAGTAGAGTTATTTACAACGGTTTCGATACTTATAGAAAATATGAAAAGCAGAATGATTACTATATTCTTATACCTTCAACCCTTAAATCAAGAAAAAACATTCCACTATCTTTGAAACTTGCAAATGACCTGAAGAAAGTTTTCAAGGATAAAAAAATTCTTATCACAGGAAGGATGGATGATAGAAATCTTAAAAATTATGTTGAAAATTATGATTACAGAGGTTACATTTCTTTTTCTGATTTTGAAAGGATAATGAACGATTCTTTTTTGATAGTTTACCTTTCAGATGATGAAGGTTTTTCCTTACCTGTTGCTGAAGGTATACATCTTGGGAAAAAAGTTTTATGTATGGATATTCCAGTTCACAGGGAAATCTACAAAGATATGCCTATATACTATATAAGTGATCTATCCTACAGAGAGAATTTTGAAAGGATCGTTGAAAAGGTGAAAGGAGAAGTTAACTATGAAGAAGAATACAAAAGGTGGAAAGATTGCTCAGAAGAAACGGAAGAGTTTTTTAGAGATTTCAAAAAATGATTTTTTATTACTTCTTTTATTCTTCTCAATCCTGTCGGTTTTACCTTTAATAACATCTTTGAACTATCCTTTCCAGTTTGATGATTATCCAACGATATTTGAGGACGATTCTGTTGATAGTTTGAAGGATCTCTTTTCCATAAAACTTTCAGAAAGACCTGTTAGAAAGATATCAATAATCTTTGACAGGTACTTTTTTAAAGATAAGGTAATCTTTTATAGGTTAGAAAATCTTATACTTTATATTTTTACAATATTCCTGACTTCCTTGTTAAGTTACAGGATAACCGAAAGTAAACTCTTTTCCTTTCTATCCATATTCTTATTTTCTTTCCATCCGGTTCATGTTGAAAATATACTTATAATAACACACAGAAAGGAACTTTTTCTTTATATTTTTTCAATGCTTTCTTTTTATTTCCATATTGAAGGGAGAAGAGTTTTTTCTGTTTTGTTTTTGATTCTATCGATCCTTTCGAAAGAGGTAGCTATATTTCTACCTTTCATTTTTTTTGTATATGATAGGATATTTGAAAAAAATATTGATAAAAAATTTTACACTATAATTTTTTCGGTAATACTTTTTTCATTTTTATTCATTCTTTTGTTCGGTTCGATTTTTGGTTTCTATATACCTGATTTTAAAAATATGGATAGGTTTTTTAAAGAAAACAGGATGCTTAGGGATGCTACCTATTTAGATATTTTAAAGATACAGCCTTACATATTTTTAAAATATATTAAAAATCTTTTTCTCCCCTATCCACTTGTTGTTGATTACTATGTCCCAATAAGTGAAAAGAATTTAGCAATTTTCTTTCTTAATCTTATAATTCTTACTGTACTGCTTTTTTTCGTATTCAGATTGAGAAAGGAAAAATTTATTCTATTCCCATTCCTATTTTTTCTAATAAACTATCTTCCCATCTCAAATTTCATTCCAGTTTTAAACCTTTTTGCAGATAGGTACCTTTTCTTACCATCCTTCTCCTTCATACTATTTCTATACTTCCTCTTTTTGAAGTTAAAAGATTTTGGCAAGTACTTTTTGGTAATCTATTCAACTTTCTTTCTAATTTTAACTTTAATATACATTCCCAATTTTAAAAGTGAAATATCACTCTGGTCTTATGTGGTTAAAAGGAATCCGAAATCGGTAGTTGGAACAAACAACCTTGGGCTTTACTATATGAAGAACGGAAATATTCAAGAGGCTGAGTTTAACCTTTTAAAATCTTATCAACTTGATACCCTTTACACAAACTCACTTATAAACCTTGGTACACTTTATGCATATAAAAAAGAATATTTAAAATCTTTATATTTTCTCGAAAAGGCAGAAAAGGTTGAGCCAGAAAATGTTAGAGTTCTTTACAACCTTGGACTTACATACAAAAATTTGGGAATGGGTTTAAAATCGAGGAAGATGATGGAAAGGATAGTTGATATATCACCCAAATCTTCGCTCGCTTACAACAATCTTGGAGCATCATATTTTGAAGAAGGATATTTTGGAGAAAGGATTTTACTCTTTTATCTTTCATCTGGATTTTTTGGTATACTTCCAGTTCACCTTGATAACCTTTTTGGTTCTTATGAGAATGCGAGAGAGAGTTTTGAAAAGGGAGTTGGTGTTGATAAAAACTATTTAAAGTTAAAAGATAATTTAAAAAGGGTGAAGGAAAAATTGAAGGGGAGTTTTTAACTCCCCTTTAAAAGATTTTAATATCTTGCTATTCCGTAATCTACATACTTTGTTGTTCTTTTAGTTTTATTTATATTATCTGTACCACTTATGTATATTCTAAGTGTTACACCTTCTATATTTCTTGAATCCATATAAGTGTAAATGGATGATGGAACAGGGATCGGAATATTTTCAATGGTTGCTTTTCCTTTTACGGTAACATCTTCTACAGTATCAACTACAGATGCTGGTAAAAGTGCATATATGTTCCATAAATCCTGTCCATCATAGATAACATCACCATTATAGATGTAATCGTAAGAAATCCTGTCAAGAATAGTTTCATAGGAAGTGTTATTTTCAACATCAATGGTTGAAATTAAAACTTCAGTTGTTGTAGCATCTATTACACTTCCTAAAGGATCTATCCAGGTTATCGTGAAATCTGGTGTTGGTACATATAGAGTGCAGGAAGTTATTATCAATATGATTGAAAGAAAGAAAATATTTTTCTTCATTTTTGATACCTCCTTTCGTTAAATAATATTCGATAACTGTTAAAAAGTCAATATGTTAAAGGTTTAACAAGTTTAAATCTTCTCCTTATGGGAACCGATGAAAATCCTTCACCTTTCAAATCTGTATAATAAACTAAAAGTTCAATTATTCCATTTCCAACATTATCAGCAAAACCATCCTCAGTATCAATAGTATAAGCGAGTTGTTCATCTATAACTATCATAAGTTCAGGTAAACTTATGGTATCCTTTTCAAATGTTTCTATAGGTATATCGAATTCATAAGTTTCTTTCTGAATGGTGTTCCCATCTACTAAAAATCTGTATTCTATCTTTTCGATAAAGGATTTTATGCCAGTTTTTTCGTAAACTTCTGGTGAAAGGTAAACTGTATCTGAACCTATGTTTGAAGGGTTATAATGGTTCCATCCTGATGCATCCTTATCTGGAACAGAGAAGACAACTTCAAGAGTATCATCAAGAATTGTTACAATAGGTTGAGTATAATAAACAGGAATAGGACCAATCGAGCAGGATATTGTAAAAAGGAAAAAAATTGATAACAAAAGAAAATTTTTCATAAAACACCCCTTTCTACTTTACAACAGCTTTTACGTATTTATAGAATGTTTTGGAAGTGTATGTCAAGCCGTAATCATCATAAAATTTTATATTCAATCTTATTGTTCCGTAAGCAACGTTATCTTTTGAACCATCGTTCTCATCAAGTCTGGAAGCAGATAAACCACTCAAAAAGAAAAGAAGTGATAATGTGTCAGTTGATTTACCATCAACCTTTACAGGGTTTAAAAATATTTTAGTATAATCCTCTCTTCTTCTATCAGAGTAATCGTAGATTTCCCATGCTATCTCTGTTATGTAAGCGTTGAGACCTTCATTCTCTAAAATAACAAGATCCTCATATAAAGAATCAACATCATCGTTATCCCAGACTGAATCGTTACCGAGTGGAATTGAAAAATTGAGTGTATCCTTCATATCTATATCAAGTACAGGTTGAAAGTATTTTATTGAAGTTGGTGATGTGTAACAGGAGGTAAGTAAAAGTGTTAAAAATAAAATTAAAACTATCTTTTTCATATTTCACCTCATGGTTTTATAACTTTTACTGGAAGGTAGAATGGTAGTGATTCGTAACTTTTTCCAAACTCATCATAATATATTGCTTTAATTATGAAAACAGCTGTTCCAACATTGTCGTTTATCCCATCAGATAGATCAACATAGTAAGCACTCCTTTCATCTATCGAAAGGGGTAAAGTTAATGTATCAGATTTTGTTCCAGATAGTTCCAATGGAGTGATAAAGGAAACTCTATCCTCAAAAACACTTCCAAAATCCTCTGTCACCAGATTGAACTTGATATCAGTTACATAGGATTTAACTTTTTTTGTTTCCGATAACTGGATTTTAAAATACAAAGAATCAACTCCATCACCTGACCACCATCCATCAGGAGAAAGATCTTTAACAAAAAATTTTGCTTCTGTGGAATCTGCAAGAATTTTTATGACAGGTTGGTAGTTATATACGTAAACAGGTCCAAAAGAACATGAAACCAAAGATAAGAGAAGAAGTAATAGAATTGGATATTTCATTCAACCTCCTTTTATATAAAGTTATATTATACTTGTCAATTTCAGTCAATAGTATTGACTAATAAACTATATAAAGTATATTTATTATAAAGTAAAAAGGAAAATGTTTATGAAAAAAATTCTTAATTTCTTTTTTCTATTTTTATTCTTTACCCTTTTATATTCAACTGAAATTTACAAGATTGGAAAAACTTCTGAAGTTGGGTTTAAAATAGAAAAAAATTCTTTAAAATACAGTATAAAACTTGAAAGTTTTGAATACTCTTTAAAAGATGGTTTTCTAAAAATAGCCGTAAAGAATGGTTTTAAAACTACAAAATTTGGATACCCAGAGCTTCCATCTCACAGGTTTTTACTCTTTTCAAAGGAAAAGGATGTTGGTTTAAAAAATGTCTCTATAGGTGAAAAAAAGTTGGTAGACATAAAAATACCTGATAAAGGTATATATCCTTTACAAAAGCCTTTAATAAAATCTAAAAATGAAAATGAGTTTTTCATAGATGAAAGGTTCTATAATTCTGATGAAAAGTACCCGGAAGAAGTTTTAGATTTAAAATTTGTTGGGAAAAGAAAAGGATATTTTGTTTATCAGGTTGAAGTTAATCCGATGGTTTATGAAAGAAAAACGAACAAACTCTTCTTTTTTGATCGAATAGATTTTGAAGTATCTGAAAATTTAAAAACAGATTTTGAAGAGAAGAGTTCTTTGAAAGAGAAATTTCTTTTCGTTGTTAATTCAAATATGAAACCTTACATAGATGATTTTGTGGACTTGAAAAAGAAGGAAGGGTATTATACTGAAATACTTCTTATAGATACTGTTGGTTCCACAGAAGAGGAAATAAAAAATGGTATACAAAATGTTTATAACAACACAACCGTTCCACTTGAATATGTTCTACTTGTTGGAGATGTTAATATAATCCCTAACTATGTAGGAACCGAAACTGATTATCCACCAACAGATCTTTACTATTCTACACTTGAAGGTTCAGATTTTTTGCCTGATGTTGGTATAGGAAGGTTTCCAGTTCAGGATACTGTTTATTTGAAAAATATTGTTTCAAAAAATATAACATACCAGTATTCTCTCTTTTCCAACACAAACGGTTGGACAAAGAAAGGATACTTTATGGCTTCTGATGATGGGAGTTACCATCAGGTTGCAGAGTCAACAAACCTTTATGTTATGGATAGATTGAGAAGTATAGGAATGGAAGTTGATTCTTTATTTTATTACTATGGAACTGGAACAAATGTTTCAACAGCAATTAACAGTGGAAGATCTATTGCTGTATATTCTGGACATGGAGACGTTACATATTGGGCAGGTCCAATTTTTTACCAGAGTGACGTTTTAAATCTTACGAACAACGATCTTTATCCTTTCGTTTCAAGTTACGCTTGTCTTACAGGTAACTATGCATATTCCTCAGATTGTTTTGGAGAAACCTGGGTTAAAAAAGGTAATGGTGGTGCTGTTTCCTATCTCGGTTCATCAGTCTATTCATATTGGGATGAAGATGATGTTATGGAAAGAAGATTTTTTGATTTTTATATTGATTCAAATTATACGAATCTTTCAGATCTTATATATTTTGCAAAACTTTCTGTTTACAATTCCTTCCCTTCAACTGGAAAAAGGTATTTTGAGCAGTACAACCTTTTAGGTGATCCTTCACTTGAATTTTATACTTCATTTGACTCCCTTTGTATTGATGTTTCTTCAACCATTCCTTCATCTGAGTACAATTTTTTACTCCATGTTTATAGTAAGACGAACGGTCAACCTGTTAAGGATGCAAAAGTTTCATACCTTATTAAAGATTCACTTATCGATGTTAAACTCAGCGATATTAATGGAGAGGTATCATTTTATCTTGAAGGTAATGTTGATGATACCATAAGATTTTATGCTTTCAAAAATTGTTATAAACCTGACAGTGCATACTCTGTTATAACAAACTCCATCTTTTATCCTTCTATAAAAGAGATCATTGTAAAGGATTCACTTTTTTTCTTTAATCAGCCAGACGGTATTTTCACATCTGCAGATTCTGGAACAATTTACCTCTTGGTAGAAAACAAAGGTATTGATACACTCTATTCTCTCTCATGTTCACTTTTTACATATTCAAACAATATAAAAGCATATTCATATCTGTTTAATTTCAAAGATACTATTTTTCCTTCAGATACATCGTACTCAAAAAATTCGATACTTTTCAAAATAAAAGATGATACAAAAAATAACACTTACGATTCGTTAGGTTTCAAATTTTTCAATATGGATTCAACTCTATCTTCAAGAAGAAGATTTTTTATAAAGGCACCAGAAACAATAATAGATTCTATAAAGTTCTTTTCTAAAGAAACCAATATAACCTCCTTTGATACAATCAATTTTACAGTAAAACTTAAAAATCTTTCAACTGAAAAGGATAGAAAATTAAGAGTCTTTTTGAGTTCAGATGATACAACCGTATTAAAAGTATCTCCCGAGTATGTCGATGTTGAAAGTTTGGAAGGTCTTAATTCTATCTATCTTGAAGGTTTTAAAGGTTTTGTTCAAAACGTTGACACATTCTGCCAAGTATCTGTGAAAGGTATTTACATTGACACACTTGGTTTTTCAGATACACTTTTTAAAGAAGTTTATATAAACAGAAAGGATTATCTTATACTTGACTATTCAAAATCCTCAAACTCACCATACTTTTTGGATTCCATTCTTAGATCATGGGGTTATGTTGGAGACAACCTTAAAAACATAGATCCTGATAATGTAAAAAATTATAGATTCATATTTCTAGTAACAGGTTCTTATCCAAACAATGGAGTTATACCTTCTTCAGATGAGGTAGCCTCAAAAATAGATTCACTTTTAAAAGAAGGAGTTTTAAAACTTTATATTGAAGGTGGAGAGGTTTTCTATTGGGATCCTTTGTATTCGAATGGATACAATTTCAACACGGTTTGTAATGTTAAACCTAAAAGTGATGGAACATCAACATCACCTTCAATTCTCTATGGAAAGGATGGAACGATATCTGAGCTTATAAATCTTAACTACACTCCTTCATATTATCTTGATTTAATTGATACTGTAAATGGTTCAAAAACAGTTTTCTATAATTCATCCAGCGTTTACGCTATATCTTTCAAAGATGAGAAGTATAGAACTGTAGCTTCATCTTTTGAATTTGGAAATATCGTTGACATGGATTCTATCTCCTCAAAATCCGGGTGGCTTAGAAGGATAATCGATTTTTTTGAACTTAAACTGAATGTGGAAGATTTTGAATATTGTTATCCAGCAAAAGTATTCAAAGTTTTATCTTTTGATAAAAAGATTATTTCAAAAGATTTAAAATTATCTTTGTACTCTCCTAAGGATGGAAAGGTGATTGTAAAGTTTTATGATGTTTCAGGAAGAAATATTTTTAATTATAACTTTTCTCTTAAAGAGGGTGTTAACGGATATAACTTAAATTTATCAAATCTGAAAATTTCTTCAAAAATAATCTTTTTCAAAATCTTTTATGAAGGGAATGAAGAATTTTCCGACAAGATTATATTTTTAAAATGATTGTTGACATCAAAATTTTTGAATGTAAAATTTTTACTCCGCTGGTGTGGCTCAGTGGTAGAGCAGCGCTTTCGTAAAGCGCGGGTCGGCGGTTCAAATCCGCCCACCAGCTAAAAAATTATGGAAAGAAAAATTGTTTGTTACGAAAGAAAAAACAGGTTTCTTCCACTTGAGGATGGCTCGCTCTATAGAGAGAAGAACCCTATTTTTTCTGACTCATTCTACGGAAAACTCGTCCTTCAAAACAGTTTAATTTTACTTTTAAAGGATATTGTAATTTCAAACTTTAAAAATTCAAAACTAAATGTTGAACATACTATAAACGGAGGACTCTACTGTGAAGTTTTTTCAGATGTTTTACTCTGTGAAAATGATATTGCAAAAATAAATGAGATTATCGAAAAAAGGATAGATGGTGGGGAAAATTTTTCTTCAAAGTATAAAACGAAAGAGGAACTTCTTGAAATTTTTAAATATGAAAAGGATAAATTTGAACTTCTGAGCAATTCTGAAATAAATGGTGCTTTTCTTTGCGAATATAACAATGTGAAAGAGTTCTTCTTTACTCCTGTTGTTAACTCTACTTCAGTTTTAAAAGGTTCTTTCATAAAATATTATCCTCCAGGGTTTATCGTTTACATTTCAAAAGATAATGTGAAAAGTGAGCAGAAAAAACTTTTCTCAATATTCAACGAATCTGAAAAGTGGGCAAAAATTTTGGGATGGAGATCAGTAAAGAATGTTAAAGAGTCTATTGAAAATGATGAAATATTTGAATTGATACATGTTTGTGAAGCCTTGCATGAGAAGAAAATTGTAGAGATAGCCAACTTTGTTGATTCTCAGAGAGGCAAGTTGAAGATGATTCTTATATCTGGTCCTTCATCTTCAGGAAAAACAACCTTTTTGAAAAGGTTATTGATACAGTTAAAAGTTTTAGGACTTTCAGTTGTTGGAATCTCTCTTGATGACTATTTTCTTGATAACGATAAAGTGAAAGTAGGGGACGATGGGAAAAAAGATTTTGAATCCATCGATGCTTTGGATGTTGAACTTTTCAATAAAAATTTGAACTCCCTGATAAAGGGTGAAGAGATATTGAATCCAAAATTCGATTTTCCAACAGGTAAAAGATCCTCAGATTGGACAAAATTGAAGATGGGAGAGAATAGTGTTCTAATAGTTGAAGGAATACACGGATTGAATGAAAGGTTAACCGAAACGATCCCTAAAGAGATAAAATTGAAAATATATGTTTCAGCTTTAACTCAGATAAACATAGATAATACACATAGAATCTCTACAACAGATAACAGATTGATAAGAAGGATAGTGAGGGATTACCTTTTTAGAAACCATTCTGCTGAAACCACTTTAAAAATGTGGAAACATGTTCGTGATGGAGAAGAGAAAAATATTTTTCCTTATCAGGAGAGTGCGGATTTCTTTTTCAATTCTTCCCTTTTGTATGAACTCTCCGTTTTAAAAAATTTTGCAAAACCCCTATTGCAGGAAATAGACGAAAAAAGTGATTTCTATCTTGATTCAAGAAGGTTACTTTTTATATTATCCTTTTTTAAGGAGATCTCTATAGAAAAAATTCCACATACCTCAGTTTTAAGAGAGTTCGTTGGTGGTTCAGCTTTCAAGTATTAAAATAAATTCTGCCCCTTACAGATAATTTTATTTAATGCTTCGTTAAAATAGTTTGTGGAATTTACGATTTCTGCAGGTATCCTTTGGGAATAAAATTTGTAAGATTTTTCAATTTCATCTTTTAACACATCTTTGATATTTCCGGAAGCAAGGCCCCTTTCAACATCATCTTTATGGTAGAGAAGTATATCTTTAGCAAGTTGTCTTGCGAGTTTTACAGCATCTTTATGTGCCTTTTGAACATTTTCAGGTAAAGACTTAAAATCTGGTGGTAGATTAAAACCTGCAAGTAGAACATCAAAAACAGGTGAACCCCTTCCTGCAACTCCAACTGGTTTTTGAGGTTGAGGTTGTTGCGGTTGAGCAAAAGGATTTACGAAAGGCTCTTCCTTTTTCACCTCTTCAACCTTTGGCTGGGTGAATGCTGGAGGGACTCCAAAGTCAGGTGTCTGTGAGGGTTGTTCTGCTGGTTTTTGAGGTTGAGGTTGTTGAGGTTGAGCGAAAGGATTTACGAAAGGCTCTTCCCTTTTCACCTCTTCAACCTTTGGCTGGGTGAATGCTGGAGGGACTCCAAAGTCAGGTATCTGTGAGGATTGTTCTGCTGGTTTTTGAGGTTGAGGTTGTTGAGGTTGAGCGAAAGGATTTACGAAAGGCTCTTCCCTTTTCACCTCTTCAAACTTTGGCTGGGTGAATGCTGGAGGGACTCCAAAATCAGGTGTTTGTGAGGTTTGTTCTGCTGGTTTTTGAGGTTGAGGTTGCTGAGGTTGAGCGAAAGGATTTACGAAAGGCTCTTCCTTTTTCACCTCTTCAACCTTTGGTTGGGTATCCTGTTTTACAAATGGATTCTCCGCTACCTCACTGGAAAATTTCCCAAATTGGTCTGTATCAGGAAAGGTTGGCTTCTCTTCCTCAGCCTTTGTTTCCTGAAATTCTGGAGTAATCGACCTCTCCCCAAAATCTGGTTTTTCCAAGGTTTCTTCTATTTTGTCTTCACTTTTTGTCTCAACTGGAGTTGATATATTTTCATCTGCAACTTCTGTCATTGGAATATCTATAGGTTCAACATATATACCAAAAATGTTTTTACAGTTTGGACATCTTATCGGAGCACCACCTATTGGAATATACATATCTTCAATCTCATATTTTTTATGACATTTTGGACATTCAACAATCATATTTCTCCTTTTTTATTATTTTTAGTATAATAAATTAATTCAAAATTTCAATAGAAATTTAAAAAAAAATCTTGACTGACTGGTCAGTTTTAATTATATTTATTAAATGGATAAGAAAAATAAAATTATTGAAGCCTCTTTGGAACTTTTCGGAAAGAAAGGTTATTTTGAAACTGATATTGAAAGTATTGCAAAAAAAGCAGGGGTTGGAAAAGGTACAGTATATTTGTACTTCAAAAACAAAAAGGATCTTTTCATTTCAACTATAAACTATTCACTCAATAACTGTAACGAAGAGATTTTAAATGCTGTTGAAAGAATGGATACACCCTCTTTGAAAATTGAAAAATATATAGATACATTTTTTAAAATAATGTTAGAAAATGTTTCAAAGATAAAATTTTTCACGATGAACAATGTCAACCTGAACAACCAGATAGTTGATTTTTCAAAAAATATAGATAAAAAGATAGTTGTAAAAAGGTTTCAAATATTGAAGGATATCATAGAAGAAGGAATAGAAAAAAATCTTTTCAAAGATTTTAACAGTGAAATAATGACTATGATGATAGTTGGTTTGATCCATATGGAGATTTCAAGGGTGATGTTTTTTGATATACAGATCGATCAAAAAAGGATAAAATATTTAAAAGAAAATGTTATAAAAATATTAAGTAAGGAGTAAAAATGTATAAAAAGTTATCTTTTATCTTTTTCTTTCTATATTTTTCATTTTTGGGAGGGTTAACTCTCGATGAATCTATAGAAAAAGCCTACAGGGACAATCTTCAGATAAAAATATATGAAGAGAATGTCGGTATTGCTAATGAGGATCTTCTTCTTTCAGTTTCAAATTTTTTACCAAAAGTTTCCGCTGCTGGAACTTTTGTAAGGCTTGATACAGTACCAACAACTTATGTTAACACGATGTATGGACCCATGAAGATAAAAGTTGGAGAACAGAATAACTATTCTTTTGATGTAAAATTATCTCAGCCGATTTTTCTTGGAGGTAAACTCGTTTTAGGTTATATGGTTTCAAAGGATAAACTCCAGATGTCAAAAAACGATCTTGAAAAAACAAGAAGGGATATCAAATTCTCAATAATACAGATCTATCTTTCCGTAAAACTTTTTGACAAAATGATAGAAGTAAACCAAAAAATGTTTAAGTCAAAGGATGAACATTACAAGGTTACAGTATCTAAATATAATCTTGGAACTTCGAGTAAATTGGAAAAGTTGTCATCAGAGATAGATCTCCAGAACAGTAAAATTGAGTTGAACAATCTTATAAAACAGAGGGATAATCTTCTCAACAGTTTAAAATTTATGCTCGGTATGGATATAACAGATACTTTGACTTTAACGGATTCCATATCTTTTGATATTTTTGAAAAGTTTGACACTATTAAGATTGATTCGATTTCTAAAGATAATCTGTTGGATATATGTTTTAAAAATAAAAGTGAGTTGAAAAATCTTGAACTTTCAAAAAGGATGGCGAGAAAGGGAACTTTACTCAATTCCTCATCATTTCTACCGAATGTAGCATTTTTTACCTCTTATAATTATAAAAACTATTATTCTTATATTCAGGATTCTACATATTTTGATGGTTCCTACAATCTTGGTATTTCACTTTCTATGGATATTCTATCAGGTGGGAGTAGGGTATTAAACATTTTAAAATCAAAAAGACAGGAAAAACAGCTTAATATGAGTTATCTACTTTTAAAAGATAGAATACCTGTTGACCTTGAACTTCTACTGAGAAACTATGAAAATTCAAAAGAGAACCTTAAGGTGTTTGAAAGCACCCTTTCCCTTTCAAAAGAGGCTTACATAACAGCCAACGAACAGTACAATAGGGGAATAATAAGTCAGTTAGATTATAATGATGCTGAAACAAGGTATGTAAGTGCTCAGGTTGGTTATTTGAAATCTTTATACGATGTAATAGTTAATAAACTTTCAATTTTAAATTATCTTGGAGTTCTGTAAGGAGGAAAAAATGAAAAAATTTTTTGTTATTTTATCTGTCATTATAGTTTTAGTGATACTTGTTCTATTTTCAAAAATGAGAAATAAACCTATTAAGACTGAAGAGATTGTTAGAACGGTTTCCTATGAAATTGTAAATAAGGGAGAAATAAAAATATATCAAGATTTTTATGGAAAGATAGAAGGATACAAACAGACAGAGATTTTTCCAGATGTTCCCGGAAGATTTTTGGAGTACAAGGTTTCAGAGGGTGATTATGTAAAGAAAGATCAGGTTGTTGCGGAACTTGACAGGTCTATACCTGGAGTTTCATTTGAAAAAGCGAAAGTGGTCTCTCCTGTGGATGGCACGGTTTATGAACTATCTTTAAACAAAGGAGATTTTGTTACAAATCAAACCCCTGTTTGTATGATAGTTGATGATGCAAAAAAGATAGCCAAGGTAACCGTATCTTCAGAAATTCTTGGAATGATAAAAAATGGCACTTTAGCTTTTGTTGAAGTTGATGAACAGAAGTTTGATGGAAGAGTTGTTAGAGTTTCGAAGTATCCAAACAACTATACTAACCTTGGAAGCGTCGATGTTTTGTTTTATGGTAAGGGGAACCTTATAAATAAGGGGTGTACAGTTAAGATACTGCTTGAGCGTAAAGAGAATGTCCTTCTTGTTCCTTTCGAATCTTTGAAAAACGAACAGGAAAAAGAGTATCTTTTTATTATGAAGGAGGGAGTTGCAAAGAGGATCGATGTAAAAACAGGTTTAAAAAATGAATTTTTGGTTGAAGTAATTTCAGGTCTGAACGAAGGTGATACTGTTATCACTGTTGGTTCAGATATGGTTAAAAATGGTCAAAAGATAAAGGTTAGGTGATTATGGTTAAGTTATCAATAAAAAGACCAATACTTATCGTCGTAATTTTTATAATAGTACTCATATTTGGATTTCTCTCGTTCAAAAATCTTTCTCTTGAGTTGCTACCTAACATTGAACTCCCACAGATTTCCGTTATAACAGTTTACCCTGGAGCATCGAGTGTTGATGTTGAAGAACAGATAACAAAAAAAATAGAATCGGCACTTTCGATGGTCCCCGATGTTACAGAGATTAATTCAAGTTCAATGGAATCAGTTTCATTTGTTACAATCACTTTTAACTGGGGTAAAAATCTTGATGCTGCTGCGAACGATATAAGAACGCAGATTGAACTTATCAAAAGTTCTTTACCTGAAGATGCTCAAACCCCAACGGTTTTTAAATTTTCAACATCGATGATCCCTGTTGCTACGGTTGCAATAATTTTTGAAAATGAGGGTGATGTTGCAAAAATGTATGATTTTACTGAGAAGTTTGTTCTCGATAAAATAAGACAGATAGAGGGAGTTGGTGCAGTATCAATAACTTCTTCAAGTAAAAAAAAGGTAAATGTGAAAGTCAGAATTCCCGATATGATAAAATATAACATCTCTCTTTCACAGATAAATTCGATGATTTCAGCGAACAACCTGAATATACCTTTGGGAGAGATAAGACAGGGAATAAAGAGTTATTCAACAAGATTACCGGGTGAATACAGATCTGTTGATGAAATTTCAAAAACTGTAGTTGGTTATTCAGGTAGAAATCCTGTCTACCTTTACAATGTCGCAGATATAGATTTCTCACAGGGTGAGATAGAAGGTGTTGCTAAAATAAACAGTAAAGAGGGAATTGTTGTAGTTATTCAAAAACAGTCAAACGCTAACACTGTTAAAATTGTAAATGAGTTGAACAAAAAGTTGGGTCAAATCAAAGATATGTATCCTCAGGGAACTGAAGTTAAAGTTGTTTTCGACACTTCAAAACAGATAACAAACTCCATATCTAACCTTTCATCAACGATACTTTACGCTTTTATATTTGTTGTTATAATAGTATTCTTATTTTTAAGAAATTTAACTGGAAGTTTAATAATATCACTCACTCTACCATTTTCACTTATATTTGGGATAATATATCTTTACCTTTCAAATTCAACTCTGAACATTATCTCTTTGGCTTCACTTTCCATAGCACTTGGAATGGTTGTTGATAATTCAATAGTTGTTCTTGAAAACATTTATAGACATAAGAATGAAGAAAAAAAAGAAATAAAAAAAGCTGCATTGGATGGAACAAATGAGGTTATAGGAGCTATTTTTGCTTCAACTTTAACAACTATCGCAATATTCGTTCCATTACTTTTTATTGAAGGTTTTACTTCCTTTCTTTTCAAACAACTCGCTTATACAGTTTCTGTTGTCCTTTTCGCTTCACTTTTCATCTCTGTCACTCTAACACCTATGCTGAGTTCGAAACTTTTAAAATTTAAGGAAAGGTTCCTTGAAAATTTTCACAATTTGACTGAAAAATGGTTCAGCGATTTTGAACAGTTATATTCCAACTTTTTATCCTACTCTATGAACAACAAAAAATTTGTGATACTTACCGTTGTTATAATATTTGTTGGTGTTCTTTTCTTACTACCATCTATAAAAACTGAATTCTTCTCATCTTTCGGAGGTGGAAGGATAAGGGGAACTGTCGACCTTACACCAGGTTTAAGGATTGAGGTTACAGATAGTGTTATGACTGATATAGGAAAAAAGATAAAAAACGAATACCCAGATGTTGAAAATTTCGTTTTTTATGCAGGTGGAAGTGGAACGAGAATGTTTGGTGGGTCAAGTCAGTATTCATCAACTGTTATTATTGCATTCAAGGATGGTCTTTCTATAAAGGAGGTTCAAAAGAATCTTTCGTCTATAAGAAAATTTATACAGAGTTATCCTGAAGTTAAAAGTGTGGAGATGAATTCAAATTTCGCAGCAGGTTTTTCAAACCAGAAGCAGATAGCTGTAGAAATATATGGTGAGGATATTGGAAAAACTTTTCAACTCGCAAAAGAACTGAAAAAGATGATCGAAAACGATGGAAGTTTTGTTGATATTTCGATATCAAGAGAGGAGGAGGTGGATGATATATCAATTATACCCAAAAAGGATAATGCAACCATTTTCGGTATGAACAACTATTACCTCATGCTGAGTTTAAGGAACGGGATAAATGGAAACGTACCATCAGTTTTTAGAAAGGATGGCTTCGAGTACGATATAAATGTTTCCTTTGATAAAAAATATTTAAGGAGTATAAATGATCTTAAATCTTTACCTGTTACAACACCAGCAAATTACAATGTTCCACTCTCTTCTGTTGCCACAGTTAAAATGACAAAACAACCACCAACAATAGAAAGAAAGAATAGAACAAGATTTATAAGTGTTCAGGCAAACCTAAACAATATATCACTTTCCGAAGGGAACAGAAAAGTTAAGAGTATGATCTCCCAACTTGTTATTCCTCAGGATATAACTATTGTAAACAGTGGTGATGTTAAGAGTCAGAATGAATCCTTCAGGGATCTTTCAATAGCGATACTTATAGGAATAGTACTCGTTTTTCTCGTTATGGCTGCACAGTTCGAATCTTTTATTGATCCATTCATAATATTTTTCTCTATTCCTTTCGCTTTCAGTGGAACAATACTTGCACTTTTTATAACTAAGACTACATTGTCAATAATGGGTTTCGTAGGTATGCTTATGCTTGTAGGAATAGTTGTAAACAACGCAATAGTTCTTGTAAGTTACATGAACCAACTTAGAGAGAATGGAATCCAGTTGTGTGATGCTGTTGCTCTTGCTGGAAAGAGGAGATTGAGACCTGTTCTTATGACAACCTTCACAACTATTTTTGCTTTACTCCCGCTCGCTTTGAGTACGAAAGAGGGAGCAGAAATGTGGAGATCTCTTGGAATAGTTGTTATAGGTGGACTCTCCTTCTCAACAGTTGTTACCTTGATTCTTATCCCGGTTCTTTATGCTATTTTTGAAATAAAGATAAAAAGATCAAAATGTGACGTATAGACGTATAACTGTTGACATTTAAAATTTTAAGTATTTAATAATATTAGGGGAGCTGCTGTTAGCGGCTGAGAAAACGGTGTAACCGTTGACCCTTTGAACCTGATGCAGGTAATTCTGCCGTAGGGAATCTAAAAAGATCAGGTTCAAAAAACCTGATTTTTTTATTTTAAGGAGGTTTTATGTTAGAGGATCAAAAAATAAGTGAACTGATAGTAAAAAATTATTTTGAAAAGTTGAAAGTTAACCTTTCTTTGGATGTTGCTATAGTTGGTGGAGGTCCATCAGGTCTTGTAGCTGGATACCATCTTGCTAAAGATGGTTTTAAAGTTGCTCTTTTTGAAACAAAACTTGCACCTGGTGGAGGTATGTGGGGAGGAGGAATGATGTTCAATGAAATAGTGGTTCAGAAGGAATCTCTGGATGTGCTAAAAGATTTTGATGTTGATATTAAAGATGAGGGAAACGGTTACTTTCTTATAGATTCGGTTCAAATAACTTCATCCCTTATCTATAAAAGTAGTAAGGCTGGAGTAAAAATATTCAATCTTATAAAGGTTGTTGATGTAGTTTTAAAGGATAATTCTGTTTGTGGTGTTGTTATAAATTGGACTCCAGTTGAATATATGTCTTTACATGTTGATCCGTTGACAGTTGTATCAAAAAAGGTTTTGGATGCAACAGGACATCCTGCAGAGATAGCATCGATACTTGTTAAGAAAGCGAATGTTAAACTTAACACTCCATCTGGAAAGATAGAAGGTGAAAAACCTATGAACGCAGAACTTGGTGAAATGGAAACCGTTGAAAACACTAAAGAGATTTTTAAGAACTTTTATGTTTCAGGTATGGCTGCTAATGGAGTTTTTGGTGGATTCAGAATGGGCCCGATATTCGGTGGGATGTTACTTTCAGGTTACAAATCTTACAAACTGATAAAGGAGGATTTACGGAAAGAATAATAGATGTTAATTTAAACAGGTTCTCAGAAGGTTTAAGGCTGATAGAGGATTTTATCAGATTTGAAAATTATGATGAAAAGATTTTAAAAGATATGAGAAATGTTAGGACAAGATTTTACAATTTAAGAAAAAAGATCAACAGTGAAATAGTAATAAAAAGGGATTCAGATAATGATCCTGGAAAAGATTACATTTACGATAAGAATGAGAGAAAAAATTTTGAGGATATTTTGAGATCATCTTTCGGAAGGTGTGAAGAATCTGCGAGAGTTCTTGAAGAGATTTTTAAAATAAAGGAGTTAAGGATTTCAAAGGATTTTAAAGATATAAGGTTTAAACTTTACACCTTGGAGAAAAAGGTTTTGAAAAAATTTTATAAAAAAACTTTTCCTGAAGGTTTTGGATTGTACCTCATAATGACAGAACCGGTTGTAGGTTATGAAAAATTAAGTGAAATAGCTGTAAGAAATAGAGTAAAAGTTATTCAACTTAGGGATAAAAAACTCTCTGATAAAAAAATCCTTGATATCGCAAAAAGGATAAAAAGTATAACCAAAAATAGTGAAACTCTTTTTATAGTTGATGATAGAGTAGATATAACTATTCTTTCAGATGCCGATGGTGTTCATGTTGGACAAACAGATATCCTTGTTAAAGATGTAAGAAAATTTTCTGAGAGTATAATTATAGGTAAATCAACACATTCTATTTTACAACTGAAAAAAGCGATTAAAGAGGATCCAGATTATGTTGGAATAGGTCCTATATACCCAACAAATTCAAAAGTTGTAAAGGATAGAGTTTTAGGTCTTAAAAAAGCGAAAAGGATGTATGAGATTTCGCAAATCCCATCTGTCGGAATAGGTGGAATAAAACCGGATACCCTTTTTACGGTTTTAAATCTGGGATTTAAAAATTATGCTGTTTTATCCTATATAAATGAAAGTAACAATCCATCAAAAAGAATAAAAGAGTTTTTTGATCTTGAAAGGAGTTATTATGAAAAATATGAAATTTCATAAGAATGCCATTAAGGATGCATCTTTGAACGATGAAGTTAGTGAAGATTTTATAGTAAAAGGAATTGAAGATGGAACTATAGTTCTTCCTGACAATATAAAAAGGAAAAAGAAAAGATACTATGCTATTGGAAAGAACCTTTCTAAAAAGATAAACGCAAACATAGGTTCATCCCCTATCCATATTGATATTGATGAGGAGGTTTTGAAGATGAAGGTTGCTGTCGAATATGGAGCACATTCAGTTATGGATCTTTCCCTTGGCAAAAAGATAAAGGTTATAAGAAAAAAGGTTCTTGAAATGTGTCCGGTTATGGTTGGAACAGTACCAATTTATGAAACAGGTTTTGAACTCTCTTTGAAAAGGAAGGATATAGTAGAGATGAAAATTGAAGATTTTTTAAAAACTGTTGAAGAACAGGCTAAAGATGGTGTTGACTTTATGACAATACATGCAGGTGTTACTTTAAACTCTATGGAAAGAACCTTCAAAGAGAAAAGGGTAATGGATGTTGTTTCAAGGGGTGGTTCGTTTCTGATAGCATGGATGAAATATAACGGAAAAGAATCTCCACTTTACACCTACTATGACAAAATCCTTGATATATTGAAAGAGTACAATGTTACGATTTCACTTGGTGATGGGTTAAGGCCTGGCGCTTGTATTGATGGGACAGATAGGGGACAAGTAGAAGAACTGTTGATACTGGGAGAACTTGTTGATAGAGCGAGGGAAAAAGGTGTTCAGGTCATGGTAGAAGGTCCAGGGCATCTCTACTTACAACATATTCAATCCAACATCGAAGTTATGAAAAGGGTAACTCATAATGCACCATTCTATGTTTTAGGACCACTGGTAAACGATATTTCGGCAGGATACGATCATATAGTTGGTGCAATAGGTGGAACTTTGGCAGCATATTTTGGAGCTGATTTCTTGTGCTATGTAACTCCAGCTGAACATTTAAAACTTCCAGATGTTGATGATGTCAAAGAGGGTGTTCTGGCTTCAAAGATAGCAGCATTTTCAGCTGATCTCGCTTTAGGAAAAAGTTACGCTTTAAAAAGGAACACGGAGATGTCAAAAGCGAGAAAAAAATTGGATTGGGAAAGGATGGCGAAACTTTCCATAGATGAAAAGAATTTTAGAGAATGTAGGGAAAAATATAAAATTAAGGATAGCGATGTTTGTTCGATGTGTGGCGAGTTCTGTGCCGTTAAAAGGTTGAACGAAATAATAGGTTGAAATTTTTTCTTTTTTTTAATAAAATTTAAATGTGATAAGTAAAGGAAAACTTTTAGAAAAAACTTTCAAAATTTATATAATTTTTACAGTAATTTTTCTTTCAATAATTTTTAACAGAGATTATATTTTACCTTATTCCTTTACACTTTTAACTTTCTATGTATCTTCCATATTTTTGCTTTTTTTGAATATAGATTTTAAAATCTTTCTGTTAACTTTACCTCTCTCCTTTTTTCTTGTCTCAATATTCTTTAGAACACATATTTTTCCTGAAGTTTTAATAGTTTCTTTTAACAGAACTTTCTATGTGTTAATTTTTTTAATTATGAGAAGGTTCAAATTCGAAATCCCTAAAATTGTAAAAATTGTTTATATTAATGTTATAATACTATTTTTTACATTAGAGTTTGTTTTGAACATTTTTTATATAGTTAAACCTTTAGATATTTTAAAGAGAAAGGATGAACTGTTAAAATTAAAGCCTTATACTTATTTCAACGGAGAGTTTGTTAACAGGTTCGGTTTTTTAGGAATGGATCTGGATAAACCAAAAGAGAAAAAAAGGATTCTTTTTGTTGGGGATTCTTTTTGTGTTGGGGTTGTGGATTACAGATACAATTTTATTAAGATGTTCGAGGATTCTTTAGATTGTGAGGTTGTGAATCTTTCCCAACCAGGTTTTTCTCCGAAAGATTATTTTAAACTTTTGGAAGAGTATTTTGAAATGGTAAATCCTGATTTAACTTTTGTTGTTATATTTTCGGGGAACGATGTTACTGAGATATATTACCCTGAAAACAATTACTCTTTTTTCAACCTTAAAATTGTAAATCTTCTCCAAAATCTTTCTTATATTTCAAAAATGGAAAGTAGGGAAGGGGATCTTTCAGAGAAGAACTTTTTTGAAGTTGAAAAAAGAAGGGCAAGTTTTATTTTGAAAAATGAAAAAAACGAAGGGTGGGAATTTTTTGAAAAACAATTGGTCAAAATAAAAAAATTTTTCGAAGATAGAAATAAAAAGGTTATCTTTCTCATAATTCCTGACCAGTTTTCGGTTGATAGAGATCTACAAAAAGAACTTTTTGAAAATAATGTAAAGCCTAAAATTGGATGGGATTATGTTGATAGAAGAATAGAAAAATTTTTAGATGGAAATAACTGTTTAACATATTCTTTGGTAGATACTTTTAAGATACTTTACGATAATGGAGAAAAACTTTACAGAGAGAAAAATACACATCTAAATGAAAAGGGGAATTATATAGTTTTCAAATTTTTAGAGAATAAAATCAAAAAGGAGTATTTATGAAAATTTTTAAATGTTCTGTTTGCGGATACATTCATAAAGGAGAGAATCCACCGCAAGTGTGTCCTAACTGTAAATCACCGAAAGAGAAATTTAATGAAATAGAAAGTGAGGATTTAACAAAAATTTTTATGTTCTATGGAGAAAAAGTTTCTTATGGAGAAAAAATAGAGATAAATCCTTTTTTCGATAAATTAGAGATCCTTTCTCCCTACATATACAATATGCCTGTAAATTCTAAAGCCCCATTACATAAACATCCAAACAACGATGAGATATTTTTCGTGATAAGGGGAAAGATAAAATTTTACATAGATGGTAAAGTTTTTGTATTAAGAGAGGGTGATCTTGCTTACGCTTCAAAAGGTGTTGTTCATAACTTTGAGAACATCTCGGATGAGGTTGGGGTATTTCTGTCGCTGAAGGGACCAAAACCTGTTTCTACCGAGTTTGTGGAAAGTTCTTGACTATTTTTTTATAAAATATAATATAATTTATTAGATGGAGGTTTTAATGAGGAAAATATTTCTTTTCATATTTCAAATTCTTTTTGCTTTTTCAATCTTCTCAGCATCATATAATTTGAGAACTCCCAATGGAAATGAAAATTATATCGTGGGGAATCAGATGCCAATTCATTGGGATGTTACTGGAAGCATAACATCAGCGAGGTTGGAATACTCTATAGATGGTGGTACAAACTGGGTTCTCATTTACAGTTCAACTCAAAATGATGGAGATTACTTATGGACTGTTCCAAACAACCCATCCTTGACGTGTAAAATAAAAATATCCAACCCATCAGATCCTAATGACTACGATGTTAGTGATACCTTTTTTGTTATTTCAAGACCAGAGATCTTCATAAAAAAACCTGTTCAAAATGATACTTTGATAATAGGTGAGAATTACCCTATACATTGGGATTGGACTGGAGTTTTTGCAAATGTTAAAATAGAATACACAATTGATGGTGGAACTAATTGGGTTGTAATAACAAGTTCAACTCAAAATGATGGAGAGTACATCTGGACAGTTCCAAACGCTCCATCAGACCAGTGTAAAATTAGAATAACCAATACTTCAGATCCAAACTCTTTTGCTGTTACACAGGATTCGTTTTCTATAGCCATCAACTCGGTAAAACTTATTAGTCCAAATGGAGGAGAGAGTTATATAACAGGTAAATATTTCCCAATATACTGGGAGTGGAGTGGCTCTTTTTCAAATGTAAAATTAGAGTACTCTGCCGATTCTGGAAATATATGGACAAATATAACAACATCAACTGTAAATGATGGTAGTTACAACTGGTTAATACCTTCCATAAATCCATCATCAAAATGTTTGTTAAAGATAACCAACACCTTAAACCCGGAAGTTTATGATATTTCAGATTATCCCTTCTCCATACTCTCAACATCACTAACACTGTTAACCCCAAATGGTGGGGAAACCTTTGTTGCGGGGACTAAAGCAAACATAAGTTGGGATTGGGAAGGTTCGATATCCAATGTTAAACTCGAATACTCAACAGATGGCGGAGTGAACTGGAGCAACATAGTTACTTCAACAACAAACGATGGTAGTTACCTTTGGACTGTTCCAAATTTATCAACTTCAAATCTACTTTTAAGAATAACTAATGTGAACGATGCAAACTGTTACGATGTTTCAAATTCAACTTCAACTATAGTTACAGCTCAAATAGACGTTACTTTTCCCAACGGTAGTGAGGAACTTATTGTTGGTGAAAAATACCCTGTAAGTTGGAATTGGACAGGGACATTTTCAAATGTAAAGATAGAGTATTCAACCAACAACGGTTCAAGTTGGTCAACGATTGATGCTTCAGATCCAAACGATGGATCTTTTGTCTGGACTGTACCTTCTACACCTTCCAATCAATGTATTATAAAAATTTCTGATGCTGCCAACTCTTCAGTATACGATATTTCCAATTCAACCTTTACTATAAAAAAGCCCCAAATAAAGATTATAAAAATGAATGGGAATGATACACTTATCTCTTCCAACAGATATCCTATCCTCTGGCAGAGCGAAGGAACAGTTTCGAATGTCAACATAGAATATTCAACCAACGGTGGATTAACCTGGAACACTATAGTTTCAAACACAACAAACGATGGTAGTTATGTGTGGACGGTTCCATCTACACCATCTTCTACTTATCTTTTAAAAATAACGAATTCAGCAGATGTTACATCTTACGATATAAGTGATACAACATTTGTAGTGCTTTCTCCAACTTTAAATCTTTTGTCTCCAAAAGGTGGAGAAACATTTAAAATTGGTGAAAAGTATCCAATACTTTGGAATAGCAACAGTGATTTTTCAACAGTTAATATAGATTATTCTTCAGATAGTGGAACAAGTTGGAATCCTATAGTTTCTTCTGAAGCAAACGATGGTTCCTATGTATGGAGTATACCTTCTACAATGACCCCATCATCCACTTATAGAATAAGGGTTAGAAATGGTTCAGACAACAACTCTTTCGATATCTCCGATAGCAATTTTGCACTTTCACCTGTTCAAATAAAAATTCTTTCTCCAGATTCAGGTTCTTCTTTGATTTCTGGAGAAAAAGTCTCAATAAATTACACTTTTGATGCTAACTTTTCTAATGTAAAGATAGAGTACTCTTATGATAACCAGTTAACATGGAATGTTATTACAAATAGTTCTACAAATAGTGGAACATATTTATGGACTGTTCCAGTTTTGAACTCTTCAGATTGTTTTATTAAAATTTTAAACCTTTCAGATAGTTTGAACTCCTATGCAATTTCTAAAAAATTTTCAATAGGTAAAGGTGTTATAAATGTAAAATCTCCAAAAGTTGGGGATTCCTTGATAGTTGGGAATGTCTACCAGATAATATGGGAGAATAGTGGAGAAATATCCAACGTTAAAATAGAATACTCAACTGATGGAGGTTCAACATGGAATGTGATTTCAAACTCAACTTCCAATGAGGGATCTTACTTCTGGACAATACCTTCTATTATAAGTTCAAATGTTTTAATTAAAGTTTCAGATACATCCGATCCAACAAACTTTGCAACTAGTGGACAATTTTCTATAATTCCTGCTATAATTACTCTTATTTCTCCAAATGGGGGAGAGAGTATAACTGCTGGAGATTATTTCCCTATAGAATGGAACTGGAGTGGGAGTTTCTCTTATGTGAAACTCGAATACTCAACCGATGGTGGATCAACATGGACAAAAATAATAAACTCTGATACAACTAATGATGGCTCCTTTATTTGGAGTGTTCCTTCTACTGCAACAACATCAAATGGACTTTTCAGAATCTCTAACAATCTTGATCCAACGAATACTTTTGACATTTCTAATTCTACTTTCTCTATAGTTTCACCAACGGTGACAGTTATTTATCCAAACGGCGGAGAGACTCTTGTCGGTGGAGAGGTGTATCCTATCAGATGGAGAAGTGAAGGAAATTTTGCAAACGTTATGATAGAATACACAACCGATGGAGTGAACTGGACTGTTATAGATGCCTCGGATCCAAACGATGGTGTTTTCAACTGGACTGCTCCATCTATAGTTTCTACAAATGTAAAAATAAGGGTAACAAGTACAACAGATGGCAATACAGTTGATCTTTCGGATAGCAACTTTTCGATAGTTTCCCCATCCTTAATGGTACTTTCACCAAAAGGTGGAGAAACTTTCGTTTCTGGAGACATACTTCCAATACATTGGAAAAACAACGGGTCATTTTCAAATGTGAAAATAGAATATTCAACAAACAATGGTTCAACATGGAACACAATAACTTCAACAACTGCAAATAATGGATATTACAGGTGGACTATTCCAGCACTTGTTGTTTCAGATTCGGTAAAAATAAAAGTTACAAGTACTTCCGATTCTTTAACGAAAGGAGTATCAAATGGTGTAGTTTCAATAAAAAGACCAACTTTCAAACTTTTAACACCAAACGGTTTTGAAAATCTAATAGTTGGAGAGTACACTCCAATACATTGGGAAAATGATGGACAGGTTTCAAATGTGAAACTCGAATACTCAACTGATGGTGGAACAGTTTGGAATAATATCTCAACATCTGAAACCAATGATGGAAACTATATATGGAAGGTTCCAAACGATGTTTCAAATCTGTGTAGGATAAAAGTAACAAACATTTCCGATAACCTTTCTTACGATTTATCCGATACCAACTTCTCGATTTTAAAACCAACTGTTTCCGTTTTCTCTCCAGATAGCGGAGCTGTTCTGATAGTAGGTAACAAATATCCAATATACTGGAATTGGACAGGAACTGTTGATAGTGTCATTATAGAGCTCTACTATAAAGTTTCTGGAGTTGTTCAAAACACTTTCATCTCAACGGCAACCTTAAATACTGGAAGTTTTGCTTTCACCGTTCCTAACTATGTTAGCGACAGTTGCTGGATAAAAGTAACAAGCACTGCGAGTGATTCTGTTTACTCTCTCTCAAAGGTCTTTTCTATAGTAAGACCCATCTATACAATAGTTCAACCGAATGGTGGAGAGTATTTTTACGGTGGTGAAAAAAGAGAGATAAATTGGAATTGGATAGGTGGTCCGGATTCTGTTTCCCTATTCTATTCTATAGATGGTGGTTTGAACTATACTCCTATAAAAACTATTAAAAATAGCGGATCTTACTTATGGAAAATTCCACACTCAGCTTTTTCAACCTATAAGTTGAAAGTTATGTCAACAAAAGATAACTACGCTTTTGACGAATCTGATAGTAACTTCACTGTAAATAACCCAACCATAAATATAGATCAACCTTTAGCTGGTGATTTTTGTTATTATAACTCTTATTTCCCTATTTATACAACAAACAGAGGGACGATTGAAGATTCAGTTCTAATAAAGCTTGAAAGCTCTTTAAAGGGAGAAATAAGTTTAGGTAAATTCCAAACAAAAGAATATTACATGTTTTTTGATACTTTTTGTGATACTTTAGATAAATTTGTTATCAAAATTTATGACAAAAATGGAACTTACCTTTACGATACATCTGACACAATTATTGTTTTACCTCAACCTACGACGAATACCATACTATTCCCAAATCAAAATGACACAATGTACGTTGATGAAACATACTATTTAATCTGGAACTCTTCTTATGATACAACTTATAAAGCAACGGTTTCATATTCAACTGATGCTGTGAACTACATAATTTTAGCCGATAAGATAAAAAACGAAAACTTTTTTTTGATGACTTTGCCACATACAGCATCTTCTAACAATTTTTCTTTAAAAATTGATTTTTACAATGGTGCAGGTTTTTTTGACACAAGTTTAACAGTTGGTAACCTTATAGTAAAAAATACTCTTCTTGATTTTATATATCCAGATGATACTGATACATTCTATGTTGGAAGAAAGCACTATATAATCTGGCGAGATGTAAAAGGAACTACACCGTCTGTTCAACTCTATTACAACACAGACGGAATAACATGGAAGGAGATAATAAGTCAAACCCCAGATACCGGTTCATACCTATGGACAATCCCAAATGAACCTACTTCTAACGCAAGGATAAGGTTGCAAGAGTATGGAGATACAAACACTACAGTTTATTCAAAAAATTTTGTTATAAAACCACAAGAGTTATTCATAACTTCTCCTATTTACAATGACACATTACTTTCTGGAAGAAGCTATCATATTAGTTGGTACAACCTTGGTCTTATTGATACTGTTAACATATATTATTCTTTAGATGGTGGAACAAACTGGAGTTTTATAACAAAACAGGTAAACAACTACTATTATAACTGGACCGTTCCAAACTATTCGACGAATGAGGCACTTTTAAAGGTGGAATTTTCTAAAAACAGTAACGTTTATGATATCTCTGATACATTCACTATTGTTCCACAGAGTATTTTTGTAACATATCCTGACAGTTCAACAGTATGGTATTCTGGAAACAAATATTATATCACCTGGGATTATACAGGGAATTTCTCAAACGTTAAAATAACTTACTCCCTTGATAATGGAAAGAACTGGAGTGTTATTTCAAATTCAACAACAAACTCACAGAATTATCTCTGGACAGTTCCCCAGACATTTTCAGATTCTGTTCTTGTAAAAGTTTCAAACGCAAGTGATACAACGAGGTTCGACCTTTCTCAGATATTTAGAATAGTTCCTCAGGAGATAACAGTGAACTATCCAAAAGGAACGGATAGTTTAATATCCGGGAAAAGTTATAATATTACCTGGGTTTATAAGGGACTTTTCGATTCGGCTATAGTTGAGTATTCGACAAACAACGGTCTTTCTTGGAGCAGTGTTGGAAAAACTCTAACTTCCAACAGATACTATCTATGGACTACTCCAAATGTTAAAAGTGATTCAACACTTGTAAGGATAGTTAACAAGGATAACACTTCTGCGCTGGGAGTTTCCGATCTATTCTCAATATCCGATAAAATTATAAATGTTACCTCACCAAAACTGAATGAAGAATATATTGTTGGGGAAAAGATGCTTATAACATTCGATTTCCTTGGTTCATCTAATGATTCAGTTATAATTTCTTACTCAACAGATGGGGGAACGAACTGGACACAGATAGATACAATACCATCTTCAACACACTACCTTGAATGGACTGTTCCAAATGTGATAAGTTCGAACTGTTTTATAAAGGTCACATGTTTAAGGTTAACCTCCTCCTATGCTATAAGCGAAAAGTTTTCGATTGTTCCACAAACCGTGAATGTAACATCACCGATATCTTCATCAGAATGGATAGCTGGAAGAAAATATTATATTACCTGGAATTATACTGGTAGTTTTTCGAATGTTGTTCTCGAATACTCAACAAATGGTGGTTCAACCTGGCAGATTATAGCAACTAACACAAACTCAAAATATTATCTATGGACACTACCTAACATTTCATCAACAAACTCTTTGGTAAGGGTCAAGAACAGTTCAAACAGTTCAGTTTTCGGAGTATCTCCAACATTCATAACAAAATATCCTTCCATAAATGTTGTAACTCCGGAAAGTATAGATACTCTCATTTCTGGAAATTATTATTATATAACCTGGTCTTCAAATATGGGTTCAGGTGATAGTGTAGTTCTATCCTATTCGAAAAATGGAGGAACAAATTATACAATAATTGATACCGTTAGTGCTTCTTTGAAGTATTTCAAATGGAGAACACCGCAGGGTGGTTCAACAAATTGTATTGTAAAGATATCAGGTTACGAATCACCTTCAATAGAAGGTTATTCACAAACTTTTGTTATAAAAGATCAGTCAATATCTTTGACCTATCCTCTGTTAAACGATACGATATTAACTCTTTCTCCATTCTATCTGACCTGGAATTATACTGGAGGAATAGATACACTTGTTGGCGAATACTCCCTGGATAATGGAACAAACTGGACAACATTCTCATCATCTATAGTTGCTTCAAATCAGAATTATCTTTTCGATCCTTTCCCACTTTCAAGTTCATCACAGACACTTTTAAAATTAACTAATAAGGCGAATGTTTCTGTAGGTGGGATCTCACAACAGTTTATAACAGTTTACCCTTCAATTGAAATTACCTCTTTTGAAAATAACTCCTCTTATTTAGTTGGAAGTAAAATCTTTATAACATGGAAAAACAGTGGCGCACTTGATAAAGTTAACATATACTATTCTGTTGATAATGGAAGTAGTTATACCACAATAGTCTCAGATTACAGTAACTCTGGGTACTATGAATGGACAGTTCCCAATTACATTTCAGATAGTTGTTTTATAAAAGTATCCTACTCCTC
Source organism: candidate division TA06 bacterium 32_111 (assembly GCA_001508335.1). Classification (GTDB taxonomy): domain Bacteria; phylum Hydrothermota; class 32-111; order 32-111; family 32-111; genus 32-111. The sequence continues at coordinate 172,349 of LGFX01000004.1, forward strand.
CTCTGAAACTATTAACGATATTTCAGAAAGGTTTGCCATAGTTCCTCAAACAGTTACCATACTTTCACCAATAGTTAACGATTCTATGATGATTACAAAAACTTATCCTATTACTTGGTTTAACACTGGAACTATTGATAATGTTATGTTGGAGTATTCTCTTGATGGTGGAAGTTTATGGAGCACGATTACAGGTTCTACAACTAATAACAAATACTATGAATGGACACTCCCAACAACATTATCATCAACGGATAATGCACTTGTAAGGGTAAGCAACCTTTCGAACCTGAATGTTTACGATAATTCGGACACCTTCAAAATTTTACCTCAAAAAATAGAGGTAACATATCCTAAATCAAACTCTCAATTCTATGTAAGTAGAAAGTATTTTATAACATGGAAAACAACTGGAACCATTTCGAATGTAAATCTCTACTATTCTTTAAATAATGGAGCAAGCTGGAACACACTCGTTTCAAATCTAACGAATAACGGTTACTATGAATGGACCGTCCCTGATGTAAATTCTGACCTTGTTCTTATAAAGGTTACGAATTCAAACGATGAATCAGTTTTCGATGAAAGTGAAACTTTTTCAATAATACCACAACTAATACTTGTTAACTCTCCATTATCAACTGATAGATGGGTTGTTGGAAGAAAATATTACGTTACGTGGACTAACATCGGAACGATTTCAAAGGTTAGGATAGAATACTCATACAATGATGGCATAGATTGGAATATTATAACAGATAACCTTTCCAACACTAAAGGTTACGAGTGGACTATTCCAAACACACCATCTGAGAACTGTTTTGTTAGGGTTTCAAACTATGATAATACTAATGTGAATGGAATCAGCCCAAGGTTTGCAATTCCTTTGCAAACTATAGAGGTTCTTTCTCCCAAAACAACCGATATGTACATATCTGGAAACAAATACTATATAACATGGAAAAACACTGGAACCATTTCTGCTGTTGATATACAGTACTCGAAAGACAATGGAGCTACATGGACATATGTTGCAACCAATTTAACCAACTCCGGTTACTATGAATGGACGGTTCCTACAGAGAATTCAACTAACTGTCTTGTTAAAATTTTGAATAGCAGTAACTCTAATGTTTTTGGTATATCAGATGTTTTCACAATTTTACCCCAGGAGATAACTGTCACATCTCCAAGTAATTCTGATACGATGCTGGCTGGAAGAAAATACTTTATAACGTGGAGGAATACTGGTGCATTTACAACATGTGATATATTCTACTCTACAGATCTTGGCTCCCAATGGAGATCTATAGCCTCAGGAGTTACAAATAAAGGTTACTATGAATGGACCATCCCTGATATAGCGGTTTCAGATATGGCTCTGATAAAAATATCCAACTCATCACAATCTACCATATATGGAATTTCAGACACTTTTGTTATATCAAAGCCGATAGTTAGGTTCACCTCTCCAGTATTGGGAGACATTTTTGAAACGACCAAAAAATACTATTTCACTTGGACAACTCTTGGAACAATTCTACAGTACAACCTTGAGATCTCATACGACAAAGGTATAAACTGGACTCAGATTGTTGTTAACCAGAACAACAGTGGTAACTATGAATGGACTGTTCCTTCAGGTCTTTATTCAGATAGTTGTATGTTAAAACTTACATCCAGTTCCAACAACTCGATCTTCTATTATTCTGATCTTTTCTCAATAGTTTCATATTCGAACATAGATGAGGTAACTATTCTTAAAAATAAAACGATAAAATACTTTAACGCTAGAATCAATAGTAATTTCAATGAAAATGTTCTATTCTATGAGATTCCTTCCGATTGTAACACTAAGATAGAAATTTTTGATATTTCTGGAAGAAATGTAGGAAAAATTTTTGATGGGAAAATAGAATTTGGAGTTCACAGATTTTCACTCAAAAATATTTTGAAAAATAAAGGAGTTTACTTTATAAAGATTCTCTCCGAAAAGGATGGAAAAGTTCTCTATGAAAAGAACATTAAATTTATGAATCTGAAGTGAGTTAAAATGAAAATGGAAGAACCTGTAATTTTTCTAGAAGGTGAAAAGGTCATCCTCTCTCCACTTGATGAGGATGACCTATATCCTATACAAAAAATTCTTAACTCTCCAGATGTCAGGAAAAACCTTGCAGAAAGATTCCCCAAAAATAGGTCAATGTTAAAGGATTTGATAACTTTGAATAAAGAAAAAAGGGGAGTATTTTTAAAAATCGTTGAGAGGGAAAGTTTTAAAATAGCAGGTATAATAAGTTTATCAGATTTTAACTGGCCCAATAGGAGAGCGATGCTTTCTATAGCGTTAGGTAAAGATTTTCAAAAAAAAGGTTATGGGACAGAATCAACAAAAATCCTTGTTGATTATGGATTCAAAAATCTCCAGTTACATAAAATATCTCTTGAAGTTTACGAATTCAACATGGGTGCGATAAAAATGTATGAAAGTTTGGGTTTTGTAAAAGAGGGCCATTACAGGAAGCATTCCTTTAAAGATGGGAAATATGTTGACCTTATTTTTATGTCCCTATTAAATGAATAATAAAAATAAATTGTTTTTCATACTTTTTGTTTTATTCTTATATATTTATCCTGACATAAGAATTTTTTATCCTGGAGGAGAGAATTTTCCTAAACCTTTCGATAATACTTTTGTTTTCAAATCCTCTTCAAAATGCTCTCTTGTGATAAAAGATATAACACTTTTAAACTACCTTGGTGAAGATATTTTACTCGATCTAAAACCATTTATAAAGATTGATGTATCAGATAAAAATTTTGTTCTTTTAGATACATTTTCAACTATACCATTTAAAAGAAATTTTGTATGGTATATTGAAAGTTATGAAGATGGGATTATTAAAAGGAGCAACTTTCTTTTTTTCCATACCGGTGAAGGGAATTTTTTCTCTTCTGAAAATAATTTTTTTAATGAAAATGATTACCTTCATTTAATTTTTAAATTTTTTGAACTTGCAGGGTACCATCCTACCGGTAGAGTATGGTTTAACGGTGTTGAGGTTGATGTGAAAGAGTTGGATCTTGGCAAAATAAAAGAGATAAGATGGAAAAGAAAAAGGTAATATTTTTTTTATTCTTAACTTTCGTCTTTCTCTTTCCAGAAGAAGTTGGAGTTATAAAAAATTCGAAAGGGAAAATTTTTCAGAATTATGGTGAGGAGAAAGAGCCACTTAAAAGGGGAGATATTGTTAAGGATAGTTTAAACATAGAAGTTGAAAAATTTTCTTTATTGGCAATATCTTTAATAGATGGTAAAAGTGAAGTATCAGTTTTTGGTGAAAGTGAATTTTCTTTAAACATTTTTAAACTTACGGAAGAAAACTTGTTTAGGTTGAATATAAGTTATGGTAACTTTTTGATAAAAAGTGATCAAAAAAATTTCCAGATAAAATTGTTTGACACTTTCATATTTTCTGATAGTTCTTCCTTTTTTGTAACTCTGAAAGATTCTGTTGCTAAAATTTCAATAATTTACTGTAATAAATTCGATGTGGAAAACCAGTTTGGAAAGGTAAGTGGAAAAGAAAATGACCAGATTATACTTATTCAAGGTGAAAACCCATATAAGGTTGAAAAAAAAGAAGAATTCAAAAGTATAGAAAAAAGTAAAGAGGGTATTTTGGAAATAGAGTTTGAAGATTTTAGAAATGATACTATATATGTTAACATTGAAAAATAAAAAAATTTTATCAACTTTTCTTATCTTTATTTTAAGTTTAAAAGTTCTCGCTGCTTTTAAGGTGGATTATTCAAAAATAGATGAACTTTATGAGAATGAAAATTTTACCATTTTTTTAATCATTAAGGAGGAACCTTACAGAATCGAAGATATTAACATAGTTATCTCAGATTTTGAAAAAGATAAAAAGTTTAGAATGGACTTTGATGGGAAAAAGGCTTTCGTGACATTACCTTACGACTCATTGCCTGAAAAGGATTTTTATTATTACTTTGAGATTATTACAAAGGACAAAAGTTTTGAGTATATTCCTCAAAAAGTTGAAGAAAGGATAAAAAATATCGTTAAGTTTATAAAAGATAAGAGGGAAAATAAAAAAGATATAATTTTAATTCTTCCAGAGAATGAAAAGAGTGTAGATTTAAAAAAGTTCGTTTTTTCTGTATATATACCTTCAGGAACAAAAAATGTTAAAATATTTATGGATGGAGAGGAGATAACATCGAAATGTTTGATGGGGGAAAAAATATTGTCCTATGCACCTGAAAAATTTTTAAAACCTTCAAGGTACAGATTCGATATAATCAAAGATCAAAAACTTTTAAAAACCTACTATTTCAACATTTCGAACAGAGATTTTTTGGGCAACCTTTTCAATGGTACTATAGATTACAATGGTAGATATGAAAAGAGGTCAAATTCAAATTTTTTTAATTCTTACTCAATTTCTTTTTATGGGAATATTGGTAGATTCTTTTACAATTTTTCTACTTATAATAACTTTTTTTTCAGTGAAAATCTTTTGAAAAATCAAAAGTTATATTTACATTTTAATTATGTGAAGTTTGATTTAAACATTTTTGATCTTCTGTTTTACGATGATCTCTCCTATTATAAAATCATTCCCATAAAGGGAGTGAACTTCTCATTCAGAGATTCTTCAGGTTCTTTCTCAAACATTTCAGGGGAAATAAAGGGGAAAAATATTTCTCTTTCAAGAACCTCTTTTTATAAAAAAATAAACTTTTATGATTTGAAATTGGAGAATCTTTTATATAGAGATTCTATTTTTTATATTAATTTTAAGTCCAGTAACACTCTTAATTTTTTTGATAGAAAATTGAAATTTTCATACAGTGTATCATCTCCATTCTTTTCACAACCGGCAACAAATATTAACATTTTTTATAATTTTAGAAATTATACGAACAAATTTGAAACCAGTATCGATCTTAAAAAATATTCTTCCAATTTTTATATTTTAAAAAAAACATTATCTGAAACTCCATTTTTTTATGATAGGTATGATAGAATTTATCTAAAAAATAACTTTCTCATAAAAAATGATCTTATAGTAACCGGTGATCTAACTTTTGAAAATAAAGATCAAAATAATCATCTTTTTAAATTTAAGGGGAGTAACGTATTTTGTAATATAAATTTCCTTTACAAAAAGAAAGATCTTCCATACCTTTATTTTAAAATTTATACTATTTCATATCCGCAGGAAAGTTCAACCAATAAAAATTCTATATTTAAACTATCCATAGGGACTTCATATGGGACAGTTCTGAACGATTTTGATTTTTATGGTAAATTTTTTATTGAGCAGACCAACTACAAATTTTTTGAAGGTGAAAAAAAACTTTCTACAGGTTACAATCTTTTTGTTTCACTTATATATAGAAGTTTTACAAAAACTTCTTTCACTTTAAATTCTCTTATAGATGAAGGTGAAATAGAAAGGATAATTTTTGAAAGGTACAGTTTCAGTTTTGAATTTATAAATATACCAAAAAATTTTACTACAGGACTTCTTACACACTTTTTGCTTAAACAGGATTTCTCTGGATTCAAAAAGGTTGATTTGATTTTAACTCCAGAAATTAAATTTAATTTTAAAAATGTTGGTTTTAGTTTTTATCCAGCATTTTTGTTTAATTTTTTGACAACCAAAGGTTACTCTGACCTATCTTTTAACTGTTCGATAGATTTTTAATGTTGTATTGACTTATATTAAAATTATGTTAAGATAAAATACAAAGTATGAAAAAGTTGTTAAACATTTTCACCCTTTCGACAAATCTTCCGGCATTGATAATAGGTGTCCCATTACTTGTTATAATGGTTCCTCAGTCTGTTGATTTCACACAGGAGCAAAGGAATATTATAATTTATTTAGGAAGTATTTTGGGTTTGTTACTTGCGATAGAATATGAGATAGTTCAAAGGATAAGGTATAGGTTAACTGTAAACAATGAACTTATAGAAAAAAGAGAATTTAAAGAGTATATTTTCATGATAAATTCTCCATTGGCATCAGCTTTTCATATGTTCTTACATTTTTTATCAGGTTCCATAATAATTGCTGTTATTTTATTTTTTACAGGTTCTCCAACAAAATCTATAATTATAGGCTTAACCGATGGAGTTTTGATCGCTATATTTATGGGACTTGTAAACATGCAACTATCGATAATGGTTTTCTCAAAAAAACTATCAGAGTACAAAATTTCACCTGAGGATTTTGAAAGTATAAAAAAATACTTAAAAAGGATACCTTTAGGTTTAAGGTTTTTCATTACAGTAAACTTCCTTCTAATTTTTATAGTTTTTATAAGTTTTGTTGTAAAGCATAATATCCTTCTTTATTTTATTCTTCTTGTTTTGAGTTTTATACTTTCATGGATATTTTTACTTACTATAGTTCAACCAATAAAGAGTGTCAAAGATTCTATAAAAAAACTCTTTTCCGAATCCGAAGAAAGTTATGTTGGAGAGAATATTTCGCTCTATGTCAACGATGAGATAGGTGATCTTGTGATTGAACTCAACAAGAGTTTGAAAAGGTATGAAAAATTCATAGAATCACTTTTGAATATGGCTGATGAGCTCTCTACTATAACAAGCCAACTTGCTGCAACTGGGGAGGAGATAACCGCTTCCTCACAGGAGATTTCATCAACTGTTCAGGAAATAGCACATGACATGGAAGAACAATCCAACAATACCAAAATTGCTAAAAATGATGCATTGAAAATTAAGACTTTATCTGAAAGTGTTTCTTCCAAGATAAATATGGCACAGACCGCATCCAAAAAAGCAAACGATGCTACCACACTTGGACTGGATAAGGTTGATAAAACCATGACGAATTTTGATTTCATCGTGCTAAATGTCAACAAGGCTCTTGAAAAGATAGAGTTTTTACAGAACCGTTCTGAACAAATCAACGAGATTGTTGAAATTATAACAAAAATTTCGGAACAGACAGACCTGCTCGCTTTAAATGCTGCTATAGAAGCTGCAAGGGTAGGAGAGTATGGGAAAGGTTTTGCTGTTGTTGCTGAAGAGATAAGGGATCTTGCTGAGCAATCTGCAAGTTCAACAGAAAGGATATCACACCTTATAGATGAGATTAAAGATGACATAAAAATGACGGCTGAACTTATTAAAAACCAGCATAACAATGTTTCTGAAGGTAAAAAACTTATGGATGACACCAAGAATGAATTTCAGCAGATATCGAAAGCTATAACTTTGACAGTTAACATGATAAAAGAGATTTACTATTCCTCTGAAGAGCAGATGGACCTTATCAACAAATATATTGAAAAGATTTCAAACATTGCAGAACTCTCTGAAAAAACTTCCGCCAATACTGAAGAGATAGCTGCATCCATACAACAACAAACAGCCTCAATGGAAGAGATCCTATCAAATGTGCAGGAAGTTGATAACAAAGCGTCCATATTAAAAAGTTATAAAAATAAAAAATAAGTATTGACTTTATTAAAAAAAGATCTATAATATCTGTTCATTTAACCCCTAAAAAGAAGAGTCTATGAAAATTGATGATTTAAAAAAGAAAACTTTTAACGAATTGATCGAACTTGCTAAAAGTTTTGAAATCGATAATTTGAGTACACTGAAAAAGCAGGAACTCATTTTCAAAATACTTGAAAAACAGTCAAAATTGAATGGAAACATTTATGGAGAGGGAGTTTTAGAGATATCCTCTGAAGGGTTTGGATTCTTAAGACAACCGGAATACTCTTACACCCCTGGTCCTATGGACATCTATGTTTCTCCTTCACAGATAAAAAAGTTTGGACTTGAAACTGGAGACACTATATATGGTCAGATCAGACCCCCAAAAGATAGTGATAAGTATTTTGCTCTTTTGAAAATAGAAACAATTAACTATGTTCCCTATGAAGAGTCAAGGAAAAGGATACTTTTCGATAATCTAACTCCACTCTATCCTGATGAAAAGATAAATCTTGAAACAAAAAATAACGATCTATCACTCAGAGTTATAAATTTATTAACACCTATTGGAAAAGGACAGAGATCTTTGATTGTATCTCCTCCAAGAGCTGGAAAAACTATAATACTTCAAAAAATTGCAAATGCAATTTCAGAGAACCATCCGGAAATAAAACTCATAGTTTTACTTATAGATGAAAGGCCTGAAGAGGTTACAGATATGGAAAGATCCGTAAAAGGTGAGGTAATATCTTCAACATTCGATGAACCAGCTGATAGACATGTTCAAGTTGCTCAGATAGTTATTGAAAGAGCAAAAAGGTTGGTTGAACAGAAATATGATGTTGTGATACTTCTTGACTCTATAACAAGGCTTGCAAGGGCATACAATGTTGTTACTCCGCATAGTGGAAGAACCCTTTCAGGTGGTGTTGATTCTAACGCTTTACATAAACCCAAAAGGTTTTTTGGTGCAGCAAGGAATATTGAAAATGGTGGAAGTTTGACTATAATTGCAACGGCTCTTATAGAAACAGGTTCAAGGATGGATGAAGTAATTTTTGAAGAGTTTAAAGGAACTGGAAATATGGAACTGGTTCTTGATAGAAAGTTGGCTGATAGAAGGATATTCCCAGCGATAGATGTTAACAAATCTGGAACAAGAAAAGAGAATCTTTTGTTAACAGAGTTTGAACTTTCGAGAGTATGGGTTTTAAGAAAACTTTTAAGTGAGATGAATCCAGTTGAAGCTATGGAGTTTCTTACAAATAGAATGTCTTCAACAAAAAACAATCAGGAATTTTTAAAAGTGATGACAGAATAGGAGGAAGAATGAAAAAAGGAATACATCCAGAATATTTTGATGCAACGATACAGTGTGCTTGCGGTAACCAAATAAAAACCAAAGCAACGAAAAAATTGATAAAAGTTGAAATATGTTCAAAATGTCACCCCTTCTTTACCGGAAAGCAAAAGTTTGTTGATACTGCAGGAAGAGTTGATAAATATATGAAAAAATTTGGAAAAACTACTAAAAAAGAAAAATAGTTACATCTCAACTTGATATAACAATTTTATCTCTTCATCGTTGTAGAAAATTTTTCCATTGTCATCTATATATAAACTCTCTATTTCTATGTCTGTATCCACTATCTGGTCCTTTTTTCTCTTTAAAGGATAATAGATCCCGTAGAATTTAATTTTAAAATTCTCTACTATGAAACTTTTTTCAAAATCCAAAATATTTTCTAAATAATTTTCGCTTATTTTAAAATTCTTCCAGTTGTTGATTTCAATATAATTTGAATTGATTATAGCGGAAAACAATGTTGGATGATCGATCAGAATAATTGAAGAGGATGGGTCTTTGCCGCCTGAAAAGATCTTCGCTTCGTTTATTGTTATTCCATATATATCGATATCACCGAAAGCGTTTATAGAAATGTTAACATCCCTGTTAACTATTCCACTTGCTATACCTACCCCAACCCTGAAAAGTGCTTTAAATTCTGGAGGAAGAAGAGCATACTCTATTCCCTCATGAATAAGTTTCTTTTCCTGAACATCAAAAAACCATTCACGATAGTTTATATAGTTATCCTTTATGAACTTTTCAGCACTCTCAACAAGTTTTAGTGAACATTTTAAGGATTCAATCGAAGAAGTTGTGGATTCCTTGATTATGATGTCAGAACCTGTTGCGATAGAATGTCTTATGAGGATATTTTTGGATGAAACCGATTCTTTAAAAAGTGTTCTGTATATCTCTTTAGAGTTTGAACAGAATATAGCAATTCCACCATCACCTGTCTCTTTTAAAGGTAAACCGAAATTGTTTTTAACCGCACTGTTTATTAGATGTTGAAATTTTTTCATTATGTATTTTTGTTTTTCTGCGTTGTTCAACTTTGAACTCATATAACTTGAACCTCTTATATCGTAAACTAAAACACTTACTACTTTTGAATAGTTCTTTTTCAAAATATTTTTTAATTGTTCAACATCTATGTTTAAAAATTTCTCTGATGGTATTTTTTCTCCATTTGATATGTATACAACTTTATTGAAAGGTAGGAGGTTTACAGAAAGGTTAAAATTTAAAAGTTCTTTTTTTGCTTCATCTTTTGAGAGTTCAATGTTATGGATTATAAACGAATCGAGGAGTATTGAGATGATTAATTTATCAATTAGGTTTTCTATTATTTTTAAAAACTTTTTTTGTAAAAGTTCAAAGTTAAATTTTTTCTGAAATTTGGATTCGACAAAAAATTCTGATATAAAGTTAATTTCCTTCTTAACTATACCAGTCTTTTGTTCAGAGTATTCTTTTTTTAAATTTTCAAAAGAGTTTTTTACAACTTTCAAAATTTGAGGTTTGAACCTTTCAAAAAAATTTTCGAAATTTTTGGAGTAGTTAAAATATATTAAAATTGAAAGGATGAGATCATTTTTATCTAAAGAGCCTTCATTCTTTAAAATTTCAATGTACTGATCGTAAGAGAGGACTCTCAGGTTTTCATTTTTTGTCATCCTTTTTTGAAAATTTTTCCATCTTTCTGAAAGTTTGTTAGCCTGCAAAATGTTTGCCATGACACTTCTGTTGAAATCTATAATAAAACTGTTTATTTTATTTGTTACTGTTGGATTTACAGGATATTTTATGGAGTCTATGGTTTCCTTTTTAATGTTTGTTGAAAAATTGTTCAAAGAGTCGACCATATCATTTTTTATCTGATCGAGTTGTTTCTCAAGGTCGTTTTTTTCTTTCAAAAGAAATTCTTTTGTTTGTTTAGATTTTTTTATAATGGATTTTAAAATTATCTCTTTTAACTCATCCCTTAAAAAAGGAAGGTAGATTGCATTTTCTGGTTTAAGGATATCGTCGATTGACCATATTGTTCTGTTTTCATAATAATCTATAATTTCAATTTCTCTTTCGAGACTTTCAGCGGTATTGAACATTTTGAGTAAACTTAGAAAGGTGTTTAAGGAAAATTCATATTCGTTAAAAAATAATTCTCTGTCAAGTTCAAGTTCTTTATTGAGCAAAGAGTTTTTTGTAAATCTTAAGTTATCGAATATTCTTGTCTGAAATTCCCTGTTGAAAATATTTGTTGAATAGAGTTCATTTCTAACATCTTTTAAAATCTCTCTGATTCCAATTAATTTTTTTTCAAAAAAGTTTTCATTCTTTTCGAGGTTATCCTTATGGGTATTAAAAACATGGAAGAAGATTTTCAAGATAACGAGTTCAAAAAGAAGTGCAAAGTTTTGATTGATCTCAACAATGTTTTTATAAAAATTCTTCAACTGTGAAGTGATTTCGTTTTTATCCACAGAGTCAAGTAAATACAATTTTAACAAAGATTCCAAAAGTTCAAACTGTTCTGCTGGGATATAGACGAAAACTTTTCCGTTCTGAAAGTTATCTATAAAGATCTGTAGTTGTGAAAGGTTTATATTTTTATTCTTTAAAAATACTAAAAGTCTTTCAATATTTTGTCTATATTTCTCCTTTTCACTTAAACTTTCATCAATGTTTGTTAAAAACTTTGATTGGTTTAATATTGTTAAAAATAGATCTCTATAATCTATTTTTATACCCATTATTAATCTCTCCTAAAAACTATTCTACCTTTTAGTATTGTCATATCTATACTTCCAAAGAGTTTTTTATTGAAAAATGGTGTATTTATCGATTTTGATTTTATAAACTTTCTGTCTACATTCACCTCTTTTTCAAGGTCAACCACTACAAGGTTTGCTAAATTTCCTGTCTTTATATACCTTTCATCTATATTCAGGATTTTTGCTGGGTTATAGGATAGAAGTTTTACTAGAGTTTTTATATCCGTTTTGTTCTTTAAAACGAGGTTTGTATATAATGATGGGAAAGATGTTTCAAAACCTATTATTCCGAAAGGTGCATATATGAATTCTACCTCTTTTTCATAAATTTGATGAGGTGCATGATCTGTTGCTATAGCATCTATAGATCCATCATTGATGCCTTTTACCAAAGAGTCTACATCCCTTTTTGATTTAAGAGGTGGTTTTACCTTTAAGTTCGTATCATAGTTAAAATGTACACTTTCGTCAAAGATTAGATGGTGGGGGGTTACCTCACAAGTTATTTTTTGATTTTTTTTCTTAAAATCTTTTATTAGAGATAGAGTGTCTTTTGTAGAAATGTGAGCAATATGTAGAGCAGTTTTAAGATATGTAGCTATCCTTAAATTTCTGTAAACAGTTATATCCTCTTCTATAAAAGGTATTCCTGAAAGACCTGTTTTTATAGAGACATCTGATTCATTTATCTGTCCACCTTCTGATAGATTTCTATCCTCACAATGGACGGAGATGAAAGAATCGAATCTTGAGATGTACCTTAAAGCGTTAAGAAAAACTCTTGAATTCTTTGTTCCGATTCCATCATCTGAGAAACCCTTAGCTCCAGCCTTTAGCATATCGTACATTTCAGTTATTTCTACAGATTCCATATTTTTTGTTAGAGCGCCGAGAGGAAAAATCTCTATTCTTCCAAATTCAAGTTCTCTCTTTTTTAAATAGGTTACAGATTGTGGGTTGTCTATAGGTGGTTTTGTGTTTGGCATTATCACTATAGAAGTGTATCCTCCACTTAAAGCTGCTTCACAGCCTGTGAACAGATCTTCTTTGAACTCTTCTCCTGGTTCCCTCAGGTGAGAATGTAGGTCAACAAAGGAAGGTAGAAGGTATTTCCCTTTTAAATCTATACCTTTATCTTTTGAACTGTTTTCGATCGATGTTATTACTCCATTCTTTATGATAACAGTTTTATTTTTTTCTATTTTATCAAAATTCACTATATTGCAATTTTTTAAAATGAGACTATTCATTTTTTCCTCCGTTGAGTAAATAAAGGATTGCCATTCTTACTGCGACACCGTTTGTTACCTGATCAAGAATTACAGATTTTTCACTATCGGCAACGTTGCCATCAAGTTCTACACCTCTGTTTATTGGTCCAGGATGCATTATTATGCTTTTATCCTTTATTCTTAGGTATCTTTCATAGGTCATAGAAAATTCTTTCACATATTCTCTTAAAGAGGGAAAAAGACCTTTTTCCTGTCTTTCAAGTTGCATCCTTAAAATATAAACAACATCTTTATCCTGAATCGCTTTATCAATATCGTACTCTATTTTAACATCAAAATCGTTAAGATAGAGTGGCATCAATGTTGGAGGAGCACATAGGGTAACTTTTGTATCATATTTTAAAAATCCCCAGATTAGAGATCTTGCTACCCTTGAATGTAGAATATCTCCTAAGATTAAAACTTTTAAATTCTTAAGATCTTTGTATATCTCTTTAATCGTCATAAAATCCAGTAAAGCCTGAGTTGGATGTTCATGCGTTCCGTCACCCGCGTTAACTACATTTGAATTTATCCTTTCTGATAAAAATTTTGCAGCACCTGGTGAACTGTGCCTTATTACAACCATATCAGTTTTCATAGATTCTATATTTTTAGCAGTATCAAGAAGTGACTCACCTTTCATTACAGAAGATGTTTTTGTTGAAACGTTTACAGAATCAGCGGAAAGATGTTTCTCAGCAAGTGAAAAGGAAATTAGAGTTCTTGTGCTAGGTTCAAAAAAAAGATTTACAACAGTTTTACCTCTTAAAGCGGGGACTTTCTTGATCGGTCTTAAAAGTATATCTTTGAACGAAAACGCGTTATCTATTATGAAATCTATTTCCTCTCTTGTTAGCTCTTCTATAGATAAAAGATGTTTTTTTGTCCACTTCAATTTTCCTCCTTTTCAACAACATCTTTCCCATCAATTTCTTTCAAAAAAACATTTATGTTATCTCTTTTGGGAATCTCCAACTCTATACCGGAAAAGTCAGGTCTTATGGGAAGTTCACGAGATTTTCTATCTACGAGAACAAAAAGTTTTATCATCTTTGGTCTTCCTATATCAAGAATTTCAACCAGTGCACTCCTTATAGTTCTACCTGTGAAAAAGACATCATCAAAAAGATATACTACTTTGTCATTTATATCGAAAAGCACTTCAGTTGATCTTACCAAAGGTTGATAGTCAATTAAAGAAAGATCATCCCTGTATAGATTGATATCTATTTTTCCAATAGGTATTTCTATATTTTTTAGTTTAAAAATCCTTTCCGCAACCCTTTTTGCAATTATGTCTCCTCTTTTTATTATTCCAATAAAAGCGAGATTCTTTAACTCTTTTTCATCTTCTACAATCGAAGAAACCATAGAATCTATAATTTTCGATATATCCTTCTCATTCAATATTAGTGATCTTTTTTTCATAAAACCTACTTTTTGAAATTCTGCTTTATGAATTCTATAGATTCATCAACAAGTCCCTTTTTCAACATGTCAGTTACCTTTTCGATTTTATCTTCATCTGAAGAGTTTTTTCCAATTGAAAGATCATCGAAAGTCAAATCCTGTGTTGAGGATGAAGTGTTGAAGAAAAGGGAAGAATCATTTGAAACTGTTTCCTCCTTTTTTTCAAATATGTTCTCTTTGGACATATCCTTTGAAGGTAGAGGAGAATTTTCGTTTTCAGAATTGTAGTTTTCTGAAAAATTTTCATCCTCATTTCTTGATGTTGAAGATGTTCCAAGGTTCTCTATACCTATAATCCCTTCATCTTTTTTTTCTTCAACCGTAGGCACTATTTTCTCTTTCTTTTCCTGAAAAAGTTTGGAAAACGGATTATCCTTCTCATCCCCCCTTTTTGATGAAATTTTTTTCAAGAAATCTTCAGACATCTATCTCTCCTTCATTAAAAATTTTTAATTTTTCTTTAGCCTCTTCAAGGTATGGATTTATCTCCAGAGCTTTTTTCCAATTATTTATTGCTTCATCATTCTTTTTAAGAGAGTGTAAAGAGTTACCAAGTAGCAAGTAGGCTTCGGAAAAATCTGGATTAAGATCAATAGCTTTTCTGAAATTTTCAGCAGCGAGTTCAAACTGGCTGTTTGAAAGATACATTAAACCAAGGTTGTTATAAACTTCAGCAAAGTCAGGGAATATTTCCAGAGCCTTTTTGAAATACTCTTCAGCCTTTTGTTGGTTGCCAAGTTTTGTATATGTTTGAGCTATATTGTTGTATATTTCAGGTGATGAAGGGTCCATTTCGAGTGCTTTTATAAAGTAGTTTAGTGCTGAACTAAAAATACCTCTGTAAAAAAGAAGGAGTCCCCTTTCGTTGTAAATCTTTGCCTGCGTTAAAGCAAACTCAATCTCCCTCTTTTTTAAAAGATTTTCCTCATACTCGATGACCTTCATTACATTTTCAGAGAATTTTGCTACATTTGAAAGTAACGAGTCCATCTTTCCAATAAGAAGTTCATTCTTTTCATTAAAATTCGTTATAAGATTTTTTAAATTCTCTTTTTCTTCGGAGATCATATTTGAAATATTTTCTAAATTTGTTGAAATTTTATCAATTCTCGATTCTAAAGCCATTGAATGTTCTGTGGAAGAATCGGAGTTTGTTTTGATTATCTCCTTTATCTCTGGAAGAATGGATACAGTTTCATTGATAGCTTCAAATCTAAGTAAGGTGTCCTTTAAATTGTTTATAATTGATTCGTTTGAGGATTTACTCTGTTCCAAAAATTCTTTGATATCTCCCTCTATTTTTTCAAAATCCTGATTTTTTTGATTCTCTATTTTGGGTTGTTCATTTGCGACAATGTCTTGAGGATTCTTTTCATCTACAAACTGTTCTTTCTTTTCTTTATCCTGATTCTGTTCTTCGACATTATTTTGATTCTGAAGGTTCTCTTCCATATATACTCCTTTTTAAATTATTATTCTGTAATCTGAAAAGAGGTTGCTGTAATATTTTGTTTTTGTAAATTCTGAAGCAAAACTGGTATCATGAATTTTACTTCTCAACATTCCCTCGATTTCACCATAGTATCCGAGTTTTTTCATAAGGTTTATAAGATGGTTTAAATGTTTTTTTTCTGATGAATCTCTCAGTTTTGAAGCGATTTCAAGTGCATAGGTTATATTGCCCAACTTTTCATAATTTTTTGAAAGTAAGTAGATTCTTTCAAAATCTAAATTTGTATCGTTGAACTTTCTGTTCAAAATGTTTATAGATTCGAAGTATCTCTGTTGTTTGTAAAGATTTGAAGCGTAATCAAGTATCATATTTTCATCGTTTGTCTGCCCATTTTTAAACATCTTTTCAATCTTTGCACATTTCTTACTCTTTTCCTCCTCATAAAACTGAAAGATTATTTCGTAGAAAAGATCGATATTCAAATTTTTTATGAATGAGAGTATCTCTTCTTTCTTTTTATCGTTTCCAAGATTTTTAAAAGATTGTGCGAGTAGAATACCATATCTTATCTTTTCATCATCCTTTGTAGTTTTTTCATAAATTTCCATAGTCAATTCTATAATTTTATCGAATTTTTTAAGGTCGTAGTAGATATGAGAAAGGAGGGATATAATTTTTTGATTCTTTGGATCTTTGCTTATAATAAGATTGGCTTTTTCAACTATTTTTTCATACACATCCGTATCAGAAGTTAGATATAGAAAATTCAACCAGTTTGATGCATTTTCAAAATCATCCTTTTCAAAGTAAAGATCTACAAGGAAAAGTTGAATTTCAACATCTTTGTTTTCAATTTCCAATATCCTATCTATTACCTCGTCAATATATTTTTTATTTACTTTTATTATTTTTGAGTAAAGTTCAACAGCCTCTTTAATCTTGTTTGTTTTAAGGTATGAATCTGCAAGAGATATAAGTAAAAAATTATTGTTTGGTTCATTGGTAAGCATCTCCTTGTAAAAACTTATAACATTTTCAGTTTCAGCCGGGTTTATCAACTCTATCTGTCTTAAAAGAGTTATTGCCTGCATATAGTTATGCATATCTTTGTAGACCTGTGCAAGTGAAAATCTTGGATCAACCTCATCAGGCTGCTGGTTGATAATGAATTGCAATTGGGAAATAACCTTACCTTTCAGTGCTGTTTCTATTGACATTGCGTTGTAAAGGTAATCCGATGCTAATTTAAAGAGTCCTTTTTTCGAATAAAAAACTCCAGTTGCATAAAGCATTTCACCATTCTCAGATTCTTTTTCAATATAATTGGACATAAGGTTGATTATCGAATCGAGATATGAACTATCCATCTCATAAGTCTCATACATCTTTGAAATACCTTTGTCATACTGTGCTGTTTCAAAATATAATGTGCCGAGAGAGAAATTCAATTTAGGATTGTTGATAACGTTTTCGTTCCATTTTTCAAATTCGGATATAACAATATTTATCTGGTTTTGATCGATTTTTACTATTTCAAGCATTTCTTCTATAGCGAGATCTATATTCTTGTTAAGATAGTATGCCAGAGAAAGGGTGTAATGAACTCTTAGAGAGAATGGGTCATATTTTAAAAGATCCTTTAAGATTGAAAGAGTGATCTCAATCAAGGATTTATCAAGAATTATTGCCTGGTAAAGAAGGGTTGCAGAGTCATTTACCATACCCTTATTCGCATAAGCTTTTCCGATGTAAAATTTTATTTTACCTACCTTCTGTTGATCGAGATTTGAGGATAAAGTTTCACCCTCTTTAATTATTTTCTCATAAAATCCCATCTCATCGAGTATCTCAACGATACTTTCAACTATCTTGACATCTTCTGGATTGTTTTTATTGAGTATGTAAAGATTATCAAGTATGTGTCCAAGTTTGTTTTTATCTTTTCTAAGTTTTATCAAAGATTCGTATGCTTTTTTAAAATCTTTTTTGTTAAGGAAAAGATTAAATTCAAATTCGGTTACAAGTTCATTCTCAAGATAAAAATCCTTTATCCTTTCAAGCAGTTCAAGCAGATCTTCCTCTTTTTCCGGGTAATTTTCAAACATATCTTTTAACATTCCTAAAGAGAATTCAAGGTCCGAAGCAAGGTATGATATTTCGCATAATGAAAAGTCATAGAGGAAAGGATCAAATTTTCTTCTTTCAAGGTTTTTTAGTATTTTTAGAACTATGGATGCAACATCTTTGTCATTTTTTGCAGCGTTGTAAAATTGAGGGACAATTATATAGAATGTTTCGGGGTTAGTTTTGAGTGTCTCAATTATCATAACTTCAGATTCTTTTATTTTACCCAGTTTAATGAGTGCTATACCTAAATTCAATTTTGTTTCCAGATCGGATGTGTTTTTTTCATATATAATCTGAAGATATTTTTTTGCTATAGTGATATATTCCTCTTTACTAATAGAGAGAAGGTACTCACACAACTTTTTCAATTTATCCAACTCTCCTTTATCAAGAAAAATCTGGCATAACGTTTCAAGGGCGTCAATATTTTCCGGGTCTTTATCAAGAACTTTGTTGGCTAATTTTTCGACATCGAAAGTATAAGAATTGTTTTTAAAATAAACATCTTTTATTATTTTTGCAGATTCTTTAAATTCTTCATTTTCCGTTAAGATTTTTGCTTTTAATATGTAAAGATCCTCGTTGCATGAGTTTGCCTGTTCAATTCTACCGATTACACCAAGAATAAAATTTTTCTCTTCACTCTTCAATTCATATATTTTTTCAAGATTTGTGTACACTTTTGCAACATCTTTCTTTAGAAGAAGGATTTCAACCAAAAGTTTATATCCTTCAACAAAATCCGGAGCACTCTGTATTATCTGATAAGTTTTTCTAACTATTTCATCTTTAACTTCGTTATTTTCCTTTATAATTTCATAGATTATGTCGAGTGCTTTTTTGTAATCTTTTTTTTCTATAGCGAGATCAACTATAGAATATTTACTCGACTCAGATATCTCTTTAGTGTCAGTTATATTTTCCTCAATCTTGTTAGAAATATCTGTTTTTAATTTTGGATCTAATGTTGAAGCTTTATGGAAATAGTTTATGGCTTTATCTTTATCATTTATAAGAATGTATAAATCACCAATAGCAATATATGGATCAGGATTACCATAAGTTGTTTTTGCGACATTTAAATACTCTGAGAGAATATAATTTCTATCTTTAACCTGTGTTCTGAAAAGCAGTTCAAGAATAGGTTTCGCTTCTTTGAAATTTTTATTGTAGAGATAAAGGATACCCATCGATAAGTATATCTCTACATCCTTTTTATTAAACTGATCAACAGTTTTTGAATTTTTAACGTTCAGATACAATTTCTCGAAGTAAGATAAAAGGTTTTTTATCTCCTCGGAAGAGAGTGTATCAAAAATTTTTTTTAATGACTCAAAATCTCTTTTTTTAATGTACATTTCTATCAGGACGGATGCAGTCTGATCTTTCTGAGAGGTTGCTCTGTAATGGAGATCCTCCCCAACATTTAATATTTTATCTATCTCTTCCGGTGAAATGTAATAGGAATTTCTCAAGGTACTTACAGCTTCACTTATTTTTCCCATTTCAAACTGTGTTTTGGAGAGTTCAAGAAGTATAATAAAGTCTGATTTAGAGTTTTTTATATTCTTTTTTAAAAGTTGCTCAGCTTTCTCATGTTTCCCTTCAATCCTTAACTTGCTACTTTTTTCAACAACCTTATTTGGATCACCTGAAGAAAAAAAATCTAACATTTATCCTCCTTAAAAATTCTCATTATTTCATATTTTATATATATATAAAAAAATGTCAATTATTAAACTATTATTTCACTTGTTTTTTTTACAATTTTTAATACAATAATTGTTATAAAAAAAAGACTTATGAAAAAAAATTTAACCATATTTTTGATTTTTTTTAACTTCACCTTTATTTTCGCAACGGAAAAATTTTACAGGTTTATGGAATTCGATTTTATAGGTAGAATAAAATTGAAAGAGAAGATAACAAAATCTGAGTTTGAAAAGATAGAGAGTTTTAAAGTATATTTTGACAATAAAAAAAGGGAAGAGAGGGTAGAAGTATGTTTTAGAGGGAAAAATGTTGAAAAGGATATTTTTAACATAGGTTTTCCCCTATCAGTGATAGAAATCTCCTATACAGATACATTTCTGAAAAGTGAAAATGATAGTTTATATGCCCAAAAAACTGTTTACACTTTTTTGAACGGAAAAGGAGAAAGTATAAAAATTATTAACGGCGCGGAAAAGATGGTTTTTCTGACTTACAACAGAAAGAAAAATTTTGAAAGTGTAGTCTCCTATCTTGAAGATGAAAATGGTAGAAAAGTCTTTTCAACCGATTCGGTTTTGATTAAAATAACCTCTATCCATGGAGGAAAAGGTTCAAAAAGATGGGAAACATTCTTTTATGGCTTCGATGAAAATGGTAAAATGATACCTACAAATAATAACCTTGGTTTTGAAAAGGTTGTCAGGAACGAAACTTTTGATAATATTGTGGATTCTTTAAAATTATTTGAAAAAGATGAGTACATAGTTTTAAAGAGTGAAAAACTTTTTGATGGAACAAACATTGAGATAAAAAGTTTAAAATTGAGAAGAGATAAGAGAGGTGATTTACAAAGATTTTATGAGATAACAATCTCAGATGATATAGGGTACGAGTTCAAAAAAATTTTTCTTGATTCTATTTTTAAACCTTTTGATATGGATTCAAACTTTGCCATAAGAATTATAAAAAGAAATGAAAATTTTACATTGGATAGAGTTGAGTATTTCTCCGCTGATCAACTTTTAAAAACTAAAATGCCTCCATCGATAAAGTATGATGGTTATCCCTTGTTTAAAATTTTGACCAAAAAATTCATATATGATAAAGATTATAACCTTTTGGGAGTTGAAAAGATAGAATGAATATTTTGATAGTAAACTGGCGAGATTTAAAAAATCCTCTTTACGGTGGTGCGGAGATACATATAACTAAGATAGCACAACATCTTGCTTTAAAACATAACGTGATTTTTTTAACATCAAACTATAAAGGTGCTAAGGATGATGTTGTTAAAAATGTTAAATACATACATATAGGAAATGAGTATCTTTTCAACTTTTCCGTTTTTTTTAATGTAAAAAAGATAATCCAAAAATATAACATAGATCTTATAATAGAAGATATTAACAAGGTTCCCTTTTTTACTTCGATTCTTGTAAAAATTCCTGTTCTTGTTGTTATTCCTCACATTTTTGGTAAAACGATTTTTAAACAAACGAACCCAATATTTGGTCTTTATGTTTACCTTTTGGAAAGACCTTTAAAGAATCTTTACAGAGACTCATTCTTTGAAGTTATTTCCAACTCAACAAAGGAAGACCTTATCAAAAGGGGAATAGATGAAGAAAAAATAAAGGTCATCGAATGCGGTATAGATAAAAGATTTTTTGAATACAGTTATAAAAAGAAGAAAACCCCTCAAATCTGTTATGTTGGGAGATTGAAAAAATACAAATCAGTCCATCACCTTATAAAAGCTTTCAAAAAAGTTAAAGAGAGAAATAAAGATTCTACCCTTTACATAGTTGGAACAGGTGATTATGAAAAAAATCTAAAAAAATTGGTAAAAAAACTTAAAATTGAAAAAGATGTTATTTTTACAGGTTATGTCTCTGAGGAAGAAAAAATTAAAATATTGCAGGAGAGTTGGATTTCAGTTTACCCATCATATATTGAAGGTTGGGGAATAGTTAATATAGAGGCGAACGCTTTGAAAACTCCGGTTATATCTTCAAACGTTATGGGGCTTAAAGATTCGGTTAAAGATGGTTTTTCAGGGCTACTTTACGAATATGGAAACATAGATCAACTTGCTGAAAAAATTTTATACCTATTAGAAAATAGAAAAGAACTTGAAAGAATGGAGGAAAATTCTCGTCTCTGGGCAAAAAATTTTGATTGGGAAAAAACTGGACAACTAACGGAAAATTTTATAGGGGATTTTTTGAAAGAGAGTAAAAGCACCTATTGACTTATAAGAATTATTTAATTAAACTTAATAATATGAAAAAAGTATTCTTTTTGCCAATTTCCCTACTTATTCCAATTATTTTCATATTCGCACAATGGACGGAACCTGTAAAAATATGGAAATATGGAGTTGCATATTTTCAACCTAACGCATCACATCTTTTTGTTAAGGATACTTTGGGCAATCTTCATCTCGGTTGGTATGATACTTCAAAAGATGTCTATTTTTGTATAAGAAAACAAAGATATGATGGGAACCAATGGTTTTATGATGGTACGGCTTATGATCAACCTGAAAATGGAAGTGGATACTATCGTTTATCTTGGATGCCAACATTATCTATTGATGAAGATGGTAGATTCCTTTTTTTATGGGAAAGCAGACAGGATGGAAATTTCAACATTATGGGTAGATACTATGACGGTTCTCTCCTTTCATCTGTTTTTCAAGTTTCTTTCACATCTTCTTACTCATGGTTTCCAAAATCATTCTACAGAAACAGTAAACACCACTTTATTTATAGCGATGATTCTACTGGTGTTTTTAACATATATTATGGCTACTTTGATTCGTTAGTTCATACTCCTTCAAATATTACAAATTCTGATGAAAATTGCTTAAATTACGATTTTTATGTTTATCCGAATGAAGATATTTCAATTATATATACAAAAAATAGAAATGGTTACCAGAACCTTTACAATAAAAGAAGGATATCAAATGTTTGGCAGAATGAAAATTTAATTTTTTCTTTTTATTCAGATGTTTACTATCCTAATATTATTTCGGATGGAGAGAAAGAGTTTGCTGTCTTCACATTGATTTCAAATGGTTTAAGTCAACTTTACCTTTCAAAATACTTAAATGGTGTCTGGTCAACGCCTAAACTTTTGTCAGATGGCAACTATAATATTTATTACCCAACAGGTGTTATTTTGAACGATAAACTGCATCTTTTTTATGTTTCTGACAGTTACTTTTATGGCGAACTTTTTGATCTTGTTTACGATATTCAAAAAGAAACTGTTGATAGTATAAAACTTATCGCTCACCATGATACCTCTTTTATAGTAACACCACAATGTATAGTTGATGATAATCAGAATATACATTTGGTTTATATTTTAAATGATAAAACCCCACCACCAGATTCAGGAGATAGCCCAAACGATATCTATTGGACATATTTACAGAATTCCAAAAAAAATGATGGCAAAAAAGATAATAAAAAACCTTACTCTTTGATAAAGTATCAATCGAAATTGGTTTTTGATTTTATAAATTCAGATAGTTATTATCTTTCTATATATGATGTGAGCGGGAAAACAGTTGGTAGTTTTTCCTGTAGTTCAAAAAGATTTACATTGGATTATTCAAAATTCAAATCAGGTATTTACTTTATAACAGTTAAAGAAGGTGATAAAAGATGGAAAGAAAAGATATTCAATATAAAATAACAATTTTTTCTATTACCATATTAACCTTCATATCGATTTTTTCCTCTTTCCTTTACAATTTTTCTGATGGGAATATAAATGTAAACTATTATCCAGATAAAAATGACTCTGTAAAAGTTTTGATACTTCCACCTACAGATTTCACCTTGAATGTTCAACCTTCCAGTTTGAAAAGTATCGTTGTTGGAAAACCTTTTTATTTTAAAGATTTTCAACTTCTACCTTTAAAACCTTATAAGGAAAAGTATTCTTTGAATATTTCATATAAAAAAGTTAAAAATTTTGGTAGAGTTTTAACTCCAGATATAGAAACTGAAAAGATACTATCTTCAATATCGATAAATGGAAAAGATTTAAAAAACTTTATAAAACCGAGAACAAGTTTAAAAACGAAATCTTTAGATTACGATGGAACACCTTTAGCCAAGTTAAAGATAACAGAAAATGGTTTTTACAGGGTTTACTATGATGATATAAAAAATAAAAGTGGGGTTGATCTTTCTTTATACGATCCAAGAAGTATAAAAGTTTACAATAAAAATATTCAGGTACCTATAAACATTTTTGGAATAAGTGACAACATTTTTGGAGAGGGTGATTATTTTGAATTTTATGGAGAGAGATTGAAAGGAGAGAATACATATTTTGATAAATTCCAACTTGAAAATGTTTATGTTATAGTGGCAGGTGGGGGGAATGGTATAAGGTATGTAATTGACAACCAGTTTATCGATGATTCTCTCATAGATTCCACAATTACCTCACACCTTTATGAAGTTCATCTTGAAAGTGATTCATTCTACCAGCCACTTGGAGGAAGAACAACTATAGATACTTCAGATTTATGGTTTATGTCCTCAGTGAATTTTACAACCCCTTATGAGAGGAACATATATTTTGACAGTTATGATACAATCTATAATACCTTCAATTTTTCAACCTATTTTCATGGCTTTTCATACAATCTACTTATAAATCCAGATCATATTTTAACCTTCAATCTAAACGATTCAGTAATTGATACAATAAAATGGGATGATCTTTCGCCATACAAATATGTTAAAGATTCTTTGATTTTCAGCAGTGATTCTGCAAAGATCAGGTTTGAACTTGTTGGTGGAGATACTTTAGGTGTTGGTTTGAACTACTATGAATATTCATATATGAAAAATTTGATTCTTGAAGATGGAAGGGTAGATTTTAAAATATCCAATCTGAATTTTGGAAGTTACAAGTTCCATGTAAAAGGCTTAACTTCAACAGATGTTAAGGTGTACAGAAAAGATCTGAAAAATATTACCAACTTTATAACAGTTTACAATCCTGTTTCCAACGATTATGATCTATACTTTACAGACCAGATATTTTCTTTACCTATTAATTATTCCGTTTACCAAAACACTTCTTTTTTGAAACCTGATACTATTGAGGTTTTTAGATACAACCAACTCGATTCTCCAACTAATGAGGGAAATTTTGTAATTATCGTTGATCAGAAATTAAAAGAAAAAGCAAAAGAGTTTGCTGATCTTTTTTCGTCGGAAAACAAAGTTTTTCTTGCTGGAACCGATGAAATCTATGACCAGTTCAACTATGGATTCAGAGGTACGAAACCGATAAAAGATTTTTTGGTATCAGCTTATAACAACTGGATTTTACCACCAACACATGTACTTCTTCTTGGAGATGGTTCTTACGATAATAACAACCATCTCAAAGTTTTAGAAAACAGTATTCCATCTCCATACTATTATGAGAGTTCCGCATACTCAAGAGCACTTGTAGCATCAGATAATTATTATGCTACAATTGTTGGAGATGATCCTGTCGAGGATATATCTGTTTCCAGGTTTCCGGCAAGGAATGATGGTGAAATCCAGATAGCAATTGAAAAGGTTAAACATTACATTGATTGGAAAAACTCCGGCACATTCAATCTAAAATTCATTTTCGCTTACGATACAACACCTCCCGGGGAGGGACTTCCTTCATATGTAGATGCTAAGTACCAATCTTATAAACTCGCTTCTATGATGCCAGATTATATAGGTGTTGATTTTATGGCAAATCTTTACGACAACAATGGTGATTTCTTAAACCAGTTAAACTATGGAACATCTATTTTAAACATATACTCTCATGGTGCCAACCAATCTATAGGTAGTGGTGTTTACATTAGGATAAGCGATGTTTTGAGAATGAACAATATTAACAGGTTGCCTTTTGTAAAAGTTTATTCTTGTGATACAGGATATTTTGATGAGCTTTTAAGGGATGAACAATCTATAGGTGAAGCTTTCGTTCTTTCCCCTTCAGGAGGAGCCATAGCATATTATGGATCAGCGACAGCAAGTACCGATAACCTTAACAACAGTCTTGGAGAATCAAATTTCAGACAGATAGCTTTCAATGGAATAAAAAATATTGGAGAGATTATACTCTATGGTGAATTGGACTTTTTTATAAACAGTAGTGCTTTTGGTAGTTCAAACCAGGATGATCCAAATGTCTATGAGATAAAAAATTATGGTCTTTTAGGTATAAATTTACTCGATTTAAAGATACCTGATATTTCGGAAAAAACATGTTCCCTTTCATCTTACCAGATTTATCCTAAAGATACTCTTGTTGTAATACATTCCGATTCTAATTTGAAAAATGGATTTCTTGAGAGTGTTCTTATGGATTCTGAAAGAAAAATGTTAGTTTTTGATCATTCCGATCTGGTTAACGGTTACGGAGAGAACACTCTATACCTTCCTGATACGCTGTCGAACTCTTCTATGATTCTTTCAACTTTAGCCTATACGAGTGATACTTCTGTTCTTTACATTTCCTATCCTACAGTTGGTGGAGATGGTGTTAAAAGCTTTTATATTCTACCCTCAAATCCAGATACTTTGACAGAATTTAGAATATATGCAAAGAAGGGTGGTAAGAACATTACAAATCTTGTAACTAACTATAAGTATCCTAATTCTACATACTATTACACTGCAAATATGGTTCAGGACTCTTTAGACAGTTTACTTTTTTATACGGATCTTTTACAACCTATAAAGGCTAAAAAGAGTTCTTACGATTATTTCTACTATTACATTTCTTATACGGATTCCACAGGTAATGTAAATTTCACTACATTCACAAAAAAATTGTTGATACCTCCATATCCTGATGCGAAAATTATTCAAAAGCCTTATCTTACATTCGAAGATGAAAGTCCAGCAATAGCAGTTAAGATTTCAAATGGTGGAGAAAGGGATATAACCTCCATGCCTGTTAGTTTCTACAATATAGATGAAAATGATGATACAACTGTTATAGGTATAGACACAATTTCGATAAAGGGAGGAGATACGGAAGAGTCAAAAATAAAAATAGATAGAAACTATTTTGGAGAAAAAATATCTGTTTTTGCAGCAAAAGATACTTTAAATTTCCCAGACAGGAATTTTATAAACAATAAGATTTCTGAACCATATTTTGATTATATTTTTGCTTACATATATGCAAAAGAACCTTTTGATTCCACAATATCATACCACGACCTTTTAATTTTTAACAAAGGTCAAGAAAAAGATGATACTAATTTGATTATAGTTTCAAAGGATTCTATAGATGGAACCGATCAGAACATTGAAATTCTTGGTAGCGAAAAGAGAAATTCTGTATATAGGATAGATGTACTGGACCCTGGTCAAAAAAGTGTACTTTCACTCTTCCCATCCTCAGAACTTTTGCCTGCAAACATTTTAAAATACGATTCACTTTCAAACAAGTTCCTATTGAGTGGAGAAAAAATTGAAGACACTACTATTTTCACATTTGAAAATTACCGAGAAAAGTTTGTTATAGGAAGATGGGATGATACTATAGCACCTCTTGTAAAAATATTTATTGAAAATAAAGAAGTTTACTCTACAACAGTTTTGGTTAACGATGTCAATTTTGGTATAACTGTTGAGGATAATGAAGGAGTTGATACGAGGAGTCTAAAGATTGTAATAGATGATGATACTCTCTCTTCCGAGACTGATTACCAACTTACAAAGGAAAGTGTTATAAAAAATCTTCCAGTTAAGATTTCGAAGTTTCTTGATAATGGTACTCACTCTTTAAAAGTTCAGTGTAATGATATTTATGGTAACTCTACCGATAAATTTTTTGAGTTTCAGGTTTCAAACCAGTTCAAATTTATAAATGTTGCGAATTTTCCTAACCCTGTTACAGGAAAAAGCACGAGAATAGTTTGTGAACTATCTAAGAATCCAGAAACAGCAAGGTTAAAGGTTTTTAGATCCAGTGGAGAGTTGTATAAAACGTATAACCTTTCATATCTAAAAGATAGGTTTGTTTATATGGATCTTTCTGTTGATGGTTTTTCAAATGGAACCTATTTCTATTATATTGAGGCTGAAAGTGAAGGGGAAAGTATAAAATCAAAAATCCAAAAGATGAGCGTTTTAAGATGAAAAGGTTCATATTTTTATTTATCAGTATTTTTTATATTTTTATTTTCTCAACCGATTTGTTATCAATATTTCCAACACCTATTGGGGAGGGAGGAAAGGGAGCTGTTTTGACTTTTAGTTCAACAAGGGTTCCACTCTTCTTCTACAATCCATCGAATTCTTCAAATATTTTTAAAGAGCAGAGAGAAAATTTTTCATTTTTCTACGAACATAAATTTTTGTTTTCCAATATTTCTAACTATAACAATTTTTCTATTCTCTTTCCTGAAATAAAAAGGGTTAGTTTAGGGGTTCAGGTAATAAACCAAAACATTGATGACATTCCTATATATCCTGAATACTCTGATTCTATTTCTTTTATACCTGCAGGATATTTTTCGGATAACTCTTTTGCAGGTATTTTTAACTTTTCCTATAGTTACTCTGGAAAAGATTTTTATGAGTTGAATTTTGGCGGAAACATAAAAACTATATACCATAGGATTTATAAAAATGTTGGGGTAGGTTTTGGGGTTGATCTTGGAACAACTTTTAAACTCTGTTTTGATAATTTTAAAAATAGAGTCCCAGGTATCTTCGCTTTATCTTTCGTTTACAGGGATATCGCAAAAACAAGGGTTGTTTGGGATACAGATTCCAATACCGTTTCTTTGATAAACGATAGATTCTTTTCCGCTATTTCCTATGAAATAAATATCCAAAAGATAAGATCGAAAATATTCTCAGAATTTTCATTCGATATAGGAAGTAAAATAGTTTCCTCATCTATAATCTATACATATTCTGATTTGATTGGTTTCAATTTAGGGTATAAACATATATTATTTGAAAGTTTTAATCCACAAAATATTGGTTTTGGAATATTTTTGAATATTACGAAATTTTCAATATATTATTCTTTCACAATGTTTGATATAGGTAACTCTAACTCTTTAGGTATCTCATATTCATTCTGATGGAAACGAAAGATTTATTAACTCTGTCTGAAAATAAAAATTTTTTTGTAATATCTGGAAACTACTATGAGGATATAAAAGTCATCCTACAGAAGTTGAAGGAAAAATATATTACTCCCGGTGCTGAAGATTTTGATTACTTCGAGTTCTATATCCAGGATAGCGAGGAAGAAGATTTTTACAATAAGATTTTAACACCTCCCTTGATGTCGTCAAAAAAAATATTTGTTTTAAAGGATGGTCTTAAGATATCAAAAAAATTTGCAGAACAGATAAATGAGTTAACAAAGAATCTTGATAGGGATGTTCTTTTTTTGATACTATGTATAGATGAGGAGGAATTATCTCCATACGAGTTGAAAAGGAATTCAGAAAAGAAATTCAATGGGGCAACCCATCTATATTTTGAATCCGATCCAAGATTTCAAAAGAGTATAAACTTAAAAAGAATAGTTAGATTTGCGAAAGAAAGGGAAATAGATATAGATGATATCATCGCTCAAAAACTTCTCGATTTTACCGATGGCAACATATACTCTGTTTTTAATATCATAAATTCTGCCTACATGAATGGAGATATGATAACTTTAGATTATGTCGAAAATCTTCACGAGAAAGTTGAATTTTACGACTCTTATATTTTTGATTTTCTTAACAGTTTATCAGATAAAAAACTTAAAAATACTATACTCTCTTATAGAAAATGTCTTGAATGGAAACTTTTAACAAATGATGGGCTTGTTATGATGCTTTTAAAACAGTTCTCTGAAGCGAAAAAGAACGATAAAAGTAGATTTAAAAATTGGAATGAAAAAGTATTGAAACAAAGTTTTGAAATGGTGTATAATCTTTTAAGAGATCTTAGAAGGTTTAACCAAAGATATGGAACGATATTGGTAGAGGAAACACTTATAAAAATTATAAAGGGGGAAGAATGGATTTAAAAAGTTTAATGGCTGAAAAGGAAGAGATTCAAAGTAGAATGAAAAAACTTGAGGAGATGAAAGGTCAGATAAAAATAGTTATATATGAAAAGATAAAAAAAGAGTATGAAGAAAAATTGAAAAATATATTTGAACAAATAAAAAAAGATTCAGATTTTATCAAGAGCGAAATAGAGAATATAAAGAAAAACAAAGAAAAATTAAAACAGGAAATGGATAATTTGGATTTGGAAATTGAAGAGTTGAAAGTTAGGAGTATGTTAGGGGAAATCGTTAGCAACGATTTTGAAGACAAAAAAAATGAACTTGAAAGAAAGAAAAATGAATTATCAGAAGAGTTAAAAAAACTTCAGGAAAAGGAACTTGAGTTTTCCGAAATTTTACCTGAAGTGCCTGAAGAGAATAATACTTCCCAACCCTCAACAGATGAATTTAAAGAAAAAATAATATACGAAGATAATCTCGTTTATCCTGAAAGTAAAGGTGATGAGTCCTTTCCTCCAGTTTTGGAAACATCTACTGAAGATGTTAGTCCTGAAGAACTCGATAAGAATATTTCTGAAGGGATCGAATCTGCTATAGATAATATAATTTCACCAGACATAATAAAAGAGGAAAATTTTGATCTTGGCAAAGATCTTCCCAAAGAGGAAAAGATGGTGAAAGATAATCCTCTCGAAATGAACAACAAAAACAAACCGGAAAAAGAGAATGATATTGTTTTCGAAAAAGATTTCGATGCAAACATTGAAGAGGAAAAAGTTGAAACTATAGAAGGGCTTGTTTGTCCCAAATGTGGACATGTTAACAGATCGGATCTATTCAACTGTGAAAAATGTGGGGCTGAACTTCTCTAATGGTTCTTAAAACTATCACTTTTTACACATTTTCAAACTATATAAACATTTTCCTTTCATTTGTTCAAGGTTTTTTTCTCGTCAAAATCCTGAGCCTTTCTCAAATGGGAGAATTCAGTCAATTCAAAATTATTTTGAATTATCTTTTGCTCTTCAATTTGGGTTTAACGAACTCATTTTTTATTCTGCTTCCAAAATCTTCACCTGATGAGAGAAAAATTTTTAAAAATCAGATTTTTACAATAAATACAATTATTTTTATAATAGTTTCTTTTCTCTTTTTATCATTTTTTCTGATTTACAAAAAAGAAATTTTCCTTTTCATTTTTTTGGTTCTTTTATTTTACTCCTCAAAAGAAATTCCTTCATACTATTTGAGATCGGTCGGTGATTTTTCAAAATATTCTGTTAACCTTATCCTCTCCCAAACAGTACTTTTACTTTCAACCATATTTTTAGCATCCCTTTTTGGTTTAAAGGGAGCATATTTTAGTTATCTTTTTTATTCCATTTTTTCCTTTTTTTTTGGAATATTCCTTATAAAGGGAATAAGATTTTCCAATTTTAATATTGAAAATTTTACATTTTTTATTAAAAAAGGATTCAACATTTATTTTGTTGGATTTCTGAATCAGATTATTTCCAATTTCGAGAGATTGTTTTTGAGTTTTATACTTATGAAGGAAACTTTTGCTATATATTCAACCGCTGTCTTTTTCCTTTCATTCGTTCAGATGTTACCAGTTTCTATAATTCAATTCTTTTTGCCTGATTTTGTAAAAAATATAGAAGTGTACTCGCAAAAAAAAATAAATATTTTTTTTATTGTGATCTCTACCATAACCTTTTTTTTGATAATCTTATCTTACCTCTTCTTAAAAATCATAACAGGGAGCATTTTACAGAATTACATCGGATCGGTTAAAATCTTTTTAATACTTTCCATCACAATCTTTTACGATATATTCTTTTACCTAATGTTCAACAAACTTTTATCTTTGGAAAAACTGAAATATTACAACTACATTCAAATCGCTGGCTCTTTCATAGTTTTTTTAGGTGTTTTACTTTTCTATTTAATTAAGAGAGATGTCGACATCGTTGAATTCTCTTATTACTTTTTAATTTTAAAAACTTTATACTTTTTTATCTGGGTTATGTTTTTAAAAGTTTTTTTAAATATGAGTTTGAACTTTTTATCTTTTATCATGATTTTTCTTTACACTTTTATCATCATCATTTTTGAAAAGATTAATCTGTACTTATCTTTTGGTTTAATTTTATTTTTTTCAGCCATTTTGATTTTCTCAGTTAAAAAGTTAACCTTACTGATGAAAGAGGAGTAAGTTTGGAACTTATCGTTGTTCTTTTTGAAAAAAAAAATGTTAAACGCTTTTTTGAAAAAAATTTTAAAGTTTTAAGAGATGCGAAGGTTAAACTCTATCTTTTAGATAACGGAGATAACAAAGATGTTATCCCGGAAGGGTTGGAAAAGGTTTACATTAAAAATGAAAATAATTATGGATATGGTAAATCTATAAATATTGCAGAGAATCTGGTAAAGGAGGATTATTTTCTTGTTTCAAACGATGATGTTATATTTGAAAAGGATTTTTTTAGAAAAATAGAAAAAAAGATGGAAGTTTACAGAAAGGAAAACTATGCAATCATTGGCTTCAACATATTTTCGAATAATAGTTTCAGAAAAGGCATACAGAAAACTTTTTACAATCCCTTCGTTATACTTTACCATTTCTCATTTCTTCCATTTATGTTCTCTATATTTGATAGAAAATGTAGGGGGTATTTAGGTGTCTGGGAAGGAATGCATTTTTACAAAAGTTCTAAGGAGGTTTTTGGAGTAAATGGATCTTTAATGCTTGTAAATAAAAATACCTTTGAAAGGATAGGAAAATTTGATACCGAGTTTTTCCTAACTTACGAGGAGACCGATCTCTTTATAAGGATTAAAAAGAAAGGTTATAAAATATTCTACGATAAAGAATTAAAGGCTTTTCATGAACATAATATTTCTGCTTCAAATGATTCTTCAAAATATTCCTATCGTTCGATGGATCACTTTTTGAACAAACATTATGGAAAAACCATAGCAAAATGTTTAAAAGTTTATATAACAATATTTTTATTTTTAAAAAAGATGATAAAATTAAAATATGAAAAAGGTTAACCTTTCAACACTTATAAAAATTGCAACATCTTCTCTTTCCATACTCTTTTTTGTTTTTATTTCTATTAGGGAAAAGAATATTTCTTTTATTATACCTTTAACTGTAACATTTTTACTTATTTTTATGAAAGAAAAATTTAAAGATAATATATTTTTTTTGATATTTCTATTTTTTTATGGTTTTTTTTCAAGGATATTTTTTTATCTTACATCAGGTTATCCATATAACCTTTTTTTTATTGTTCCATTTATTTATGTATTATATTTTTTTAAAGAGGTATACCTTTCTTTAAAAGAACTACCTAAGGATTTAAAAAGTTTTTATTTGATTCACACTTTAGTAATCTTTTATATGATTCTTTTACCTTTCAAATTAAATTTATTAGATTCTTTTGTTCTCTTAAACTACTATTTTTTACCTCTTTTTTTACTTTTGAATTTTAAAAATTTTAATAATAGAATAGATAAAATATTAACAGTTCTGTTTCCTATAATCGTAATCTTCGCTTTATTACAATATTTTGGTATTTATTTTTTCTTTGATTCTTTCTATATTAAAAATGTTTCTTTTTATAATTATACATCTTTAAAACTTGGTGGCTACAATAGACCATTTTCAACTTTCTCATCGGTTGAGGAGTTTTCATTTTTTCTCGTTCTAACCTTTTTAATGTTTTTAGTTAAGAAAACTAAAACATCTATCCTTTATTCTATAATATCGTTTATTCTTATACTTATTTTTTCTTTCAGAACATCTTTAGCGGTTTCAATTTTAGTTTTTTTCCTATTCCTTTTATATAAGAAGAAGCATAAAATCTCTATCCTACTTTTTTTACTATTTTTAATATTTGTAATCTTCTCAACTCTTTTTATCAAGATAGATACAACAATCTATAAAAGTGATAGCAGATTCATAACAATTCTAAAACATAACATTGAACCTTTCACAAAAAATTTTGAAACATATTCTCTTAAAAATAGAATATTTAAAATAAAAAATGATCTTAAAAAATTAAAAGAAAAACCTTTTGGTCAAGGCTTGTATCTTTCGAGTAAGGTTCTTGATAAAAATCTTGATAAGAATAAGTATGAAACTACCTTTTTCAATCTTTTATTCTCTGGTGGAATAGTATTTTTAATGTATTTTCTTCTATCGACTTTTATACTCTTTAAAAGAAAGAATCTTTTTGCAATGCTTTATATTCTACTGTTTATGTTTTCAAATCTGTATAATTTTCATTTGGTATTACCTCTTCTGATAAAAATAATAATAGAGAATTATTATGGATATTAACAAAATAAAGGAATCACAGATAAAAAATTACAAGTTTACCCTGAATAAAGTGGACAGTTTTTTAAAACTGAACCCACAGTTTAAAAATTTGTGGTACTCCTTCTTATGGGTAACTTATGATAGTTTTTCTAAAAGGTTCAAATACAGGAAGAAAAAGAAAAATTTTCTTTCTATAAATTTGAAACTTAAAAATCCTCCCCAAAAATTCTTTCTAACTTTTGGTAATATTCCATCTGGGATAGTTGATCATCTAACGGAAAAAAATATAGAAAACGTTTCCGTTAAATTAACCGATAAGCCTTGTGGTTTTTTTAATGGAAAAAATTTTATATATTCCAGGGTTGGTAGAATGCCTTTTTATTTGGATGCTAAAAGAATAACTTTTAAAGATGAGATTGAAAAAATTTACCGGGAGATTATATTCGATAACTATCCTGATCTAGTAAGGTTTGAATTTTTAATTGAAAAATTATTTTCAAAAAACTTACCATCCTTCATTTTGGTTGATGAGGATAGGACAAAGTTTAAAAGAGTTCTGATAGAGTATTTTAGAAAAAAAAGAGTAAAATCTTTTGTCTTTCAGCATGGAATAACTCCATTCGATGAAACTATTCCTTTACCAATGATGAAAGAATCTTTTACTCCTCTTAACGCTGACTTTTTTATCTGCTGGGGGGAGCATTCTTACTCATATCTAAAAAATTTCATACCAGAGGATAGGCTAATAATAGGCGGTAATCCTAATTACGAAATTGAAAAAAATGATGGAGTTAATGATATCGATATCCTTATCATAGATCAGCAGTTTATAGGCTTTGAGGAAGAGTTCGAATATGTTTATAAAAGAGTATTCGATATTCTTAAAAATTTAAATGTTAATTATATGGTGTATTTAAGAAACGAACACAATTATTCATTTCTTAAGAGGATCTTCTCCAAAAAAAAGTTGATAAAATGGGAAAAGGGTAAAATAAAGAAAGTAATTGCAAACTCCAAAATTATAACCGGATTCTATTCAACAGCTCTTCTTGAAGCAATTCTTTTATGCAAACCTGTTATCATGATAGATTTTTTGAAAAGGGGAGATTTCTTAGGTTTGACCAGAAGTGGAATGGTTGATATTGTTACAGATGAGAGTGAGTTTGAAATGTCCTATAAAGTTTTAAAAGATAAGACTTTTAACATGGAAGAGGTTAAGCACAGATTAAAATTTTTTATAAAATATTTTGGAAAAGATTCTTCTAATATTATAGTGGATAAAATAAGGGAAAAATTATGAAAAAGGTTACTTTTGTTGACCTATCTCCCTATAAAGGTGGTGCTGAAATTTCTATAGAGAAACTCGCTAACACTTTAAATGAAAGTTTTATAATAGATTTTCTCGTTTCCGACAAGAAAATTTGGGATTTGAATAAAGATATAAATGTAGTGAGTTTATCCTTCAATAAAAAATCGCTTTTACTTACAAAGAGTTTAGTTAATATTTTTTTGTTTTTAGCAGAGATTATAAAAAATTTAAAAAATGTTAGAGTTGATTCCCAAATTTTGATTTCAAACACTTTCAAATCACATGTGTTCGTTTTATTTTTAAAAATATTTAAAAAAGATTTTAAATGGATAATTATTGAAAGGGATATGTATGAAAATCTTTTCGTAAAAGTTTTAAAAAGATTTCTCTATAAGTTTTCTGATGATGTAATCTTCAATTCAAATTTTTTAAGGAAAAAGTATGGAATGAGAAGATCGAAAGTTTTGTACAACATAGTTGATAGAGGAAGTGAGTGCAAAAAAGATTTTAAAACATTTCTTTATTATGGTGTCCCCACATATGAAAAGGGATATGACAGGGTTTTTGAAGTTTTTGAAAAAATAAATTCTCTT
Source organism: candidate division TA06 bacterium 32_111 (assembly GCA_001508335.1). GTDB lineage: Bacteria > Hydrothermota > 32-111 > 32-111 > 32-111 > 32-111. Next base: position 208,324 of record LGFX01000004.1, read on the forward strand.
TTTAAAGATACAAAACTTATAATCGTTAAAAAAGGGGATAGTTTTTTTGGAAAGGAGTGCAAAGAGAGAATTCTTTCTTTCGATCTTTGTTTTAAAAGTTATGATGAAATAGACACCGTGCTGCAGGAGAGTTCATTCTTATTATTTTTTAATAGGAAGACAGAAACTTTTTCGAGGGTGGTAGCTGAAAGTATGTCCTATGGAGTTATACCTATAATTTTAAAGGGTAACGGAATGGATGATTATGTTTTTAATGGATACTCAGGTTTGGTTATAGAAAGTTATGATAGAGATATTATTTTACATAGGTTTGTAGAATTTAAAAAAAATTTTAATCTTGAAAGAATATCTTCAAACTGTAAAAAGGTTGTGGAGAAAAATTTTTCATCTGAAAAAATAAAAAAGGATTTTTTGGATATTTTAGGTGGGAAGATTTAAACTTCCCACCGTGGGGGAGGTGAAATTATTAATCACTTGCTCTTCTTAAAAATGCTGGTTTTTCAATATCCTCTTCTTTCGAATAGTTTCTCTTCACTGTAAATTTATCTTCAAAACTTTCTTTAACATCTTTATTTTCTGAGAAAAGTTCCAGAGCTTCAGCCTTTTCTGGTTTCTTTTCGATATTACTGTTTATTCCTGTAGCAACTATTGTAATTCTAACCTCATCCTCAATATTGTTATCATAAATGACTCCCCATGTTAGATTGATATCGTTGTTATTTGTTCTTTTCTTAATTATTTCTATAGCATCTTCAACATCTCCCCATGCAAGTCTTTCTGGACCAGTTATAGAAAGTAAAATTGCAGATGCTTTGTCTATGGATGCATCTTCCAGTATTGGGCAATCAAGAGCGATCTGAGCCGCACTTGCTCCCTTATCATCTCCTTTTGCACTTCCAACACCGATTATTGCATCACCTCTGTGAGACATAATACTCCTTACATCAGCAAAATCCCTGTTTATGTATCCAGGCCTTGTAATGACATCTGAGATACCTTTTGTTGCCTGATACAGAACGTTGTCTGCGCTTTCGAACAACATGTTTAAAGGTGTTGATCTGTCACATATCATCTTTAGTTTTTCGTTTGGAACCACTATCATGGTGTCAACTATCTCTTTCAATTTTTTTATACCTATGTTGGCTGCTTCATTTCTCTTTTTGCCTTCGAATAGGAAGGGCCTTGTAACGATAGCGATCGTTAAAATACCAAGTTCTTTTGAAATTTCTGCTACAACAGGGCTGGCACCTGTTCCAGTTGCTCCTCCCATTCCAGCCGTAATGAAAACAAGATCACTACCTTCAAGGGCTTTTTTTATCTCATCCTTGTTCTCCTCGGCTGCCTTTTTACCTATCTCTGGATCTCCACCACCACCAAGTCCTTTCGCTATTGACCTACCTATCTGAATTTTCGTTGGTGCTTTTGAAAGACTAAGAATCTGAAGGTCTGTGTTAATTGAAATAAAGTCAACTCCTGTAAACTTGTAATTTATCATTCTGTTTACAGCGTTTCCACCTGCTCCACCTATTCCCAGCACTTTTATTTTGGCTGGTTGGATCTGATCGTTAACTGGCATAAACATTTTTCTCCCCCTTTTTATAATTTAAAAAGATCTTTTATTGTTTCAAACGTTTTTGAAAAAAAACCTGAAATGTCCATTTTCTTTTTTCTACTGTAATTTTTATTTAAAAATTTAGGTGTAACATATTCAAGTATTCCACATGCTACTGAAAAAGATGGATCCTTTATCTGTTCTGACATACCTACATTTAATTTTGGATAACCTATTTTTGTAGGAATGTTCATTTTCCTTTCAAACCTATCCTTAATACCTTTCAGATTTGCGGTTCCTCCAGTTAAAACTATTCCAGCATTCAACTTATCAAAAAGTTGTGAGGAAGCGAGAGATTGTTGAATGAACTCGATAAGTTCGTCAACTCTTGGTGCAATGATTTCATAAAGTTCAACGGTACTTATCTCTCTTTCTTCGTTATCGGTCAAGCCTTTTACCTTGAACTTTTCATCTGCATTTAAATTGTCCTTTATGCAACTTCCATATTTCTTTTTTAAGTTTTCCGAGTCGTTATTTGTCAATCTCAAACCGATTGAAATATCCTTTGTAATATTTGCACCACCGATCTCTATAGTATCTATCTCCCTTATAACAGAATCTGTAAAAACTGTAATTTTAGTTGTCCCTCCTCCAATGTCTATTAAAGCCACACCCAGTTCCTTTTCTTCTTCGGAAAGAATAGAGTATGATGCTGCAATATGTTGTGATACATAATCCTCAACCCTATATCCTGCTCTCTCGATAACATTACTGTAATTCTGAATTATAAGCGAGGGAATTGTAATAACCATTGTCTCACAAAGTAGTTTTGAACCTATAAGTCCAACCGGATTTTTTATATTCTCCTGTGTATCAACCGTAAAATTCCTTTCTATAACATGTAATATAGGATTATCACCAATAGACATTACCTTACTCTGATTTATAGCTCTTAAAACATCATTTTCAGTTATTATGGAATTCTGTTTAGGTAAAGCAATAGTTCCTTTCCCTGTTATACCTTTAGTTTCAACTCCTCCTATAGAAGCAAAAAGGTTGTCAGGTCTTATTCCAGCCATGACTTCGGCTTTCAACATTGAATCTTTTATCGCTGCAACGGTAGATTCGACATCAGTTATTTTTGATTTAAACATCTTATGTTTTGATGATTCTCCAACTCCCCTGAGATTAATTGTGTTTTCCTCTTCTAAAGAAGCGATGAGAGTTTTAATGGTTGAAGTTCCAATATCCAGTACTGTTATTACCATATTTACCTCACTTTTATTTATTTTTTTACATATATTCCATTTTTGAATCTCAGATCAAAAATCCTATAATCCATTTCCTCAAAATCATCTAATTTTGGTATCCTTTCACCTTTTGCTAAAACAACAATTTTGTTTTTCTTTGTATGAATTTTAATCACATCATAATCAAAAAATATCTTTTTAATATTCTCTTTCTCTCTCACTATATCTTTGAAAATTGTTGGAAGACCGGATATATCATAGATGGATTTAACATTTTTTGTCTTAGTTTCACAGGAAACATAATTTGCTGGAGAATATTTACCATTCCTTCCAATCTCCATATCTTGAAAAATTACTAGGTTATCATCTATAAGAAGTACTGGAACTTTTCTGTAAACCATAACTTCCAATTTTGAGGGAAAACTTTTTTTAATATCTTTTATTTTGAAATCATCGTAATTTTTCTCCAAAAGGTCCCTTATCCTTTCAGTTTTCACTTTGAAAATATTTTCGCCGATAAAACCCTTAAATATTTTATTATCAAGTTCTATTTTTTCATTTAAAACTTTTATTTCAACATTTTTTATTTCAAAAATTTTCATATTTATTAATTTATTTGAAATGAAAAAAATTATAAAACCTGCTATTGAAAGGATTATCAAAAGTTTAAAAATTTTTAAAACAAACTGTTTTACCTTCTTTTTCCCCTTTTTCTTTTCTTTTTCTCTTAAAAGTAGATCGTATCTTCCGTTATAGTATTTCAACTTCAAGCTCCAGTTTTATTTTTTTTTCATCGTAAACCTTTTTTTTTATCATAGAGACCAATTCCAAAAAGTCCTTTCCATTGCCCTTACCTCTGTTTATTATGAAATTTGAATGTTTTGTTGAAACGCAAATGTCGTTTACGCAGAAACCTCTGAGACCGACATTGTCTATAAGTTTCCATGCAGGTTGGTCAGGTGATGGGTTTTTAAAAGTCGAACCCAAAGTTTTTGCTTTGTATGGCTGGTTTCTTTTTCTTAGTTTTATAAATTTTTCGATTTTTTTCATTATTTTCGATTTTGTACTTTTTTCAAAACTGAACTTTGCAAAGGTTATAACACTCTCAATGTCTGTGTTCCTGTATGAAAAACAAATTTCACTTTTATCCTTTTTCCCATCGAGAGTTTCCAAAGTTATAAGGTTATTGGAAATATTTTTTCCAAATGCGCCAGCGTTCATTTTAATCATCCCACCTACAGTTCCGGGGATTCCTACCAGTTCTTCAAAACCTGTAAAATTTTCCTTTATCATAAAATTCATAAGTGTTGAAAATTTTACTCCCGCTCCAACCAAAACAGTTTCATTATTCAATTTTTCTATTTTCAGAAACTCTCCAGAAAGTTTATAAAAATTTTTTCTGTAATTCTTTTTTGAGAAAAGTATTTTTGAACAGTTACCGAGAACTTTTTTCCCCTTCAGATCATTTACTTGTAAAAGATCGTCGATATTCTCAATAACGAAAAGTTTGCCTACGTGTCCGATACGTATGTAAGATATTTTTGAAAAATCAAAATCGTTATATATTTTCATTCTTTATTTCCTCAACGAACTCTTTTGAATAGATGTTTATATCTCCTGCACCGATGAAAAGAAATATGGTCTTTTTTTTGATGAATCTTTTTAGAAAATCTTTTAAATCTTTTTTATCCTCAACATAATAAACATCTTCATTTTTTATTTTTTTAATCTCATCGTAAAGATTCTTTCCTGACACTCCCTTTACAGGTAATTCTCTTGCAGGATATATATCTGTTATTACGGTGATGTCCGATTTTGAAAGGATATCAGCAAATTGATTTAAAAGTTTTATCGTTCTTGAAAAAAGGTGTGGCTGAAAAATAGTGACTATTTTGTAATCTCCCATATTTTTAGCTGAACCTATTACGGTAAAGATTTCGTTTGGATGATGAGCGTAATCATCAATAATGTATATGTCACTTATCTCATTCTTATAGATTATCTCAAATCTTCTTTTTACACCTGTAAAATCCTTTATCCCTTCAAAAATGGTTTTATATGGAATACCCATCTCTATCGCAACAGAAACCGCTGCAAGAGAGTTAAGGACATTATGTTTACCCGGAATATTCAGGAGTATCTCTCCGATAGGCATGTTCTTGAAAACGAGAGTATAGGAAGAGTTAACAACTCCAAGATTCACATTTATAGCCTTTACATCAGCCTTTCTTAAAAAACCGTAAGTTAGAATCTTCTTTTCTATTTTTGGAATTATTTCATTATTGTTAAGATCATCCAAGCATATAACTACACAGCCGTAGAAGGGGACAGAGTTAGCGAATTTTACAAAATGTTCTTTTATCTCGTTTAAATCTTGATAATTGTCAAGATGATCTTCGTCTATATTAGTAATAACTGCTATGGATGGGAAAAGTTTTAAAAATGACTTATCACTCTCATCAGCCTCAGCAATAAGGTAATCGCCTTTTCCTAAGGTAGCGTTCGAATCGGAAAATATTTTTACCTGTCCTCCTATTATCAAAGTTGGATCGAGTTTTGCTTTTTTAAAAATTGATGCGATCAAAGATGTTGTTGTTGTTTTCCCATGGGTACCTGCAACACCTATTGAAAACTTCATCCTCATTAGTTCAGCAAGCATCTCAGCCCTCTGGATCACAGGTATTTTTTCCTTTAAAGCATAAACCAATTCAATATTGTCCATTTTAACTGCTGATGAATAGACTACAACATCAGCGTTAACAACATTTTCCCATCTGTGTCCTATATAAACTATAATCCCTTTTTCTCTAAGATGCTGAATGATAGGGGAGTCTTTGATATCCGAACCTGTGATCTTGTATCCCATTCCAGCAAGAACCTCAGCTATGCCACTCATTCCTATTCCACCTATGCCAACAAAATGAATGTTTTCTATATTTTTAAACATACCGTTTAATTATCCCTATCTGTTTTTTTAAATCGTACTCAGTTTTTTCCTTTCCATTTTCTTTTGCAAGAAGTTTTTCTATTGTAAGAACAACTTTTTCCTTCGTTAACTCTCCTTCCCGAATCACAACAGATCTATCTTTTTTAAGACCTATCCTTTTTAAGTTCTTTATCTGTTCGCTGTTTGCAGCACTTTCAAAAGGTATAAATATCGCTTTTTTATTTAAACTTTTTATTTCAGCAACAGATATAGCCCCGCTTCTTGAAATAACTATATCTGAAACTGAGTACAAAAAACCCATATTCTCATAGAAAGGTAGAATATTGATTCCATCATAATCTTTAAAATCTTCATAATGGTTTCCAGCTACAAGAATTATATTGAACTTTCCTTTTACCGGATAGAGAAAATCTATGATTTTTTGAGCAACATTTTTTGCTCCCTGACTCCCTCCAAAAATAAGTATAGTCTTTTTACTTTTATCTAACTTTACCTTATCATCCTCCTTAAATTCAAAGATATTTTCTCTTAGTATATGTCCAGTATGAACTATTTTTCTGTTATCAACATATTTAAATGGTAAAGGAAAACCGGAAAAAATTTTGAATGCGTACCTTGAGAGTATTCTATTCGTTTTACCTATAACAGCATCCTGTTCTAAAAGTAGTAACTTTTTTCCAAGAATTATGGATGCTATTCCAACGGGGAAGGATATGTAGTTACCAGCGAGAATAAGAGTTTTTGGTTTTATTTTGAATAAAATTTTAAAGGAATATAAAAGGAGAGAAGGGAATTTTAGGATGAATCGCAATGGTTCAAAAGATTTTATATCAAGAACGATAGGTTTTATTCCGTAAGTGTAGTAGATCTTTTTTTCTATCTCCCTGTTACCACATATATAGGATACATTATATTCGGTTAAATTCTTTCCAAGAGTAACAGCAGGTATTATATGTCCCCCAGTTCCGCCTGCACAGATTATAAGATTCATTCTATCTTTTTTAAAATTCATTGTACCTCTCTATATTTGCAAGAATTCCAAGCATAGTTAGATTCATCAACATAGATGTGCCTCCGTAGGAAATGAAAGGAAGAGTTACTCCAGTTGATGGAAACATCTGTAAACATATTGATATATGAAGCATTGCCTTTATGAACAATGTAAAAGATATCGAAAAAGCGAGTATATAGAAAAATCTGTTAACATAAAGATTTTTCTTTGAAATATCTTTTCCTAATTTAAAAAGAATAACATAGATTAATATTATTGTAACACTACCCAAAAAACCTGTTTCCTCAGCGATTGTAGCAAATATAAAATCACTCTGTATCTCAGGGATAAAAAGCAGTTTCATCTGACCTGCCCCAAGACCTCTACCCAATAGTCCTCCATTAGCTATAGCCAGGACGGAGTTGGATATCTGTGAGTTATTTGGAGCGTTGTTAAAAAACATTTTTATCCTAATAAGAGCATGAGGATATTTGGTAATGATAACAGGGGAAAGTATACCTCCCAGAATCAATATAGAAATTATATAACCTGCTGGAACTGCACTGTATATCATTATTACAGTTAAGATAATCATTAAGGTTAAAGCGTAAGATATGTTGGGTTCTAAAACGATAAGACCGATTACGATAAAGGATAAAAATATTGGAACTATTATATCCTTTTGATCTTTAATATTTGAGAACTTTTTTGACAGATATAGTATCATCGATACCTCTGCCAACTCTGAAGGTTGAAAGGAGATCCCAAACAGCCTAAACCATCTTCTGGCTCCATTCACTGGCTTTGTAAATAAAACAGCGATCAAAAGAATTATTGATAGTATCATAAGGAAAAGATATTTATCCTCTTTTATTTTTCTTAAATCTATATTACTAAAGATTATCCCAACAATTATTCCCAAAAAGATCCAGATTAACTGTTTGGTTAGGAAATAGTAAGGATTATTTTTAAAATATTTATTCTGATAACTAAGAAAAGTCGTTGCGGATGTTAGCATAACGAGTCCAAAAATGAGAAGAATCACAACTATCGAATAGATTTTATACAGATCTTTCATATTTTTTTACTATCTCTTTAAATTTGTTACCTCTCTCTATAAAATTCTTAAACATATCGAAGGAACTGAAACCGGGTGAAAAATTTACCACTTTCCCTTCAGGAATCTCGAGTGAAATTTTTACAGCCTCCTCAAGTGAATTCGCTAAGTAAAATTTACTGTATCCTTCTTGTATGAGTTTTTCCTTGAGTAAATCTTTCACTTCACCTATAAGAATAACTGAAAGAGCACACTCTTTTATTGTACCTACTATAGATTCGAAATCGAAATTTTTATTTCTTCCGCCGAGTATTACAATCTGTTCTTTACCTAAAGATTTAAGAGAAACTCTGAATGCTTCGGGATTCGTGCACATGGAATTGTTGTATATCTTTTTATTTTTTACCTCACCAACGAACTCCAATCTGTGTTCCATGCCTTTTAGTTGTGATAGATCCGTGGGTTTTATTTTTAGTTCTTTGTCAGATATTAAAAAAGTCGATATGAGAGCGAAAATGAGATTTTGCCTGTTATGGACTCCGATAAGTTTAAAATATTGCGTATCGTAAACTAACTCTTTGCCAAAAATTTTTAAAAAAATCTTATCACCCTTCAAATATCCACCATTTTCAATCTCTTCTTTTATTGATACAAAGAATGTATTAGGTTCTACTTGATTTTTTAAAAACTGGTTATCATAGTTTAAAATTTTAAAACCATCTTTTTTTATACTTTTAAGGAGTTTTAGTTTTGTATTTAAATATTCTTGAAACGAGTTATACCTATCAAGATGATCGTCTGAAATGGAAGTTATAATCCCAATATTGGGTGAAAATTTTGAAATATTTTCCAATTGAAAGGAAGATATTTCAACAGTTATTATTGCGTCCTTTGGAGGGTTCTCGATAACGATTTCACTCAAAGATTTACCTGGACTTATATTTCCTCCTAAATACGCTTTTTTCCCGTTCATTTTTAAAAGTTGGTAAGTTAAAAAGGCAGTTGTAGATTTTCCATTGGTTCCAGTTATTGCAATAATTTTATTTTTTAAAAATCTTGAAGCGATTTCGATTTCTGAAAATAAAGGTATTTTTAACAATTTTGCTTTTTTTATTATATCGATCTTGTTGTCAACACCCGGGCTTATAACTATTATTTCGTTAGATAAAAGTTGATCAGAGTGACCTATTTCGAAATCGAGTTTATAATCCGCTATAATTTTTAACTGTTCCTTATTCATACTTTTATTTTCGCTAATGAAAACCTTTGCTCCTCGAGCCTTTAAAATTTTTGCAACATTCTGTCCACTTCTTCCAAACCCAACTATTCCGATTTTTTTGTTCTCGAATTCATTCATATTATCTCACCTTTAAAGTGCTTAAAGCTATTATTACGAGAAGTATAGTTACTATCCAGAATCTTATTACTATCTTTGGTTCCGGCATACCGGAAAGTTCAAAATGGTGGTGAAGTGGAGCCATTTTGAAAAACCTTTTGCCTTTTGTTAACCGGAAATAGTAAATCTGTATGAGTGAAGAAAGAGCTTCAACTGCAAAGATTCCGCCACCTATAAGCAAAAGTATTTCTTGTTTTGAAAGTATCGCTATCGTAGCAAGAATCCCACCAAGGGTTATAGAACCAGTATCCCCCATAAAGATTTCCGCAGGATAAGAGTTAAACCATAGGAATCCAAGGGAAGCTGATGCACAGGTCGAAGCGAAGACTGAGAGTTCTCCAATATCTTTTATATAGAGTATGTTCAAATAGTTGCTGAAAACTTTGTTTCCCATTATGTACGTCACTATAGTGAAAAGTGTGAAAACGATAGCAAGCATACCTGCTGCCAATCCATCCAATCCATCGGTTAAATTCACAGCATTGGTTGTCCCGAGTAAAACTATTATAATAAAGGGAAGAAACAAAAAACTTAGATCGAATAGTATATTTTTTATAAAAAGGATGTTCGTTAGGTATCTGAAGTTGGAATAGTTTGGATTTTTTGTGATGAAATAGAATATTATGATTGAAATTATAAATTGAAATATTAGTTTGTATTTTGGTATCAATCCTTTTTTGCTTTTGAATTTTAAGATATCATCTATAAAACCTAAAATGAAGAACAAAAATGTTATGGGAAGGATAAATCTGATAAAACTATTTGAAAGGTCAGCCCAAAGTATAGTGCCTAAAAATATGGAAAGAATGATTATAATTCCTCCCATAGTTGGAGTTCCCTCTTTTTTAAAATGTTGCTTTGGCCCGTCATTCCTTATCTTTTCTGTAATTGAAAAATTTTTTAACACGTTAAGGAGACTTCTCCCAAATATAAAAATAAACAGTATAGAGGTTATCGATGACATTGCTGCTCTGAATGTTATATATTTAAATAGAGCTACATCCTTAAAGATTGAAGATAAAAGTGATGAAATCATTGTAAAAATTCCTTTAAAATTTTGACAGTTTCAAACATTTCAAAAAGATGTGAACCTTTGATCAGTATGGTGTCATTCTCTTTAACATATTTTTTCAAAAATTCCTCAAGTTTAGATCTTTTTTCAAAATGGTATTTTTCTCCACTAAAGGTTAAATTGATAAATTTCGAGTACTCTCCAACTGTCATAAGAACATCTATTCTGTTATCGTTCAATATTTCACCTATCTTCCTATGAAGATTTTCAGATTCCTTTCCAAGTTCAAGCATATCTGAAAGAACGGCAATTTTTCTTGAATTGAATTTTGAAAGAACCTCTATTCCATTTTTCATCGATGCTGGATTCGCATTGTAAGAATCATCTATTATTGTTATACCCTTTACAGAAAAAATGTTCATTCTGTTTTCCGATGGATAAAAATTTTCCAGACCTTTCTTTAAGTCGATCTCTATAATTTTATCAAAAAACTTTTTTAAAGTATAAACTACCAAAAAAGAGTATATACCACCTATTCCCGGAATATTTATTCTGTACTCCTTTTTATCGATGAAGATTTTAGAGAACCTTTTTTCTATTTCAAACTTTTCAGGAAAAATATCATTGATATTTTTTAAACCAAAGGTTATGTGTTTAATTTTGTTTGGAAATTTTTTTAAAATATAAGGGTTATCTCCATTTATCACAACAGGGTAATCGTTTTTATAATTTTCTAATATTTCGAATTTAGCAGAAATTATCTGATCGAAAGATTCAAAATTTCCTATGTGGGATTCGTTAATCGTAGTTATTATGACTATATCAGGATCAACGGTTCTACTCAAAATGGATAGTTCACCGATTGAGTTCATTCCCATTTCAAGTATCAGGTATTTAGTTTTTCTATCAACTCTGAAAATGTTCAATGGAACACCTATAAGGTTGTTGGTATTTCCCCTTGTTCCTATCTTACTTTGATCTTTTATTGTTGAAAGAAGCAGATCCTTTGTTGTTGTTTTACCATTCGAACCTGTTATTCCAATTTTTAAAGGATTGAACATTTTAAGATACTCTTTTGCTAAAAGGTTCAAAGATTTTGTTGTATCGTTTACCTTTATATAGGGAAGATCCTTTAAATCCTTTTCACTCAATGTTAGAATTGCACCTTTTTGGAAACTCTCCTTTATAAAATCATGCCCATCAAATTTTTCTCCTTTGATGGGAACGAAGAGTGAATTTTTTGAGATATTCCGGCTGTCAGTTGAAACCTCTTCTATAAAGTTTTGAGGATCTTTTATGTTGTAACCTTTACCTTCTGTTGCTTTTAAGATAAAATCAAAATTTATTTTTTCCATAACTATTTCATAAAACTTTTTACAATTTCACTATCATCGAAGTGGTATTTTTTATTCTGTATTATTTGGTAGTTCTCATGCCCTTTACCGGCTATTATTATCGAATCTTTTTCCTTTGCATAATTGAATGCGAGTTTTATAGCATTTTTACGGTTAACTTCTACAATATAATTTTTTTCTGTTATACCTTTTATTATTTCATCTATTATTCTGTTGGGGTCCTCATTTCTTGGATTGTCCGAAGTAAGAATAACAATGTCTGAAAGGTGGGAGGCGATTTTTCCCATTATGGGTCTTTTCTCTTCATCCCTATTTCCACCACAGCCAAAAACTGTAATGACTTTACCTAAAGTCAATCTTCTCACTGTTTTTATAAGTCTTTCAAGTGAATCAGGGGTATGTGCATAGTCGACTATGATTTTAAATCCTCTCTTATCATAGTATATTTCATACCTTCCTTTTACCGGGTGTGCTTTTTTCAAACCTTCTTTAATTTTTTCAAAAGGAATATCTAAGGAAAAACATGTCAGAAATGCTGATGCACAGTTGTATATATTCGGTTCTCCTATAAGTTTTGTTTCTAAATGATAATTTTTGTTTTCAACTTTATCTAATATCGAGAATGAAGAGCCATCAAGCGTAAGTTTTTCTATTTTGATCTGAAATCTTGCTTTTAGATTTTTTATTCCATAAGTGAAAATATTCTTAGTTTTTGACGCTTTAACAAAGTAATCTGAACTCGGATCGTCGAGGTTGATTATGCTGCTTCCATTCTCCTTAACGAGAGAAAAAAGCAAAAGTTTAGAATCTCTATAATCATCCATAGTTTTGTGAAAATCAAGATGATCCTGGGTAAGATTTGTAAAGATAACTGACTGAAACTCTATCCCGTTTATCCTTTTTAATTTAAGACCATGACTGGAAACCTCCATAACAGCATAATCAACATTTTCATCAACCATTTTTTTGAAAAGTTTTATCAGAGTCAAAGTGTTTGGTGTAGTATTTACAGATTCGTATTCTTTTTTATTTATTATAGTTTTTATCGTTCCTACCAATCCAGTCCTGTAATCTATATCAAGGATTGATTTTATAAGGTATGTTGTTGTTGTTTTTCCATTGGTTCCTGTTACGCCGATAGTTTTGATTTTTTTGAAAGGATTTTTGTAGAGTTTGTTCGCAATGATTTTTATATCATTTTGGATATCCTTTGAAACTATTACCGGAATTTTAAGTTTCTCTGTTGCTTTTTCTTCAGTTAAAACAGCTACAGCACCTTTCTTAATCGCATCTTTTATAAAAATGTTACCATCATAGTTGTTACCTTTTATTGCAACAAAAATAGAACCTTTTACAACATTTCTTGAATCGTCTGTAATGTCTCCAACTTCAACATTTTTTAAATTCAACATTTTCACTTCAAGATCTTTTAGCAACTCTTTTAGTTCCATTTTTAATAATCTCCCTATCCTCCTGAACTAAAAACCTGTACTCATCAAGGTTTATTATCCTTTTAACAACCTCTGCGAACATTGGGGCAGTTGTTTCACTAGCCCAGTACCGGTTTTTAGGTTCATCTATTAGCGTTAAAATTGTGAATTCTGGATCATCTGCGGGGAAGAATCCCACGAAGGATGAAATATAATATCCTTTTCTGTAACCTACATTTTCAATATATTTTTCAGCGGTTCCAGTTTTACCTGCAACCGAAATACCATCCACTTTGGCTTTTATTCCAGTTCCATTTTCAACAGTCGCTTTTAACAGTTCCTTTAACTTGAAAGCGACCTTTTCATCAAGAACTTTTTTTCTAATTTTTTTTGACGAGGATTTGCCTCCGGCTTCTTTTACAATTTTTGGGTTTATGTATACACCATTGTTTGCAATAGAGTTGTATGCTGAAATGAGTTGTAAAGCTGTTACACTTATTCCTTGTCCGAAACATAAATTAGCAAAATTAATGTCTTTACATTTGTTGATGCTGATCAAGTTACCGACCTGTTCGCCTGGAAAACCTGCCTCTGTTTTTGAAAGAAAATTTAACCTTCTAACCATATTGTAAACTTTTTCTTTACCAAGTTTTTTACCAAGATTAACGAAACCTATGTTACTTGAATAGATGAAAGATTCTTTAAAATTCAATCTTCCAAAATTGTGTGAATCGGTTATCCTCCTTCTGGAAATTATTAACGTATCCTCATTTTCTTCTTTTAAAAGTAAGGATGTGTCTATTTTTGATTCAAAAGCAACTGCAGCTAAAACTATCTTAAAAACCGATCCAGGTTCAAAGAGGTTTGTTGCAGCATAGTTTTTATAGGTAGAGAGATCACCAAATCCATGGAGGTTCGAGTTGTAGGAAGGATATTCCGCAACAGCAAAAAGTTCACCGGTTTTACTTTTTAAAACTATAATAACAGCTTTTTTAGCAGAATATTCTTCACAAAAATCTTTCGCTATGTTGTAACATGCTTCCTGGAATCTGTAATCTATTGTTAAAACAATATCTTTCCCTTTTTTTGCAGGCTTATCATCGTTCAAAGGATGTTTATAAATTTTTCCGTTTGGTTTTTTTTGATAAGATATGTAACCATCTTTCCCTTTAAGTATCTTATCGTACTTGTATTCTAAACCTTCAAGTCCCACATCATCCATTCCAACGAAACCTACGATGTTTGAGAAAATCTCCGGTTTGTTGTAGAATCTTGTTTTTTCCTCTTTCACGATTATACCCTGATATCTTTTTTTCAACTTTAAAGCGAGTTCCTCTTCAACGTTAAATTTTATTGGAACCCATTCCAGTCTTGAATTCAGTTTTTTTATCGCTGTATTATAGTCAACGATACAATTTTCAGAAAGGATACTTGCAACATCCTCTTTGCTTTTTATTAGATTTTTTGAAACATATATGTTGTATGAATTTATATTTGTTGCTATTTCATAACCATTTCGATCCTTTATAATTCCTCTTTCAGCTTTATCAAATAATCTGATGGAACTTTTATTTCTGTAGATATCGTCAATAGAATGATAATAAAAAAGTATAATCTGTTTATAGAAGAGATTAAAAATTAAAGTCAGAACAAAAAGAGTAATAAAAATACTCAAAAGATTTTTCAAAAGAATGTTTATACCTTTTTCTTTTCTATTTTTTAGATATCCATTCATAATCTTTTCCAGAAGGGTATCTTAACCCCAAAGTTTCAAAAGCAAATTTTTCCAACCTTGTTATCGAAGTAAGATAATCTATCTTTAATATCAGTTCAGTTTTTTCCTTTTGATTATCTACCAACTCTTTCTTTAAAGAATTATTTGAAATTGTAATCTTAATCAGATAAAACCTTGTTAAAGGGAAAAGTAAAAGATAAACAAGGATTGAGATTATTAATAAATATTTTTTCATACTCTTTCTAAAACCCTTATCTTGGCAGATTTTGCTCTTTTGTTAGATATTATCTCTTCGTACTTCGGTTTTATAACTTTTTTATGGACAGGTAGAAAATCGGTAGAACTTTTAAAATGATTTTTTACCAGCCTGTCTTCAATTGAATGATATGTAATTATAACCACGCGACACTTCCGATTAGTTATAAATGGTAATCTGTTTAAAAGTATTTGAAGGGAATTCAACTCATCGTTAACGAAAATCCTGAAAGCCATAAAAACTCTTTTTAACCCTTTCGATATATCCCTTCCTTTTTTACCTTTTATTATCGCATCCTTTAGATCAAAAGTTGTTTTTAACTTATTCTTCTGAATTTTTTGAAAGATCTCTTTAGCGATATTGTAAGAATCGTATTCATCCGAGTAATTCTTTATTATTGATGCAATCTGAGAAATATCCATATTTAAAATTTCAGAGAATCTATTATTTTCATCGGTATCCATCCTCAAATCAAGTGGAGCATTGTATCTGTAAGAAAAACCTCTTTTGGGTGTATCGTACTGAAAAGATGAAACACCCAGATCCAAAAGGATTCCATCGAATTTAAAATCCAAGGCTATATCTTTAAAATTCATTTTTAAGACAATAACATTTTTGTTTTCTTTAAAAATCTGTTTCAGATGCTCAAATGCGAAGGGATCTCTATCAACAACTACAAGTTTTCCTCTTTCAGATAATTTTTCAAGAATCTTTTTTGAGTGTCCACCGAAACCTGCTGTTAGATCCGCATAGATTCCATCATCCCGTATATTCAAGTTTTCGATTACACTTTCCACCATTACGGGTTGATGCATAATCAGATTTTCAATTCAACAATGTTTTTTGCTGAAACTAAGTCTTTTGTTGTGTCATAAACTATATCGTAATCAAAGAGCGAAATTACAGTTAGTATGTAAGGATCTTTGCATACGATTTTTAAAGGTAGACATCTTTTTAAAAATAATCTCTTTATCCCTCTTAAAAGTAAACCGATTTTGTAATGTGCGTTTTTTAAATTTCTTAAATCTATTATCAGAGGTTTATTCTGATTGGCGAGTGTCTGCATTGTTTCCCTGAGTTCCTTGAGATCATCCAAGTAAATATTGCCTGAAATTTTCAAAAGAGAATATGATGCTTTTTTTTCCAAATAGAGTTTCATTATAAACCTACCTTTTTAAATAGATCTATCTTTTCGGAAAGGAGTTTTCTGTTGAATTCTTCATGTATATCTGGATTCCAGAAATCGAGTTTATCTTTTGCACCAACTATTTTAACTTCATTTTTTAGATTTGCATGATCGAGTAACTGTTGTGGTATTGAAATTCTCCAAAGTGAATCCCGAGCAACTTTTCTTGAATTAGCGAATATCGTATTGATTATTATGCTTTTTTCCTCTTCCGATTCCAACTTTTCAATCTTTTCCTCAAGTTTCAAAAAGGATAGTTCCGGGTACACGTGTAAAACTTTTTCTCTACCGGGGATTACGAAAAATATTTTTGAAGCGAGATTCTCCCTGAACACAGATGGAATTATTATTCTACCATTCTCTTCAATGTTTACTATTTTAAATCCGATGAATCTCAACTTTGTTTCCATGGTACTCCATTTTTTACCATTTTTTACCATATTTTACCTTTTTGCTCCATTTTGTCAATAGGAAAAATAAAATTTTTTATTGACTTGTTAAAAAAGTTTCTTATAATAATTTTTATGAAAAGAAAAGTTTCTATAATTTTACATAACGAATATGTTTCTTCAGGCAAACCTATAGTATTTAATTTTGAGACAAGAAAGTTGAAAATATTTTTTTTGATGGTAGTTTCTCTTTTTCTCTTTTCAACATCTGTTCTATCCTTTTCCTTTTTAAACAACCTTAATCCGGAATCTTTGATAGAAATTTATTCTAAAAGAGATTTTTATATTTCTTCGATTTCAAAAAACTTGAACCTTCTTGAAAACAATATTAAAAAGGTAAACAACCTTATAGAGTATGAAAAAAAATTAAGGATCCTTGCCAGTCTTGACCCGCTTTCCGATGATATAAGGCAGTTAGGTCTTGGTGGTAATCAAAGTGAAGACCAGAGGTTTAAGAAATTCGATCCATTAACAAAAAAGTTGATCGCAAATGTGGATCAAAAGTTGATGCATCTTGAAAAGGTTATAGAATTTGAAAAAAGTAATTTTACAAAAATTGAAAAAACTCTTGATGAACATTATAAACTGTTAAAACACACTCCATCTGTTGTTCCAACTGAAGGAAGGATAATGAGTGGATTCGGTTATAGGATAGATCCTTTCACAAAAGGTTCCGAATTTCATACTGGAATAGATATTGCAAACCAATCAAATCCACCAATTTATGCTTCCGCTGATGGAGAGGTAATCTATGCAAATTATCTCTCAGGATATGGAAAAACAGTGAAAATTGATCATGGTTATGGTTACATTACAGTTTATGCTCACATGAAAAGTTTTAACGTCAAGGTAGGTGATAAAGTTAAAAGACATCAACTTATTGGTTATATGGGAAGTACAGGTAGATCAACTGGAACTCATCTCCATTATGAAGTTAGAATAGGTAACGAGAAAATAAATCCGATAAAATTTATTGATTTTGATTCTATTATTGAATAGATGGATGTCAGAGGGAAAATCTTTTTAGCCCCCCTTGCAGGAATTACAGATACATATTTCAGAAGAGTATGTAAATGGTTTGGAGTTGATATCACTTACAGTGAATTGATATCAGCTGATGGTCTTTACAGAAACTCTAAAAAAACTTTTCTTC
The DNA here is from genome assembly GCA_001508335.1 of candidate division TA06 bacterium 32_111. Lineage (GTDB taxonomy): Bacteria > Hydrothermota > 32-111 > 32-111 > 32-111 > 32-111. Next base: position 226,093 of record LGFX01000004.1, read on the forward strand.
TAACAAATTTTTCTGAGGAGGAAAGACCTTTCGGTATTCAGATTTTTGGAAAGGATCCTGAAATACTATCAAATGCAACAATGAAGTTGAATGAACTTTTGCCTGATTTCCTTGATATAAATTTGGGATGTTCAGTTAAAAAGGTTGTTAAACAGGGATATGGCTCTGCACTCTTGAAAGATTTTAGAAATCTGAAAGATGCTGTAATATCTGTAGTTTCTTCCACAAGGTTACCAGTATCATGTAAAATGAGGCTCGGATACAATATTGATAAAGGGATAAAGATTGCACAAATTCTTCAAGATTGTGGTGTTAGTTTTATCGCAGTGCATGGAAGAGTTGCAACTTCCTTGTTTTCAGGAAAAGCAGATTGGGAATCCATAAAAAAAATAAAAGAGAATGTTAACATTCCAGTTATCGGTAATGGTGATCTCCAAACCCCAGAGGATGCTTTAATTTTGTGGGAAGAATCTAAAGTTGATGGTATTATGATAGGTAGAGGCTCCCTCGGAAATCCATGGATATTTAAACAGATCAAAGATCTTATCAAAAATGGTAAGTACGAAAAACCAAGTCTAGAAGAGAAGGTGGATGTTTTGAGAAAACATTACAAACTCGCAACGGATGATGGAAAGAGGAAGGAAAATATATACATCATGAGAAAACATTTCCATTGGTATCTCAAAGGAGTTAAAAACATAAAAGTATTTAAAGAGAGAATAAATAGAACGACCGATTATTCAGAGATAATGGAAATTCTCAAAAGAATCGAAAAAAATGGATAAAATTATTTTTGATTATGATAGGATAGCTCCATTCTATGATTCATTTATGAGAATGGTTCCATACAGAATCTGGGCAGAGAACATTTACGAAATTTACAAAAAATGTAAAGTTAAAGGAAAAGAACTTTTGGACCTTGGTGCTGGAACAGGGAATCTTTCAAGATATCTTTCAGAATATGGATTTTCAACAACCCTTGTCGATATTTCTTTTGAAATGCTGAAAGAAGCGCAGAAAAAAAATTACAGGAGGGGATCTTTTTTCGTATGCAGTGATATTGTGAACTTGAGTATCAAAAATGAATACGATCTTGTTGTATGTATGTATGACACTGTAAACCATATATCTGAAATGAATATAAAAAAATTTTTTTTGAATGTTTACAACGTTTTAAAAAATGATGGAATTTTCGTTTTTGATTTTAACACTGAGTTTGGACTTGAGTTGATGTCAAAAAATTCGCAGATAAGGGATGGGGATGGATTTATATCTTTCTGGGATACTTATTACGATTACAAGAGTAAAATTTGTTCTTTGAACCTTAAAATTGAGTTTGTTAACAAAAATGTTGAGGATTTTATTTTCAGTGAAAGAGCTATATTCCCAGAAGAGATAGAAAAAGAAACAAAAAATGCTGGTTTTAAAAAAATAAATTTTTACGATTTTACAAATTTAAAAAAGTTTAACGATTATACTGAAAGAGGCTTAGTTCTATGCAGAAAATGACCTTTTTAGATTTGCATCTACACTCAAAATATTCACTCGCCTCTTCAAAAAATGGTGATATAAAACATTTCGCTGAGTTCGCAAAGATAAAGGGGATAGATGTTATTGGTAGTTCAGATATTCTTCATCCTTCAATGTTTGAAGAGGCGAAAAAAATACTAAAAGAGGTTGGTTACGGAGTTTTCATTTACGATAAAACAAAGGTAATGCTTACAACTGAACTCTCATTCTATTATAAAGAAAGTGGAACTAAAAAAATACACCTTCTTCTTGTATTCCCTGATTTTAAAAGTGTTGAAAGGCTAAGAAAAGAGTTGAAAGATTATTCTAAACTGGATAAAGATGGAAGGGGGAGTGTTAAAAAAAGTTTAAAGGAGAGTGTTAAAATTTTGAAGGATATTTCAGAAGATATAGTTATAATACCAGCACATATATGGACTCCACATTTCGGTCTTTTCGGCTCAAAATCTGGATATGAAAAAATTCCAGTTGATCGAAGTTATTTTTCAGCACTTGAAACAGGTCTTTCCTCGGATCCTTTTATGTGTATCTCTGTAGATGAAATAAAAGATTTTACCTTTGTATCCTTTTCTGATTCACATTCTCCAGAGAACATTGGTAGGGAAGCAACGATTTTAGAAAGTTGGAAGGATGATATAAAATTTCTAAAAAATATTTTTGAAAGGAATCTGATATTTGGAACAGTTGAATTCTTTCCACAGGAAGGTAAGTATTTTTTTTCTGGTCATAGAAAGTGTAATTTTTTTACGGAAAATTATATTGAGGAATGCCCAGTATGTGGTAAAAAGTTAACTGAGGGAGTTTCAAACAGGATAAAGGGGTTTAAGAAGAGTGATAAGGTTTTAGAAAAAAAGGTGTTCTATACACTTCCGATGAAACACTATTATAAAATTTACAAAAGGTATGACAGGAAAATAAAGTTTATCGATTTTTTGAAAATTTTTCCAGAGATGGAGATGAAAACTTTTGCTGATGAGAAAACTCTCCTTCAATTTTATAATGAAGATTTTGTTACTTTTCTGTTGAAAGTAAGAGAAAACAGGGTAAAATTTTTACCTGGATATGATGGAGTTTATGGTAAAATAAAGGAGGAATGATGGAAAGGATATATGCTCCCTGGAGAATAAAATATCTTGAAAAGGCTGATGAGAAAAGTAAAAAATGTATTTTTTGTTATCCTGATAAAAGGATGCTCATTTTGAAGGATAAAAAATTTATTATCATATTGAACAAATATCCTTATACTAACGGGCATATTATGGTTGCTCCAAACTTACATAAAGTTATGTTAGAAGAACTTGATAAAGAGAGTTTACTTGGTCTTATGGAGGGAGTTCAACTTGGGATAAAAATTTTGAAGAAAGCCTACAGACCTTCTGGATTCAATATAGGAATAAACTATGGAAGAGTTTCCGGTGCAGGCATCGAGGACCATCTACATATACATATAGTTCCGAGATGGTCTGGTGATACAAACTTCATGCCTGTTGTTGGAAAAACTAAGATTGTTAGTGAATCTTTTGAGAGTGTTAAAAGAAAGTTAAAAAAAAGTTTAAAAGAGGTCTTTGATGGAAAGATTTGAATGGGTAAGTTTCCCTTTAAAAGATGAGAGTGTAATAAAAAATCTTATAGCTTTTCTCGCTTTTCTTTTGATGATACTTGTTGGATATGTTTACCTTGGAATAGTTGGTGTATTTATATCTTTAATTGCTGTTTTGATAACTTTTTTGCCATACATTCTTCCAACAAAATATATAATAGAAAATGAAAAAATAACAGTTAAATTTTTCTTCACTTCGAAAACTTACGAGTTTAAAAATTTTAAATCCTATTATGTTGATAATAAAGGGATACTTCTCTCTCCATTCGAAAAACCACACAGATTGGAAAATTTCAGAGGGCTTTATGTAAGATTTGGCAAATACAGAAATACTGTGGAAAAGATTATTATAGAAACATTTAAAAAAAGTTAAATTAATACCACCAACTTCCATCGTTAGCCAGATCGTTTATTATTGGACAAGGTTCTTCCTGATAATTATCAACATACCAAAAATCGTATTCCATATCTCCATCAAGATCATTACCATCCCAGACAGATGCCCATGCATATATTACTATATAAGAATTTGTTTCATTTGAAACAATATCAAACCCTCCCCATTTATACCAATAAACATAATAAAAATATCTTGTATTTTTTGGAAATGAGAAAAGAATATTTTCAATTTTAATATCCTCAGGATAATATTTGTTGTCTGGTGTAATATACATATAGCCCCAATCTTCATAATCTTCAGGGTAATATTTACCTTTTTCAAGGTAATTCAACTGTTCATATTTGTACATTCTTGCTAAACCATCTTTCATTAAATTCTGCCTAACAAGACCTCTAATACGCACAAAAGTAGGTATTGAAAGTGAAAATAGAATCCCCAATATAAGTATAACAACAGTTATCTCTATGAGAGTGTATCCCCTATTTTTCATTTTTCCTCCTTTTTAAATATATTATTTTTTATTTCTATACCTTTACCTGTAAAAACTGGAGCTTTTAAAGAATCATTTTTTAATTGGAGGATATAACCATATTTTTTATCTGTTGAGTATGTTATATATTCTGGTTGTGTAATGGAATATTCATCAGAGATCTTTTTTAAATCTTCTGGGAATTTTCCTTTCTCTTTTTTATACCTTCTTATAAAATTATTGTACATAACAAGTTCATTTATCGGATTTGATATTTTATCACTTGTTTTTATTAAAATTTCATTTTTTGGAGAACCTTTAATAGGGAGTTTTGATATTATAATTATTTCTATTATAATAATCGGAATTGTTATTATAAGAAAAATTCGTAAAAAATTAAATCTATTTTTTGAAAGTTTGATTTTTTTTACTTCTTTCTCTTCTTTTTCAGTTTTTTCTACTACTTCATTAATCAATTTATCAATATTTTCTTCTTTTTCATTTTCGATACTTTTTTTGTCATATTCCATTTAAACCTCCTTTTTATGATAATTTTAAGCAAAATATGTTCCTTATTTAAGCATTTATTATTCATCACTTAAATAGCATAAAATGTAAAAAAAGTATATCTTTTTTTTACATTGTAAAAGAATCGTTACATCTTTTTTATTAAATTTTTCTTTGAGCTAATATTGACAATATTTAATATAAGTATTAAAATAAAAAACTATGTTAAATATAAAATTAAAAGATGATATCCAGAGTATCCACAATATTTTTGAGGATCTGAAAAAACATGTAGATCTTGCCAAATGGCAAGAGGATATAAAATTATTTCAAGATAAAATGTCCTCTCCAGATTTTTGGAATGACCAAAAAAAGGCTGCAAAGATAAACAGGGAACTTAAAATTGTTAAAAAGAGATTGGAACTTTTCCAAAAGATTGAAAGTGACATATCTTACATAGATGAGTTTTTGGACATAGTAGATGAACAATCCGTTGATGAACTTACTAAAATGGTTAGTGAACTAAAGACCCAACTTGAAGATTTTGAGATAGAATTACTTTTCACAGATGAGTTTGATAACTCTAACGCTATTTTAACAATCCATCCAGGTTCTGGTGGAACGGAGAGTTGCGATTGGGCTGATATTCTTTTAAGAATGTATCTTAGATTCTTCCAGAGAAAAGGTTTTAAGAACACAATCATAGATTATGAAGCAGGGGATGTGGCAGGAATCAAATCTGTCACCATAGAGATTGAAGGTGATTACGCTTACGGTTATTTGAAGTCTGAGATAGGTGTTCATCGACTTGTGAGAATATCTCCTTTTGATTCCAACCAGAGAAGGCACACATCTTTTGCTGCTGTATATCTTCTTCCAGACATTGAAGAGAATGTGGATTTTGAATTGAATGAGAACGATTTGAAGATTGAGGCTTTCAGAGCTGGTGGACCAGGTGGTCAAAATGTTAACAAGGTTTCTACAGCTATCAGAATAACCCATATTCCAACAGGTATTTTCGCAAAATCCCAAACTGAAAGATCCCAGATCCAGAATAGGATGAATGCTATGAAAATATTGAAAGCAAAAGTTTACCAATACTATAAAGAACAGGAGGAAGAGAAATTTCAAGGGAAACTTGAGAAGAAAAGTTCTATTGAGTTTGGAAATCAGATACGATCCTATGTTCTCTATCCATATAAAATGGTAAAAGATCTTAGAACAAAGTATGAAACGAGCGATATTGATGATGTACTAGATGGAAATATTGATAGGTTTATAAAAGAGTATCTAATAATGAAAGCAAAAGAGAGGAGTAAAGATGGATGAGATGAACATTCTTGAAAAACAGATGCTTGAAAATATGGAGAATCTAAAAAAACTTGGTGTTGAATGTTACAAATACAATTTTGAGTTCACACATACGATTAAAGAACTTATTGAAAAAAAGGATGACTTTCTCGATAAGGATATTCAAGTAAAAATCGCAGGTAGAATAGTTTCAGAAAGAAAACATGGAAAGGTTATATTCTGGGATATCAAAGATCAGATGGAAAAGATACAACTCTACATAAAAAAGGATGTTATAGGAGAGAAAAAATTTGAAGAGATAAAATATTACGATCTGGGTGATATAATAGGTGTCACTGGAAAACTTTTTAAAACCCACAGCGGAGAACTCACATTGTTTGTTAGCGAAGTTGAAATTCTTTCAAAATCTTTAAAACCTTTACCAGAAAAATTTCATGGTTTGAAGGATGTTGAGATAAGATACAGAAAGCGGTATCTTGATCTCATAGTTAACGATGAATCTAAAAAAGTTTTTTTGAAAAGAACTCAGATAATAAATGGAATCAGGGATTTTTTGAATTCAAAAGGATTTGTTGAAGTTGAAACGCCAATACTTCAACCTATCTATGGAGGTGCTTTTGCACAACCTTTTGTAACACACCATAACGCTCATGATATGACTCTATATCTCAGGATAGCGAATGAGTTGTATTTAAAAAGGCTTATAGTTGGAGGAATCAACAGAGTTTACGAGTTTGCAAAAGATTTCAGAAATGAAGGTATTGATAGAACCCACAATCCTGAATTCACACAGGTAGAATTCTATCAAGCTTATGCTGATTACAATGATATGATGGAACTTGTTGAGGATATGTTTTTAAAACTCGTTCCCGAAAAGAAGATAATATATCAAGGGAAGGAGATCTCCTTTGAAAAACCTTGGAAAAGAGTTGATTTTTATGAATCTTTGAGCAATGTTGTTGGTGAAGATTTAAAAGGAGTTTCTGTAGAGAAATTGAAAAGTGTTGCAAAAAAATTTGATGTTGATATTGAGGGTAAAAAAACTTTCGGAAAGGTACTGGATGAACTCTTTTCTGAACTTGTTCAGAAAAAAATAGTTCAACCAACATTTATTATAAACCATCCAATCGAGATCTCTCCCCTTGCGAGAAAACATAGAGAGAAGGAAGGAGTTGTTGAGAGATTTGAAGCTGTTGTTTTTGGAATGGAGATTGGGAATTCATTTTCGGAGTTAAACGATCCTTTAGATCAGAAGGAAAGATTTCTAAAACAGATAGAGGAAAGAAAACTTGGTGATGTTGAAGCTTTTGTCATGGATGAAGATTATGTTGATGCTTTGATGTACGGTATGCCTCCAACTGGTGGTGTAGGCATAGGAATAGATAGGACGGTTATGCTTTTAACAGATCAGGATTCGATTAGGGATGTTGTTCTGTTTCCTCTTTTAAAACCTGAAAAATGAACTATTCTTTTTTTATTGCTGTTAAGCATCTTTTCGGTGCAAGAAAAACTTTTTTTGGTTATATAGTTACTGCTATCTCTATAGGAGGAGTTTTTATAGGTGTTGCAGCATTGATAGTCGTTCTTTCAGTTATGAACGGTTTTCAAAAGGATGTGAAGGAAAGGATAGTTGATGTAAACTCCCATATTATAATTTTAAAATATTTCAATGAACCGATAGACGATTATAAAAGTATAAAGGATAGTTTAAAAGAGTTTGATGATATAGTAAGTATAACACCTTTCATATATTCAAAAGGTTTGATACAGTTTGAAAACTGGACTAACGGTGTTATCATAAGAGGGTTTTCAAATGAGGATAGTGTTACATACGGTATAATGAAAAAACATTTAAAATTTGGAAAATTTCCCCAAAAGGATGATGAGTTGATTTTAGGTGTTGATCTTGCTGAGGAGTTGAGGGTACATACCGGTGATGTTGTAAGGATAGCGACCCCTTTCGGATCAACTGAAACTTTTGGTTCACTTATTCCAAAGGTAAGTGAGTTTACAGTTTCAGGTATATTCGATGCTGGTATGTACCAGTACAACGCTGAACTGGTTTATATACCTTTAAGAAAAGCTTCAGAAATTTTTGGTCTTAGTGGAAAAGTGACAGGTCTGGAAATAAGGATTAAAGATATTTATAAAGCACCACAGGTTGCGAAAAGAATAGAGAAAAAACTTGGTTATCCATATAGAACGAATAACTGGATAGAATTGAATGGTTCTCTTTTTGCTGCTCTTGCTCTTGAGAAAAAGATAATGTTTTTACTTTTACTTCTGGTAATTATTGTTGCAGCGTTCAACATAATAACAACACTTATCATGGTAGTTATGGAAAAGACTACCCAGATAGGTATCTTGAAAACTTTGGGACTTTCAGAGAGGGATATTTTGAGAGTTTATATTTATCAAGGGTTGATAATAAACATTATTGGAACGATATCAGGCCTTATCGTTGGGCTCTTTCTATGTTTCCTTTTATCAAAATACAAGTTTATAGATTTACCTGGAGAGGTTTATCTTCTCGATAAACTTCCAGTGGATGTCCAATTTTTGGATGTAATATTTGTTTTGATTTTAACATCTATTGTTTCCATTGTTTCAACTTTGTATCCTGCATACAAAGCCTCAAAAATGGACCCAGTCAAGGCGATAAAATATGAGTAGTATATTTAAAGTTTTTAACCTGAAAAAATCTTTCCAAATAAAGGATAAAAGGATAGATGTCTTAAAAGGTATAAACCTTGAAATAGAAGAGGGAAAAATCACTTTTATTCTTGGCCCCTCTGGTGCAGGTAAATCTACACTCTTACATATCCTTGGAACACTAGATTCACCAACGGAAGGAGAGGTTCTCTTTAAAGGAACAAGGTTACATTCACTCGATGATAAAAGTAAATCGAGATGGAGAAACGAAAATATTGGTTTTATCTTCCAGTCACATTATCTTTTGAACGAGTTTCTTGCTTATGAGAATGTTATGCTTCCTCATCTTTTTTTGACCAAAAATTTTTTTAAATCAAAAAAGAAATCTTTTGAACTTTTAGATTCTCTTTCACTCTCAGATAGAGTTTTCCATAAACCAAATGAACTTTCAGGTGGAGAACAGCAGAGGGTTGCTATAGCGAGAGCTCTAATAAATGATCCTGAAGTTATTCTTGCTGATGAACCAACAGGAAATCTCGATTCAAAAAACTCTGATATGGTTATGCAGATTTTTAAAAGGATAAATAGGGAGAGTGGAAAAACTTTTTTGATAATAACCCATAACGAAGAACTTATAAAGTATGGTGATAGAGTAATAAAACTCGTTGATGGAGTTATTGAAAATTCATAGATTCTTTAAGTAATCTTCAAGAAAGTTTAAAATTTTTTCCTTTTCAGAAATATTGTTCTCTATAGCGAAAAGGTTACCTTTTTCTATAAGTTTTCCTATAAGTGGACCAGGTTTGAGTGCAAACTTCCCAATAATATCTTTACCTGTAACGAACTCTATTTTTTTTGTCTCCACCTTTCTTTTTATTTTCATTACCCTTCTGTATAAATTTATATATCTTCTATCTATCAAACCTTCACTTGAAAGTTTATCAGCCATAGATACAAGCATAACTCCTTCAAAATCATTTCCACTATCCCTTAACAGTTTATAGTATCCTTTATGTGTAACGTTTGTTGAGTTCAAAAGGAAATGGGGTCTCATATGATTTTTTATTATATTTGAAATCCTTCTCTGTGATTCGTTTGAAATTTTTAAATAAGATTTTAAAAGTTCCTTTATCTTTTCTCCACCTAAAATATCGTGGTTGAAAAATGTCTGTTTCCCTTTTATTTTTTTAAAACATTCAGGTTTTTCAAAATCGTGGAAAAAAGCTGATAGGTATACATCGAGTTTATAATCCATAAAATATTTTTTCCATGAAAGTGGTATACCTTTTTGATCTATTATTCTATCTACCGCCTCAACTGTATTTATAAGATGATTTAAAAGATAATTTGATCTATATTTTTTATGAAAAAATTTTTCTGAACTTTTCAAAAATGGAAATAGGATAAGAATTATCCCATCATCTTTTAAATCCCTAAATATCCTGTAACCTTTTTCACACCCAACTATGATTTCAAGTTCCCTTAATATCCTTTCCTTTGCAACATCCTTTAAAAGTGCCCTATTTTCTTTTATACTTTTTTTAGTCTCTTTAGAAAATTTGAAATTTAAAAAATATTTGAACCTGTATGCTCTCAAAATCCTTAAACTATCTTCTTTTAAAGAGTTTTCGTTTGTAATTTTTATTACACCTTTTTTTAAATCTTTTAACCCGTTTAACGGATCAAAAAGTTTTTTATTTTTATTAAGCGCTATACTGTTTATCGTAAAATCCCTTCTTTGTAGATCGGTATAAAGTGAATCTGAAACATTAATGTCAACCTGTTTTCCATTTATGAAATACCTTGCGGTTTTGAATCTCTCATTTAAGATTATTGGATTACCACCGAGGATTTTTATCACTCTATCAAAATCCTCTAAAACAAGAATATCGAAATCTTTTATATCTCTCCTTTTAAGTATAGTATCCCTAACGATACCACCCACGAAATAGTAATCAAAATTTTTTAAGGGTTTTAAAAATTTTTTCACATCTTTTGGAATTTTTAGATCCATCAATATATCTCACCATATTTTATATTTACCATTTTAATTATTTCATCTTTTGAATAGGAGTACTCTTTACTTCTTAGAAGAAACTCTTCAGTTATCTTTTCTAAAAAGTTTTTTCTTTCATTTTCATCAATTTTTTCTAAACCTAGAATTGTACTTCCCCTTCTTCCATCAAGTTTCAGTAATCCTTCCCTTTCCAGTTCATAGTAAGCTTTTGCAACCGTGTTAATAGAAAGGTTTAATATTTTTGACAGATCTCTTATACTTGGTAACCTTATACCTTTTTTCAACTCCTGTGATACTATCATTCCCTTTATCTGATTCTTTATCTGTTGGTAAACAGGAATGGTAGATTCTGTATCAATTATTATGTTCATACATCTCCTTTTTGTATTTATTATAGAATACAAAAAATTTTTTAAAAATCAAGTCTTTTGAAAATGATTGTTAGATTATTGATTTAAAAATATATTTCATTATCATTTTTAAAAAAGGGGAATATGGATGAAAAATTTTTCTTTTTATTAATCATTACATTTTTAAGTTCCAATTTTATTTTTTCCTTAGAATACGAGTATACTTATCCTTTAGAATTTAAAGAAAACAATCTTGATGGTATTGATATTTATAAGGATATTACAGATCCTTTAGGATGGTATAAATATTATGCTGAATTTGCTTGTGGTCTATCTCCACTTAACCTTTATTCTGACTTTTTGATAAATGTTATTTATAATCCTGATTCGGTAATTCAGGGGGAGTCTCTACTTGTTAAAATAATATTACAACATATGTTAAAAACAATGCTGGAATTTCAGGGGATTCAGTTTCAAGTGATGGAATAGTATTTGATACACCACCATCATCGATAAACCTTATTTCACCTTCAAATGATGAAATAGTCTCATCTATGCCAACATTTGAGATGGTTGGCTATGATCACGATCCTGATACGGTTTTGAAATTCAAAGTCGAAATTACAGATGATAGTTCTTTTTCAAATGTAACACATGTTTTTGATATGAATGTTTCAACATCACTATGGTCTAAAAACTCTTACGCTCCAGGTGAAATAGCCAGTTTAACTTTAAATAGAGAGAATGAACTTGAAGTTGGTAAAAAGTATTTCTGGAAAGCTTATGTTTATGATCCTTTGAATTTTGAAAAAATTTCATCAATTGGGTCTTTCTTTGTTGGTTATACTGGAATAGAATCATCCTTTAAGATTTCAAGGTTGGATACAGTTTTCAAATTGAAAATACAAAACAGTATAGTTAGTTCAAAAGGGGTAGTTGTTGATGCAACAATTCCTTTCCATGACTATTTGAAACTATACGTTGTTGATGTTAAAGGAGCAAAAGTTAAAACTTTGTATGATGGAAATATTGAAAGAGGAGGATTCAGGTTCTTTTGGAATCTTGATGGCATAGATGAAAAGAAAATTGGATCAGGCATCTTTTATATAATAGGTGAAAGTTGTGGAAAAGTTTTGAAAAAGAAGGTCGACATTTTTTAATCCAAAATTTAAGTGTTGACTTTGTTAAAGTTTAAAATATAATGTTTGAATGAATTTTGTAATAGCGATAGATGGTCCTGCTGCAAGTGGTAAAACAACAACAGCAAAAGAAGTTGCAAAGAAACTAAATATTACATACCTTGATACTGGAGCTATGTACAGAGCTTTCGCTTACTACGTTCTTTCAAACAGTATGGATATTGAAGATGAGGATGTTATAAACGGAGTAGTTGAAAAAGTTAAGATTGAACTTGAAAATGTTGATGGACAGATTAGAGTTCTTTTAAATAAAGAGGATGTAAGTGACAGAATACGAAATGAGATGATATCACAGGCGGCATCAAAGGTCTCAACATATCCAAAGGTAAGAGAACATCTCGTTAAACTGCAGAGGGAAGTTGGTGAGAAGTATCCTCTTGTTGCCGAAGGAAGAGATATCGGTACGGTTGTTTTTCCCAAGGCTGATTTGAAATTTTTTTTCGATTGTTCTGTTGAAGAGAGAGCAAAAAGAAGATATAGAGAATACCTTGAAAAGGGTATGGATATAGATATAGAAAAATTAAAGAAAGAAATTATTGAGAGAGACAACAGGGATAGAAGAAGGGAGAATGCACCTTTGAGAATGGCAGAGGATGCCATTCTGATAGATACTACCAATCTTAGTAAGGAGGAACAGATAGACATTGTTATCCAGGAGGCGAAGAAGCGCAAGGCAGGCTTATAATTTTATCTATTTCCTTGCAAATTTTTATTACCATTTTTTACTTGGTACCAAAATAAAAGGTAAAATAAGATTAAAAGAAAAAAAGTTAATACTTGTAGCCAATCATAGATCGTTTAACGATCCACCACTCATTGGAACTTTCGCTTACTCCTTCAGAAGGAGTTTTGATGTTTATCTTCTGGCAAAAAAAGAACTTTTTCATATAAATCCATTTTTTACAAAGATATTGAAACTTCTACATGCTATACCTCTCGATAGAACCGGAATGGATGCAACAGCGATAAAAGAGGCTCTCGATGCTTTAGAGAGAGAAAATTACCTTGTTATATTTCCAGAAGGGACGAGAAACAAGACGGATGAACTTTTAGAAGGGAAAAGTGGTGTGGGTTATATAGCTTTGAAAAGTGGAGCAAAGATCGTTCCAATATTTTTGAAAAATACTGACAAACCCTTTTTAAGACAACTTTTGAGATTGGACAGAATTGAGTTGATAGTTGGTGAACCGATAATTTTACCACAACTAAGACCAAATTCAAAAAATTCAAAAATCGTTACCTCTATAATAATGAAAGAACTGAAGAGGCTTAAAGATGAAAATAGTTGTTGCTAAAAATTCAGGTTTCTGTTTTGGTGTTAAGAGAGCGATGAAAATGATTGATGATCTTGAAAAACAGTCAAAAGAAAAACCTCTATACACATTAGGTCCAATAATACATAACCCTCAGGTTGTTGATAGTTTAAAAGAAAAAGGAATATTACCTCTTAACGATGTCTCAAAAATGAAAAAGGGGAGTTTAATTTTAAGAACTCATGGAGTTGAAAAAACACTTTTGGATAAGATAAAAAGAAAAAAAATAAAATATATTGATGCAACCTGTCCTTTCGTTGCAAATGCACACAACTACGCGAAAAAACTTTTTAAAGAGGGTTATTTGGTTGTAATTTTTGGTGAGACGGAACATCCTGAAGTTCTTGCGATAAACAGTCAAATAGATAACAAAGGTATAGTTGTTGAAAAAAAAGAAGACATAAAAAAAATCGTAAATATGAAAAACAAAAGGATAGGTGTGATCTCCCAGACCACCCAATCACTTGAAAAGTTCAAAGAAATAGTTACCGAACTTATGGACAATTTTAAAGAGATATATGTTGTCAACACTATATGTAACGCAACATCACTAAGGCAGAATTCTGCAGTTGAGGTTGCCAATAAGGTTGATCTTATGCTTGTAATTGGCGGGAAAAATAGTGGTAACACGAAAAGGTTGTTTCAGATTTGTTACTCTTTGAACAGAAACACTTTCCACATTGAAACTTATAAAGAGATAAAAAGTTTTAAAGAGAGAGTTTTAAAAAGTAAAAAGGTGGGTTTGGTTGCTGGTGCATCCACACCAGACTGGATAATAAAGGAAGTGGTAAACTATCTAAAAAAAATAGATAAGGAGGAAAAGAAAAATGGAAGAAAAAAGAAATGAATCTGTCGAAATTATAATTAACAGAGATCTTGCTAAAGATCAACTCAAGAAACTCTATGATGATTCATTTAAAAGTTACGATCTTGATATCTTCTCAAAAAAGGACGAAGATGAGCAAACGAGAGTAGTGAACGGAAGAGTTGTAAGAATAACTGACAAGGATGTTATCATAGAAGTTGGCTTAAAATCTGAAGGTGTTATTCCTCTATCAGATTTCAGTGAACCTGAAAAGGTAAAAGTTGGAGATATAGTTCCAGTTTTCCTTGAGGCGTTTGAGAATGAGGATGGATTCGCTGACATATCACTCAAGAAGGCACAGTTTATAAACCTATGGCCTAAAATAAACGAGTCATACGAGAAAGGAACGAACATAACTGGAATAATTAAAAAACAGGTAAAGGGAGGAATGATAGTAGATCTTATGGGTGTTGATGCTTTTTTACCTGGCTCTCAAATTGACCTTCAACCTGTTGATGATATGAATTCACTTATAGGTCTTAAAACTGAATTTAGAGTTATCAAGTTGAACTACAAGAGAAGAAATATTGTTGTTTCAAGAAGGTTGATACTTGAGAGTGAAAAGGAGAGTAAAAAGTTTGAATTCTTAAACAACCTTAAAGTTGGAGATATTGTAGAAGGGATTGTTAAGAATATAACAGATTTTGGAGCCTTCATAGAGATAGAGAAGGGAGTTGATGGTCTTCTTTATATCACCGATATGTCCTGGGGACGGTTGGTTCATCCTTCCGAACTTTTGAGTTTAAATGAAAAGGTTAAGGTTGTAATCACAGCTATTAACAAAGAGAAGGGAAGAATAAATCTTGGAATGAAACAGTTAACCCCATATCCGTGGGAAAACATTGAAGAGAAATATCCTGTTGGAAGCAGAGTTAAAGGTAAAGTTGTTTCAATTGAAGATTACGGTTCTTTTGTTGAGATTGAAAAGGGTGTTGAAGGACTTATACATATCTCCGAAATGTCATGGACACAGCATGTTAAAAAACCACAAGAAATTATGCAGGTTGGAGATACAGTTGAAGCGATAGTTTTGAGCATAGATAAAAAGAACGAAAGGATCTCTCTTGGATTGAAACAACTTAGTGATAACCCTTACGATAGTATCAAGGTTGGACAGAAGGTTAAAGGTAAAATAACCAAGATCCAGAAGTTTGGTGCATTCGTAGAAATATCACCCGGTATAGAGGGTTTACTGCATATATCGAACATCTCCTGGGACAACAAGATTTCAAAAATTGAGGATCTGTATAAAGTTGGGGATGAAATAGAATGTGTTGTTGTGAATATTGATAACTCTAAACAGAGAATATCTTTAGGAATCAAACAACTTCAAAAAGATCCTATTGAGAATTACAGTGAAGGAGATATTGTAAAAGGAAAGATAAGTGAAATAAAGGATAAAAGTATTTACATCAATCTTGATGATGGAGTTAAAGGGCTTATACCACAGAGGTTGATAGCAAAACAATCTGAAAATCTGACAAACGATTATGTGAAGGACAGTGAGATAGAACTTAAAGTTGTTGATATCGATCTTGAAAAAAGAAGAATAATATTCACCGATAAGGTAGAGTAGGTTTATATGAAAAAAAATAAATTTCCTAAATTTATAGTAGTGACAGGTGGAGTTCTTAGTGGCGTTGGAAAAGGGATAGCAACGGCATCTATAGGTATGATTCTAAAATTTTATGGATACAAAGTTACAACTATAAAGATTGATCCATATATAAATTTTGATGCTGGAACTTTAAGACCAACAGAGCATGGTGAAGTTTGGGTAACGGATGACGGTGGTGAAATAGATCAGGACCTTGGAAACTATGAAAGATTTTTAAACCAACATTTCAGCAGGAAAAACAATATCACAACAGGGCAGGTCTATTTTAAGGTTATTGAGGATGAGAGGAGAGGAAAATTTTTAGGACAGACCGTTCAACTCATTCCCCATATTTCAGATGAGATCAAAAGGAGGATCAAAGAGATAGGAAATGGTTACGAGTTCGTTTTGATTGAGATAGGTGGAACTATAGGGGATTATGAAAACATCCCCTATCTTTTCGCTGTAAAATCTTTAGAAAGAGAGATAGGTGAAGAGAATGTAAAGTATGTTTTGATAACCTATCTTCCAACTCCAAAACATATAGGTGAGATGAAAACCAAACCAACACAACAAGCGATAAAATTGCTTTCAGAGCATGGCATTTTCCCTAACTTCATACTCTGTCGAGCAAAAGAACCTTTGGATAGTGTGAGAAAGAAAAAGATCGAAATCTATGCTAATATAGATTCAGAGCATGTTATATCTGCACCGGATATAGATACTCTTTACAGGGTTCCTTTGAATTTTGAAAAGGATAATCTTGGCAAAAAGATTTTGAAAGAGTTCTCTTTAAAAAAGAGAAAAAAGCCTGATTGGAGTTTTCTTGAGAAAACTGTTAATATAATTGAAAATCCAAAAAATCTTATAAATATTGCGATGGTAGGCAAGTACATAGATATTGGAGAGTTCTCTCTAAAAGATTCTTACATTTCGGTTGCTCAGGCACTTGAACATGCTGGAGCAAAGAACAACTGCGGAGTTAAAATCGATTGGATATCAGCACAGGATGTTGAAAATGGTAAGATAGAAAAAAAAGAACTTAAAAAATATGATGGCTTTATAGTTCCTGGAGGATTCGGAAAAGATGGAGTAGAAGGCAAGATTAAAGTTATAAAATATGCTAGAGAGAACAATATACCATTTCTTGGATTGTGTTTAGGACTTCAACTCGCTATAGTTGAGTTTGCAAGGAATGTATGCAAATTGGAAAACGCTAATTCTGTTGAGATAGATCCAAAAACAAAATATCCTGTAATTCATTTTATAGAAAGTCAAAAAAATGTTATTAGAGAATCAAGATATGGTGGAACGATGAGACTTGGTGCTTATGTCGCTCATCTTCTTGAAGGAACACTAATATACAAACTTTACAAAGAGTGTGGAAGAATTGAAGAGGACAGATATTATATAGAAATGCTAAAAAAGGATAGAGATAATATCTTTCGGTTAGGTTATATTGAAAAAAGAAAACCTCTGATTCTTGAAAGACATAGGCACAGGTATGAGGTGAACAACGAGTTTGTACCAATTATTGAAAAGAAAGGGATGTTATTTTCAGGTTACCATAATATTTCAAAAAATGAAAAGTTGATGGAGTTTATTGAATTGAAAGGTCATAGATATTTTGTTGCTACTCAGGCGCATCCAGAATTCAAATCGACGATATTCTCTCCATCTCCATTATTTTTTGGTTTTGTAAGAGCCTCTTTAAAATTAAAACTTGACTAAAAAAAAATAAAATATTAAAATATACATTATGAGTGAAAGACTCGGTGAACTTTTAATAAATGCTGGATTGATAAATAATCAGCAATTGAATGAAGCGTTAAGAGTTCAAAAACAAACAAACAAAAAATTAGGGACAGTTCTTGTTGAACTCGGATACACCTCTGAGAAAAAACTTATTGAATTCCTTTCAAAACAATATAAGGTTCAATCTGTCAACCTTGAAGAGATAGAGGTTGATGAATCTTTACTTCAAATAATTCCAGGGAGACTCGCAAGGCAGAATACCGTATTCCCGGTTAGAAGGGAAGGAAAAACTCTATACCTTGCAATGGCTAACCCTTCTGATATGTTTGTAATTCAGGATATTCAGTTCACAACAGCATACAATATTGTTCCTTTGATCTCATCAGAAAGATCCATTCTTGAGTTCATTAACAAATATTATCCTGATGAGGATGATGTCGAGGTTGATATAGATAACCTTGATAATATAGATCTGGATGATATTGTTGATGAAAATATAGAGGTTATTAAAAAGGACGAGAACGAACAAGCTGATGAGGTTGTTAGCGATCTTGCTGCATCAGTTGATAGTGGTCCTATAGTTAAAATTGTAAACAACCTTATCACCAAAGCTGTTGAGGAGGGTGCATCTGATATCCATATAGAACCTTACGATCAATCGTTAAGGATAAGGTACAGGATAGATGGAGTTTTAAGACCTATAGATAATCCTCCCAAATGGCAATTCAGAAAATCTATAGTTTCTAGAATAAAAGTTATGGCTCATCTAAAATTACAGGAAGCGAGATTGCCACAGGATGGAAGAATAAAAGTTAAAGTGCATGGCAAACCTATAGATATCCGTGTCGCAACAGTTCCAACAATGTATGGTGAAAAGGTAGCCATGAGAATCCTTGATAGGGAAAAGGTGGATTTCGAATTCGATAAGTTAGGCTTCGACCCTGATCTTGAAAAGAAATTGATGAAATCTTTAAGAAATCCTGTTGGGATTATATTGATAACAGGTCCAACAGGTTCTGGAAAAACAACCACTCTTTATACATGTCTTTCAAAGATAAACAGCCCAGAGATAAACATAACAACTGCTGAGGACCCTGTTGAGTTTTCACTCGATGGAGTTAACCAACTTCAGGTTTCCGAATCTGTCGGTTTAACTTTTGCATCAGCGTTAAGAGCTTACCTGAGGCAGGATCCGAATGTTATAATGGTGGGAGAGATAAGGGATAGGGAAACAGCAGAGATCGCAATAAGAGCATCCTTGACTGGACACCTTGTCCTTTCATCAGTTCACACGAACTCAACCGCTGGAACTGTTACGAGGTTGATAAATATGGGTGTTGAACCATTTCTGATCTCTTCAACTGTTAACTGTATAGTTTCACAAAGGCTTTTAAGAAGGATATGTGAAAATTGTAAAGTCCCTTACAACATCTCAGAAGAGGAGTTAAAAAATCTTGGATTTTCTCCAGAAGAGATCGGTGGATCTAAACTGTACAAAGGTGCTGGATGTGAGAAATGTGGTGGGACGGGATATAAAGGGATGGTTGGAATTTTTGAGGTTATGGAAATAACTCCTGAGATAAGAAAGGCAATAATGAAAAAATTGACAACCGATGATCTTGAAAAATTGGCAGTAAAGGAAGGACTGATAACCATGAGAGAGGTTGCATTAAGAAAATTGAAACAGGGAGTAACAGATATACTTGAGGTAGTAAAGGAGACCGCTTTAAGATAATATGCAAACTTTAGCAAACCTTTTCACTACAGCTGGAATTTTGAATAAGGAACAGGTTGGAAAAGTTTTTCAGAGACAGAAAGAGACTGGAGAATCTTTTATAAGTTCTGTTGTAAGTTTAGGGTTTTCAACGGAAGAGAAGGTCGCAAAATTTCTAGCGAAATATTTTAAAACTGAGTTTATCCTCATAGATAGGGAGGATATACCTATTCAGATTTTGAATCTGATCCCGGAAGAACTCGCTACTAAACATATGATGATCCCTTATAAAAAAACTGGAAACATGCTTTTTCTTGCTATGGTGAATCCGGCG
This sequence comes from candidate division TA06 bacterium 32_111, assembly GCA_001508335.1. Taxonomy (GTDB): domain Bacteria; phylum Hydrothermota; class 32-111; order 32-111; family 32-111; genus 32-111. The sequence goes on from LGFX01000004.1 coordinate 245,706, forward strand.
AATTTGAACGCGATAGATGATGTAAAGTTTAAAACTGGACTCGATGTGATTCCTGTTGTTACAACTGAGACTTCACTTCAAAAAGCACTGGGTAAATACCGTGAGGCAGAAACACAGGTGAGTGAATTTTCAGAGGATGATGATATTGATATCGATTTGGACATTGAGGAGGAAATAGATCTTGATTTAGATGAAGATTTATCACTCGAGGATGATGATGTAGAGGTAGTGGGAGAGGCAGATTCCAAAGAGGTGGTTATTGATGGTGCCTCCGCAGCAGAGGATAAACCTGTTGTTAAAATAGTTAACTATATTTTCACTAAAGCTGTTGAACTTAAAGCATCAGATATACATATCGAACCTTTTGAAAACTATTTAAGGGTAAGATTGAGGGTTGATGGAGTTTTAAGTGAACTTATAAGACCTCCTTTTGAACTTAAGGCTGGAATAGTTTCAAGGATAAAATTGATGTCAGAACTTGATATAGCCGTTCACAATATACCACAGGATGGTAGGATAAGGTTGAAAGTTTACGATAAACAGATAGACCTAAGGGTTTCCATAATTCCAGTTCTTTTCGGTGAAAAGGTTGTTATGAGAATTCTTGATAAATCTGCTCTTCAACTTGAGATGACCAAACTCGGCTTTGAACCTGATAATTTAGAAAAATTTCAGGCAGCTATACATAAACCTTACGGTATAGTGCTTGTAACAGGTCCAACAGGTTCTGGAAAATCAACAACACTCTATTCTGCTCTTTCCTCTTTGAATTCCCCAGAGATTCAGATTATGACAGCTGAGGATCCTGTTGAGTATAACCTTTATGGAATAAATCAGGTTCAGGTTAATCCTGATATAGGGTTTACATTCGCTTCAGCACTTAGAGCTTTTTTAAGACAATCACCTAACGTTATCCTTGTTGGTGAGATAAGAGATACTGAAACTGCAGAGATAGCAGTAAGAGCAGCATTGACTGGACATCTTGTAGTTTCAACTATTCATACCAACGATTCCCCCTCTACCGTAAACAGATTGATAGATATGGGAATTGAACCATTCCTTGTATCTGCTGCTTTGAATCTTATTCAGGCTCAGAGATTGTTAAGAAAAGTTTGTGAAAAATGTAGAAAACCTGTAGTTTATGATGAGGAAACTTTAAAAGATTATGGTATTGATCCACTTATTTTAAAAGGTCATCAAGTTTATGAAAAGGGAGATGGTTGTGATTTCTGTGGTGGAAAAGGTTACAAAGGAAGGCTTGCTGTAACCGAAGTTATGCCAATATCTCCAAAACTAAGAGAGATGATACTTGCGAGAGCATCAACAGCAGAACTTAGGGAACAGGCGAAAAAAGAAGGAATGAAAACCCTAAGGGATGATGCTCTGATAAAAGTTAAGAAAGGACTAACTACTTTAGATGAAGTTATAAGAGAAACCGCTGTAATGGAATAGGAGGTTTTAGATGTCACCTTTACCTTCAATAGTTCAACTATTAACTGAGATGGTTGAAAGAAAAGCATCAGATTTACATATTACTGCAGGGCTTCCTCCATGCATAAGGATAGATGGAGAGATAGTTCAGATGAACTACGATGTTTTGAAACCACAGGATTGCGAACAACTCGCTTACTCTGTTTTGAACGACCAGCAGAAAAAGACTTTTGAACAGAACTGGGAACTCGATCTTTCAATTTCTGTTCCAAACCTTTCAAGGTTCAGAGGAAATGTTTTTCGTCAGCGTGGAAATGTTGCTATGGTTTTAAGGCAGATCCCTTTTGAGATAAAAGGATACAAAGAACTTGGACTTCCACCTGTAGTTTCAGAGTTCGCAAAAAGACCCAAAGGACTTATCCTTGTAACAGGTCCAACAGGTTCTGGAAAATCGACAACTCTCGCTGCCATGATAGATCAGATAAATCAGGAAAGGAGAAGTCACATAATCACAGTTGAGGATCCTATAGAATTTTTATTCAAACATAAAAAATGTATAGTGAACCAGAGACAGGTTGGTTCCGATACAAAATCTTTCGCATCCGCTTTAAAGTACGCTTTAAGACAGGACCCGGATATAGTTATGATAGGTGAGATGAGAGACCTTGAAACGATCCAGGCTGCACTAACAATATCTGAAACGGGTCATTTGACTTTCGCTACACTACATACAAACTCTGCCGCAGAGTCTATTAACCGTATTATAGATGTTTTCCCAGAGGCTCAACAGGGACAGGTAAGAGCACAACTCGCTTTCGTTATAATAGCGATTATGACCCAGACACTCGTTCCGAAGATAAGGGGTGGAAGAGCGATGGCTATGGAGATTCTTGCCGGAACTCCCGCTATAAAAGCCTTGATAAGGGATGACAAAGTTCATCAGATCTATTCGATGATACAGGCTGGTAAAAAGTATGGGATGCAAACTATGAACCAGTCTCTCTTTGAACTCTATAGAACAGGTCAGATCACTCTTGAAAATATGATGTCAGCTTCCAAAGAGCCTGAGGAACTCGAAAAGATGCTTGCCGAATTTAGAAAAACTGGAAATGTAAATATTTAAAAGGGGGAATTATGGCTAAATTTAAATACAAAGCGAAAGGAAAGGATGGAAAGATAAAAGAGGATAAAATTGAAGCCCCAAATAAACAGAAGGCTGAACAGATTTTAAAAGCACAGGGATACCAGATAATCTCTTTAAGTATTGATTGGGGGTCAATAGAGATAGGTGGTGGTGGGATTCCAACCAAGGTTGTCTCAATATTCACAAGACAGTTCTCAACAATGATAGGTGCTGGTTTACCTTTGATGCAATGTTTGAGAATACTTCATGAACAGACCGAAAATAAAGCTTTCAAAAAAGTTTTGAGTGAAATGATAAGTGATGTTGAAAGTGGTTTAACACTTGCAGATGCTATGAAGAAACATAAGAAAGCTTTTTCTGATCTATATGTCAACATGGTGAGAGCTGGTGAAGAGGGTGGTGCTTTGGAAACAATTTTAAGCCGTCTTGCAACATACCTTGAAAAGAATGAGGCTTTAACGAGGAAGATAAAGGGAGCGATGATCTATCCAACTATAATAAGTATAGTTATGGTTATCGCTGTTGCGGTGATGCTTATTTTCGTTATTCCAATTTTTGCTGGTATGTTTACAAGTTTTGGTGGAACTTTGCCTCTCCCAACAGCAATTCTTGTAAACCTTTCAAACTTTTTGAGAAAAAATATTCTATTTTTGATAATAGCAATTGTAATAATAATAGTAGCAGTAAAATCTTTCCAAAATACTCCTCAAGGTAGATTATTCTTCGATAAACTTGCACTCGCAGCTCCAGTATTTGGAGACCTTCAAAGAAAACAGGTTGTAGCAAGATTTTCAAGAACGCTCGCGACACTACTTTCATCCGGTGTCAACATAATCTCCGCACTTGAAACTACAGCAAAAACTGCCGGGAATGTTGTTGTTGAGGCTGCTATATTGAAAGCGAGAACAGCGATACAGGAAGGTGAATCTATCTCACTTCCTCTTTCAAAAGAAAAGGTTTTTCCACCGATGGTTGTTCAGATGATAAGGATCGGAGAGGAAACAGGTGGTCTCGAAACGATGCTTATCAAAGTTGCTGATTTTTATGATGAAGAGGTTGACGCTGCAGTTGAGGCTTTGATGTCAGCACTTGAACCTTTGATAATGGTTGTTCTTGCTGTTGTTGTTGGTGGAATGATGGTTGCTATGTATTTACCAATGTTTAAGATGATAACACTTGTAAGTGGATGATCTTATTTTTTGAATGTTTAAAGATATTGAAAAAAAATATTTCTGGTACATCTTAATAAGATTTTTCATAGTTTTAACACTTCCCCTTCTGGGTATATTTTCCCATTTAAGGGGAATGAAGGTAAATCTGATACCACATTTTTCAATATTTTTTTTAACTCTTCTTTTCAGTTCTTTCTTAATTATTTTAATTAAAACAAAAAAATTTTATACATTCTATAACTATGTTCAAATAATCTATGATAACCTTTTGATTTTTGGGATAGTATATTTTACGGGTGGTTCTAACAACTTTTTTGAAATACTTTATTTTGTAAACATAATTGTTGCGAGTTTTTTCCTTTTTGCAAAAGGTAGTTTTTTAACAGCAACACTGTCAACTTTTGCTTATTCGTTCTTTGTTTTTGGTGAATATTTTGGTTTTATAATTTCTCCTTTTAGACCTTTACCACAACCCCATATGAATCTTGAAGAGTTGATTGTTAGGGTTTACATATATATACTTTCATTCTTCCTTGTTGCTGCTTTGAGTGGATTCCTTTCTGAAAGGTTACAGGCAAGGAAAGTTGAACTTTTCAAATATTCTTCAAAACTGAAAGATCTTTTAAACCATATTCCTTACTCTATAATACTTTTGGATGAATATTATAAAATTACAGATTTCAACAGAAAAAGTAAAGAACTTTTTGAAAGTATATCAACTAATTTAAATATGGAGGAGGTTGACACAGAGGTTTTTGAAATTGTAAAAAATGGGGAGAGAAAAAATTTTGTCAGGGATAAGAAAACTCATCAGGTACTTGTTGATAAAATTTTTAACGAGAAGAGTGGAGAAACTTTCATAATGGTTTTCATAAACGATATAACAGATATAGTTGAGTATGAAAGAAGGCTTAGAGTTAAAGATAAACTTGAGACCATAGGGCAACTTTCTGCATCACTTGCACATGAGATAAGAAACCCTGTTTCCAATATAAAAGAGAGTTCAAAGATCCTTTTAAACGAGTTGAAAGAGGATGATAAGAAGCATCCAATGTTTAATATCCTTTTAGAGGAAGTTGAAAGGTTGAACTCTCTTGTTGACCATTTTTTGGAGTACGCTAAGGTTAGAAAGATAGAACCTGAACTTATCAGTTTAAAAGATTTCGTTAGGGAGTTTACAATGTGTTATGAAAAATATAAAGAAGTAAAATTTGAAAATTTTGAAAAAGGTTCTATTTTTGCTGAAAGAAGTGGATTGAAACAGATATTTATAAACCTTTTAGATAACAGTTTAGATGCTATAAAAGGTGTAGATGATGGTTATGTTAAAGTTATATATGAGAGGGAAAAAGTTTTCGATATTTTAAAATTTATAGATAATGGGAAAGGTATAGATGATGATTTGAAAGTAAAAATATTTCAACCTTTCGTAACCAACAAAAGTAAAGGGACTGGACTTGGACTTTCCATAGTTTATAAGATTGTAAAGGATGAACATTCTGGAGAGATTGATTTTAAAAGTGAAAAAGGTTATACTGAATTTATTTTAAAGTTTAGGAGGAAAATTGAATAAATTCCATATACTTATAGTTGATGATGATCTTAACAGATGTAGAGTTCTCGATTATAAGTTGAAAAAGTTTGGGTACAAAACTACATACACAACAAACCCCAAAGATGCTTTAGAAAAGTTCAAAGATGAAAATATAGATCTTGTTATATCAGATATAAAGATGCAGGAGATGTCAGGTATAGAACTTTTGAAAAAATTGAAAGAGATAGACCCACTTGTAAATGTTATACTCATCACAGCGTTCGGTAAAACTCAGGAACTTTTACTTGATGCTTTAAGAAATGGGGCTTTCGATTTTCTTGAGAAGGTTGAGGATTCAGATTACCTTATAGAGATAGTTGAAAGAGGTTTGAAAAATAGGGATGAGAAGTTGAATTATCTCTATCTTAAAGAGAAAGCAAGTTTTGAGATACCTTCAGAGTTTGTTGGGGAGGATGAGAAGATAAAAAAGATTTTAAAAAATATAAACGATATTTCGAAAAGTGATTCTACCGTTCTGATAACCGGTGAAAGTGGAACTGGAAAAGAGTTGATAGCGAGGATGATACATAACAACTCAAAAAGAAGAGACAAAAATTTCGTTTCATTCAACTGTGCTGCGTTAAACCCAAATCTGATAGAGAGTGAACTGTTTGGTTATAAGAAGGGTGCTTTTACCGGTGCTTACACAAACAAGGATGGACTCATAAAAGTTGCAGATATGGGGACATTATTTCTTGATGAGATATCGGAAATGAATGTTTCACTTCAGGCAAAACTTCTGAGGGTTTTACAGGAAAGGGAAGTTGTTCCGGTTGGCTCAACAGACCCAATACCTGTTGATGTTAGAATCATATCAGCCACAAATAAAAATATAGATGAAGAGGTTAAAAAGAACAATTTCCGCCTCGATCTTTTTTACAGATTGAACGTGATAAGAATTGATCTTCCACCTTTAAGGGAAAGGAAGGATGATATACCTAAACTTTTTGACTTCTATGTGGATTTTTATTCGAAAAAGATGGGAAAAGTCATAAAAAGGATAGACCCTTCTGTTTACGATATTTTAAAAGAATATTCCTGGCCTGGTAATGTCAGGGAACTTATGAACATCGTTGAAAGGATAATAGTTATAAAGGATAATTCTGAAATAAAAAAAAGTGATATACCACAACTTTCAATTTTAAAAGTTCAACAACCTTCTAATGGTTTCATACCAAAAAAGATTGAGGATGTTGAGAAAAAACTTATTGAAGATACTTTGAAATTTTATAACTATGATAAGAAAAAGGCAAGTATTGCTCTTGGAATAAACATCTCAACACTTTACAGAAAAATAAAGGATTACCGAATTGATGAATTATAGATTTTTTAAAATATTCAAGTAAACAACTTTTTCTTTTTCCCAATTGTAATTTTCAATAAAGTTTTTGTAAGAATTATCTTTGAACTTTTCAAGATCAACTTCTTTAAATTTTTCCAACTTTTCAATAACATTCCTCTTATCTGAGAAGTCTGCTGTAAAACCGTTTTTACATCTTTCAACAATTTTTAATGTTTCAATATTTTCGTAAACAAAGATTGCAAGTGATGAAGCCATATACTGGAAGATTTTATTTGGAAGTGAAAATTTGTGATTTAAGTTATCAGTTTTTAAAGGGTGAACTCCTATATCGAAAAGTTTTAAAGTTGGAATAACCTTTTTCTCATCAATACTACCAAAAACTTTTATATTTGAACTATCGGATATTTTTATAAGATCTTTCCCTATCAAAGTGAGGTGGAACTCTTTTTCGAAATTTTTAAATACCTCTATAAGAAATGGAATATTCCTTTCTAAAGATAAAGGCCCAATGTATACAAATTTTATCCTTTTTTCCTTTTTTATAAAATCAAAGATACTTTTTTCTGATTCGGAGTAAATATTCAATGATGGAAGATTCCTTACAACGAAAATGTTTTTGGTTTGGTATTTTTCTTCAAAATAATTTTTTATTGAATTTGAAACTGTTACAAAATATTTAATCTTTTTTATCAATCTTTTCTCAAGAAGGTACTCTAAATAGTTGAAAATTCTTGTTAAAATATTTTTTCTTACTCCAACCCTTTCACACCAGATCTCGTGCGAATCGTATATTATTTTATCCTTTTTGTTTTTGAAAGCAAAGTATGATGGCAAAAATGTTTCAAAATCGTTCGCATGAACTATATCTGGTCTTAAATTTTTTATTATATTGTAGGTTTTAAATCTTAGATAAAAGTTGTAGTAAAGAAAATCGAATATCGATTTGTTCTTCCTTCTTGATCTGTAATTTATATCTATATAAAAAAATTTTTCATCTGTTAAATTTCCGTTACCTAAAAGAAAAATATCATAACCTTTTTCTAAAGAATTTATATATCGTATTATTCTTGAATCATTTTTTACATCTGAAAAGGTTAAAATAAGAATCTTTTTCACAAAATAATTATACCAATAAAATTAAAAAAGGGAAGAAAATTTTTTGCTTTTTGCAAAATGCAAAAAAAAATTATTATAATTTGGAATTAAGTGATTGAATTAAATAATTTATGTATGGAACGATTTTTGCTACTCATATCAGTATGAAAAAAGGGTTTACACTGATTGAACTTATGATAGTTGTTGTAATAATAGGGATACTTGCCGCAATAGGAATACCGAACTATTACAAACTAGTTTATAAGGCAAAAGCAGCGAGTGTTATCTCTAACATGCACACAACACAGATGACAGTTGAACTAAAAGCGACAGAATCAATATATTTAACATATTTCCCCAATGTGGAGTCATTTATTGACCGATTACCACCTAATTTTAAAAATCCATTTAACAACCTTTCCCCTGCATTACAGAACGCTGAAGAGAACAACATTGAAGGTGTTGTTGAGTATGAAGGGGATTCCTCAACATATAAAATTACAGGTTATGGAAAAAATACTGATTCTACCTTACTTGAACTGACTCCCGCCACACATCTTTTTTGATTTGCAAATTGCAAAAAAGTTCTTTGAAACGAATTTTTTAAGTTGTGATATTTATAAATTTAGATTTGGCATAAAATTTGTTTATTAAATAAGCAAACCTAAAAAGGAGGCAAAATGAAAAAAGGTTTTACACTTATCGAACTTATGATAGTTGTTGTTATCATAGGTATTCTTGCAGCTATCGCTATTCCAAACTTTGTCCAGATTATAGACAAAGCAAAAGTTTCTTCAGTAAAAGCAAACATGCACACATTCCAGGTAGCA
>LGFX01000005.1 GCA_001508335.1 candidate division TA06 bacterium 32_111
GGTATATCCGAATGGTGACAGTTTAATAAGTGAGAATGATAATAACACACATAAATTGACAGTGTATGGAATACCTTGCAATGCACCGAAAGCATATCCAATAGTTTGCATCTGGCAACCAAACGATAAGGCGTTGATAAAATGGCTTGATAATTCAAATTATGAGGAAGGATATAGAATAAAAATAAAAGAAAACAATATACTTATAGGATCAAAGGATACAATAATAAATTTAGCGGAGGATCCCGATACATTGGAATGGACACATCAGACAACGAGAACAGGGCAAATGAAGTATATTGTATATTCAATGAACAGCGGAGCATTTTCAAAGGATTCCGTTGAATATATCAATTATAGAGGTTATGGAACACCGCTTATTTCGAAAGATAGTATTAAATTAAGCAAGGGAACCGTAAGAATAAAAGGAGATACTATATTAACTGGAACGAGAAGAAGACTGAACGGAGAAATAATTTCAATAGAAGCATATAAAGAAGGATTTGAAAATAAAATATTAAAGTCGGAATTTATAATAGATAGTAATGCACAAATAATAGGAATTAAGAATAGCGATATGTATGCGGGAATAAACGGGTCAAGCACAAATAGGGATTCGATAATCTGGATATATGTAAAAGAGGGATCGCAATATAATAAGAAATATGTAAAAAATTTATATTTCACTTATATAAGTTATTTGAATGCTCAAAAAACTAAATTATTATCAGCGATATATAAAAACGATTCTATATATCTATTGGTCAATTTTAAGTTAAAGGAACACGCAATAAATTCGGTTTTAGTATTATTTAAAATAGATAAAAACTGCAACTATAATGCATCTTATTTTATTAAAAGTTTCACCAACTCAGCCGATTTTGAAGGAACGATAGAGAGCAAAAACGCAGATGAGATTGTGATCGTATACAATGGAACGGATGAATCTAATGGTAAAATAACCGGTTTAAATATTTTTTCAATAAGAACAGATTTTAATGGAAAAATTACCGAATATTCTCCATTTGTAAATAAGGGGTTTAATCAAACATACAAAGAGTATTTTGATATAGAGGCGCTAACAGATACTATATTATACATAGTCAGTCACAAAGTGGGAATATTTTTCGATACGATGAAGGTGGTTAAATATGATATGAAAAACATGGTTCAAACTTTAATAGACTATATAAAAATTAGTTCTTCACCGATGGCAGATTCTTTTCAATTTCCGAGGATAGTGAAGTATAGGGATTATATGATAGTTAGCTGGTTAAATTGGGAAGATTATCAGTATGACAGAATTTATACTAAGAAATATTCATTAACAGAGAATAGCGGAATAGAGATTGCAAAAGAGACAAGCGAGGATGATGCATGGGTGAAAGATTACCTGATAGTTAAGAATGAAGCAGATGAAGGTTTGGAAATAGTAACAGAAGAGGCACTTTTTTCATATGGAGTATACGGATTAAAGCGGAGCGATTACAAACTACCGATAATGAGAATAATAATGAATGATGAATTATCGTGGTATAAGAATGGCACTTTTACAGTGAAAGTGATAGATGGGAATGGAATGAAACTCAGCACTGTAAAGGTGTTGGTGACAAACGGAGCGGATATAAATTTTGAAGGAACGACAGATGTAAATGGCGAAGTGAAGGTATCATATTTTACAAGAAGTTCTAATAAGATAACAATAAAAGCTGTGAAGGCATTTTACGAGGATTGTGTTAATGTATATGATGTTACAACGAATACGATGGAAGTGAACTGCGTAAAAGAGGTTAGCGCATTTAAGGATACAACAATAGAGATAGGAGTTTATACATATTCAACCGAACCTGAGGAAGTTATATTACATAAAGTGGCTGTTTCGTCTGCTGAAGTGATATTGAGCAATGGAATAAATATTGAAGATACATTAATAACCGGGGCAAATGGTAAGGTTGTTGCTGAAATAAGTGGCAGGGATACGATTGAATGGCTCGGAAGGGACTGCTATGTGGATTATACAAAGGAAATAGATGTAATCGTTTTAAAAGAGGGATATAAAACAGAGACGGTGAAGATAAGTAAAGAGATGAGAAGCAATAGCAGCAACGCTACGGGATATAATAACAGCAATCATGTGATAAAGAGAGACGAGTTGAATTTATATATGGCTTATGGAGACGGAGACAGCGTAGTGTTTGGCAGGAGCAACAATTTTGGAGACTGGTGGATACTTGAGAAGGTGGGAGAGGGGAAGAACCCTTCATTGGCATTTTCAGGGGAAGGCACAGTGGCAATGTTGTATACAGGGCTGGACAATTATGGGTATTATTATACATACACGGAATCGCCTTTTCAGCCGATAGATACAGTGTATCCGACATTGATAACTTATGAACCGGGAGTAATAGCAGGAAATGTCCTGACTGGGAAAGTATATGTGGCTGGGATAGAGCATCCTCTTTTAGGAGTGGATTATGGCAATCTTTTATATGCAGAGTTTGTGTTTGACAATCTTGCCGGAATAGTGAAGACAACATTGGTGCCTGCGACAGTAGAGAAATATAAGCCGAAATCATGGCAGAGCATAACGACATATTATGACAAGTATATGAAGAAATATTATCCGATAATTGTTTATGGGGATATATACGGAGAGATAGACTTGGTTAAGTATGATGGGATAAGTGGAAGATGGATACCGCCTATCGGAGTGGCGCAAACTACTGAGGAATCAAAGGAGAGTTATATATCATCAAACGGCGAGAAGATTGCAGTAATATGGAGTGAGGAGAGGACAACTGACTCAAATGTTTGGGATATATGGCTTAACGGAGAGTTGTATAAGACAAGCAAAACAGAGAGTTATACTGAACCGAAGATAAAAGCAGGAAATTATATTGTGTATAATGAGAGCAAAGAAAAAATAGGTCTTGACCTTTATGGGTTGAATTACATTGGAGCGGACATAAGGACATCAAGCAAGGATAGTGTTTACTATCCTGATTTTGAATTTAAGACGGAATACAACAAAACAGGACTTGAATTGAATCATAAAATCTATCTGATATGGACGGAGAAGACTGGAATCGCATATACGGTTAAGGATACTATAATAGAGGTAAAGACAGACGGAGATTTGCAACCATTTATTGCGGGTGAATTTACAGATACGATAGTTGAGTTGGATGACTCACCATTAACGGACATAATCAATGACAGAAGAAAGAAGATAGAGAGACTCTACATAGAAATAGGCGAGATAGAGTCGGATAAGGAATACAAACTGACAGTGAACACAACAAATCCTAACAAAAACTACCCTTATCTTTTGATGATAGACGGAATAATTGTTGATACGATAAATAAAGAGGATAAGACGACAGAGGTTTATCTAACAGAGGATATTAAGTCAGACAACACGATATTGATAACACTTGACAGGGTAAAGGGGAACCCGAACAGAATTGCAAAGATGGAGATGCGAAAGTATGATGAAGTAACAAATGCATCAATACTCGGAAACGCCATAATTAAAATGATAACAGAGAAGAAGGGAATAAAAGAGCATGTGAAGATAAAAACAATGAGTAAAGGACTGATAGAGATGACAATAGAAGGAGACTGCAGCGAGAATCTTGAGATGGAGATATATGATGTTGCGGGCAGAAGGAGAATGAAAGAGACTTTTAAAAATTTGCAAAACGGATATAACAAGATAATCTTAAATGCGAATGGACTGTCAAGTGGAGTCTACTTCTACAGACTGAATACAAAATCAAACCAATATAAAGGAAAAATTCTATTGATTAAATAAAATTTGGAAAAGAGGGAAACAAAATTATACTGAGTCCAGTTAACAGGAGCTGAAAGAATTAGTATAATTTTGATTAAGAGAAATAATTTTTTTTAATCAAGATGGCAAAAGAGAGAAGGCAAGAATGATACACAGAGAGTGGACTGAGAAGAATAGTTAATAGTTAATAGTTGATAGTTAATAGTTGATAGTTAAAGAAAAAGAAGTGAGAATAAAACGAAGAGCGGACTTATATAAGGCAATGGAAAAGGCTGTGAACGGGGAGTATGCTGAAGGTATAAGGGATAACGAACAGAGACCGTGACTGGTATCTGACAACGGGTGTCAGCCTACATCATTAAAGTTTATAAAACATATGGCTCTATTGGGAATAGAACAGATATTTATATTTTGGAATAACCCTAAGGGAAATGCCGAGACGGAGCGATTTATGAGGACAATGAAGGAATATTTGTTCTGGAGAAGAAAGTATGATAATAGTTTGAGTTTGAAGAGTCATTTAAGAAGTTCATTGAGTTTTACAATGAAGATTATCCTCACAGTAAGTTGAAATATCAGAGTCTTTATCACTTTTATAGAACTTACTGAAAACAACAGGATATCCCTACATATCAATCAGATTTACTCTAACCAATTAAGTGCTTGACAAGGTGGTGCAGTACAATTTCAAAAGAGTTTAAAGTTCTTAATGTTTACCCTATTGATAAAATTTTTAATTTTGGTTTAATTAAAAATAATGGAGAGTTTTGTAGTCACCCAATTATATGAAAAAAATATATTTGATAGTTTAAAGGATTCGTTGGATATAAGAAAAAATAATTTTTCCTCAAACATTTTCTTTATTATCCTATTTTTTATAGTAATATCATTATTGCTAATTTTAATTTGGGGGTTTAAAAAGAGAAAAAGATGTTAAAAAAAATTTTTTTGTTTTTATTTTTACTTTTAAATTTAAAATTGTTTCCATCCATTCATCAAGATGAATACTTTTTAAATTTAAAATCAGCCTATTTTGGTTCTCCAACCAATTTGAGTGAAAAACTTGTTGATAAAAAAGAAAAAGGTTTGCATTACAACTATTATGGTTATCTACCTTATTGGATAGATACCCTTTACTATTCTAATTTTCAATATGAACTTTTGACACATATATCCTATTTTTCTGTCAATGTTAATACGGATGGGAGCTGTGGACTTATTCCGAATCCTTCATATTTTACAAAAATTTACAATGAGTCTCATAAAAGAGGTATAAGGATTCATCTCACCTTTACTCTCTTTGGAACAACTTCCGTTTCAACTCTTTTAAATAGTAAGAGTTCAAGAGAAAATTGTATTAGCAACATACTCAACTATGTTGATCTTTACAATCTTGATGGTGTTAACTTAGATTTTGAGTTTGTATCATCTTCTCTAAGGGATTCTTTCAATCTTTTTATAATGCAACTTGCTGATAGCCTTCATAATCGGTTTTCTACAAGAAGGGAACTCTACATAGCTGTTCCACCTGTTTATCAATGGTATCCAGGGTATGATTATTATTCAATTTCAAGTTTTTCAGATGGTTTATTTGTGATGTGTTACGATTATCACTGGTCCGGGTCATCTGAGGCAGGGCCAGTTTCACCTACTTTTAATTCAACTTTTTGGGGTTATTATGCTTTCAACACATCTATCAGCGATCTTATTGGAATAGGAGTCGATCCTTCGAAGATCATTGCAGGTATTCCATATTATGGTTATGACTGGCCAACAGAATCTGATACTCTGAAATCTAAAACTATTGGAACAGGTTCTTCTGTAATATTTAAAAACGCTAAAAATAATGCTTCGATTTATGGTAGAAAGTTTGATGAATATTCAAAAGTTCCTTACTATACATATCTTTCAACAAATTACCATCAATGTTTTTATGATGATTCTGCTTCGATAAGATATAAATTGGGGATAGTCAAAGATAAAAAATTACAGGGTGCTGGATGCTGGGCACTTGGTTATGATGATGGTGCAATAGATCTCTGGAGCGTTTTAAGAGAAGAACTTTTTTTAACTGCTCCTTTAAAACATTTCGTTGTAAAGGTCAACACAACAAATCTAAATATCAGAACTGGCCCTTCAACTTCATATGATATTTTAAATGTCTCAAATTATGGTGAAACTTTCGTTGCTTTTGATTATGATGGATACTGGTATAAGATATACTATCCTTCTGCATCTTTCCCTTACTATGCTTATATCTATGGTGGTGATGGTTTAAATATAAAATATCTTGAAGGTGATAACTTTTTTAAAGTTGCAAGGATCACTGCATCTCTGTTGAATGTCCGTTCTGGTGCTTCTACTACTTACCCAATTTTAACTCAGGTATCTTACAATCAGGTATTCGTTGTGGATTCTTTTACAGGTGATTGGGCAAGAATAATTTTACCTGACTCAAACAGAACCGGTTTTATATACTATACAAGTTATGCTCAAATTTTTGACAATCTATCTTCGTTTAACGATTGTGAAGTTTTTGTAGATTCTCTCATTTATCCTGATACTCTCTTTTCAGGAGATTCTTTTGAAGTTAAACTTTATTTAAAAAATACTGGATATGTTTCTCTCGATTCAATTTTCGGAATAAGTTTCTTAGAAAAATCTTTATTTTATTATGAAACATTCTGGAGTGATTCAGGTTTTGCCAAAAGTTATGGGAACAATACTCTTCCTGGACAAAATGGAATAAAAACATTTTATTTCAAAGCACCTTTTATCTTAAACGATTCTCTTTTAAGTTACGATGTGGTATTAAAAAGAAATGATGATACTTCTTCAAATTATTTCAACATTAAAATTTATGTAAAAAGTAAAAGTTCAGGAAAAGTTGAGGATGATAAAATTTTTTGTGAAGAAAATTTTAAGACATTGAGGAAGTTTTATCATGTATATGATTTAACTGGAAGATTGATAAAAAAAGGTGATGGAGAGTTCAACATAACTGATGTAAAAAAATTTTCAACAGGAGTTTATTTTTTGATATTTTCAGATGGTGATAAAATTAATCGAAAAAAGATAATAATGTTAAAATAATTTCCCTTGATAAAAATCTTTAAAAATATAAAATATTACTTTTAAAAAGGAGTTTTTAATGGTTGAAATTATTTTTTCAGTGAATCCCGGTGCAACAACAACAAAATGTTCTATTTATAAAATAGTTGAAAAAGGTATAGAAGAGGTTGTCTCAGAAAACATCGAGCATCCAACAGAAGAGATAAAATCTTTTAAAGATATAACATCACAGGTTGATTACAGGTATGAGAAGGTAAAAGATTTTTTAAACAGGAATATGAGAGATGGTTATAAAATCGTTGCAACAGCAGGTCGAGGAGGTATGTTGACCCCGGTTCCAAGTGGAGTTATAAAAATAAATGAGGAACTTGTCCATTTTTCACTTTACACACCGGTCTATCAGCATGCTTCAAACCTTGGTGCACCACTCGCTTATAGAGTTGCAAAAGAGAATAATGTTGATTCGTTTATAGTTGATCCTGTAAGTGTAGACGAGTTTACAGATGTTGCAAGAATTTCAGGTGCAAAAGATTTTCCAAGATTTTCTTTTGTCCATGCTCTTAACATCAGGGCAACGGTTAGAAAACTTTCTGAGATGTTGAACATAGATTTTAACAGGATCAAATGTGTTGTTGCACATCTTGGTGCTGGATTTTCGATAGCCGCTTTTGTTGAAGGGAAAATCGTTGATAACGATAACAGGATGGAGAGTGCTCCATTTACAGCAGAAAGAGCAGGTGGAGTTCCACCGATACCACTTGTGAACGCCTGTTTCTCGGGTCAATATACAAAAGAACAGATAATGAAAAAACTTTATGGTGAAGGTGGATTGTATGGTTATTTAAAGACAAAGGATCTAAGAGAAGTTCTGAAGATGATCGAAAATGGTGATAAGTATGCTGAACTGATTTACAATGCGATGGTTTATCAGATTGCAAAAGAGATTGGAGCGATGGGTTCGGTTATGGATTTTGAAATCGATGGGATAATTTTGACTGGTGGAATGGCTTATTCTGAGAAACTTGTGAAAGATTTAACAAGAAAGGTTGGCAAGATTGGAAAGATCTATGTTTTCCCGGGGAGTAACGAAAACGAATCTTTGGCTCTAGGTGTTTATAGAGTTTTAAAAGGTGAAGAAAAATATTTGACCTGGCCTGTGAAAGTTTGAATGGAGGAAAGATGGGAATAAAAAGTTTTAGTGAATTAAAGGAAAAAGTTTTAAAAATGTCTGCAAAAAGGGTTGTTGTTGCGGCAGCACATGATAAGGATGTGATTGAAAGTGTAGTTGAATCGATGAAAGTTGGAATAGTAAAAACTCCAATACTTATTGGAGATGCTCAAAAAATAGAGAATATAATAAAAGATTTTGGTGAAAATTTAAACGATTTTGAGATAGTTGATTCTTCTTCTGATGAGGAATCAGGGAAACTTGCTGTGAAATACATTAAAGAGAAAAAAGCTGAGATCCTTGTTAAAGGGAAACTTGAAACCGTATTTTATTTAAAACCTATACTTGATAAGGAAACAGGAATAAAAAAATCAGGTGTTCTTTCAAACCTTACACTTTTTGAAATGCCTTCATACCATAAATTCATCTCTGTCACAGATAACGCTATAATACCTGTTCCAACGATGGAAGAAAAAAAATATATTATTGAGAATACAAAAATTTTATACAACGCTCTTGAAATCGAAACCCCAAAAGTTGCTTTACTTTCTGCTCTTGAGGTTATAAACACAAAAGTTGAATCTACCATCGATGCTGCGTGTTTAACACAAATGTATCAGAGAGGGCAGATAAAAGGATTTATAATCGATGGTCCTTTAGCGTATGATACAGCGATAGATAAAAAATCTGCTGATAGTAAGAAGTTGAAAGGTTCAGAAGTTGCAGGTGATCCTGATATACTTATAGTTCCAAACCTTGAAAGTGGAAACATCCTTGGGAAAGCATACAAATTCCATGCTGATGCAAAAAGTGGTGGAGTTGTTCTTGGTGCTTCAGTTCCGGTTGTTTTGAACTCAAGATCAGATGGAGCTGACAGAAGGTTCAATTCAATGCTTATCGCAAGGTCAATTGCTGAGATGGTTTAAAATTATATTTTCAGTTCCTCTTTGAATTTATCTAAAGCAACTTTCTCTTTAATATTCGTAATTTGAAGACCCTCGATAAAAGATTCAACAGGATATAATTTATTTTCCTTCAAAAGGTAGAGAAGTGAAAAGATGGCACTATTTTTTGCTCCAAATTTCCTGAAATCATACTTTATTATCTTTGCGTCAGTTTTAGGTGTTTCAAGTGAATTATCCAAATATACAATTCCTTTGAAACTTTTCAACTTTTCTATGTTAACATTAAGGCCATCTATAGATGTTATTATCATAAAATCGGGGGAATTAACATTGTATGTGCAATCTTTTTCAGGGGAAATAATGACCTCTGATGTCGAAAATCCGACACCAACCGTTACTGGGTAACTTCCCCTCTGGTTTACGGATAATCCGGATAATACAGCTCCATAAGCAAAAACTTCCCCTGCAGTTTGAACACCTTCACCTGCTGAGCCTGATAGTTGAATACAAAATGTTCTCTTTAGATTATGTTCATATTTTTTTTCTAATATTTTTACCTTTTCAAAAAGATCTGTTGTAGAGTTTTTATAATACTCCCATCTATAATTATCATTTTTTACTACGAACTCTTTTTCCCCGATCTGTTCGAGAATATCCTTTAACTTCATATTTTTATTCATCTTCAAAGCATAACTTGGGCATAGTTCGAGTGCCTCTATCAAAGAGAATCCTTCATTTTTTAACCCTTCAATAATAATATCAGAAAAATCTGGTTTTGTTATAACTCTTGCTACGAAACTCGCTTTTGCAGATAATGCAAGTTGGCAGATATCATAGTTTCTTGTTTTACTTTGTTCAGGTGTTGTTGTTGTTACAAATCCCTTGGGAGTGAAACCACTTGCCTGACCGCCTGTCATTCCATAAAGCATGTTGTTGTGTATTATAACTGTTAAATCAATATCAAGACGGGCTGCTTCGAGTAAATGCTGCATCCCTATAGTTGCTCCGCCATCACCGATAAAGACTATCACTTTCTTATCCTTATTCTTTAATCCGAGTGATATACCGCTGGCCAAAGCGACTGATCTTCCATGCAATCCGTGAACTGTATGTGAGTTTGAAAATTTATCTATTATTCCATGACAACCTATATCAGAAACCAATATTACATCTAAAGGATCGATGTTCAATTTTTCAAGTGCTTTTTGAGTGTTTAAAGATATCAGATGGTGACCGCAACCAGCGCAGAATGGGAGTTTATTTGAATTTAAAAGTTTTTTATCCATTTTTTATCACCTCTTCCTTTATTTTATCTATACTTATCATCTTTCCAATAGAGTTGATCTTAACAATATTATCTGGAGTTTTACTTCCAAAGATTATCTCACACAACTCACCGTTAAGATTTTCTTCAACAACGTAAACTTTTTTATATTTCGAAATTATTTCATAGTAGATATCAGGGATTGGAACAACAGTTTTTGCCACGAGTAGTGAAACTTTTTTTCCTTCTTTTCTCAACTCTCTTATCGCCTCTTTAGAAACAACTGAACTGACATCAAAAGTCACTATAAGATTTTCTTTTCCATCTTCATCATATTCGTAGAAGGTAAAATCTTTCAGATTTGAAACTATTTTTTTATATAACCTGGCACTATTTTCAAGTGCTTCTTTTGTTGAATGTTGTAAAACACCTTTCTGATCATGTGTCGATGCTGTAAATCTTATCTGATGTTTATTGGATGAAAGTGGTAAAAATTGTGGAACAAGATTTTTTTCAGGTTTATATGGAATGTAGGTTTCATCTGAACTATAAAATTTTCTTTCAACTTTTTTTATCTCTTTTAAAGATGTTATATCAAAAGTTCTATTTGTCATCGCTGTTTCTTTCGATGTTAAAAGAATAACTGGTGTTCTTAGGTTAACCGCTATTTTTACAGCTTTTTCTGGCAATTCCCAGCAATCTTTAAAATCTGAAATTGCAAGAGTTGGAATAGGATAACCTCCAGATATCATCCCTCTTATCAAAAGAAGATCGCCTGATGCTCCACATGTTGCTGTCCCGGTTGAGGGGCCCAACCTTTGTGCAAGAATTATAACCATTGGAAGTTCCATCATGAAAGCCATATTTATTGATTCAACCATTAAAGCGAATCCTGGAAAAGAGGTTGCTGTTATAGGTAATCTTCCCGTCGCCGAAAGACCTGACATCCATTGTAAAGTAGTTATCTCATCTGGTGCATGGAAAGTTAAAGGTAACCTTTTTGAACTGTAAAGATAAAGGTAGTTAGAAGGTGTTATTGGATAACCAACAAATGTATCAGCACCAGCTCTTGCTATTGACTCAACTATCAAAAATGAACCGTTAACAAAAATCTTTTTCCCATCTTTCATTTTTTACTCCGAATTTTTAATAAATTTGTCCCAGATGTAACCGATTATTATAAAAACAATTGTTGAAATTATAGCACCATAAGTTTTATCAACATTAAACCATTTCATCTGTTTTCCTAAAAGGCATACGAATATAACTATAACTCCACCAATGAATGAAAGTTTTACACCAGTTTTTGTTATAAAACCTTTTAAATATAGAGCAAAAAGTATTATTATTGCACCTATACCTCTAATCGCATAGGATATGTATGCAGTATCGAGTATAGCGTTTCTCAAAAGCAATGCGAGTGGAATCGTTACAAAATTTATTAGAACAACCAGATTTTTTGCAGTTTTCAAAATCCTTTTATCCTCCTTCTCCTTCTTTGAGAAGTTCTGGTACAGATCCTTGGTTGCTATGGTGACAACAGCAAAATTGACAGGTCCAACAGTTGAAAGGATAGCTGCTATCACTCCTGCAAGTGCAATTCCTCCCAAAATTGGATTTATAAAAGATGGATTTGTTAATATTGTTCCAAGTGCTTCGTTTCCTTTTATAGTTGAAGGATCAAAGAATTTGCCTGTTCTTGCTATCAAGCCAAGTATACCTGTCATTATGCCAAAAGGAGCAACAATAAGAGCTGCGACGAGAGATGCTTTTTTAGCAGTTTGTGGATCTTTTGCTGAAAATATTGGTTGAATACTCGCCTGTCCAGCCATTCCTCCAAGAATTCCACCCAGAAGTAAACTGAATGCTGCTGAAATGTTACCTGAAAATGGATTGTAAACATTTGATGAAGCACCAAAAGATTGGAGAGTATTTTGAAGGTTTGAAAATCCACCAATTTTAACAATACCTATTATAGAAGCAACTCCAAGTCCAAAATACATGGCTATCAGATGCAATATTCCAGTTATAGTTAAAGCGTACATTCCCCCTATATATGTATAAAAAGTTATTATACCTGCTGATATTAGAACTGAAAGTGTCCAATCGATCTTTAAAATAGGTGAGATGACACTTGCACATGTTTGTAGTTGAACATAGGAAAGAACTACGTATGCTATCAAAAATGCAAATGCTGAAATGGTTGAAATATCTTGACCGAATATAGATTTTAACATTTCACTGACCGTATGAACGTTTCTTGTCCTGTAATGGTATGCAACGGTGAACCCTATTATTATCATTCCAGTTGCAGTTGCAAAATTGTAAAGTATCGGTTGTAATGTCATGGTTTTGAAAGCTTTTTCACTTATACCTATTGTTGACATACCTCCGAGCCATTCTGCGGATACAACAACTGCACAGACGAATGTCCCAAGATTTCTCCCAGCGATAAGGTAATCTGCAGATGACCTTTGTGCTATCTTTTTTGTTAGAAAGGAAATTGAAACTATAAGTAAAAAATAGAGTAAAACAATAATTGAGTATATGTTCATTTAAATCTCCTTATAAATTTTGATTTAGAATTATATCCTATACAACTTTTATGTCAACAAATATGACTTTAAATTATTTTTATATTATGATTGACATATAAAAATTTGAAGAGTATACTCGATTAGGGGGTATATAGTATATAATGAAAATTATAATAAATCTTATTTTAGTTTTACATCTTTCCTTTCTCTACCCACTACTTGATAGAGTTTTAGATCTTGATAAAAGAAGGTGGAAGATATTTTCCGGAATAATTTTCTCCATAATAACCATCATAGTTATGAAAACATCTTTCCATATCACAGAGGGGATAATATATGATGGGAGATCAATAATTTTAGGGTATGTTGGATTTTTTGGAGGTTTTATTCCACTTTTAATAACAACGATAGTTTCTGTTACCTACAGGTTGATTTTAGGTGGAAGCGGTTTTCTTGCAGGTATTTTAACAATACTTCTATGTGGATTTTCCGGATATCTTTTTAGAAGAATTTATTATCGTAAAGTTTTAAATTTTTCATTTTTTAAAAGTATACTTTTTGTAACATTATTTTCCTACATACTTTCATTTTTGATGTTGTTTTCACAACTCTTCCTTTTACCTTTGTTTTCAGGTTTTGATACAATGAAAAAGATCTCTTTTGCTGTTTTAACATATTATCCTTTAACTTCAGCCATAACCTTTTTGTTGTCTATTTACATTCTAAGAGTAAACAAGGAAAAAAAAGAGTTGTTAGAAAGTTTACTTTTTCAATCCGACATTATTAAGGAGGTTAACCTTATTTTTGTTCACCTTGACAAGGAAGGTAGAATTGTTGAAATGAACAGGGAGTCAGAAAATATAACTGGATACAAACTTGAAGAGATTGTTGGTAAAAACTGGTTTGAACTTTTTATCCCTAAAGATTATGAAAAGAAAGTTTATCAGGTTTTTGAAAGTGTTAAAAAAGGAAATCTTCCTGAAACTTTTGAAAATCCTATAAGAACGAAAAATGGAAATGTAAGGTACATAATCTGGAAAAATATCTATCTAAAGGAAAAAAATGAGATTAAAGGGACCTTATCCTTCGGTATAGATATAACTGAAAAGAAGTTACTTGAAAAGAGGTTAGCTGAAAGTGAAGAACTTTTTAGAAAATCTTTTAAAGAACATAATAGTATCCAACTTTTAATAGATCCGGAAAATGGTCAGATTGTTGATGCTAATAAAGCAGCAACAGATTTTTACGGTTATTCTTTTGAAGAGTTAACTTCAATGAAAATAAGCCAGATAAATACACTTTCCGAGGAAGAAGTTAAAAAAAGGATGGATGAAGCGAAAAGTTTAAAAAGAAACCATTTTCAATTTAAACATCGTTTGAAGGACGATAGAATAAGGGATGTTGAGGTTTATTCAAGAGGTTTTGAATATCAGGGTAAACATCTATTACATTCCATAATATTTGATGTAACTGAAAAAATTGAGTTTGAAAGAAAACTAAAAGAATCTGAAGAGAGTTTCAGGGTTGCTGTTGAGGGAAGTGATGGTGGAATTTTTGACTGGAATATTCAGAATGGTGAAATGAAATTTTCAAAAAGGTTAAAGGATATCGTCGGGTATGAAGAGGATGAAATTGAAATAAGTGTTTCGGAATGGGAAAATAGAATCCATCCTTTAGATTACGAAAATGTTATGAAAAATTTAAGCATGTATTTTTCAGGTAGGGTTGAAAAGTACCATTCCGAATACAGGATGAAAAAAAAGGATGGAGGATATGTTTGGGTAAGATCTACTGGAAAGATTATATCTTATACTGATGATGGTAAACCTTTAAGGATGGTTGGAATAATAATAGATATCGATTCGATCAAAAGGATAGAGGAAGAGTTGAGAAGGAAGGAAAAATATTACAAAGATCTTTTTGAACTCTCCCCTTATGGTATATTCATATTGAGAAATGATACTATTGTTGATTGTAATAAAAAATGTGAGGAAATTTTTTCCTGCAACAAAAAGTACATAATAGGTAAAACACCTTATGAACTTTCTCCACAAAAACAACCTAATGGAGTTAATTCAAAAGAAAAAGCACTCTATTACATAAAAAAGGCTCTCGTAGGGGAGGATATATCCTTTGATTGGATACATAGAAGTATAGATGGTAAAGAGTTCGAATGCGAGATAAATTTGGGAATACTTGAAAAGGAAAAAGGTATTATTCTTGCCTTCATAAAGGATGTTAGTGATAGGGTTAAAAAAGAGAAAGAGATTTACGATTTGAGGGAGCAACTTTTCAGAGCTCAGAAACTTGAAACCATTGGGAATTTCGCAGGTGGAATAGCCCACGATTTCAACAACGTTTTGAGTGTGATAATAGCGAACTGTGAATTACTGCTTGAAAGTTTAAAAGAGGAAAAGGAGAGAAAGAGTATAGAAAACATTTTGAAAGTTTCACTTGATGCCTCCTCAATTGTAAAAAGGTTGTTACTTTTTGGAAAGGAGAACGCTGGCAAACCGGAAGTTTTAAATTTGAATAGAGAGATTAAGGATATGGAGATGTTTTTGAGAAAGGTTGTTGGGGAGAACATTGAACTTGTTTACAATTTAGATGAAAATGTAAAAAATATATTCCTTGATAAGGTGCACCTGGAGCAGGTTATTTTAAACCTTCTTCTAAACTCAAAGGATGCTATAAAAGGTAACGGAAAAATAGTTTTAGAGACGATGAATGTAAATATAGATAATTTATACATTAGAAAACATTATGGAGTTGAAGAGGGGGAATATGTGATGCTATCAGTTTCGGATGATGGATGCGGAATTAAAAAAAGTATTTTGGATAAAATCTTTGATCCCTTCTTTACGACAAAAGGTGAAAAAGGAACAGGTCTTGGACTTTCCGTTGTTTATGGAATAGTTAAAAGTGGTGGAGGGTTTATAAACTTTTACTCCGAAGAGGGTGTTGGAACAACTTTCAAAATATATTTCCCCGTAACGGATAAAAAGAGAGATGAAAAGAAGATAAAAGAAGAGAATATTGATTTAAAAGGTTATGGGAAAAAGGTTCTGGTTGTTGAGGATGAAAAGATTTTAAGGGAAGTTATAGAGCAGATTCTTACCAATAACGGTTACGATGTTACACTTGCAGTTAATGGAGAGCAAGGACTTAAATATTTCAAAGAGAAGGATTATGATCTTGTAGTTACGGATCTGATTATGCCAAAAATGAACGGAATAACTCTTTATGAAGAGATGAAAAAGTTGAAAGATAACTTCAAAATAATTCTAATGTCAGGCTATTCGAAAAATGGCTTTGAGAATTTGGATTTCCCGAACAGAGAACTACCGTTCATAAACAAACCCTTCCGTAGTCACGACTTCCTAAAACTTGTAAAAAAGTTAATTGGGGACGGTGCTTGACTTGTGACAGTAGAGAGGTGAGTGTCAAATACTGAAACCTCGAAATATAAACCTTAGAGAAAATATTTTACTTAGACTTTTTGGTTATAGTTCATTTTTTAAATCCATATTGATAAAAGAGATATAACTGTTATAATATAAAAAAGTCGAAGTGGCGGAATCTGGTAGACGCGTTAGATTCAGGTTCTAATAGGGGCAACTCTGTGGGGGTTCAAATCCCCCCTTCGACAGAGGGTTTTATGGATAATGAAAAAGAATATTTGAAATCTTCATTGGAATCTTTCAAAAAATATCTTCCCAAAAGAATAGTTGAAAAAATACTTACAAATCCCTACGATGTTAGAGTTGATTCTGAAAGAAGAGTTGTTACGGTGCTTTTCGGTGATATTTCAGGTTTTACAGCACTCTCGGAAAGGTTGGACCCTGAGGATGTGATAAAAGTTATTAATAAATATTTCAAAAAGATGGTAAGAATTGTTGATAAATATGGAGGGGATGTAGATAAATTTATAGGTGATGCTGTTTTGGTTGTTTTTGGAGCACCTGTTGCTCATTCTGATGATCCTGAAAGAGCTGTTAGGGCTGCCCTTGAGATGCAAAAAGAGATGGAAACTATTGAACCTGTATATGCGAAAGGTGAATATGTAAAAGTAACAATGCATATAGGAATAAATACTGGAGAGGTAGTAGCACTCAATATGGGTGTTGATGACAGAATGGAATATACGATAATGGGAGATAATGTCAATTTAACATCAAGGCTTGAAGGTGTTGCAAAATCTGGTGAGATAATAATATCTGAGAACACTTACAAACATGTAAAAGATGTTTTCGAGTTTGAAAAACTTGAACCTGTCATGGTAAAAGGTAAAAAGGACCCTGTTCAGATTTATAAAGTTTTATCTTTGAAAAAAGATATTGTAAAAGAGGAGGATCTCAATTTTGTTGGTAGTGAAGAGATTGTAAAATTACCTGAAAAACTCCTTGAAAGATTTATTATTCAAAACAAAAATTTTTCTCTATATGTAAAAGGTGATGAAGGTTGTGGAAAAACAAAATATCTGAATATTCTTTATGATAGGTTTGACAGGAAAAATGTAAAGATTTTTAAACTTAACGGGCAAGCCTTCTTTTCAAATATACCTTTCAAAAAATTGAAAGATTTTGTCTCAGAACAACTCAAAATAGATGAAACGGATTCAAAAGATAGTATAAAAAATAAGATAGATAATTTTCTTTTAAGTGATGAGAGTGATGGTTTTTATCTCCTTTTCGGTTTAGAGGATTTTGAAGGTGATCAAAAAGTTTTCGAGACAAGAGTTCTAACCACTTTAAAAATATTTTTAGAAAAAATTATTGTTTCTGAAAAAACTCTTTTCCTTTTGGATGATTTTGATCTATTCGACACCCCTTCGAAAAATTTATTTTTAAAACTTTTCAAAAATTTCTTGGAAAGAAATAATTTTTCTGTTGCTTTGAGTTCCAAAGAGAAGATTGAATTTGAATTTACAGATGAAGTTCTTTTAAAATCTCTCTCTTATGAGTATTTTAAGCAACTTATATTATCAAAAAGTTCAAAACAAATTAACGGTAATGATGTTGAGTTTCTTTTCAAAAGATCGGAAGGTAATCCAAAAAGGTTTGTTGAGATCTTTAAATTTTTGACTGAGAAGAAGTTGTTTTCCGAAAAGGATGAAGAACTATTTATAACGAGTGAAGGGAAAAAAGTAATTCCAGATTCACTGAAATCTGTATTCATATCAAAGATAGACAGTTTGAAAGAGAATGAGAAAAAACTTATTCAGTACACCTCCCTTGTTGGATACAGGTTCAAGAAGAGTGAAATTCTTGAATACTTCAATTTTCCACAAAAAGATGTTGATGAGAGTTTTAAAATTTTTGTTGATAAAGGTTTTTTAGAATTCTTTGATAAAGATACATACTATTTTTCATCTGAACTATTCTACGATGTAGTTTACAATTCACTTTCAATGGAGAAAAGGAAAGTTTTGCATAAGAATGTTGGTGATTATATTGAAAAAAAGTTTCCTGAAAAGAGTGAAGAGATATTTAGAAAATTGGCTTTCCATTACTCAAAGAGTGAAGATCCACAAAAGGGGGCTTACTATCTTGAAAAGGTTGGTGATATAAACTCAAAATATTTTTCCTACATTCAATCCGTTGAGAATTATCAGGAATCAATAAATTTCCTTGAAAAGGGAAAGATTATTGAAAAGATAATTCCAGTTGTTATTAAACTTGTAAACATATACATTAATCTTGGTTCTTTCAACAAAGCTTTGGAAATTTTGAATTCAAAGAGAGAACTCTTTTCTGAAGATGAAAATAGAGAGATAGATTATCTTCTTCTTGAAGGTGTTATTTATGATAGGATGGGAGATTATTCAAAGTCTGAAGAGATATATACTGAAGCGTTAAGAAAATCTTTGGGAATTAAAAACAAAAAAAGTTTAGCCAAAATTTATAACTCTTTGGGAATACTTAAATCTTTTGAAGGGAAATATGATCAATCTTTAGAATTCTACAATCTGTCATTGGATCTAAACATTAAGGAAAACAATAAAAAGGATACAGCTTCTATCTACTTAAACATAGGTAAAATATATCTTGAACAGAACAGGTTTGATGAAGCTAAAAAATATTTTGAACTATCTTTCAATGTTTTCAAAGATATTGATGACAGAAGAGGGGAACTTTTTGCTCTTATAAATCTTGGAACAGTTTACGATTTAACAGGTAATTATGAAAAAGCAGAAAAATTTTATAAGGATGCTCTTCAACTTGCAGGTCTTGTAAAGGATGAAATACTAAAAGCGAGAATCGAAAACAATTTAGGGAATATAAAATTTTTAACTGGTGATTATGATGATGCTATAAAAATTTATCAAAAAGCATCTTTCATATTAGAAAAGTATGAGGAATTTAAAGGTCTTTCAGAGATATACTCCAATATGGGTGAGATAAATTTTCTTTTAGGTGAATTTGACCTGTCAAGGGATTATTATGAAAAAAGTTTAAATCTTCTTGAAAAAATATCTTATAGACATCTTAAAACCTATACATCTTTAAACTACGCAAACCTTCTATCATTTTTAGGTTACCTCGAAGAGGCTGAAAAGATTGTTCTTGATAATAGAGATTACATAGAAAGTAACAATCTGATTGATTTCAAAATAATTTCTTTGAATATCCTTGCTAAAATAAATGGATTAAAATCTTTTCTTGATAAGGAAACTGAACTTGTTATTGAAGGAATAAACCTTGCGAAAAAATATGGTATAAGGGAACTTGAATACAACCTTAACTCAACCTACATAAAAACACTTATCCAATCCAATCAACTTAAAGAAGCTGAAGAGATCGCGAAAGAAGTTCTCGATTATGCTGAGAAAAATAACAACGAGATACTTGTCGCTGATATATTGGCATCACTTGCTGATATATACATAAGAACACAAGATATGGAAAACATTTCAGAGATCTCTTCAAAATCTTTCGAGATATCTCAAAAAACTAAATCCAAACTTTCACTTTTAAGAACATATATTTCACTTTCAAGATTCTATCTTTTAACTGAAGATTTAACGAGTTGTGAGGATATATTAAAAGAAGCGGAAAAGATATCCGAAAAGATAGGTTCACTGGAACATATACTTATAGTGTATAAAATTTTTGATGATCTTTACTCAAAATTAAAAAATGATAAACTGAAATATATATCACTTCTAAAAGGAGTATCAAATGTTGAAAAATATATCTTGCGTGCTGGAGAAACAAATAGGGATAACCTTTTGTATAAAAGGGGCTTTATAAACTTCTATAAACATCTTTTTGATATTATGGAAAACCTGTTCGATGTTGATTTTATTAAGAATGTTTTAAAAGATTTTGATAAAAAAATTGTTGTTGAAATTTTAAAAGATTTTAATAAAATTGAAAACTATAAAGATTCTAAAACGAAAATACTTCTGAAAGAATTTGAAAAAGATGAAAAGGATATTTAATTCTAAAATAGTAAAAATCACAATTATAGTTTTAATAATTTTGTTAGTTTTATACTCTATAAGTTTTTTCCTTTTAAAAAAATTTTTAACAGAAGATAAGATAAAAAACCTTATATCTCAGAACCTTTCAAAAGCAGGTTTTCTCGTAAAGATAGAAAATCTTTCATACAACTTTGGAATTTTTAACACATCTGTTTCCTTGAATGATTTCTGGCTTGAAAATGAAATCTTTTCTTTAAAATCTAAAAATGTTAGACTCAGTTTTAATCCTTATAGAATAATATTCAAAAAAGAGATAGATTTGAAAAGGGTTGATATTTCAGATTTTGAGATTTTTATAAAAAAGGAGAGAAAGGATAGTTTAAAAGAAATGAATGAAAAAGTTGATGAGAAAAAAGGTGGAATCGAGATATTCTCTAACATATATTTTAAAAATGGTAGTATAGTTTATGACACTTTCAATATAAAAAATCTGAAAGGTTTTTTTAAATTTTCTTACAACGAAAAGATAGATTTTGAAACCAATCTGAATTTCGATTTCTCATTCAAGGGGAACTATTTAAAAAACAATTCTATAATAGCGAAGGGTATTTTGGATTCCAATTTGAATATACAAAAGATAAATTTTAAAAACGAACTTCTTGAGGTTGATGGAAATCTTGAAAAGAAAGAAGAAGATTTAAAATACTCTTTTAGTTTTAAAACGATTTCACTTGAAAATATCGTTAACCTTTTTTATAAGAACGAAAAGTTTAAAATTCATGGTAACACTTCTGGTATTTTAAGAGGTAAACTCTCAACTAAAGATGATTTTAAAAAGCAAATCGATAGTATAATCCAAGAATTGGAATTACATTTTTCTTCTTTTGCTCTATCTTATGAAAAAGACATTCTGACTGTTTTTGAAAATTCAATTTTGAACAAACAGAGGGATAAACTTGTTTTCTTTGGAAACATTTCGTTTAATAAAGATACCATTGATGCCCAACTTACATTATCGCCACAGATGTTTTTAAACGATACACTTGATCTTGTTTTGAATCTTGATGGAATGGACCTAAAAATCTCTGAAAGGTTTTTGAAGGATAAAAAGATTAAAATCTCAGGTAAATCTAAAATAAGTTTTAAAACTTTATGTGATAAAAAATTTATAACAGATATAGACAGTTTGGTTTCAAAAAGTTATATAACATTCAATTCATCTACCGTTAGATTTTTTTATGATACTTTGAATTTAATTTTAAAACAGGCAGAAGTTAACTTGGATAAAGGTATTTTAAAAGGCTTTTCAAAAGTGGAGGAGGATGGAGTTACAGGTTCTGTAGCTATCTCAGGAGATTATTTGAAAAAGATTTTTGAAATTTCAACTCTATCTACATTCCAAGTAAAAAAAATCTTGAAGAGGTATCAGGGAAGTGGGGAGTTGGATGGGAAGATCACGCTAAACCTTACAGATAAAAAAAATTCTGGGTTTTTCAGTTTAAGGTTAAAAAATCTTAAAGTTCCAAATTTGAACGATATTTTCACCCTGAACGTTCAGGATGTTAAGTTTAAAAATTTTGCCAAGAATGTAGAGTTGAAAAATTTAAATATAGATGGGAAAAATCTTTCTGGAATTGTAAACTCTTTGAATTTTAGTTATGGAAAAGAGATTATAAGTTTTTCAGGTGAAATTTATGCTGAATATTTGAACTATGATTCTCTTTTCGTTCAGCCAAAAAAAGTTGATCAAAAAGAAAAATCGAAACCACCAAAGATAGATGAAAAACTTAAAGGTAATTTAAAGGTATCGGTTAAAAGATTATTTTTCAAGGATGAACTTCTTGAGAATATAATTTTGAATGTAAAAGTTGAAAACGGTGTCTTAACCGTTGATCCACTCAATTCTAACTTTTTAAAAGGTAATCTTGGTGGTAAGTTTCTTTACGATTCTAAAAATAGTGGATACATCAACTCCAACTTTGAAGGTAAAAATGTTATTCTCGATGATTTTTTGAAAAGAAAAAAATACCTCCCATTCGATATAGGCGCAAAGGTTGATTTGAAATCCAATTTAAATTTCTATCAGGATAAGGTGAAGGAAAGCATGAATGGGAAAATTGATGTAACAGCAAAAAACGGATGGATGCGTTTCACAGGTTTGATAGAGAAGATCTCTTCTGTTCTAAAATTGCCACTTGCAGACACCTTCTATTTCGATGATATGTATGGAGAGTTTGAGATAGATTCACAGCAGGTAAAATTTGAAGATTTTGAAATGGAAAAAAATGGGCACAATCTACTCTATAGTGGTGTTGTTGATTTTAACAAGAATATGAATGTAAAAGGTAGATACACTATCGATATGAAAGTTGCGGATACTGGTCTTCTTGAAAAGATTTTAAAGTTAACGAACTATCCCTCTGATACCATCTATGTTGATTTTGAAATAACAGGCACATACTCAAAACCTAATATAAATATAAAATACAACTCTGTTGGAGATTATCTTAAAGATAGAACCAACGAATCTGTAAACCAGATGATCGAAGATTTGAAAAATATTTTTAAAAGGTGATCATTTTAAAAGTTTTATAGAACTGATTTTATCAAGAATGATCTCGTACCCGTACTTTTTATCATACTTCAAAAAACCCTTAACCAAAATATTTTGATTCTTAAAATAAAGGATATTTATATTCTTTCTAAAAAATTCTTTACTTAAATTTTCAAAAATCACTATTGTAAAATTTTTATCACCTTTCAGTTTTATAAAGTAAGTATCACTCTTTTTCGATCTGTATACATCCTCTACGTAAGCTTTGAAAATTATCCACCCGTTCTCATACTTTTTATAATTTTTTACTATATCTTTGAAATCGAGAGTATCTGAGAAAGAATCTATAGAAAAAGAAGAACTTCTTATCTTTAAATATTTATTGTAGAGATATTCAAACATTGAAGAATCTGATAAATTTATATAAAAAAGACCCTTTGAATATTTTTGTGGTTGAATTGCCCTGTTACATATTATAAAACTTTTTGATGTAGAGAAAATAATAGAATAGTTTATAAGAGAATCGTCAGCAAAAAGTAAAGTATCGACGAATAAAGATAAACTATCTTTCAACGAGTATTTTTTTGATATAGAACTTTTTGAAAGTATAACAGTTATATTTAAATCATTTTTCTCTTTTAAAATATTGAGGAAATTTTTATCTGTGAAATCGGGTGAAACTATAGTTATCGCTTGTTTTGAAGAAGAAAGAAAACTTTTAAAACTATCAAAAAAATCTTTATGCTCAAAACCTATTTCGTTTGAATAAGTAAAAATGTTAATTAGAAATATGAAGAAAATAAAAAATTTTCTTTTCATAGAAAAATTTTATCAGGGTTAAAAATATTATCTGGGTCCAAAAGTTTTTTTATATTCCTTTGGATCTCTATCTCCTTTTCTGAAAAAACGAGTTTCATGTATTTTCTTTTATAAATACCTATACCGTGTTCACCTGATAGTTTTCCTCCGAGTTTAACAGAAATTTCCATAATTTCACTCAAAACATTTTCTATGTTCTTTTCAAAATTTTTATCATCCTCTTTAAGTTTTAAAATGTTTATATGAACATTACCATCACCTGCATGACCAAAGGTTATTATAGGTATTTTGTATTTTTCTTCTAAAAGGTGTAGATTTTTTATAAGTTCTGAAAGAGAGTTGATTGGAACGACCACATCCTCCCTTTCCCTTTTCACTGACATCATAACCATAGCATCATGTAAAGATCTTCTCGCTTTCCATATCTTTTCTTGAAAGTTCTTATCCTCAGCTACAAGTATGTCAACACATCTTAGTTTTGATGAGATAAAATCTATCTTTTCTATACTCTTATCAACTATCTCCCTATCGTACCCATCAATTCTCAAAAGTAGTTGTGCTTCCCCTTTCTGAGAAGCCATCTGGTTTCCAAGAAAATTTTTCGCAGCTTCCAAAGCCCTTTTCTCCATAAACTCTATCGTTTGTGGAAAAACTCCAGAATGGATGATCTTCACAACTGCGTTTGAAGCTTCATCTATTCTTTCGAAAGCGAGTAAAAGATCTATACTGTATTTTGGCAAAGGTAAAAGTGAAAAAGTTATCTCGGTTATAAAACCTAAAGTTCCCTCAGAACCTATAAAAATGTCCTTCATGTTGTAGCCAGTAGCATCCTTTCTAACCTTTCCACCGAATTTTAAAATTTCACCAATTGGAGTAACAATCTTTAAACCTTTAACATAATCTTTTGTTGTTCCGTATTTTACAGCAGATGGACCTCCAGAGTTTTCAGCTACATTGCCTCCTATAGAACACGAATCGAGAGATGCTGGATCAGGTGGATAAAAAAGTTCTAAACTCTCAACTTCCCTTTTAAGATCACCTGTTATTATTCCAGGTTGAGTTGTGACCATAAAATTTTCTCTATCTACTTCGATTATTTTATCCATTAGTTCGGTTGAGATTATTATAGAAGGATAGAGAGGTATGGCTCCTCCTGAAAGGCCGGTTCCCCTTCCTCTTGGAATAACTGGTATCTTTTCTTTGTTTGAAAATTTTATTAACTCAACTATTTCTTCTTCATTTTCTGGATGACAAACGAGTAATGGAAAGGAAAACCTATTACCTGATTCATCTGAATAATATTTTTCAAGTAAACTTTCATCGAAAACAATTCTCTTTTCAGAAATTATATTTTTCAAACTGTTATAAATTTTTTTCCTTTCCATTCTTAAAATATATTGTCTTAAAAGTTTCTGTCAATAGAAGTTGTTTTGTTTACTTTTAAAAAAAATTATGTATAATTTTTTCGGA
The DNA here is from genome assembly GCA_001508335.1 of candidate division TA06 bacterium 32_111. Taxonomy (GTDB): domain Bacteria; phylum Hydrothermota; class 32-111; order 32-111; family 32-111; genus 32-111. Next base: position 25,009 of record LGFX01000005.1, read on the forward strand.
GGTGTTATGGAAAGGGAACCAATAGTTGAAAAGTTTATCCAATCTTACACATCCTACAAAAACAACATCGAAATCTTTCACGATCTCTCAACCTTCAAGGTAAAGGAGGTTCTTCTTGTCGCAACATTTTATGATGGTTTTATTCTTGAGGAGGAGGGAAGGTTAGCGGAAAGGATCTTTGGAGAGTACCATAAACTCTCTTTGCCTGATGCACCAAGGGTTACAAACGCAATAAACGGTGAAGAGGCATGTAACTGGCTTAAAAGGGAACATTTTGATATGGTCATTTTGACAATGAGGATAGATGGGATGTCTCCATATCAGTTAAAAGAAAAGATTAGAAGTATAAATAAAGATATCCCCATTGTGATACTTTTGAATGACAACGGAGATATACCCCTTATCAGGGAGCAGTTAAAAAAAGATAAAGATAAGGATCTCGTTTTTGTTTGGAATGGAGATTCTAAGGTTTTTCTTGCAATGATAAAATATGTTGAGGATAAAAAAAATATAGAAAGGGATACAACCATTGGTAATGTGAGGGTAATACTTCTTGTCGAGGATTCGATAAGGTATATTTCAAGGTATTTACCTATTCTTTACACTGAAATTTTAAAACAAACCCAGAGGCTGATAATACAGGAAAAACTCGATGATATGAAAAAACTTTTGCGTTTGAGGGCTCGACCGAAAATTATCATAGCAACAAATTTTGAGGATGCTGTTTTCTATTTTGAGAAGTATAAAGATAACCTTTTAACCGTAATTTCAGATATGAAATTCCCAAAAAACAATGCTACCAATTATAACGCTGGATATGAGTTGATAAAATTTGTTAAGGAGTCGATGCCTGAATTACCATGTCTTTTACAATCTTTTGAAAAAGAGAATTTGAAAAAGGCTAAAGAGTTGAAAGTCTCTTTTATAAACAAAAACAGTGATAAATTGAGTCAGGAGTTGAGAAGTTTCATATTCAACAATCTAGGTTTCGGATCCTTCGTTTTTAAAGATAGAAAGGGAAAAGAGATAGTAAAAGCGATTAACATAGAATCTTTTAGAAAAATTCTATTAACTATTCCATCAGAGTCATTAGTTTTCCATGCCAACCTTAACCAATTCTCTGCCTGGCTTATGGCAAGAGGTGAAATAAAAATTGCTAAAAAATTGCAAAAGTTGAAAATTTCGGATTTCAAATCTGTAGAGGATCTAAGGGAATATCTTATAGATATAACTTTGGATATTGATAAAGAGTCTATAAAGGGTAAGGTTGTAAAGTATTCTGAAAATTTGAAGAAGGATGAAGAGGTTATAACTCAGATTGCTGATGGAACTCTTGGAGGTAAGGGAAGGGGTATAGCTTTCGTTAACAATATTCTCCAGAATACGGACATATTTGAAACTTTTGAGAATGTTAAAGTGTCGATGCCCAAAACTATGCTTATAGGCTCTGAAGAGTTTTCAAATTTTATAGAAAGAAACAAACTCTCCCAATATATTCTTCACGAGAAAGATTATACTAAATTAAGAAAAAAATTTTTGAAAGGGAAACTTTCAAATGAACTTATATACAAGTTGAGAAAGAAGTTGAAAAGTTTCACAAAACCAATTGCTGTTAGATCTTCAAGTCTTTTTGAAGATTCCATATCACAATCTTTTTCAGGTGTTTTCGAAACATATATGCTTCCAAACAATGATGAAGATTTTGAAAAAAGGTTGAAAGATATTGAGGATACTATAAAACTCGTTTTTTCATCAGTTTTCTCTCCTTCAGCAAAAGCATATTTTAAGGCTATAAACTACAAGATTGAAGAAGAAAAGATGGCTGTGATTATTCAGGAAGTCGTCGGGCATACATATGGAAAATATTACTACCCTTCATTCTCTGGAGTAATGCAATCTGACAATTACTATCCCATATCCCATCTTAAAAGAGAGGATGGGATTTGTGAAGTAGCTGTTGGACTTGGGAAATATGTTATAGATGGTAACGATTCATTTAGATTCTGCCCCAAATATCCTGATATAGATATAAACATAAACAACAAAACACAAAAATTCTTTTACGCTATAAATATTGAAGATAAAAAGAAGTTCAACCTTCTCGATGGTGATGGTTCAACACTTGAGAGCGTTGATATAGATTATGCAAGAAAAAATGAAAGTTTGAACTATATAGGTTCTGTTATAGAAACTTTCAGTGGAAATTTAACGGATGATTTAAAAAAGAAAGGTCCTCTTGTTATAAACTTCAACTCTATAATAAAATATGAATATTTTCCCCTTTCAAAGATATTGAACAATATAAGTTCCATTATAAAATTCGCTATAGGTTCCCCTTGTGAAATAGAGTTCGCTGCTGATCTCAATCCTGATGAAAATGGGAAAATGAGGTTCTATATTTTGCAGATAAAACCTATTATAAGGAAATACTCTGAAATAGATGTTGACATAGAAAGCATTCCAAGGGACAGGATAATCTTTTTCTCAGATAATGCTATGGGCAATGGGCTTTTGGATAATATAAAGGATATAATACTTATCAATCCGGAAAAGTTCGATAGGTTAAAAAGTATCGAACTTGTTCCTAAGATAGAAGAGATAAACATAGAGTTTGGAAGGAAAGGTAAAAAATATATAATCGCTGGGCCAGGTAGATGGGGGACAAAAGATCCATTTTTAGGGATACCTGTTCTATGGTCATCAATATCCAATGTGAAAGTAATTGTTGAAATAGAGATGAAGGATATGCTAATAGAACCATCTTTAGGTTCACATTTCTTCCATAATGTTGTTACCATGAATGTTTTTTATCTTACAATATTCAGCCAGAAGAAATCTGATTCTTTCATTGATTGGGATCTTTTATATAAGGAAAAGAATATAAAAGATCTGGGAAACAATGTATTACATATAGAATTTGAGAAACCTCTAAAAATTTTGATAGATGGGAAAAGAGGTAAAGGTGCAATAGTTAAAAGTGATTAACCCCTTGACAAAAATTCCTCATATGTTTTAATTTTTATAATTAAGGAGGAATTATGTACCAAATACTTGAACATCAAAAAATTGGGCAAAATATCCACAAACTGGTGATAAAAGCACCATTGATAGCAAGAGAAGCAAAACCAGGTCAATTCGTAATACTCAGATCTTATGAAAATGGGGAGAGAATACCCATAACTATCTGTGATAAGGATAAAGAAAGGGGAAGTATTACTCTCTATATACAAGAGGTGGGGAAATCTACCGCAAAGATTGGGAGTTTAAAAGAGAACGATTACATTGTTGATGTTGTTGGACCTCTTGGAAAAGCTGCAAACATTGAAAAGGTGGGAACAGTTGTTACGGTAGGTGGTGGAGTTGGTTGTGCGATCACATATCCTGAAACCAAAGCTTACAAAGAAGTTGGGAATTATGTTATTTCTATTATGGGTTTTAGAAATGTTTCCTTCAAAATACTTGAAGACGAGATGAAAAGTATCAGTGATGAACTTTACATAACAACGGATGATGGTTCTTATGGTGAGAAAGGATTTGTATCCGATAAGTTGAAAGAACTAATAAATAAGGGTAAAAAAATAGATGAGGTTCTTGTGATCGGTCCTGCTATTATGATGAAAGTAGTTTCAGATATTACAAAAGAGTATGGAATAAAAACTATAGCATCTTTAAACTCTATAATGGTTGATGGAACTGGAATGTGCGGTGCATGCAGAATTGAAGTTGGTGGAAAGACAAAATTTGCATGTGTTGATGGTCCAGAGTTCGATGCTCATCAGGTAGATTTTTCACTTTTGATGAAGAGGTTATCCATGTATAAGGATGAAGAAAAACTCTCATATGAAAAGTTTATAAACGAGAGGTGAAATATGGCAAAGAATAAAGAAAGAATCGATATGCCAAGGCAGGAAATAGAGAAAAGGATAAGAAATTTTGAAGAGGTAGCACTCGGTTACACTGAACAGATGGCTTTACTTGAAGCTGAAAGATGTCTAAACTGTAAAGATCCTCTCTGTGTTAAAGGTTGTCCTGTGAATGTGAAGATACCTGAATTCATTAGGTTGATTAATGAGAAAAAATATCTTGATGCTTTAAAAAAGATAAAAGAGACTAACTCTCTTCCTGCAGTTTGTGGAAGGGTATGCCCTCAGGAAGAGCAATGTGAAGCTGCATGTGTTTTGAGTAAGGCAAAAAAACCTATAGCCATAGGAAGACTTGAAAGGTATGTTGCTGATTGGGTTTCTTTGATGGGTATAGAGGAGGAAATCCCCCAAATAAATAAAAACAATATTAAGGTTGCTGTTATAGGTTCTGGTCCCGGTGGTTTAACATGTGCTGCAGATCTTGCTTTGATGGGTTACGAAGTTACTATTTTTGAAGCTCTACATAAGGCTGGTGGAGTTTTGGTGTACGGTATTCCAGAGTTTAGATTACCTAAAAGAATAGTTGAAAGGGAAGTTGAATATTTGGAAAAGTTGGGCGTTGAAATAAAAACTAATGTTGTTGTCGGGAAATCTATAACTTTAAAGGATCTTTTCGAAGAAGGTTATAAAGCTGTTTACCTTGGACTTGGTGCTGGGCTTCCAAAATTTATGAATTTGAAGGGAGAAAACCTCTTGAACATATATTCTGCAAATGAATATTTAACAAGAACGAACCTTATGAAGGCTTACAGGTTTCCAGAGTATGATACTCCAATAAAGAAAGGCAAAAGGGTTGCAGTGATTGGTGGAGGTAACGTTGCTATGGATGCTGTAAGGAGTGCTTTAAGATATGGTGCAAGTGAAGCTATGATAGTTTATAGAAGATCTAAACAGGAACTACCAGCAAGGGAAGAGGAAGTAGAAAACGCTGAAGCTGAAGGAGTAAAATTCAATTTTCTTGTTAACCCTCTTGAATTTATCGGTGATGAGAATGGATTTGTTAAGAAAATAAAACTCCAAAAGATGGAACTCGGTGAACCTGACGAGTCTGGAAGAAGAAGACCTGTTCCAGTTGAGGGAAGTGAATTCTATCTTGATGTTGATGTGGTTGTTATAGCAATTGGGCAAACAGCAAACCCTGTTTTACTCGATGTTACACCTGAGGTTAAAAGGAACAAGTGGGGATACATTGAAGTTTGCGATGAGTATGGAAGAACTAGTATGAAGGGAGTTTTTGCAGGAGGAGATATAGTTACAGGTGAAGCCACTGTGATACAGGCGATGGGATCAGGTAAAAAATCTGCACTGGGAATAGATGAGTATATAAAAACCGGGAAATGGGTTTGAGAAAGAATGTAAAAGTTTTAAAGCAGAATAAATTTGTCTGTATACCTCAGAATGACTCATACATATTACAGAGAAACATCCTGAGGTATGCTAATGAGGGTGTTTATCTTTCAGAATTTTTAGAAAAAGTTTCCCAAGATATATTGAAATTTTCAAATACCGATGCACTTGAGATCTTAACAATAGGCCCATCGATTTCATATTTGTGGAAAATAGAGAAGGATAAACTGGAAGAACCTGAATTTATAAGGTTTACCCATGATGATATATACAACAACAGATATCTTCTCTGTTCCGATGAGAATTTAACAATTCTTTGTGAAATTGTGTTAAAAAGAAAAAAATGCAGGAGTAAAAAATTTTTTACAAAACTTGGTAACATCTACATACCTGATACCTCTCAATCTTCAATAATAGAAGTTGAAGAAAAGGATGGATGGAAGAAAAAAATTTTGAATTTAGATAAAAAGTATAAGTCGTTGCTTATAATTAAATTCGACATCGATGAAATAAACACTGCTATCCTTCAGTTGAAATCGGTTAAAAAGGATTTTTTCAATCCCGTATCAATAGAGTTTTACGAGGGATTAACGAACACTTTAGGGATGGCTATATCTGACAGAAGGGCACAATATTCTTTAAGGGAGAGGATTAAAGAACTCAGCTGTCTGTACTCGATTTCAAGCAGTTTACAGAAAACCGATTTCGATTTTGAAATGGAGATGGATAAATTAATTAACATGATAATACCAGCATTCCAGTTCCCCGAGTTTACCAATGTCAGAATTAAACTTGATAACAAAATCTTCTTTAACAAAAATTTTGTTGAGAGTGATAATTTTATAAAATCTGATATCCTGGTTGAGGATAAAGTAAGGGGCAGCATAGAAGTTTTTTATTCACAGAAAAGTTTTAAAAAGGATACGGTTTTTTTCCTTGATGAGGAGAAAGCTTTAGTAAATGCTATTGCGAACCATTTTGGATACGTTCTCGAAAGACAAAAACTTGAGAAGGATAAAAATGATCTCCATAACCAGCTTTTACATGCTGATAGGCTTGCAACTATTGGTCAACTTGTTGCTGGAGTTGCACACGAGATAAATGAACCTCTATCGAGTATTTTAGGTTTTGCCCAACTCATAAAAAAATCTGATATACCTGATCAGGTGAGAAGTGATAACGAAAAGATAATAAAATCCGCATTACATGCGAGAGAAATTATCAAAAAGTTGATGTTCTTTGCTAAACAGATGCCTCCAAAGAAAGTTGAGGTTGATCTCAACGAAACTATCAAGGAAACCATTTATTTTTTGGAATCACATCTTATTCGTTCATCGATAGAACTCAACCTAAAACTATCCTCAGATGTACCTAAAGTTGTTGCCGATCCCTCACAGTTGTATCAGGTAATAGTTAACCTTACAGTTAACGCTATACAGGCGATAAAAGGGAATGGGATTTTGAAGATAGAGACCTATTCAGATAAAGATTATGTTTACTTCACTATTGAGGATAATGGTATGGGAATGGATAAAGAGACGCTGGATAAAATCTTCATACCATTTTTTACAACAAAAAAGGATGGAACTGGACTTGGTCTTTCTGTTGTTCATGGAATAATAACAAACCACAATGGAAAGATTGTAGTTGAGAGTGAACCTGGTAAGGGAACAAAATTTATAGTAAAACTTCCCTATGGGGTGGGATGATGGAGGAGAAAAGATATAAGATTCTTATAGTTGATGATGTGAAAGATAGCATTGAACTTGTAAGTAGAAATTTAGAACAGGCTGGGTATATTACTTTCACCGCAACCTCACCTATAAAAGGTTCAGAGATACTCAAAAATAACGACATAGATCTTGTAATTACCGATTTAAGGATGCCTGATATAGATGGAATTGCATTCACAAGGTATATAAAAGAAAATTATAAAAATGTTGAAATAATAATGATAACAGGTTATCCATCTATTGAAAGCGCTGTTGATGCTGTGAAAACAGGTGTTAGCGAATTTTTACCAAAGCCTTTCACAGATGATGAACTCTTTGCAACAGTTGAAAAGGTCCTTTTCAAATTGAAAGTAAAAAATGTTCTTAACAAAGAGGAGAAAAAGAGGAGTTCTGTTTTTCATGGAATAATTGGAAACAGTGACAAGATGAAAAAAATATTTGAACTTATAGATAAAGCATCACAGACAACTGCAACAGTTTTGATTACAGGAGAGAGTGGAACTGGAAAAGAGATGGTTGCAAGAGCTATACATTACTCATCCTCAAGGGCAAGTCAGAGTTTTGTTCCAGTAAACTGTGGAGGGATTCCAGAAGAGTTACTTGAAAGTGAACTTTTCGGATACGTTAAAGGTTCTTTCACCGGAGCAAACGAGACGAGAGCGGGATTTTTCCAGACAGCTGATGGTGGAACAATATTTCTCGATGAGATAGGGGAGACGAGCCTTTCTATGCAGGTTAAACTTTTAAGGGTACTTCAGGATAAAACAGTTTATATGATAGGTTCAAGAAAACCTCAAAAAATAGATGTAAGGGTAATATGTGCTACAAACAAAAATCTTGAAGAACTTGTTAAGAAAGGTATTTTCAGAGAGGATCTATATTTCAGATTGAATGTGATAAATGTTGAACTTCCCCCTTTAAGGGAAAGGAGGGAGGATATCCCAATTCTCCTTGAGCATTTTGCAGCAAAGTACAGTAAAGAACTTGGAAAGGAAAAACCAAAATTTACTGAGAACGCTGTTAAAAGTTTGAGTGAATACTTTTGGCCAGGCAATGTTAGGGAACTTGAAAATATTGTTCAGAGGTTGATAATAATGAAAGAGGATAATGTTATTGATGTTCCAGACCTCCCATCACTTATGAGATTCAACCTCCCTTATAAAACCGATCTTACAAGAAAACTTTCAGAAGTTGAATGTGATTATATAAAGGATGTTTATGAGAGCCAAGGAAAAAATAAAAGTAAAACAAGTGAGATACTTGGAATCGATAGAAAAACTTTAAGGGAAAAGTTGAAAAGGTGTCAGATAGAAGTTGAAGAGGAGTAAAATTCCCCCACTGAGTAAAAATTCCCCACCCAGAAGAATTTAAAAAAATCTTTTTTAAATTTAACACCCCCTAAAATAGATAACTTAGCGGATTAAACTTTTGGCACGATTGTTGCTTAATTATATGGAAAAGAAAAAGGAGGTCTTATGATGACAGTAAAAGAAAGAATAGAAGAGAAAAAGGAAACAGGTTTAAAAAATTTTGAAGGGCTCTGCGTAACATGTAAGAACAACAAAACCTGCATTTTCCTTCAGAATGCAACAAAGCCGATAATAAGTTGTGAAGAGTTTGAAAATGTAGAAACTATTGAAACAACAAAAAAAGATTTGAAAGAGAATTTTGAAAAGAAAGAAAAAGTTTATGAACTCAAAGGACTTTGTGCAAACTGTGAAAACAGATTTGATTGTAAATTTGAAAAACCTGAAAGTGGTGTTTGGCACTGTGAAGAGTACAGATAATATTTTATGGATATTTTAAATTATTCTTCTTATCAAAATGAAGGTGAACTTTTAAAAGTTAAGGAGTTTTCTGAGATTGCCAAAAAGAGTCTTCTTGATAAGGATATGCGCGCTATCCTTATCAAACCTTCAAAAGTTATAAAAAACTCCGAAAACTTTTTATTTGAAGATAAAGTTGTTCAGTTAGGATCAATATTTGTAAAACACACTTTTCTTAACGAAACCGATGTAACAACATTTCTTTTTGATGATGAAGAAAATTTTGAAGAATACTTTTTGAAATCTTTTTATTCCTCTCTGAAATACTCTTTTCTTGATATTCCCTTCGGTGGTTCAACTTTAGGTCTTATAGTTCCAAAGGATTTATCACTTTCAAACGAAAAGGTTAAAAGGAAATTGAGTTCATTACTTGTAAAAAATTTTTCAGATATTTTGAATGAGCAGAACTATTTGAAAATTAAAGAGGATGATCGTGAAAAAAAAGATTTCATAATAAAGTTGATCGAAAATATTGATAAACCAAGAATTTCAAAAAAATTCAAATTTCTTCTTAAAAACCCTTTAAGAAAAAAGATAATCAAAGAAAAGTATGAGGCGTTATGGTTGAAAAGTTTTGTTAAATATTTTTATAAAAAAGATAGGGTAAGGGTTATTATAGATTCAATAAATCTTAGGTCTTTTAATTTTTTGAAAGAAATTTTAAATGATGGATATTTTGTAGTTATTGGTTTTGGAGAAAAGAACTACTCTTACTATTCACCAAAGGGAATTGATTGTAAAGATATAGCATTCATTGAAAATAGGGAAACAAACGAAAAATGTATAGATTATGTTGACCTTTTGAAAAAAGAGACCGATCTATTTTTAGAATTTGGGGGAGAAAACAATTTTAACGAAACTATGGCTAAAATTGTAAAGTGTGGAATATATTGTGAATTTGAGGACCTTTCAACATCCTTTCAAAGTGTAAAATTTTTGAAAAACCGAAATATAATATATTTACCTTCTCTTCTTCTTGATTGTGTTGACGAGATATTTGATTATTTTGAAGTTATTGAAAGAAAGAGAGAAGAGGTGATGAGTGTTGATGAAATCGAACTAAGGATGGAAACATATGTAAATTTTGTTATTTCCTATTTTGATTCTTTTCTTGAAAACCAGTGGAAAGTTTTTGAATCTGTACTTTTGAGAAGTTTTGAAAATTACAGAAAAAAATTTTCACTTGTTTATGGGTGATATATGGTTGATGAAAAAGTTATTTACAAAAAAAATGGAAGTTTTGGAAAAATAGATTTTTTCCTTGAAAATTTTAATGATAAGGAAAAGGAAACTATTTTGAACATTTATAACTTTAAGGAGATTTTTGTTAACATACCTTTGAAAAGTTCAGATGGTGAGATAAAGAACGTAACTGGGGTTAAGGTTGACAATTTCTTATCATACAACAACACTTTTTCAAACCTAAGGATACACCCTTACTTTGATATTAACTATTTTAGAGATTTCGCTATACTAAACACTATAACATTTTCCCTTTTCGGTATACCTGTAAATGGAAGTTTTTCATCTATTCTTATAGATCCTTTCGAAATTTCTACTGAAGAGAAAGAAGAAGTTTTTAAGATGTTCTCTTCACTTTTAAAAAATGAAATTTTAGAGAAAGAGATATTTTTCTCTTCAGACGTAAATTCGAATTATAACGATATAAAAATATTTACAGATTCATTCCATTTTGATGATTTGGAAAGAAAAAAGGTTATAAGTTTTCTTGATTATTACAACGATTTAAAAAAAGATATAGATATAGATAAATTGAATGAGTTTTCAGTTTTTTATTCTATACTCAAATACTGTGAATTGAAGAAAAAAAGTTTTGATGAACTTTCAGTTGTAATATATGGATTTGGAGAGAAACCTTATTTCCTTTCGAAGATTTTAAAAAAGGAAGGTTTTAACATTGTTGGAATATTGACTCACCTTGGTTCGTTTTATGACCCTTACGGTATTCAGATAGATGAGTTTTATAAAAATTATCTTTCGAACTTTTCAAGCAAAGAAGAAGCAAGGTATAAAAAAATAGATCTTTACACTTTTGAGAATGTGAGATCTGACATTTCAATTTTTTATGTAGATATTTTCAAAAAGGATTTTTTGAAAAACCTCAACACCTCTTTGATAGTTGAAGGAAGAAAGATGCTTTTGGGAGAGATGGAGATTGAAACAATTGAAGAAAAAGGGATTGAACTTTTGCCATCGGAGTTGACTTGTTCAGGGGAGATACTACTTTACGACGAGTTAAGAAAAAACAGGATTCCAAAAAAGATTGCAACTATGATACAGAAGGAAATTTATGAAAAGATGGACGAAATATTTGAAACTGATGGGGAAGATTTAAGAACAAAAATTTTAAAAATCTCATTTAAAAATATACTTGAAAATCTCTCATAAACGCTCATATACCTCAAAAAAGGAGAGAGTTAAACTCTCTCCTTTTCATAAGACAAAGAAAATTTTAACTATTAAATGACACCTTGATCTATCATAGCATCAGCCACTTTCTTGAATCCAGCTATATTCGCTCCGTTTACATAGTTTCCTGGTGTTCCATACTCTTTTGCAGCATCAAAGCATGATTTATGAATGTTTATCATTATGTTGTGGAGTTTCTGATCAACCTCCTCTCTTGTCCAACTCAACCTTATTGAGTTCTGTGACATTTCAAGACCGCTTGTCGCTACACCACCAGCGTTTGCTGCTTTCCCAGGTGCATAGAGAACTTTGTTTGCAAGAAATACCTCTACAGCTTCAGGTGTTGATGGCATATTCGCACCTTCTGAAACACATACACAACCATTTTTAACCAGTTCCTTCGCATCACTCTCATCAAGTTCATTCTGGGTTGCACATGGTAAGGCTATGTCGAACTTTCCCAGTTTCCAGGGCTTTTTCCCATCATGGTATTCAACATCTTTAAACTTCTCTGCCATCTCTTTTATTCTTCCTCTCTTTACATTTTTAAGTTCAATCAAAAATTCCCATTTTTCCTGATTAAGACCGTTCTTTAAGTAAACTGTACCGTTAGAATCTGAAAGTGTCATAACTTTTCCACCAAGTTGCATTATCTTTTGTGAAGCGTACTGTGCAACATTACCTGAACCTGATATTGCAACTGCCATTCCTTCTATTCCTTTTTTGGCAGTTTTCAACATCTCTTCCGCAAAATAAACACATCCATATCCTGTTGCTTCAGGTCGTATCAAAGAACCACCCCAGTTTAGCCCTTTCCCAGTAAGAACTCCTGTAAATTCATTTTTTAACTTTCTGTACTGTCCAAACATAAAACCTATCTCTCTTGCACCAACTCCAATGTCTCCTGCTGGAACATCCGTATCAGGGCCGATGTGTCTAAAAAGTTCGTTCATAAATGCCTGACAGAATTTCATTACTTCATTATCAGATTTTCCTTTTGGATCAAAATCACTTCCACCTTTTCCACCACCCATTGGAAGACCTGTTAGGGAGTTTTTAAAAATCTGTTCAAAACCCAAGAATTTTAAAACACCTAAATTTACCGTTGGATGAAATCTCAGACCACCCTTGTATGGACCAATAGCAGAGTTGAACTCAACTCTATAACCAACATTAACCTGAACCTTTCCGTTGTCATCAAGCCATGGAACTCTGAAAATTATAACTCTCTCAGGTTCCACAATCCTTTCAAGGATAGCATGTTTTTGGTATTTTGGTTCTTTTTCTAGCAAAAGTTCAAGTGATTCTAAAACCTCTTTTGCTGCCTGAAGAAACTCTTTTTCCCATGGATACTTTTTGGAAAGTTTATCGTAAACCTCCATCGCATAACCGCTCATTATACCTCCTTTTTTATAAACGCTCATTATAATTATAAAAATATAATTTTATAAAGTCAATAATTTAATTTAAATGGTTTGATATAGCTCTTGACTTTTAAACTTAAAGGTGTAAAATACGGCTGTTTTATAATAAAAATACATTCAGGAGGATTAAATGAATAGTTATGTATCGCAAGTAATAGAAGAAGTAAAGCAGAGATACTTCTGGGAAAAAGAGTTCATACAGGCTGTTACAGAAGTTTTAGAATCTTTATCACTCGTAATTGATAAAGAGCCAAAATACAAAAAATACAGAATACTTGAAAGAATAGTTGAACCTGAAAGAATAATATTCTTCAGAGTTCCATGGACAGATGACAAGGGTGAGATACACATCAACAGAGGTTACAGAATAGAGTTCAACTCAGCACTTGGTCCATACAAGGGTGGAATAAGATTCCATTCTTCAGTAACATTGTCTATCTTAAAGTTCTTGGCTTTTGAGCAGATTTTTAAAAACTCTCTAACAGGTCTTCCAATGGGTGGTGGAAAAGGTGGAAGTGACTTTGATCTTAAAGGAAAATCTGAAGGTGAAGTTATGAGATTCTGCCAGTCATTCATGACAGAACTTTTCAGACACATCGGCCCTGATACGGATGTGCCAGCAGGAGACATTGGAGTTGGTGCAAGAGAGATAGGCTACATGTTTGGACAGTACAAAAGATTGAAAAACGAGTTCACAGGAGTTCTTACTGGGAAAGGGCTAAACTGGGGTGGTTCTTTGATACGACCTGAAGCAACTGGTTTTGGTGTTGTTTATTTTGCGGAAGAGATGTTGAAAACAAGAAAAGAATCACTTGAAGGGAAAAGGGTCGCTATAAGTGGTTTTGGTAATGTCGCTTGGGGTGCTACGATTAAAGCTAACGAACTCGGTGCGAAGGTTGTTACATTATCAGGCCCTGATGGATACATCTACGATGAGGATGGAGTAAAGGGTGAAAAGATAGATTATATGCTTGAAATGAGAGCAAGTGGAAGAGATTGTGTTAAAGATTACGCTGATAAGTTCAAAGTCAAATTCGTTGCTAACAGGAGACCATGGGAAGTTAAAGTTGATGTCGCTTTACCATGTGCAACACAGAATGAGATAGATGAAAACGATGCAAAAAATTTGATAAAGAATGGATGCAAGTATGTAGTTGAGGGATCAAACATGTCATCAACACCGCAAGCTATTGAGGCATTCCTTAGCAACAATATACTTTATGCTCCAGGAAAAGCATCAAATGCAGGCGGGGTTGCTACAAGTGGACTTGAGATGTCTCAAAATTCTATGAGATTACAATGGCCAAGAGAAGAAGTTGACAAGAGGTTGAGAGAAATAATGGTTAAAATACATCAGTCATGTGTTGATGCTGCAAAAGATTATGGAACACCAGGCAACTATGTCAACGGTGCGAATATAGCAGGATTCAAGAAAGTTGCCGATGCTATGATAGATCAGGGACTTGTTTAATTTTTACAAATAAAAATATAACAAAAAGGGTGGTTTTCAAACCACCCTTTTTTATTTCCCCCTTGACAAAAAGGTTTTGAAAATTAAATTATTGTTGACCAAAAAAAAAGAAATAAAATTAAAAGGAGGTGAGAATTATGAAAAAGGAAATTCAAAAATTTTCACCATTCTCAGAACTTTTCGATTTAAGGAAAGAGATAGATGCATTGTTTGATGACAGATTCTTTGGTAAGATGTTACAGCCATACTATGAATCAAACTGGACTCCTTCTATGGATATATCAGAAACCGATAAAGAGTTTTTTGTTACCGTTGAACTACCTGGTTTGAAAAAAGAGGATATAACCCTCTCTATTGACAACAATGTTTTAACCATAGAGGGTGAGAGAAAGAGTGAGAAAGAAGAGAAGGGAAAAACCTTCCATAGGATTGAAAGATCTTATGGAAAATTCTATAGGTCTGTAACATTACCTAAGAAAGTTGACGAGGATAATATAAAAGCATCATTCAAAGATGGTCTTTTAAATATAACTATTCCAAAAGTCGAAAAAGAAAAAGTGAAAAATATCGAGATATCAGATAAGTAAGTGAGGTAACCCTCACTTACTTATATCTCGTAATCTATCCTTTTTAAATCTTTAAAGTTCTCTAAAAACCACTTATATGTTTTTTCTATTCCCTCTTCAAATGAAACCTTTGGAGTATAACCTATAAGTTTTTTTGCAAAACTGTTATCCCCAATAAGTTTATCAACCTCACAAGATTTTTTTCTTACCCTTTCCTTTTGAACAATTGGTTCAAGTTTTTTATTTGAAATATTCTCAACGGTTTTAATTATCTCTTTTATCGAATAAGATTTTTTAGAACAGATGTTGAAAATCTTGCCAAAAGTTTTTTCATTGTATATCACTTTTATGAAGGCATCTACAAGATCATCTATATAAGTGTAATCCCTCTCTGTGTGTAAGTTTCCAATATAAATTTTATTTGATTTTATAGATTGCAAAATTATCTGTGGTATAACAGATCTTAAAGATTGTCTTGGCCCAAAGGTGTTGAAAGGTCTAACTATTGTAACAGGTAAAGAGAATACTCTACTGTATGAAAGAGCAATCTGATCCTGAGCTATCTTTGTTGCTGCATAAGGGGAGTATGCATTTAGAGGATGTTTCTCATCCATAGGGATATACTGTGCACTTCCATAGACTTCTGATGTTGACATTATGATAGTATGTTTTATTTTCCTTTCTTTTGCTACATCGAGAATATTTTTTACACCCTTTATATTTGTTTCAATATAGGAATCAATTGCCTTGAAAGAATAAGGGATTGTTATAAGTGCTGCGAGATTTATTATACAATCAACATCTTTTGTCATAGAGTATATAAGTTGGTAATCTCTTATATCCCCCTTTTCTATCTCAATATTTTTGTGGTTTTTCAGGTATTTCAGATTACCAATATCCCCAGAAGAGTTGTAATAAACGAGAGCTTTGACTTTGTAATATTTTGATAACCTCTCTACAATGTGACTGCCTATGAAACCACAACTACCTGTTACAAAGATTTTTTTCATCTATCCTCCATAAACTCTACTTATCCTTTCGTAAGATTCTTTGTTACCAACATCATACCAGAAACCATCATGAACATAGTATCCAACCTTTCTTCCCTCTTTAATTTTTTTGTTCAAGAGTTCGTCCATATCTTTAGATTCTTCTTTTAAATTTTTCAAAACATCCCTCTGGAAAAGATTTATCCCTGAGAGTATGAAGAATTCGAGAGTTGGTTTTTCGAAAATATCAAGTAAACTTTTTTTATCAACTGAAACAACTCCATAATCGATTTCAACTTTTTGAGGGATTAAAACCGAAGTGATTTCATTTTTATTTTTTTTATGAAATTTTATCAGTGTAGAAAAATCTATATCGTTAATTATATCTGCGTTATGAACAATGATAGTCTCCTCTTCAATTTTTCTAAGGTAGAATAAAGCTCCAGCAGTTCCAAGAGGTCTCTTTTCCTTAATGAATGATGTATTGTCAAAAATGTCTGGATATTTTGATATCAATTTTTTCTCAATCATCTCCTTTTTATAGTTAAGAGAAACATAGATGTTCTTAAAACCTTCAAGTATAAAAGTATCTATAATCCTTTCTATTAGACTGGTATTTCCTATCTCAAGTAAAGGTTTAGGTTTTATTTCTGTGAAAGGTAGCAGTCTTTTCCCTTTCCCACCAGCCATAATAAGAACAGCTATTTTTGAAAAATCCTCTTTCTTTTTTTCGTACTGATAAATTTTCATTATTCTTCCTTTACTGTCTAACAGAGGGATATATTTGATTTTATACCTCTCCATGAGTTTTTTTGCTTCATGCTCAGAATCTTTACGAAGAAAAATAAAATCTTTTTTAGCTATGTTGTAAGCACTGTCCTTAAGTGTAATCCCTTTTATTAAAGATCTTCTTATATCGCCATCAGTCAAAGAACCTTTTACTTTAAAATTTCTATCAACAAGAAAAAGTACCTTCCCCCCGATCTCATTCAGTTTTTTCAAGCATTCAAGTATTGAGGAGTTTTCATCTATCATAAACTGTTTAACATTCATCCTTATCTCCAGAAACTTTTTTAATTTTATCAACAGAATTTAAAAGGTCTTTTTTTGAATAGTCTTCATCTATCGGAATGTTTAAAATATTTTCAGAGATTTCATTTTTACATCTCCATAAAATTGGAATAAAAATTTTGTACTTCTGAAGTTCTTTTTTTATGAGATCTCTTTTTTCAATTTTTATTGGGAAAGATTGTGGCACAACCTCTTTTGGTAAACTTTTGAATATGGCTTTTTTAAGAATATAGGAGTTAGAAAGTAAGATATTGAAATTCTTTCTCCTTTTTATTCCAACTTTTTCAAAATCGTAAATTTTTAGTAAATTTAGAGAAAACTTTGAAATACTTTTAGGGAGGTAACCTATACCTTCCTCTCCTTTCAAAGAGTAGTTAAGGTACATTTTTTCAAAATGTTCACTTTTATACTTATACCTTTCATAAATTTCTCTATAAAGTTTTGCTAAAAGTTTGTCGATGTAGAAATCTTCTTTAGAATTGTTTTTTAAAATCTCAAAATTTTTAAGGTTTGTGAAAAGTATTCCACCATCAACAACTGGAAACAATTTTCTTAAACTTCCTAAAACTATATCTGAAGATGAGAAATCAAAATTGGATAGTAAGGAATGTGTAACATCCCTTACAGACAAAAATCCAGATTCTTTTGAAAATTCTATCAGATTCTCATCCTGAAAGCCGAAATAGTCGACAATATACAACGCTGTTTTTTCTTTCTTTACTTTTTTTAAAAATTTTATGTCCGCTGTGAAGTCAGGTAAAATTCTATAAAATTCTATTTTTACATTTTCATCTTTTAAAGGTTTGAACATTTCGGCGCAGTAATAATCAGGGAAAAATATAGAATACCTGTTTTTCTTTAAGAAATAAGCCAAATTCTTTATGGCACCCCTTCCAGAAGAGTAAAAATATTTTCTACTGAATTTGAAGTTTTTAAAAGGTTTTTGGAACTCTTCTTTGAAGTAATCGTTTATTAACCTTTCACTTCCCAATATTCTCATCTTTAAATTTTACCTTAATGTTCATCTCTTTTAAATATGAAACTATTTTTTTAAAATTATTTTGATCGAAACCGATTATCTCTGGTGGAATTACACCTGATGGGAATCTATTTGTAAGAAGAATGTAAGAGAATATTCCGAGAGAAAAACCTGTGGTTCTTTCCATTGCTGAGTGTTTATCATCTCCTCTGTCGACAATTTCATAGGTTAAAATTTTTTTCTTATTTTTTATCTTACCTTCACCAACCACTCTTAAAAGTAGAACATCTTTGACATCAGGATACTTTATGCTTTTAAGTATCTCGATAGTTGTTTGGCGAGGTTTCATTCCGTTCAGTTCTTCCTTAAAATATCCAAGATCTTTTAAAAGTTTTATCTTTTCTACATGACCTTTGTACCTTAAAGTTTTCTCCTCAAGATTTTTTACATTCTTTAAAGTTTTTAAGAGTGTTCTCAAACCATCGGTGTAAAAACCTTCAATTTTATCAAAACCTTTGAACTTTACATCCTCTTTACCTGTTAAAGGTTCAACTGTTTTAAGTTTTCCATTTTTCCTAATTTTAACAACCCTTTCATATTCGGATATCAGATCCTCTGGAGACCATGTTACAGTGTATCCGAGAGGCGGTAGATTTTTTTCAGGCATCCCTCCAACGAGTATCTTTATCTTTTCACATCTGTCAAAACTTTTATAAATCCTTCCTGCCAATAGGTTACTCAAACCTGGAGCAACTCCAGCATCTGGTACAATCGTAACATTTTTTTTCTTCGCTTCTGAATCAAGTTCTAATGGGTCATCCTCAGAGTATGAAACATCGACAATATTCTTTTGTGATTTTATAGCTCCAACTTGTGCTATTTTCCCCAGTTTTGCTGGTAGTGCTGAGATTATTAGATCGAATCCCTCTGAAAGTTTTTTAACCTTTTCTGGTGAATCGATAGTGTCTTTAATAGTTTTGAAACCGAGTTTTGAAAGATAGTCCAGGTTATACGAATTTATATCAACGAAAGTCACATCAACATTTTTCTTGAAAAGAAATTCTCCACAGGCGATTCCCTGCCTTCCACTACCAAAAACTATACAGTTCATAAAATCTCCTTTTTTTAATTCTATTTCATTAAAAGGTTTTGTCAACAACACTTTTATTTTTATTGACATTTAAAACTATATTGATAACATTAAAATAAAATAACAAGGAGAAATTATGAAAAATGATAGAGATTTTACAAAATTGGTCTTTGGTATAATTTTGATCCTTATAGGTAGTATGATTTTTCTTTCAACTTTTTTTAACATATCTATTCCTATTTTTAAAACAGTAATATCTTTTCTTCTGATATATTCAGGAGTTATGATACTTTTTGGGAAAAAAAACTTTTATACCGTTAACGAGAAGTTTGATGGAAAGAAAAAGGATTATCTTGTTCTATTTTCTTCCACCCATATTGATGCATCAGATGTGGAAGATAATAAAACTATAAATATCGATGTGATCTTTGGGGAAGGAACAGTTTACATAAAAAAGGGGATGAACTGTAAAATCTATTCTACTTCAGTAATTGGTCAAATTAGGACACCTGATGGAGAGAACATAACATTTGGAAGTAAAGATATGAAGATTGGAGAAAACCCTGATGAAGGTTTAAAAATAATTGCAACTGTAATTCTTGGAACACTCAAGATAGTGGAAAAATAGGAGGGGTTTATGGGACTTCTTATTATAACTTTTTTTTCGATAGTAATTTTTTTAGGTGGACTTAAAATCATTCTTGATAGGAACGGTAATCTGGATAGATTTTTCGATAGTATAATCTTGATAATTTTAGGTATTTTCCTACTTTTATTCAACTATTCAAAAGGGTATGAAAATATAATTTCTTTCAAAAATGGTTCTGTAACTTTAAAAGGTGAAAACAAAAATTATCTTATAATCTTTTCAAAAACCCAAATCGATCTTTCTTATCTTGAACCTTTAAACGACACAACCGGTTATGAAGTTAAAACATTTTTTTCGGATGTGAAAATCAAAAGTAACTCATACTCTCCTTTTGATTTTGATTTGAAAGGTTTTTTATACTCATCACAGTTAAATTCCGGAATAGGCTATCTAACAGGTCAGATAAATGAAAACTCAATAGAGGATTCTTTGAACATTCCAATAAAGATGAAGTTTCAACTTTATTTTAGCAGTCTAAAAATTTTAAAAGAATAGTGTTTAAAAAATATATTTTATTTTTGTTTTTGCTTTCATTTACAATTATTCTATTTGGTCAAATCAAAGAAGGTCAATTTTTGTTTATCGAAAAAGATAGCCAAAAGGTTTTCAAAGTTTTAGTTGAAAAAACAGGTGATTCACTTTCTCTATCGATTAGGGGAGACAGACTCTCATATCTTGAAATCTATCTTATAAAAGGTGATTCAGCATTTCTTCTTAAAAGGAAATTCAAATTAGGTTTTTTAAACTACGTTTTGGCTTATTCTCCAAGGAGGTTAAGGTTTTTGCTTCCTTTTGAGAAAGATAAAAATTGGCAATATGAAGGAACAGAAATCTCCCCCTTCCATAAATCTGAGATAAAATCTTTTGGCTTTGTTTCCGAGAATGATGATGGATATAAAATTTATAATATAACTTTCAGGGATGGCTCTGTGGACACATCTATAGTAGAGTTTGATAAAATGTATACTGTTAACAAAATTTTTATAGATTTACCAAAAATTTTTCTTTTAAGGGAGATGTTAGGTTTTAAAACTACGAAACTCGTTTTTGAAAATTATGGAAAGGAATAGTATTTTTGATGATATAAAATATCAAAAGGGTGTTGGTCCTAAGATGGCTGAAATCTTAAACCAGATGGGGATATATACGAAGTATGATCTTCTAACATACCCACCATTCAGGTATATAGATAGAAATATTGTTGAAGAAGAAAATATAAGGGACGGTGAATATGTAACAATTTTTGCCCAAGTTGTGGACTGTGGAGAAATATTCACAAGAAAGGGGAAGTACATATTTCAGGCGGTTGCGAAAACGAAAAATGATAATTACATTTTTCTAACATGGTTCAACAACAGGTATATAAAAAATTATTTGAAGAAGGGGGATACAGCAATTTTCAGTGGCAAGGTAAGAGTGAAAAGATCAGTTTATGAAATTTTACATCCAGATTTTGAAATATTCAAGGACGATTTTTTTGAACTTATAAATACAGGAAAGATAGTACCCATATACCATACAAAATCGAAAATAACTCAGAAGTATTTGAGGAAATTGGTTTTCACTCTTATTAAAACTTTTGATAGGATTGAGGAGGATTTGCCTTATAAACTTGTTATGAGAAAAGGGCTTATGAGTTTGACCGATGCGATAAAAAATTTACATTTTCCTGAAAATGAGGAGAAAAAGGAACAGAGTTTGAGAAGGTTGAAATATGGTGAACTATTTTATACTGGTCTTGTTGTTGCCAAAAGAAAGTTGGAAGTAAAAGAAAAGAAGGTTGAAAAAAACTACCTTTTGAAAAGTAAACTCGTTGAAAAATTTATTTCATCGCTGAACTTCAAATTGACTAAAGATCAGGAAAAATCGATAGAAGATATTCTAAAAGACCTTAGATCTGAAAGACCCATGAACAGACTTCTTATGGGTGACGTTGGTGTTGGAAAAACTGTTGTGGCAACTGTAGCGATGCTTTATGCTGTTGAGAGTGGATATCAGGCTGCTCTTATGGCACCAACTGAGATTTTAGCCCAGCAACATTATCTTAAAATAAAGGATTGGGTTGAAAATTTAGGAGTTGATGTTGAACTTTTAACTTCCTCAATAAATGAAAATAAGAGAAGATATACTCAGATCAGTGATGGGGTTATAAAAATAGTTATTGGTACCCATGCTCTTATAAGGGAAGATGTTGTTTTTAAAAATCTTAAACTTGTTATCGTTGATGAACAGCATCGTTTTGGAGTTATCCATAGGTCATCCCTGAAGGAAAAGGGGATTGATGTGGATTATCTTGTAATGACGGCAACTCCAATTCCAAGATCCCTTTCCCTTGCTATATATGGTGATATGGATCTTTCAGAGATCAGGGAAAGACCTTCGATGCAGAAGGAGATAAAAACTAAATGGGTTTCACCGAACGGAATAGAGAAGATGTACGATTTTATTAAAAAAAGGATTGATAATGGAGAGAGAGTTTTTATAGTTTGTCCAGCGATAGAAGGTGGAGAGGAAGCCGAATACGAATCTGTAAAGAAAGTCTACGAAAACCTTTCAAAAACTTATTTGAAAGGATATAAACTTGGAATAATCCACTCAAGGTTGAGTCCTAAGGATAGAGAGAAAGTTATGATGAAACTCAAAGAGGGAACAATAGATGTTCTTGTTGGAACAACTATAATTGAAGTTGGAATAGATGTTAAGGAAGCAACAGTTATGGTTATTCTTTCTGCTGAGAGGTTTGGATTATCACAACTACACCAACTTAGAGGAAGGGTTGGCAGGGGTGAAAAACAGTCTTTCTGTTTTGTGGTATCATCAAAAGATATAACCGATGATGCAAAAAAAAGGTTGCAGGTTTTTTGTAAATATAATGATGGTTTTAAAATATCAGAATACGATCTTAAACTTAGAGGACCGGGCGAAATATGGGGAAAAAGACAGAGTGGAATCCCTGTTTTCAAGTTTGCAAACTTTTTTGAAGATTTTGATCTTATGAAAGAGGCTTTTAGGGATGCTGAAAATCTTTTGTATTCTGATATTAATCTGTTGAAAAAGGAGAACAGAATTGTTAGAATAAATTTTGAGAGGAGTTTGAATGAAAAGATCGATTAAAATTACTTTTCTAATTTTTTTATCAATCCTATCTTTCTTAATAGGTTCTTGTGAGAGGAAGAAGAGGATAAAAGATTTCGCTATAGGTAAGGTTGAAGAGATTGTAATAGCTGCAAATGAAACTGTATATGCAAATGTTGAAAAGGAACTGCTCGATGCTTTATACATCCAGATGGATCTTCCTGTGAAAGAATCCGTATTCTATACGATTTATTCACCACTTGAAAAGTTACATATACATAAGAGGAATAAGAATATAGTTTTTGTTACTAACATAAATAGAAACGATGAGTATTCAAAGATAATAAACGAATTTTTAAACAGTGAAGATATAGAACTGATAAAAAAAGAGAAGGTCGCATTTTTTAAAGTTTTTGATGGTTTTGTAGAAGGACAGAATATACTTATAATAGCTGGAACAGATGAGGAGAGTATAAAAGAGTCCATAAAAAAGAATAAAGAAAAGATCCAGCAATTTTTTCTTGAAAACTCTTACAGAAGTGTTGAGATGATGGTTTATTTTACAGGTGAAAACAACAGGGTATCATCCTTAATAAACAAAAGACTTGGAATAAAGATAAAAGTACCATCAGATTTCGAGACATCATTCTATGATAAAAATCTTAACTGTTATGCTATAGTTGGAAGGTATCCTGATAGGTTCATAACCATTCTAAAGAATCCTGATATGAAAAATTTCAACTACGATTTTATGATTAAAACAAGGAATAGGATCGGAAAAGAAAAATATTATGGTGATTTTGTAGATACCTCTTTTGTCCCGTTGAAAAGGGAAGAGGTTGATTTTAAAGGTTATAAAGCACTTTACATTATGGGTGTGTACTCTAACGATAAAGAAAATTTAGGTGGACCATTCTTCACCTATCTTGTAAACACGGGTAAAGAACTTGTCTACATAGATGGACATATTTTTTATCCCGGGGAGAGAAAGTATTTTAAACTTATGGAACTTAAAGCCATAGTAAACAGTATGGAGTTTTGATGAAAAATATCATTCTTCTTGTTGGGAACTGGTCAAAAGAGTCACAGGAAGTTAAAGAATTCTGGTTGAAGTTGAAGAAAACGAAAAAGTTTGATTTGAAGATTTTTGATGTTTCCACAAAAGAAGGAGCAGAACTTATGGATAGATATGAGGTATCGGTCATCCCTGTTACTATAGTAGACGGAGAAATAAAGTTTATAGGTATACCTGATATAAAAAGTGTTGAGGAGATTTTTGATGAGGAAGATTAGTTTTATTGCAATATTCTTCTTTTTTTTATCTGTATTTTCAAACGAAAAATCTATAATAGAATCTTTATCATACCTTTCTTTAAAAACTGAAAATCTGTCTATTCCAATAGAAAATGTGAAAAGGGGTAACTATTCTTTTTATCTCAACGATTATCTTTTAAAGTATCCCCAGAAGAGTGAAGAGTGTTCAGAGAATCTGAAATTCTTGATTGAGAATAAAATGTTTTTTAACCTTTTTAAATATATAAATTTTGGTAAATTTTCTAAAAAAAATTCAAAGATTGAAAAAAACTTTTCATATATGAAACCTTTCGTTAACTATGATTATCCATCATTTTTGATAGATACATTGATAAACGACTCTATTTTTTTTCTTGAGGCTGAAAAGTTTCTTTCAGGTTGTGATGAGTTTTTTTCAAGTAGATCTCTTGAAAATCTTTTAAAAGAGGTTGAAAGGTTATTTTCTTTTGATAAAGATCAACTTTTAAATTATCTAAAAAATAATTTCGAAACTTACAGTAAATCTGGTATAGAAGTTATTATAGATAGTTTAGGCGAAGATAACCAATATTCTTTGGATAGGCCAAATGTTTTAATAGTAGATATAGGTGGTAACGATTCATATTTTGCAAGAAAGGAAGGTTCTCTTGCGACAGGTTTAAAAGGTTTTGGAGGAGTAGTAGATTTTGAAGGTGATGATAGATATTTTGGGAAAAATTTTGATCTGGGCTGTGGTATCTTTGGAATTGGATTTATTTATGATGTTAAAGGAAACGATATATACCAATCAGATTTTGCAACCGTTGGAAGTGGTTTTTCAGGTTTAGGATTTATCATCGATAACGATGGAAACGATAGTTACATTTCAAAAGGTTACTCTCAAGGTTTTGGTTTCACAAAAGGTATCGGTTTCATCTATGACAAGAATGGTAACGACTTTTACCTTGTTCAAAATGGGATTATAGATCACAGGGAAGTTGATTACCATTCACACCTATCACAGGGTTTTGGCTTTGGAATTAGGGATATAGCATCAGGTGGAGTTGGAATAATTCTTGATTTGAAGGGAAACGACATTTATAAAGGGGAGTATTTTGTTCAGGGTTCCTCGTACTGGTTCTCTTTTGGACTTCTGTATGATAGTACAGGTAACGATACCTATTCTAGTAGAAGATACAGTCAGGGAGCTGGGACGCATTTTACTACAGGTGTTTTAATCGATAGGGAAGGTGATGATTCACATTATTCGTGGGGAGTTTCTATGGGATGTGGACATGATTTCTCCTCCGGTTTCCTTTTCGACTATAAAGGAAATGACCTTTATCTTTCGGATTGGCTCAGCATTGGTTCTGGTAACGCTAACGGGAACGGAATTCTTATAGATTTCGAAGGTGATGATTTTTACAGTGCCCAAAATAAAGATTGTATGGGGTACGGTAATTTTTATAGGAACACTTTTTCCATAGGGATACTTTTCGACAAGGATGGTAAAGATCTTTACAATGGTAAAAATCTAAAAACGAATGTAAGGTCAGATTTGGGAGTTTTAATAGATGAAAAGTAAAATATTTTTTTTATCCTTATTTTTCCTCTCAATCAAAGTTTTTCCTTCATTTGAAGATCTTTTAAATAAACTCGATTTTTATGAGGACACTTTGCAAACAAGGATAGACTCAACCTTACTGTCAGATTACTACGAAAAAACAGTTGATTATATGGTTAAAACTCTAAAATCCTCTAACTGGTATTTCAAAACTATTTCATTAAGAATTCTTAAAAAGGTTGAAGACAAAGAATCTCTCATATCAAAACTTTTTGAAGAGGATGTTGAAAGGATCTATATAATGAGGATTTTTGAAGATGATACACTTGACCCTTATAAGGATTTAGATTTTTATTCTATGGAACCTTATGAATACCAGACTTACATATCTTACATAGGTAAGAAAAATAAGTTTGAAACACTCGTAAAAATTCTCTCAAAGGAAAATGATGACTATCTTATCGTTAAAATCTTACAATCTTTAAATGGGATATGTTTGAAAGATACCTCTTATGCGAAAAGCTTATACAGTTATAAAGACATTTTTGCAAAACTCATTGGAAAAAAGAATATCAGATTGAATAAGAGTATATCTTTAATTTTTGCAAACTTTTTTTCAGATTCTTTGGATGTGATTTTTAATGGAAAAATTTTAAATGATATTCCAACCTTCTCTCTGTATGTTGAAAGTGCCACACTTTCCGGCAAAAGGGTGGAATTGGAAAAGATAGAAAAATTCTATAATGGGTTCAGGACAAAAGATTTTTACTATCTTGATTACATTTTAAAAAGTTATTTTGAAAAATTTTCAATTGATGAGTTGAAAGAAATAAAAGAAAATCTTGAAAATAAAAGTTTAAAGGATATAATTAAAGTAACATTGGAGGAAAAGGATGGATAGAAGACCCTCCTGGGATGAATACTTTATGGAGATAACTAAACTGGTTGCTACAAGAGCTACCTGTCTTAGAAGGAAAGTAGGTGCTATAATTGTTAAGGATAGACATATACTCTCAACCGGATACAATGGACCTCCAAAAGGGGTAAAACATTGTGATGAACTTGGTGGTTGTTTAAGGGAGAAATTGAATATTCCTTCCGGGGAGAGAATGGAACTATCAAGGGCTGTTCATGCAGAGCAGAATGCAATTATTCAAGCGGCTAAACTCGGTATCAACATTGAAGGGGCGGATATGTATGTAACAAATCAGCCATGTTTCATATGTGCAAAGATGATAATAAACGCTGGAGTAAAACGGGTTATAATAAATGAAGGTTATCCAGATAAATATGCTGAAGAGATTTTGAAGGAAGCAAACGTAAAACTTATCGTTTTTAATAAAAAAAAGGAGGATGAATGAAAAGGGTTTTATATTTCATGTCGTTGATTTTTTTGTTGTTTGCCGTTGGGTGTTCCCTTTTTGCAATAAAGCCTGTAAAGGATGTTAAAGTAGTCGGAACTCCATACGTTCTATCAACATTCTATGAGGATGGTAAATTCGTTTTGAACATCCTTGCACTTGATGCTGACTCAAATCCTGTTGAATTGAATTCATCCAATGTAAAAATAATAATCGATTCAGTTGTTGATTATTATGGAACAAAGACAACAGAGTATAGTGTGAAGGTAACAGATTTCGAAAAGATAACATTTAAAGATGGAGATATGGGACTTGCCATGCTTTTTGACGGAAGTGGAAGTATGTCATCTTCTGATCCGTATTGGCTCAGAAAAGATGCAGCGACAAAGATGATAGATTACCTTGCAAACGATAGACCAAACTCAATGGTTGGTATATTCGATTTTGCGGTTGGTTACGACACCGCATACTATTTTAGGGTTTTACAGGATTTCGTTCAGGTTGGAACGAACAAAACACTTCTTATCACTGCTTTAGACTCCCTGTCAAATTCTGGAGCAACCCCATTGTATGATGCAATGGTTTTAGGTTGCAGAAAACTTGAAAGGGATATAGATGATTCAGATTATAACAGAGTTTTAATGACTTTAACCGATGGTGGTGATAACGATTCCTATTATTTGAATTCGACAGCACAGAGCGTTCTAACAGAAGCAAAGGCTAAAAATGTTACACTTATAAATATAGCTTTTGGTGATTATGCTTATACACCTGACCTTTTGATGCTTGCAGATTCAACAGGAGGTATTTTTGTTAAAGCACAGGAGGCAACGGATCTTGAGGATCTTTTCTATCAGTTGGGAGTTGGTACAAAAGGAACTATACAGAAAGTCACTGCACAGTTTACAGATACAATCCCATCATACTATTCTGTTGTTTATGGAAGAGTTGAAATATACAAAGGTGTGTTGCCAACGTTAAACGCTGTTTCCGCAACATTTATTATGAACATCTCTTCCTATAAGGGAAAACTTGAAGATTAAATGAGGTAAAAATGGCAAAGATGAAGAAAGTTTCGGTTAAGTGTGATTTGAAGGAGAAGTTCACTATAGAGAGTGATATCAGAGGGCACAAAATTTATGTTGACCAGCCTGAAGGTATGGGTGGAGTTGATAAAGGACCAACTCCACTCGAATACCTTTTCGTTTCTTTAGGAGGATGTATAGCCTCCATCGCAAGAATTGTTGCTAACCAGAGAGGTTTGAAGATTGAAAATTTTAAAGTTGATGTGAATGGTGATGTTGATCTGGATACACTTCTTGGGAAGTCGAAAGAGAATAGGCCTGGATTTTTGAAAATAATAGTTAAAGTTTCTTTCGACGCTGATATGACGAAAGAGGAGAAGGAGAAATTTTTGGAGGAAGTTGATAGTAGGTGTCCTATATCTGACAACATCTCCAACTTAACTCCGGTTGAGATAATTTTAGAATAATAGTTTGAAAAGTAAAATTTTTTTCATTTCAACTTTTCTTCTACTTTTAATCTCTTGCAATGGAGAAAAGATTGTGAAAAATGATGAGAATTTTAGGAAATTGACATCCGAAGAGGAGTTTGTGATAATCCATAAAGGGACTGAAAGACCCTTTTCAGGCAAGTACAATGATTTTTTTGAAAAGGGGACATACCATTGTAAAAGATGTAATGCTCCCCTTTTCAGATCCGATTCTAAGTTTAAATCCACATGTGGATGGCCAAGTTTTGATGATGAGTTACCAGGTGCTGTAAAAAAAATACCTGATAGTGATGGGATAAGGGTTGAAATTCAATGTGCCAACTGTGGTGCTCATCTGGGTCACATTTTTAAAGGTGAAGGTTTTACGAAGAAGAATGTTAGATACTGTGTAAACTCTATTTCTCTCATTTTCGTTCCGGATAAGGAAGAGTTGAAAAAAGCTTATTTTGCTGGAGGGTGTTTTTGGGGAGTAGAGTATCTTTTCGAAAAAAAGGAGGGTGTTAATGATGTTGTTTCAGGATATATGGGTGGTAATGTAAAAAACCCCTCATACGAACAGGTCTGTTCGGGGAAAACTGGTCATTATGAAACAGTAGAGGTAACATACTATCCGTCTAAAATAAGTTATGAGGAACTGGTAAAATATTTTTTCGAGATACATGATTTCTCTCAGGAAAATGGACAGGGACCAGATATAGGGGAGCAGTACAAATCTGTTATTTTTTATAACGATGATGATGAGAAAGAAACAGTTTTAAAACTTATAGAAATTTTAAAATCCAAAGGATACAAAGTTGCTACGAAACTCTTGAAATCTTCCGAATTCTACAAGGCTGAAGATTACCATCAGGATTATTACAAAAAACATAAGAAAACTCCATACTGTCATTTCCACAGAAATATATTTTAATTTAACCTTCAAAATCTTGCTAAAAATTTATTTTATGTTATTATTTAATGTTTTAAGATTGAGGAGGTTTAATGTATATTTTAGGTCTGAACATAGGTCATGATGCTACAGCTTCACTTTTGAAAGATGGAAGGGTAGTATCTGCAATTGCAGAGGAACGAGTTTCAAGAGTGAAATTCCATTTTGGTTTCCCGTACAAAGCCATTAGAGAGTGTATAAGGGTAGCGAATGTTGATGGAAAAGATATTTCAAAAGTTGTTCTATCTTTCGAAAATGATCTTAAAAGGAGTCCTTTCCATTACACTGACCTTATAGTTAAAAGGAGTGGAACTATAGATCCATCCAACGAGATAGATAACAGAAAAAAGTTCGATACTGCAAAAGAGATTATATACAGAAAGATGATAGGAGAAAAAAGATATTGGGAAAAAGCTTCGAATTATGCAAAAACTCAGATAACTGAAGCTTTGAAAAAATGTGGTCTTGAACATTTCTCACTTGAAACTGCTGAGCATCATCTGTGTCATGCAGCTTCATGTTACTATGAGGGGGGGAAAAATAAAGTTTTGATAGTTACGATGGATGGTGCTGGTGATGGACTTTCAGCGACCGTTTCTATTGGTGAAGATGGTAAAATAAAAAGGATAGTTGAAGTTGAGGATATATACTCTGTTGGAAGATTCTATTCTGCTATAACCAAATTTTTAGGGTTCAAAAGAAATAGACATGAGGGAAAGATTACAGGTCTTGCAGCTTACGGTGACCCTGATAAACTATACAACCTTTTTAGAAAGATGATAGATATTACCGATGATGGAAAAAGTTTCTATTCTCCTCTTGCAGGGGATCTTAAAGGTGACAGGTTGAGATTAAAGCAGTTGAAAGATTTTATGAAAGGTAAATATTATGGCCACAACTATACAAACCTCTACTTGGATTTTTTGAAAAAGAATTGTTCAAAAGAAACGAAAGAGGATATAGCTGCTGCGGCACAAAAATTGACTGAAGATCTTGTAGTTAAATTCATCCAACCACATGTTAAAAGGACAGGGATAAAAGATATAGTTCTTGCAGGCGGTTTGTTTTCGAATGTTAAAGTTAATCAGAGAGTCCTTGAAATCGATGGTGTTGAAAGTGTTTTTATACATCCAAATATGGGTGACGGTGGAACTTCAACTGGAGCATGTTATGTGAAATGGGCTGAAGAGGTTGAAAAGAGAGGAGAGAGATTCCTACCTTTTACCATAGATAATGTTTACTATGGACCGGAATATTCGGATGAGGAGATTTTGAAAGTTCTTAAAGATTTTTTAGATAAGATAGAATTCAGAAAAAGTGGAAATATAGTTGAAGAAACAGCACAGATGATAAAAGATAAAATAGTTGTTGGCTGGTTTCAGGGTAGAATGGAGTATGGGCCAAGGGCTCTTGGAAACAGATCCATTCTTTTCGACCCTACAGATAGAAAGATAAACGACTGGTTGAATAAGAGGCTGAAAAGAACAGAGTTTATGCCTTTCGCTCCATCATGTTTATATGAGGATGCAACTTTGGTCTTTGAAAATTTTGAAAAGGGAAGTTATCCTTCATATTTTATGACAATCACCTTCAATGTTAAGGAAGAGTGGAGAGAAAGGATAGGTGCTGTCAACCATGTTGATAATACAGCAAGACCACAAACCGTGAAAGAGGAACAGAATCCTTTGTACTATAAACTTCTAAAAAGGTATAAAGAGTTAACAGGACTTCCACTTTTCGTTAACACGAGTTTCAACATGCATGAGGAACCGATCCTCTGTTCACCCTTAGATGCTGTTCGCTCTCTTCTCAACAACTGTGTTGATGTTCTTGTTATAGGAAACTTTATAGTTAAACAGAAAAAACAATGAAATTCTCTTCTATAGTATGTTTCGCTGGTGGTGATTGGTGGTATCATCATCCTCATTCCTATAACCATCTCATGGTAGAGTTTTCAAAGGAGAGGAAAGTTTTGTATGTTAACTCTCTACCTGTTGGAATCGGTGTTGGTGGTGGAAAGAAAGGCTTTTTCAGGAAGGTGAAGAATAAACTTTTTAGTATCTTAAGGTTTTTAAAAAAGGAAAGTAAAAACCTTTACATTTTCACTCCATTTTTTATCCCATTTAAGAAAAACTTTATAATTCTCAACATTAACACCTTTCTTTTACTTTTCCAGATAAAACTTATTGAAAAAATTTTAAAATTTGAAGATACACTCTACTGGATAACTAACCCTAACGGTTATATCTTTGTTAGAGGAACAAGGTCGAAAAGGATTCTCTACCAGATAGTTGATAAGGTTCAGGAATATAAGTACGCAGGGAGTTTAGTTGAAGATTTTGATAAAAATTTGTGTGAAAGAGCTTCCATTATTTTGACACCTGGTAAGGTGATATATGAAGAGAAGAGAAAAGAATATGGTGAAAAAGTTTACAGGTTGAAACATGGAGTTGATATAAAACATTTCAATAAAAATGTTGACACCATCCCTTACGATTTCCCTAAAAGTGATAAACCTGTCTTTACCTATTGGGGTTCTATAGATTACAAGAAAGTTGATTATAAACTTTTGAAGTTTTTAGAAAAAAAATCTGAAGAGTTCATTTTTCTTTTCATAGGAAAAATATTCGATTTCAAATATGAGGATTTCAAGGATAGCAGAAATATATTTTTTGTTGGAGAGAAGAGTTATTCTCAACTTCCCTCCTATGCAACTTTTTCTTATGGTTTTATTATTCCCTGGGATAGTGAAGATCCGATGAACAGGCATGCTTCACCTATAAAGTTGAGAGAATATCTCGCAACAGGGAAACCGGTTGTTACAACATATATCCCTGAGTTTGATGAGTTTAAAGATGTAATTTATATATCCAGAGATTACGAAGATTTTTATAATAACCTTAAAAGAACACTTTTAGATGATGATATTAAAAGGGAAGAAAGGAAGAGAAAAATTTTTAAGGATGGTTGGGAAAATGTTTATAAAGAGGTTAACTCTCTTATTAGGAATATTTAGTTTATTCATAGTTGTTTTTTCAGAAGAAACCACACTAATTATACCACCATTCAAACATTCTATGGGTTACTATAAGGCTAATTCAACTATTGCAAAGATAATATTGAAAAAGAATGTTAGTTTTGAAAGAGTTTCAGGTATATGTGCTTTGAAGTTAAAACAACTCGATGATAGAACAACCGATAAAGATGATGCCATACTTTCACTTTTTGGAATAAACAACCATCAGATAGTTTACAATGTTGGTTTAAACAGGATTAAAACTTATGGTTCCAAGGGAAGGGGAGAAGCGCCAGAGTCCTTATACTATCCAACCGATATAGTTGTTACACCTGATGGTGAACTCTACATCTCAGATACATACAATTTCAGGGTTTTAAAATTCTTGTATGATGAAGACTCACTTCTCTATGAAAATTCTTTTGGATCCTTTGGAATGGATTCCTTTTCTTTGAATCTTCCTGAAGGTATAGATTACGATGGAGTTGGAAACCTTTTTATTTGTGATAGCAGAAACAACAGGATAGTTGTTTTAAACAGATCATTTTATCCTTTCATGATATTGGATAATATACAGAGACCCCACTCTATATCTATAGTTGACTCAAAAAAAGGTTATCTAAACTTGAAGGATAGATTGTTTCTCGTTGTTTCATCTGATAGAAGAAGACTTTTGAAACTCGATTTCTACGGTAACCTTATAAAAGAGTTTTTCTCTTTCGATATAACTGGTTACAAGGATGTTGATTTCAATTTTATCGATTACGATCAGAATGGAAACATATATGTTACTGATACTATAAACAGTTGCATCCATAAATTCGACAGTGACCTAAGATATATAACAAGTTTTGGAAGAGAGGGAAGTGGTAAAAATCAGTTTTACAAACCTGAGGGTATTTCAATCTACAGAAAATATGGACAGGTTTTCATATCGGAAAGGACCGGTTTTCAATATTACTGGATAGGTGTGGATGGGTACATTAAAGAGTTTACCCCACCAACAATTTCAGATACAACAGAAGGCTTAACTATATCTCTTTTCACTACCGAGCAATGCAGGGTAACGATTCAGATAACAAAGGATGGGAAATTCGTTAGGGAGTTGACTTCAGATCTCAGAAGGAATATTGGTCTCAACTATATTGTATGGGATCTTAAAGATGAAAAAGGTAACAGGATAGTTGAAAATGGTAAATATAGATTGAAAGTCACGCTTGAACCTCTATACTCCTCGAGAGGTTATTTTAAGAAGGTTTTTTATGGGGAAATTGAAAAATTTTAGTTTTCTTTTTCTTTTTTTTATCTCAATTTTTTTAAAGGGACAAAGGATAATCTCTTTTGCACCAAACATAACTGAAACACTATTTTATCTTTCCTATGATAGATACCTTGTTGGAAGAACATCTTTCTGTAACTACCCGCCAAACACTGATAAGATTGAAATCGTTGGCTCTTTTATAGATATGGATTTTGAGAAGGTTATATCCTTAAAACCTGATATCGTATTCTTTTCAGGCAACCTTACAGATAAATCTGAAAAATTTTTTAAGGAGAAAAATATAAACTATTTCGACATAAAAATGGAAAAAATCGATGATGTAACAAAAGGTATGGATAGTATTACAAAAATTGTTGGAAAAGATTACGATACATCCAAAGTTGAGAAGGTTAAAAATAAAATTACAGGTATTAAAAAGGTTAAAAAGAATGAAAAAGTTTTAATAGAAGTTAGTGAAAAGCCTTTCATAATAGCAACCTCATCGAGTTATATAGGTTCGATTTTAAAACTTTTTGGTTTTGAAATTTTTGAAGATGAAAAGCCTTATATAAACTTTTCTTATGAAAATATCCTATCCTTCAAACCTGATATAGTTATATTTATGCATAGTTTCAAAGATGGTAAGGTGAAATACTCGATCTTAAAAAATTTTAGTAAAGTTAGATTTGTTTTTCTTGATGATGAAAAAATTGATATATTCTCAAGGCCGGGGCCCAGGGTAATAGATGCTATAGATATAATAGAGAGGGATTTTTGTGAAAGGTAAAAAACTCTTAATATTTTTAACTTTTTTCTTATTGACCTCTTTTATTTATATTGATTTTAAACTTTCCAGTTTCGAAAATGATGTAAAAATCGAAATCATAAAATTAAGAATTTTCCGATACCTTCTTGTTATTCTATCCGGCATGGTTTTAACTTCATCTGGTGCTGTGATGCAAGTTCTTTTCAAAAATCCTTTACTGGACCCTTATGTTTTAGGTATATCAGGAGGTGGACTTTTCGGTTTTTTACTTTCATCAATTCTTTTTAAAGGTAATCTTCTTATCTCAATTTTTTTCTCATTCTTCTTTTCAGTTCTCTCAGCTCTTCTATCCCTTTCATTCTCTTCAAATATAAAAAGTGATAGAAAAGTTTCTATACTTATCTCTGGGCTACTTGTTAATATACTATTCTCTTCCTTTGTTATATTATTATCAATGTTTTCTAAAAGGGATATAACATTTCTTTTCTATGCTCTGATGGGCTCTTTCAACCATGTATTCATCTCAAAAAATCTTTTTCTTTACATATCATTTTTTGTAACAGTTATTTTATCAACAGTTTTCATAATTTTCAAATCTAAAGAACTAGATATAATGTCTATAGATGAAGATATTGCGAGTACAAGTGGAGTTAATGTAAAGAGCAATTTCTTTTTGATACTTTTGATTATAATTTACCAAACATCGGTAATAGTTTCTTTTGTTGGAATGGTTGGGTTTGTTGGAATAATTATACCAAACATTTTAAGGATGGCAGGAATTCTAAAAAATAGGGATTTGATTTTGGGATCTTTTTTGGGTGGTGCTTCTTTGATACTTGTTGCAGATTTTATAAGTAAGTACTCTTTCTCCTTTGAGATCCCTATAGGTGTTGTCCTATCGATTTTTTCTTTACCTTTTATCTTCTGGATAGTTAAAAACAATTTTGAATGATATGGTAAATATAGAGAATTTAAAATTTTCATACACAAAAGGAAAAGAGTTTTTAAAGATAGAATCTCTTTCGATAAAAGAAAATGGAATATACTCTATCGTTGGAGAAAATGGTTCAGGTAAAACAACCTTTTTGAAGTTAATCTGTAAACTTATTGGAGGATATGAAGGGAAGATATACCTTTTTGGAAAGGATCTTAGGATGATAAAAGAAATTGAACTTGCGGGCATAATCTCTTACATACCCCAAAAGATTTATCTTCACTACGATTTCCCTGTTTACGATTTTATAAAGTATGGAAGGTATTCGAAGATGGACCTTTTTGGAAATTTGACTTTCAAAGATCATGAGGATATTAACTTTTTGATGGAAAAACTTGAAATAGAACATCTTAAAAAAAGGAACTGTTTTTCATTAAGTGGTGGGGAAATGCAACTGGTTCAACTTGCGAGATCCATTTTTCAAGGTGGTAAAATCCTTATAATGGACGAACCTTTCTCGAATATAGATTTTAGACATAGAAAAAAAATAATCGAAATTATTCAGGAGTTAAAAGGTGAAAAAACAGTTTTAATTTCAAGCCATGACCTTGGAATATGCTTAAATATTTCAGACATCGTTATCGGTTTGAAAAAGGGGAATATTGTTGGAATAGGTAATAAAGACTATATGAAAAATGAACTTCAGAGAATATTCGATACTGAAATAAATTTTTTAGAGGATAACGGAAAAATCTATTTTTATGAAGGAGTTTAAAATGTTAAAAAAATTTTTAATTCTCTCTTCTCTAATTTTTTCACTTCTGGTAAAGGGAGAATATGTAAAAAGTATAACTCTTGAAAATAAAACTTACACCAAAGAGGATTTTATAAAAAAACAGTTAACATTCAATATTTTTAACTCCGTTGATAGTTCTGATATAGAAAAAAGTAAACTCAACATTTTAAAAACTGAACTTTTTGGAGAAGTTAGGATAGATGTTTTTAAGGTTGATAGTGGTTTCAAAGAAAAGATTTCTCCAAGCATTTTAAGGAAAGAGAATAAGGATGATTCCGTTGAAGTTAGCATAACTGCAAAAGAGATGCTCGTATTTCTTCCATCTTTAGGGTTTTCAACAACAAAACCTTACTCAATAACTTTAGGGGCATCATATGGTAACCTTTTCAGAGAAAGGCATAAGATAGAGTTGGCTTTCACATTTTTAGATGTTAAGGGTGTTTACCTCCTTTACACTCTTCCAACAGTTTATTCAAGAAAATATACTGGAGAATATAAAATTTTTTATACACAGAACGACAGGGACATTTTAAACATTGTCGAGTATCATAAAGGAGTCTATCTTTCAACAGGTTATTCTTTTATATCG
Source organism: candidate division TA06 bacterium 32_111 (assembly GCA_001508335.1). Taxonomy (GTDB): domain Bacteria; phylum Hydrothermota; class 32-111; order 32-111; family 32-111; genus 32-111. Next base: position 61,582 of record LGFX01000005.1, read on the forward strand.
GATCTCTCAACACAGTTTATTTTAGGTTTCGATAGGGTTAGTTTTAAAGATGATACATTTTCCATTTCCTATAAAAGTAACGATTTGAAAGGTTACGATGAATTTTTACAATCAGGAATAAAATTTACTTTAAACAAAAAGAACGATCCGTTTTTCCCAACATCGGGAAATTTTGATGAATTGACTTTTCTATATGAAAGGAATTTTTGGGGAACCGAAATCAACAGGTTAAAATTAAGTTTCAACAATGTTAACTATTTTAAATTCTTCAAAGGAACATTTGCTTTTAGAAACAAATTTCTATTGCAGAATGGGAGTTTAACCTATTATAATCTTGCTGAACCTGATCCATTCGAGAATAGGACAGTTTCGGAAAAGGATGTAACGAATTTTAACAGGTATTCTGGAAGTTTGGAGTTAAGGTATCCTATTTTAAAGATACCTTTCGAGTATCCTATAATAGGTAAAATATCTTTCAACTACATTGTTACCCTTTTTGCTGATTGGACAACTGTTGCATCAGATTATAAAGATTTTCAATTCTTTGAAAAAGGGAGTTATCTTTACGGTTACGGTTTAGGGTTTATGTTCTTTACTGAAATTTTCGACCCTATAGGAGTTCAGATTGGATTTTCACCTGTTAACGGTTACAACGATATACTTAAAAAGTTGAAATACAATATTTTTCTTCTCTGCTGGAACTTTTGATCAATTCCTTAAAGTGTAACCTTTATCTTTAATGAAAGAGATGAAAAGTTTTTGGAAATCTTCTATCTCCTCACCTGTTAGAGTTTTTTGATCACTTCCAATAGTATATCTGAGAGTGACTGATTCGAAACCTTCTGGAATGTTTTCACCTGAATATATATCGTATATTTTGAAGTCTTTTACAAGGTCATTTTTGAACTCTTTCAATTTGCTTTCGAAATCTTTGAAAATCTCCTTTTTACTTTTCAATATTGAAAAATCAAGGGAAGTTTGGGGGAATGTTGAAAACTGCTTGAATAAAATATTCTTTTCGAATCCATACAATCTCTCTATTTCAACTTCACAGAAACAGATAACCACTTTCTTATCGAGTAGGGAGTTTATTTTTGGATGAATGATACCTATGTACCCAATGTATTCAAAATTTTGCCCATCTTGTGAAAAATATATATCTGAAGATATCGAGGGGTTTATAAGTTGATGCTCCGTTGGTGTTCTATAATCTAGTTCCTTACCTGTTAGTCTTTCAAAAATATCATTCAATATAAGTTTCATTCTAAAGAAAGACTTTTCCTCTTGATTTTTGGTTTTTCTATCTACGGATAATATTCCGAGTTTTTTTATTTCGCTATCTTTATGGAAGATTTTTCCAATTTCATAAAGAGAGAACTCATCAAAATATTTAAGATTTTCAAATGAGAATTTTAGAAGAATTGGAAGAAGTGATGATCTCAAAAATTTGTTATCGTTCGTTATGGGGTTTTTTATCTCTATCTCATCTCCAGTTTTGTATCCAACTTTTTTGTTGAACTTTTCATCGAACCAAGGATGGGAATCAACTTCGTTAAGATCATATTTGTATGTCAAAAGATCTTTTATAATGTTATCTTTTTCATTTTCATAATTTCGAAGAGGTGCTTTTATTTGAAGTTTTGGTAGTTCAGGTTTCACATTATCAAAACCGTAAATCCTTACAACCTCTTCAACTATATCCTCTTTTATAGAGATATCTTTTGTACTCCTATGTGTTGGTGCTGTTATTTTTATTTTATCTTTTTCCTCTTCAACTTCAAATTCGAGTGATTCTAAGATATTTTTGATAATCTTATCCTCTATATCTATTCCAATAGTTTTCTTTATATATTTGTAATCTGTGAATATAACATTTTTTTTGAATGGATTGTAATTTTTATCTGTAATACAACTCGCCATCTTTATTTCTTTTTGATTTTCTTTCAAAAGTTGAACATACCTTAAACAACCTATCAATGCGTTTTCTGGATCGAGTGACTTTTCGAATCTTGCACTCGAGTCTGTCCTTAAAGCGATTCTTGTGCTCATCTTTCTTATGTGTGTTGCGTTAAAGTTGGCACTTTCGAGGAAAAGTGATTTTGAATCATCTCTTATTTCAGAATTTCCACCACCCATTATACCTGCTATAGCAACGGGAGTATCTTCATTTTTTATCAAAAGTATCCCTTCCGGTAGTTTTCTTTCAACTTGGTCGAGAGTTGTAAAAACGAAATCCTTTTTTGCACTATCGACTACTATTTTTTTTATACTGTTCCCATCAAAAGCATGTAAAGGTTGACCTATTTCAACCATAACATAGTTTGTAAGGTCGACGATCAGGTTTCTTGGAACATGTCCTGTGTTTGATAACCTTATCTGTAAGTTTAAAGGGGAAGGTTCAATTTTTATGTTATCTATCTTTACCCCAACATATCTAAAGCATTTTTCCCTATCAATTATCTCAACAGGAAATTCAGGCAAATTTTTTATTTCATCCTTTTCAAAAATTTTTGGTTCTCTCTTTTCTCTACCGAGTATTGCTTTTACCTCTCTTGAGAATCCAAAAATTCCCCAGAGGTCAGGTCTATGTGTTAAAGATTTGTTATCGATCTCAATAACATCATCATAAAAATCAGTAAATTCTCCTATCTCTATTCCTATTTTGGTTTCATCAGGTAACTGAAAAAGGCCTGAGTGATCATTGTTTATTCCAAGTTCTTTCCCGGATAGAAGCATACCTTCGGAAACTTCCCCGGAAAAGGATTTTGTTGAAATAGTTTCCCCATCAAGTTTCCCACCAGGTTTTATATGAAAAGTTTTCAAGCCTTTTTTAGTATTTGGTGCACCACTTATAACTTCATATATCTTGTCTGATTTTATTTTACACTTGAAATGTTTTTCATCTATTTTTACAGTTTCAAGGATTTCGCATGTGTATATATTCGAATAATATTCACTTTTTGAATATATACCCTCAGTTTCCGCAGTTTTCATAGTTAAAAGTTGTGAAAGTTCTTTTGGAGAGATATCATCAACTTTTACAAAATCGTTCAACCATTTTAAAGATATTTTCATGTTTTACCTGAACTGTTTTAAAATTCTTAGATCACCACTGTTTAAAAGCCTTATATCGTTTATTTTATACCTCATCATTGCAAGTCTTGTTAACCCAAGACCGAAAGCGAAACCGTTATACTTTTCTGGGTCGATTCCGCCATATTTCAAAACATTCGGATGAACCATTCCACATGGAACTAGTTCAAGCCATCCACTATGTTTACATGTTGAGCAACCTTTTCCGTTGCATATAATACATTTTATATCAAGTTCAAAACCAGGCTCAACGAATGGGAAATATCCGGGTCTCAATCTGACATCTATATCCTCTCTTTGAAAAATTTCAGAAAGCAGTGTTTTCATAGTTCCTATAAGATTTGCTATAGTTATGTTCTGGTCAACTACAAGCCCTTCAACCTGATAGAATGCGGTTTCATGTGATGCATCAATAGATTCGTACCTAAAACATTTTCCTGGTGCAAAAATCCTTAAAGGGGGTTTGTGTTTTTCTAAAGTTCTCGATTGACAACTTGAAGTGTGTGTTCTAAGTATCATTCCGTTGAGAAGGAAAAAGGTGTCCTGCATATCTCTTGCTGGATGTGTTGGGGGGATATTCAAAGCTTCAAAGTTGTAGTATTCGGTTTCCATTTCTGGACCGGTTACAAGGGAGAAACTCATACCTGTCAGTATCCTTTCAACATCCCTTTTTATGAAAGTAATGGGATGCAGGGAACCTTTATTTTCAGAGAACACAGGTTTTGTAAAATCTATACTTTGCTGTTTTAATCTTTTTTCAATTTCCTTCTTCTCACAACTCTCTTTTAATACTTTCAGTTTCTTTTCGATCTCAGATTTTGTTCTGTTGATCAAAAAACCTGCTTCTTTTTTTTCTTCAGGTTTTTTTAAATCACCTATCAATTTTAAAAAGGAATGCAGTTTACTCCTTTTACCAGAATATTTTATCTCTACATCTTTTAATTTTTCTAAAGAATCTACATTTTTAATATCATCTTCAAATTCTTTAAAAAAAAGTTCAAGTTCTTCTTTTAATTTTTTCATAACTTTTCAATTGTATATAAGTAAGAAATTTTTTCAAGTGGAAACCCCCTTTTTTAAAAGGGGGTTAATTTTTAATCTCCGTTAACAACTATACAGGTAACAGTTCTTTGAATGCCATCTATTTTTTGAATTTTGTTAACTATCTCATCTGCAAGGTGTTTAGTAGAATCAGCGTTCACGAGAGCGATAATATCATGTAAACCTGTTACCACATGTGCATTCTCTACTTCCTTGAATTTTTTTAACTCTTTTAAAACCGTTAAAGCCTTTCCTGCCTCCGTGTTGATGAGAAGATAGGATAAAATTTTCATAATACCTCCTTATAACAGAATTGTTACCTTGGTTCCTTTTGGTTCTCTATCTTTTATTTCAATATATCCACCAACCGTATCGAGTATCTCTTTAACAATTGTAAGTCCAAGCCCTGTGCCTATTTTTGAATGTACCTTTTCATCATCTCTCTGGAATGGTTCAAATATTTCTGATTTAATCTCATTAGGGATACCCGGTCCCTCATCCTCAATGCTTATTATTTTTTTCCATTTGTTTTCAACCAACTTTGTGCCTTCGTAGATTATCTCAACCTTTCCACCTTCAGGCGAAAATTTAATAGCGTTATCTATCAACTGATGGAATATGTGCTTTATAGCGTTTGAATCGGCTCTGATGAAAAGTTCTGAATCGAAGTTTGATAATTTAAAGAATATATCCTTTTTTAGAATCTTCATTGTGAAAACGTTTCCAACCTCGATAAGGAGTTTGGAAAGATCTATCTCTTCCTCTTTTAATCCAAGCAGATCGGATGATTCTTTGTAATCGAGAATTGTTGAAAAGATTGTAGAAAATCTTTCAGTTTCATTTTTCAATATGGTCAAGAACTCTTTTTGAGTTGGTGTTAACTCTGTCCCATCAAAATCTGAAAGTAATATCTGAACGGAGCCCAAAATTGCCGTCATTGGTGTTCTCAACTCATGTGAAAGGTTTGTTACAATCTTTTGTTTTTCCTCATTTATATCTTCAGTGTTTATAAAATAAAAGAGAATATTATGTATCATCCTATCAGGATTAATGTATTTTATGGTAAGGTTATAGATCTCTTCAAAATTGTTATTAATCCTAACATTTTTCAAAATTCTTTCAGTTGTTTTTGTTGCCACCTCTTCGAGAACTGCCTTTAAATCTACTTCCTCACCATTATTTTTGGTAATCTTTATGACTTCAAAAATATCTTTCCCAAGTATGTCAACCCTTTTTAGAACACTTTTAGTTTTTTCAGAGAAATTTTCTACTTTACCTGTGGTGTTTGTAAGAAGGAATGGAAATGGGAAACTCTCAATTATAGTTTTGTTTATCAGGAAGAGTTTTTTTTCAAAGAGTTGGAATTTGTTTCTGTTTTGCTCAACAAACTCTCCAATCTTTAAAGATATAGATTTTAAAATTTTCAAATCATCTGATGTGAAAAGAGTGTTCTTTTCTCTGTTGAAAGCAATTATTCCACCAATAGTTTTGTTTACTGATGTTATAGGGGTTCCAACTATGGTTATTGGCATAACCGATGTTGCTGAAGATGAGTTAGGTTTAAAATATTCAAACTCAAGTGATTTTGGAATCAAAACATCATTGTTTTTGAAAATGTATCCCTCAACTGATTCTTCTTCAAGTAGAGATTGAAAAAGTAAAAGATGATCGTTTTTACCATATGTTGCTACATATACAAGTCTGTTTTCAATATTTATGAATATTCCCGATGTTTGGGCTTTTATTATTCTGTTTAAAGCAGCAAGTATATATGTTAAATCAAAGGGACTGACGAGAGGGAGGTTTTCAATTTTTGGAAGAAGATTTTTGGGGTCACTTTCCTGTTCAAAAATCATTTTTGCTCAGGATTTAATGCTTTGTTTATTCTCGAAACGAGATCTTTCAGGTTAAAAGGTTTTACAACATAATCGTTTATTCCTATATCGAACCCTTTATTCTTATCTTCAACATTAGATTTTGCTGTTAAAAAAATTATCGGAATATTTTTTGTGTTCTCATTCTGTCTCAAATTCGCCGCCAGTTCGAAACCATCCATTACAGGCATCATTATATCGGTCAGTACAAGATCAACATGTTCTTTGTTTAAAATATTTATCGCTTCCTGACCGTTATGTGCTTTGATTATATCGAAACCGTTCTGTTTCAATGTGAAAGCCATTATGTCAACCAAAAAGAGATCATCATCAACTATCAAAAGGGTTTTCTTTCTTTCTTCCATTTAAACTCCCACTTTTTTTTAATTATAAAAATAGTTTAACATTTGTCAACATGTTTATTATAGGTTTATTGGTAAAAAAAATCAATAGTATTTTATCCCTTTACAATAACAAAAAAAATGATAATATATAAAACCTATGAAGATAATAAGAAATTTTTCAATAATAGCGCATATAGATCATGGTAAAAGTACTCTATCTGATAGGTTTTTAGAGTTATCCGAGAATTTTGATAAAAGAGAGTTCAGGGAGCAAACACTCGATTCGATGAGTGTTGAGCGGGAGCATGGAATAACCGTAAAAGCACACCATGTAAGAATAAACTTCAAATGGAAGGGGAATGAAGTTCAGTTTAACCTTATAGATACTCCAGGCCATGTTGATTTCTCCTATGAGGTTTCGAGGTCTCTGGCTGCATGTGAGGGTGCAGTTTTACTCGTTGATGCTACACAGGGTGTTGAGGCACAATCCATTTCACATCTACATGAAGCACTTGCAAACAATCTTCCTATAATTCCTGTTTTGAATAAAATAGATCTCCCGGCTGCCGATATTGAACTTTCAGGGAAAGAAATCATGGAACTTTTAGGATGTGAAGAGAACGATATAATACTTGTTTCAGCAAAGGATGGAACCGGTGTTGACCAGTTGATAGATGCTATAATAGAGAAGTTCCCTCAACCCAAAATGGATGTCGATAAACCTTTAAAAGCTTTGATATTCGATTCAACATATGATAACTATAGAGGCGCTATTCCTTATATAAGAATTTTTGATGGTGAAGTTAAAAAGGGAGATACTATAACATTTCTTTCAACAAAGAGTTTTTATGAAGTTGGTGAGGTTGGAGTCTTCCTTCCTAAAATGAAAAGTGTTGAAAAACTTATCTCTGGTGATGTTGGTTATGTAATATGTAATATAAAGAATATAGATGAAATACATATAGGTGATACTATAACACTAAAAGGTATGGATATTCCTCCACTAAAAGGTTACAGGGAAGTTAAACCTATGGTTTTTTCTGGGTTTTATCCTTCTAACGGGGAGGATTATGAAAAGTTGAAGGATGCTTTGAAAAAATTAAAGTTGAATGATGCAGCTTTTACATTTATGCAGGAAAATTCAGAAGCCCTCGGTTTTGGATTCAGATGCGGTTTCTTAGGAATGCTCCATATGAAGATAGTTCAGGAAAGACTTGAGAGTGAGTTTGGTTTAGATCTTATAGCAACCATTCCAAATGTGATTTATAAACTGATTGATGTTAAAGGGGAAGAAAAGTTGATAGATAATCCAGCAAGGATGCCAGATATAACAAGAAATGAGAGAATTCTTGAACCTTTTCTTTTGGTAGATATATTCACTCCACCAGATTACATTGGGCCAATAATGCAACTCGTTATGGATCGAAGAGGTGTTGGGAGGAGTATGGAGTACATAACTGATAAAAGAGCTCTTTTGAAATATGAAATGCCGATGGCGGAAGTTATATTTGACTTTTTTAATAAGTTGAAAACCATAACGAGAGGGTATGGGTCTATGGATTACCAGTTCCTCGAATATAGAGAATCGGATCTCGTTAGACTCGACATCCTAATCAATGGTGAAAAAGTGGATGCCTTATCTAGTATAGTGCCAAGAGAAAAAGCCTACAATGTTGGCAACAAGTTAACACATAAGTTGAAAGAGGTTATACATAGACAACAGTTTGAAGTTTCAATTCAAGCAGCAATAGGAAGTAAAGTGATAGCAAAATCTGTTGTGAAGGCTGTGAGAAAAGATGTTCTGGCAAAATGTTATGGTGGAGATATTACGAGAAAAAGAAAATTGCTTGAAAAACAGAAGGAAGGAAAGAAGAGGATGAAAATGTTGGGAAGAGTTGAAATTCCTCAGGAAGCTTTTCTGGCTGCTTTGAAAATAGATGAAGAGTGAAGATATACTTTTTTCACTTATAGTTTCAATAGTTTTAATCATACTTATAAAAATTTTTTTTCTTTCCCCAATTATTGTTAAGGGTGAGTCTATGTCATCAACTTTTAATGATGGAGATATTTCATTTTTTCTCCCATTGAAAACATACAAAATTTTTAAAAATTTTTTTAAAGATGAAAACTATTCTTTTTTAAAAGACAAAAATGTTATAGTGGAAGTTGCGAGTAAAAAACTTATCAAAAGGTGCATTGGAATACCACACGATACTATAATCCTTGTAGAAAGTTCAGGAAATGAAAGAAAAATTATAGTTCCAGAAGATTCTTTCTTCGTTATAGGTGATAATTTTAGAGATTCTTACGATTCAAGGTGCTTTGGTTTTGTTGGTTTTAAAGATATAAAAGGTATAATCCTTTTTGAAAAATAATTATGAAATTGATTCTGGATTGTGAAAGTGTTGATGTTAAAAGAAGAGTTGAACAGTTTATAAAACACAAAAAGAGTGGTAAGATATATCTTGAAGGTGACCCTAATTCCTTTATAATCTTCGATTTTGGAAAAATTGTTGATAGTTCATTTAAAGGGAAAAAAGATTTAGATTTTTGTTTAAACTCGTTCAACACTCTAAAAAAAGGTAAAATAGTTTTTATAGTGGATAACACAAGAAATGATGATATTTTTAAAAATCTTCTCAAAAGATTGGAAGGATTGAAGGATTACCTTTTTATTGAAAAGGAAGAGGTAAAAACAAGTTTAAATGAAAAGGATTTAAAATTTTTCACCATACAGATTGATACTATTTTAAAATCTGACATCTTGAAACCAGAACTGATATTTTTAAATTTTAAAAAATCCTCCCTTGTTTTAATTTTTAAAAATGAGTTAAAAATACTTCTGATTTTTGAAAGCATGGTCTACAACAAAATGTTTTTAAACAGGATCAAAAAAATTTTTTACAATGAATAGAGGTATCTATATACATATCCCTTTTTGTTCTAGTAAATGTTTTTACTGCAATTTTGTGTCTGGGAAATATGATGATAGTCTAATTAAAAAGTATTTTGATACTTTGATCTTTGAGATATATGATAGAAAAAAAATTTTTGAAGAGGTTGATACAATCTATTTCGGTGGTGGGACTCCTTCATCGGTAGATAAGAAATATATAAAGAATATTATGGAGGTTTTAAACCAAAAATATGATTTGAAAAATTTGCGAGAGGTTACCATCGAGATGAACCCTGAATCTATAGATAAAGAGAAGTTGAATTTCTATAAAGAGTTAGGTTTCAACAGATTCTCTTTAGGAGTTCAATCTTTCAATGATGAACTTTTAAAAATTCTTGGCAGGGTTTCAGATTCTAAAAGGATTTTTAAAGCTCTCTCCAGTTTTGAAAAAGATGATAACCTTTCAGTTGATTTCATATATGGAATAAGAGGTTACTTTATAGATATCTTTCCTGTTAAAGAGTTTCCGATAAAACATATCTCATCATATCTTTTAACACTCGAAGAGGGTTCACAACTTTACAAATCCGATCTTGAAAATGAAGATGTCTGGGATGAGTATTTTTATCTGATCGAAAAGTTGAAAGAATTTGGTTTTTTCAGGTATGAGGTTTCAAATTTTTCAAAGGAAGGGTACAGGTCCTTGCACAATCTTTCCTACTGGGATGTTTCATCGTTTTATATAGGTTATGGAGTTTCAGCAGCATCCTATGATGGAAAGGAGAGGATTAAAAATACTGATGACATAAGACTTTATATGAAAGGTTACGCTGAATTCATACAGAGAGAGTTTATAGACGAAGGTAAAAGGAATTTGGAATATCTGATGCTTGGTCTTAGAAAGAGTGAAGGAGTACTTTACGATGAAAAATTTTTAAGTCTTGTAGATGAAGGGAAGGTTAACTATTTTATAGATGAAGGTTATCTTAAAATAGAAAATGGAAGGATATCCTGCACGGACAAAGGTTTTCTAATCTTAAACAGAATATTGAGGGAAATTTAGAAGTTAAAATTTTATAATAAGGGATCTTATTATCTCCAATATCTCGTTATCCTTTCTTTCGTTGTAAAGTAGTGGAATGTTGTTGAAAAATATCCCTGAAGATAGAGTTTTATCCAGGGAGTGAACCTCTTCAACATCTACCTCATCGAACTCTTTTTTTACAAGATCTTTCAGGTGTTCGAGTTTTGCATTTTCAAGCGGACATAGAGGGTTGTATATTATTAAGAGTTGGTTAGTTTTCGTCTGGACTCTATTCTTTTCATTCGAAACTATCCTGAAACTTATCTCTTTATCGAAAGATTTATAGAGTATTTTCAGAAGGTCATCTTCGGTTGGTGCTTCGACAAAGCCATTTTTTAGAAAGAAATTTTTATTCATCCATTCATTTTCACCTATAGAATGTGTAAAAATTATTTTTTTGCCCTCTTCTTTTATCTGGTTTTCTATATGTTTTAATATCATTGAGCCAAGTTTTTGATTCCTAAAACTTTCAAGAATATATATACAGTTTAAAAATACACCATCCTTACTTTCAATCAGAGATAGAGGCTTCTTTGTATCAAAAAGAATAACATGACCAGCTAAATTCCCATCGATAGTTATTCCGTAAGCATAGATTTTATAATCTAAATTCTTTAAAAGAAAATCAACACTTTTCTGATGTGAAAAAGAACCCCAAAGGTTTTTTTCCTTTGTGCAAGAGTACGCGAGTCCAAGGTTATCCCTATTGAGTTTGAATATTTTAATTTCCATAACTATAATTTAACTTTTTATTTCAAAATGTCAATATTAGAGATACTGCAAAAGTTCCTCTCCAATAACTCCGGCGAAAAGTTCTATGTAAGGTTTTACCGGACTCGAACTTATTTTGGGGAAGAGAACCTCTTCTATCTGAAAGAATCCAACAGATTCGCGCATTAGAACAGTTATTTTTATAGGTTTTTTGATTCCTTTTTTAATACTAACAGTTTGGATTGCTGATGCTGAGTACTTATGGATATCACCAACCCTTGGTTTTCTTTGAATCATAGATGTAATTCTTGCTCTACCCTTTTCCATATCGCAACCATCACCTATCAGGACAAGTCCAGCTTCAAGTGAGTTTATAATTTTTGTTGCCATGTGTCCTATTATCCCTTCTATCACCATAGATCTTACGATAATCTGTTTTTCGAATTCATGCTGGTAAATTTTCTCAAGTATCCTATTTATTATATTTAATCCGATAATGGAAGAATAGATCTCATGGTTCTCTCTGCTAACACTCATTCCTATATCATGCAAAAGTGATGCTATTATTACGGCTACTTTGCTATCAATCACATTGCCAACCCCTTCATTCTCAAGGTTGAATTTCACTCCAGCGTTTTGTAAAAGATCAAACATCAAAAGAGAGTTAAGACATGCTCTTTTCATATGAACAGGCCCATGATCGTTGAATCCTAACCTTTTTATAGAAACGTTATTTGAGTAGTTCATCAGGTATTCGACCTCTTTATCCTGAAAAATTAACTTCGCTGTTTCAAGACATTTTCCATCCAGTTTTGAGATAATAGTTTTTTCGAGTTCTAACTCTTTTTTTGATTTCATATCCACCTCAACTTAAAGATTTTATGTAAAGAAAAATTGAAAAGAAATGTGTTATCGACCCAATTAAAACGAATATGTGCCAGACTATATGGAAAAAGAAGAGTCTATCAAGAATATAAAAAATTGTTCCGAGTGTATAAGATATACCTCCTATTACGAGAAAGATGAAGGATAATTTCGGTATGGACAGGAAAACCTGTTTTATCGCTATGATGATCATCCATCCCATCATTATATATATTATGGTTGAAATCAAATCTGTTCTGTTTATAAAAAAGATTTTAAAAATTATTCCCAAAAGAGCGAGTCCCCAGATGACACCAAAAATCGACCAACCGAGAGGCCCTCTGAGAGGTAAAAGAGCGAAAGGAGTGTAGGTTCCAGCGATAAGAATGTATATTGATGTATGGTCGAAAAATTTAAAGATTTTTTTAACCTTACCTTCAGGAAAGGAATGATAAAGTGTTGAACTTATATAAAGGAGGATCAACGAAGCACCATAGATTGAAGATGAAACTATCGCGTAAAAATTTTTTACTTTAACCGAGAATACAACGCATAGAACAAGTCCAGCTATGCTGAGCAAAAATCCTGTACCATGTGTAACAGAGTTAAAAATCTCTTCAATCAAACTCATTTTTCTTCTTTTCATTTTTAACCATCCCGTAAATGTGTAGAATAGATGAGAATATAAGACCTGCGAACATCGGTTCAACAAGGTATAGAGTTGAATTTTGATCCAACCTTCTCCTTATAAAAATCCAGATTATTGGAACAAAGAACCCAAAAATAATTTCAAAAAAGGTAATGTTTTTAGAGACCTTAACTTTTTTGTAATAAGCTCCAAGTAAAGGAAAAATTAGACCTGGTATGCATACTGAACCTATAAGGTACCAGAGGTTAACAACGGATGGGACAAAAATAGCGAGTATAAAGCCTACAATGGTTGAAATAACTATTCCCCATGCTGTGGCTTTCTTCTGGTCTATACCATCTTTCAATTTTTTAACTATATCTAAAGAGAAGGTGGTTCCACTTATAACGAGAAGAGAGTTTAAAGTTGAAATAACAGTAGCGAATATTGCAGCATAGAATAAACCTTTCAACCCTGAAGGCATTATTCTATCAGCAAGGAAAAGGTATGACCATTGAGGGAGTTGAAGTGATGGGAATATTGTCCTTGAGTAGAGGGCTGTAGTTGTTGTTAAAAAATCAAAAAGTATCCAGAAAAGTATCGATATTAAGATTCCGTTTCTTGCTGTATTACCATTTTTTGCACTGTAGCACCTCTGATGGAAGCCAGGATCAACGAAAGTCCAGGATGCTATAAAAAACCACACGATAACATAAAAGAAGGGAAGTCCTCCGGTAAAGGATAGATGCTCTTTAGGTAAACTTTCTCTAAGTATGTTGAGGTCACCAATATTTTTATAGGAAAACAAAAAGAGTAAGATGAATCCAGAAAACATAACGAAAAATTGGAAAAGGTCTGTTTTTATATCGGTTACGAACCCTCCTTTAAGAATAAATGGAAGGATTAAAACAAGTGAAATTATCATCGAAAGTGTAAGGTTAATAGAAAATATTTTTGAAAAGATTATACCTAACATTAGAATGTATGGTGCTGGAGAGGAAAGTATAAGAACGATTACAGCGGATAGAATTGAAACTTTTTTCCCATACTCTTTTTCCATCTTTTGCGATATAGTTACAAGTGAAGTTTCTCTTATCCTTTTTGCGAAAAGAATAGCGAAAAGAAATCCAAAAAAATAGTAAGGGACTCCCTGTGTCACCCAGTTGACGATACCATAATTATAGGTGAACTCTCCTACACCGAGTATTCCACCATACCATGTTGATACATTTGTTGCTATGAAAAGGAATAGTCCGGTTTTCCTGCTGTTGATCAAAAAAGAATCTTTCCCTTTCACATTTTTTGATGCAAAATAGGAAATCATTAACAGAAAAAAGAAAAATAAAAAAATCACAAAAATATCTAAACTCTGGATCATAATTTTAAATTATAGTAATTTAGAAGGATTATTCAAGGGAAGAAAAATTTTTTGTTAAACTCACAACAAATTTTAATTTTTCATAAGAACAATACATACAACTATTGACTTTTTAAAAAGGTCATTTAAAATTTAAATCATAAAAGGAGGTATTATGAAGAGTATTTCAAAAATTCTAACTATCGCCCCCCCCGATACTTACAGATAGTTTTTGTTTTCATTTTAGGTTTTGCATTAATTTTTTGTTTTGGAGATAACTTGAGTATTGAAGACATCAATTGTTGGGATTATAGTGATTTAAGTTTTGAATTAAATTTAGATAATATTCAACAAGATGGTAATGATTATGGAGAAATTTCATGGAGTTTTTGCTATGGAATTGAAAAATCAATCTATAAATTAAAACATAAATATGATTTTGAAATCGCTAATTCTATAGCGAATAATATAAATTTAATCTTATCTTTAAGGGATGATCGAAGAGGAGTCCATAGTTATATAGATAGCAGTGGAACAGAAAGAACATTAAAAACATGGAGAGGGTTAAAATATTCATTGATTGAAAGAAATGATTCATTGTTTACCTATAATATCCATATATGTGGTTATGACTCTTCCTTGGATCGTTTTATTTATTATGGACCTTCTCATGGAATTCCTGCAAAATATTTTGCTTACCCAGATCTGGTTTTAACAGGAAGAATTTTACAAACAATTTTAAGATTTGTAATTGCAATGGACACTATTGGCAAATGGGATGAAATTGGAGGTTGGTCTTACAGGTCAAAATTGATATATGATTGTAAAGAGAGTTATAATGAATATATTCAATGGTTTCAGGATACAACAATAAATAACGATTCATATTGTGGGGCGTGGAAACACATATTTGATGTAATTGATATTAACTTTATAAATGATGAAGTTAAAATTGACACTTTTTACCCACAATATCCTTTTAGAGCAAAGATGAGGCACCCTTTTAATAAAAATTCAACTATGGCAGATGCGGGACTATTTCTTTATGAGCTCACAAAAGAAAATATATATTTAGAACAGACGAAAAAATTTGCTCATTATTTCAGAAATAACATTGATGACTCTACTTTTGTTTTTGGAAATGGCACTGATTCCACCTTTCTCTGGGCATATTCTGTCAATTATGTTAAAGGAAAAGCGGATGATATCTCTCATGGTGGACTTTCATTTATTTTTATGAACGATTATCACAAAAAATTCCCTGATGATGTTTTTGGAAAAGATGATATGATTAAAATGTTCAATACAATAAAATATTTAATGGTTATTCCTGGTTCAGAAACTACAGGAAATTATAGTTATTATCCATATCTTGACGGTTCTTATCATGATAGTTTAAAATATTTTCCTTTTTCCTCAGATCTTAAATATCAAATGTTTAAATTTTATGGGTTGACTGAATATAAACCCCAAACATTTGAGTTTATTACAGGTATTATTGATAGTTTCAATCCTGAAGACGGTTATTTTCAATATTATAAGAGATTTTATACTCCTTTTTCTGTAAAAATAGGAATTTTACCGGTGTCTGTTTTGCCTGTAGATAGTCAACAAATTGAAACTTTTGTAAATGGTGACAGGGTGTATGTTGAACTTAATTCGTTGTATAATTATACAGGATATAGAGATACCATTGTTATTGAATTATATGATCCAGATAAAAATGCTGAATATCATCTAAAGGATACTCTTTACAATGTTTTGAAAGGAATAACATATAAAATTCCCTTTGGTAATTTAGTATTTGATGGAGAAACACTTAAAACAGACACTTTAGTTGTAAAGGCTTATGCATTAAGAGGTGGAGCGTTAAAATGTCCATTTTTTTCAGATACTTTACCTCTGGTAGCAAGAGATACAATATATTTGTTTTCTCCAACTGAAATTTCTGTTCTTAAAAATAATACTTTTAATGTTTATGCTTGTTATCGAAACAAGAATATCGATCTTTTTGGAATAGATAGTGTGAAAATAACAATCACTTATGATACGGTAAATGATGATGGGTCAATTGAAAAAGCAACACTAATCAAATACACAGATAGCAATGGAAAAGCATACTTCAATTTAAGAACAAATACAACCTATCCAGTAATAATAAGAGCAGATAAATTAGGATATTTTACAGCGGTTGATACCTTGAAACCATTTATGTGGTCAACAACAAATGTTGCCCTGGGCCCTAGCAGTAGCACCCATCTGGTTAAACAAAATGGGTTACTTCATCTGGCTTATTCTGATGGTGATAGTATTGTATATGGTAGGAGCAAGGATTTTGGAAACAATTGGGAACTTAAAAAAATTGGTAGTGGTAGAGATGTTAGTATAACGACAATTTCAGGTGGAATAGCTGCTGTCTGGAAAGATGGAGAAACATGGCAATATGCATATTCAACATCCCCATGGACAGTTCCTTTAATACCGACTGTTATGGGATATCGAAGCCCTTCAATATTAGCGAATCCTGCTAATTTGTCACAATTATGGTTTGCAGGTATAACAACGGATCATCTGACAATTGATAATCAATGGACATTGCAATATACTTCATTTATGTATAATAATTTAACAATCCCTGAATTTATTCAACTAATAGGTGAAGAAGGTGAACTGGATAAAAACAATTATCTTGTGAAACCTTATGATTTTTCGTGTATAGGTGTTACCACAACAAATAATAAATTAGGACCTGAAATTGTCTTTCAAGATGCAAATGGAGAGATTATTAGAAAAAAGTTTGATGCTACAAAAAATATTTGGCTTATTTCAGAAAAGGTTTCAAATTCAACTTTTTATTCCTTTAATCCAGATGTTAACCTGAAATCATTTAATGATACCAACAAAATAATTTGGCAGGAATATAATGATTTACATTTTAGAAATGAAATATATCTTGATAATTCATTTAAAAAAATTGTTGATAATGTTGTTAATGATATGAAATATCCACGTATTTACAATTCAATTATTACATATGTTGGAGATGACAAATTGGTCAGAATAAATACTCAAGAATTTTCAAATGAAGTTGAGAATGTAACTTTAAATAAAGGATTGGATAGTTGTTTCTATCCTGTGTTAGTTGATTCTATATCCCTTTCAATAGGACTTAACCCATCAACTGGGCAGGATGTATATATAAAAAATACTAAAATAAGAGCTTTATGGGTCGAAGGGCATAATAACCACTATAAAATAGAATGTGGTGGAACAAATTTTAGGATTTATACTGATTCGATCTATCCAATACTGGAAAATCCAAGGAGTATTACTTTAACTGATACATTAACCAGTATTTCTGAAAGTGTACTGAGAAATTTTTTACCTTCGCCACAGAGTAGACAACCTATTGAAAGATTGAGTGCTCAAATAGAATGTCTGAATCCTGCGATGGATTATCTACTTGAAATTATTACGACAAATAATAACAAAAATCAACCTTATGCATTAAGTATAGAAGAAGAATTTGTGAAGCTTATAGAAGGTAAAGAAAACAGAACATTCTTTGTTCTTGATAAATCAGATTATCAGGATGGAGATATAAAATTAAACATCGATAGGATAAGAGGTAATCCAAATAGAACCATAAATATTCATCTTTACGAATATGATAAAATAATTAAAGATTTCAGTGCTACTAAAAATAGTTATTTGCAATTTGGAAAAATTAATGAAAGTGTTGGCGAATTTAAATATAAATGGAGAGGAGCAGGATTTTCAGACAAAAAGATAGAATTTAATTTTTTGCTTCCTGAAAGTGGGTTGATTGAGTTAAAAATTTTTAATATAATGGGTAGAGAGATTTACTCAAAAAAAATGAATGGTCAGAAAGGAGAAAATATCATAAGAGTTGATGGAAAAACAACTGGTTTGTCAAGCGGCATTTATTTTTATATATTTGAAAGCAAATATGGAAAGGAGAGTGGTAAGATTGGTTTTATTAAATAGAATTAAGCTAAAAAAACTATTGGAGGGAATAAAATTCCCTCCAATGAAATGGATGATACTATTGGTATTGATTTTGGGATCAATGGCATTATTTTCTGTAATAGAGATAAAGCAAGAAATACCATTTGGAAGTTTTGAGCCTAATATTTATTCTCCCATTATTATAAATAGAGAAACGGATACTTTACTGTCAATACTTTGTTATACAGGAGACTATAATAATGCTATTTATAAATGGAGTAAATATCAATTTGAATTTTTGGATTTTATTAAAGGCGGTTGGATAAGAGGAATTGGTGATTTTGATAGTGATGGATTTTTGGATTTAATGGGAATAAATCCTTCAGACAGTAATATGATATTTATAATTGAACAGCTATATAAAGATAGTATAAGTAAAGAGTGGACTTGGAAATTGAAAATGAATGAAAATGGGGAATATCATTGTTTTGGGGTTACCTCATTGTTGAAAGGAGATGGGAAAAACAGGATATTTGGAGCGCCGAACCCTAATACAACTTATAATGACCCTTATGGCTGGTTTTATATGGATAGCGATAGTGATGATAGTTATTATTTCGCTTACAAAGATACATTTAAAAGAAAAGTTTATGCGATGGATATCGGATATATGGACAATGATTCACTTTTAGATATTGTTACAATGACTCATTTAGGACACAAAGTGTATGAATCAAAGAATATGAATCAGGATTCATTTGTTTCGGTTTTTGACACAACTCTTGCTGGTACTTATTATGTTAAATTAATAGGGGATATTGACAAAGATGGCTATAATGATTATGTATTTGGTGGAAAAGCGTATGATCAATCTCCTGCCGAATGGTTACATGACTTGTTTGAATGTGATGGTGACAATCACTATTTTAAAAAATGGAGTCGCTGGCAAAGAAAAGATTATGGACCATCAGGTTCAGTGGGAAGTGGTTGTGGGGGAACAGCAGGTGATATGGATGGCGATGGATACGATGAACTGGTTCTTTGTGCTGGATCTATTTTAGAGATATTCAAGGTAATGGGAAATGATAGTTTTGAATTGATATGGAGTATGGATAATGATACATTTTCCGGAAGCAGTGTGATAATGGCTGATATGAATGGAAATTGCAGAAAAGAGATAATATGGAGTGGGGAATCAGACCCTCTTCTCCCATATACATATGGAATAGATATGATGAAGACATATATAATTGAGTGGAGAATGTTAAATTCTCCGGATACAATAATCTATGGTAATACTATGGTTCCAGATTCTTTAACAAGTGATAGTTTTTTTATTTTCAACGAAGGGAGAGATACAATTTTAGTTGATTCAATAAGGTTTAAAAATCAGGAGTTTTTTGTCGATACTGAACTAACTTATCCATTAAAAATATATCCTGATGATAGTATGAAAATCAAAACAGGTTTTTATGCAGAAAGTACGGGATACTATCAGAGCGAAATGTATGTATATGGAGATAAAAACAAATATATAACAACATTGAAGGGAGGATTAGGAGTTGAATGCAGGATAGACAGCATTAAAGCATCAGATGGTTTTGTAGCACAAAGTGGAGTTGATGGTGATGATTATGTAATAATATATTTCCATGGTCTAACCAATCAACCAAAAATAGATAGCAGTAATATAGATAAAATATTACAATTAAACAATGAACATTCATGGTTAAATATAGATAGTGCTTACTGGCTTCCTCGACTAATTCAGAAGGATAGGTTAAGGATAGAATTCAGAGATACATCTTCCACAGTATTGGTTGGAGATACAGTCTATCCAGATAGTTTAACAATACAGGAAACTTTATTGAAGGTTCCATGCTTTAATCCAACAGTAATAAATGGTAATTTTAGTCCGGCGGGAAATAATGAAAAAAAACTTTTAATTGAAGTTGAAAATAATGATTTAAAAATCGAAATATCTGAACAATACATAATATGGAATACCCTTACTGAAGGAATGTTGATGTTATACGATATAACGGGAAGAGAAGTAATAAGAGAAGAATCTAAAGGGGGTAAACATAAAACGAATGTAAAAAATTTAAAAAAAGGAATTTATTTTATAAAATTGAAAACACCTTCACATACAATTGTAAAAAAGTTATTGAAATTTGAATAAAAAAAAACCCTGGGGACGGTGCTTGACTTTTTGACATTTTTGTTTTGAAAAGTTTTAAAAAAATATTAAAAGATTAGAATACTCAATCAGTAGTGGGAGGATGAATGAAAAAGATATTCTTTATTTCCTCATTGATTTTTTTGAGTTTGTTTATTTTTGCATCGAAGAGTTCATATAATTGGGATAAGATAAAAACATCAGAATTTAAAAATTTATTTGATCAAAAAAATTTAGAATGGGCAACAGATAGTTTAAATGTTGCAGGAATCGGCAGAGTGCCATATTTTGGAAGTGCTTACGATGTTTTCAGAGTTGATAGTTTTGCTTATGTTTCTATGGGATACAGTTTTGTAATTTTAAATGTGAAAGATCCCCAAAATCCAGTTCTTGTAGGATTTCTCGACATGAGTGTTATTTTAAATAAAATTTTTGTTTTGGGAAATTATGCTTATGTGGTCGATTCCAGTTCTAAAATATGGGTTATAGATGTTTCAAATCCTTCTAATCCAGTTGAAGTGACTTCTTTTGATACACCTGGTGATGCTGAAGGAATTTTTGTGTATAAAGTATATCTTTTTGTTGCTGATGGTGATTCTGGATTACGGATCCTTGATATATCAAATCCAGCAAATCCCGTAAAAACAGGGTATTATATCACTCCCGGTTATGCTTACGATGTTTATGTTTTTGCTGATTATGCTTATATTGCTGATGGTGGTGGAGGTTTAAGAATAGTCGATGTATCAGATCCTTCGACTCCAACAGAAACAGGATATTGTATAACAACTGGTTCTGTTGAAAAGGTTTTCATCTCATTAACCTGTGCTTATGTGATCATAAATAATGGTTTATTTGACTTCAAAATGAATATAATAGATGTATCCGATCCATCCAATCCAGAAGAAAAAGGTTCTTATTCAACTTTTAATTTTATAGAGGATCTGCATATTTCGGGTGCTTATGCTTATCTTACAGAATGGGAGTATGACTCAGAAACTTATGAGTTGAATATTTTAAATATTGCTGACCCTGCAAATATCGTTCAGGTTGGTAGCACTGGACTTTATCCGTTTCCTAAAAATATTTATGTTAAAAGTGGTTATGCTTATGTTGCGAATGAAAGTTATGGATTGATAATAGTTGATGTAACCACACCGACCTCACCTGTCAAGATAAGTCGTTATGATACTCCGACTTCAGCAGAAGGAATAGTTGTTTCAGATAATTACGCTTATGTTGCAAATGATGATTTTGGATTGAAAATATATGATGTTTCTACTCCTGTAAATCCAAACCCATCAGGAAGTTATCTTTCTGCTTCTCCAGCCTTAGGAGTATACAAATCTGGTAATTATGCGTATGTTGTTAGTGGATATTATATTTATGATATAGACCTTATGAAGTTCAACATACTTGATGTGAGTGATCCTTCGAACCCTGTAAAAGTTGGTTCCTTTGGAGATTGGGGGTTTGCATACGATGTTTATGTATCAGGTAATTACGCTTACATTGCTGACTACGATTATGGATTAAGGATAATCGATATCTCTGATTTAACAAAACCAAAACAGGTTGTTTCTTATTCAACCGCAGGGCATCTTTATGATGTTTATATTTCCGGTAATTACGCTTTTGTTGCTGCAAGTAGTGCCGGATTAAGAGTTATAGATATATCAAATCCATTAAGCCCAATAGAGGTGGGATACTGCGATACACCTGGAAACGCTTTGAATGTTTATATATCAAATGGATATGCTTATATTGCCGATAGCAACTATGGATTAAGAATCATAAATATCAACAATCCAGCAAATCCTGTTGAGGTTGGTTTTTATGATACTCCAGGAAATGCAAATGGTATTTATGTTTCCAAAGGATATGCTTATGTTGCTGATGGTAGCAGTGGGCTGCGTATAATTGATGTAAAAAATCCAGAAAATCCGGTCGAAGTAGGTTATTATGATACACCGGGTTATTCCCGTGATGTTTTCGTATATGGTGATAATGTTTATGTTACAGATTTTAGAGGAATTTACATATTAGATTTTCTATTGACTGGATTTGATGAAAAAATTGGTTCAGATAATAAAAATCAAACGAGTTTAAATCTTGTGGTTTCAAACGATCAGTTAAGTTATAATGCACAGAATAAGAATGAACTTGTGATTTACGATATTACAGGGAAGATTGTAAAGCAACAAATGAACAATTCATCTGGACGATACTCTTTGAGTTTAAAAGGATTAAATCCGGGAGTATATTTTTTAAGTTTAAAAGATGGAAAAATACAGTTAAAGAAAAAATTTATAATCGTTCGATAGATTTTGTTTAAATGAAATGACAACGAGTTTTTTTAAAAACTTACATACAAAAGAGAATTATTTTATATTGACAAGAAAGAAAAAAATCATATAATACAAAAACACTTGGGCCCATAGCTCAGCTGGTTAGAGCGGATGACTCATAATCATCAGGTCCTAGGTTCGATCCCTAGTGGGCCCATTCTAAAAGTCCCTTTATCCACTCTAAAATATTGACTTAACTTTATAATGATTTAAAATATTTATTTTAATTAATTTAAAAGGAGAAAAGATGAAAATATCAAAAAGGTTTGCGAATGTTGGTGACTCTTCAACATTGAAAATTACATCTCTTGCGAAAAGTATGAAGAGCAAAAATATCGATGTTGCCATACTTGCTGCTGGGGAACCTGATTTTGATACACCGGATAAGATTAAAGAGGAGGCTATAAAAGCTATAAAGGAAGGCTTTACAGGTTATACTGCTGTTAGAGGTATAAATGAACTTCTTGACCTTATTTGTGAAAAATTTAAAAGGGAGAATGGGCTCGAATACAAGCCAGAAAATATAATGGTTTCAACTGGAGCAAAACAGTCAATATACAATGTTTTACAGGCTTTATGTGATGAGGATTCCGAAATTATTCTTCTTGCTCCATACTGGGTGTCATATATTGAGATGGTTAAGATGACTGGAGCGTTGCCGGTTGTGGTCGATACTTCAGTGGATAATTTTAGAATAAATGTTGAAAGGATTAAAGAGAAGATTAATAAAAAAACTAGGATGATAATTATAAATTCTCCAAATAATCTAACAGGGGTTGTATATACTGAAAAAGAGTTAAGAGAACTTGCGGATCTTATAGTTGAACATAACATTTACTGTATCTCCGATGAGATATATGAAAAGATAATATATAGCCCTAACAAACATTACTCGATAGCAGCCTTAAATAATAATATCAAAGATTTAACTTTTACAGTAAATGGACTTTCAAAAACTTACGCTATGACAGGTTGGAGGATAGGTTATCTTGGAGGAGAGAGAAAACTTGTTGAAAAAGCACTTATGGTGCAAACCCATTCAACCTCATGCACCTCTTCAATATCTCAGAAGGCAGCGGTTGCAGCTTTGAAACTTGATGAGAGGATAGTTAACAGCATGATAGATGAGTTTAAAAAGAGAAGAGAATTTTTGATGAAAAAGGTTGAAAATATAGAAGGGTTAAACTATGTTCAACCACAGGGTGCTTTCTATCTTTTTGTAGATTTTAGGAATTTTATCGGCAAAAAGTTTAAAGATTCTGAGGAGATATGTACAAGATTACTTGAGGATTATAAGGTCGCGGTTATACCTGGAGGTGCTTTCGGCGCCGAAGGTTTTGTTAGAATTTCATACGCAGCTTCCATGAGTGAGATCGAAAAGGGAATCGATAGAATTGAAAAATTTTTAAAAGAGAATGTATGAAGAGTAAATACCTTGATAGAGTCACATTATTCCTTCAGTCCGGGAAAGGTGGAGATGGTAGTTGTTCCTTTAGAAGGGAGAGTTTTGTTCCAAAAGGTGGTCCGGATGGTGGTGATGGTGGAAAAGGTGGAGATGTTATTTTTAGGGTAAACAAAAGACTTTTTACCTTAAACCATTTCAGATATAAACATCATTTCAAAGCAGAGAACGGAGAGAACGGTAAGAGTAGAAAAAAACATGGAAAGGATGGAAAGGATGTTATCATAGATGTTCCTCCAGGAACCGTTATACTTGATAAGAATGGCAACGAACTTAACGAATTGATAGAAGGTGAAATTGTTTTTTTGAGAGGTGGTAGGGGGGGGAGAGGTAATGTGCATTTTAAAAGTTCAGTTAATCAGGCACCGAGAAGGTTTGAAAAGGGAAAAGAGGGAGAAAATGAAGAGGTGATACTTGAACTTAGACTTATTGCTGATGTTGGTCTTGTTGGACTTCCAAATGCCGGAAAATCCACTTTCTTAAAAGTTGTTACAAAATCTAACCCCAAGATTGCTGATTATCCTTTTACAACACTTGAACCCAATTTGGGTGTATTAACCGATGGAGTAAAAATAGTTAGGATAGCAGATATTCCAGGTATTATAGAAGGTGCAAGCGAAGGTAAGGGCTTGGGAAACAGGTTTTTAAAACATATAAGTAGAGTTAATATACTTGTGTTCGTTATTGATGTCACAACGGACATTGAGAAAACATACTCTACCCTTTTAATGGAACTTGAGAAGTATGATAGGAAACTCTTGAAAAAAAAGAGGATAGTGCTTTTAAACAAAACCGACCTGCTTGATGGTAAAAAGATAAATGTTGGAGAAATTTTTAAAGATGTAAAATACACTTTTGCCTCTCTGATAAATAACGATACAGGTAATATAGAGAATATAATTTTAAACCAGATGAAAAATAATGTTTGACGAAAAATTTTTAGAATACCTTAAAGAGCAGATAATTCTATACAACCTTCCACTTTCAATTTTTGAGAAGAGTTTAAAGTATATTGAAAGGGAAGGTATAGAAATAATAGAGAGTGAAAAATTTTTTCTAAGAAGAATAGAAAATTTCCCGAAGTATCTTTTCGTATTGGGGAAAAAAGAGATTTTAAAAAACTTTAAAGTCGGAATAGTTGGAACAAGAAAACCTGATAGTTATGGGATAAAAGGTGTAAAAGATATTGTTGATCTTTATAGAAGCAAAGATGTTGTTACGGTAAGTGGTTTTGCACAAGGCATAGATTCGCTCGTTCATAAAGAATCTATCCTGAAAAATTTGGGAACTATCGCAGTATTACCATGTGGATTCGGGATAAACTATCCAGTTTCAAACAACAGGTTGAAAGAGGAGGTCAAAAAGAGTGGAGTTTTAATCTCTGAGTTTTCACCTTTTATAAAACCTTACAAACACAACTTTATCAAAAGAAACTTTATAATATCAGTATTGTCCGATATAATAATTATAATACAGGGAGCTTTAAAGAGTGGAACCCTTTCGACACTATTTTTCTCTTTAAAATTGAAAAAACAGATTTTTGCTTTACCTGGAGAGATAACAAATAAACTTTCCTATGCACCCAACTATGCAATTTTTAAAGGTGGAATTCCACTTTATTCTTTTGATGTACTACCCGGTATTTCAAAAGGAAAGAGGTCAGAGATTTCCATTCTACTTACAGATGATGAAAAAAAGGTTGTTGAACTTATAAAAAAATATGGTAATCTTGAAAATATACTTAAAGAAAGTATGTTTGAAAAATCTAAAACCTTATCCCTTCTAACCTCTCTTGAAATGAAAGGGATAGTTAATAAAACTTTTAACAACAGAATTACTGTTACGGAGGACTTTGATGGAACGGATAATTCCTCAGGTTGAAGCGATACTCTTTTCTTCATCAGAACCTATAGGTAAAGATGAACTTGCAAAAGCACTTGGAATAGAAAAAACTTTACTCATGCAGGTTATAGAATATTTGAGGGAAAAGTATTCCTCATCGGATTCAGGTATAATGATAATAGAGGTTGCATCAGGGTATCAACTTGTAACCAAGCCTCAGTTTTCAGAAGTGTTGGAGCAATTTTTTGGAAACAGGAAAGCACCACGACTCTCAACTCCAGCTCTGGAAACGCTCGCTATAATAGCATACAAACAACCTATAACAAAACAGGAGGTTGAGGAGATAAGGGGAGTTAACTGTGACGGGGTTTTTAAAACTCTTCTTGATAGGGAACTTATTATGAAAAGAGGTAATGCTGATCTTCCCGGTAAACCTTCACTTTACCATACAACAAAGAAGTTTCTCTCATACTTCAAAATTTCTAGTTTGAAAGAACTCCCTGCAATAGATGATATTACAACAGAAAAACCAAGTCAGGAGGAACTATTTGAAAATAAGGATCAATAAATTTATCTCTCAGGTAAGTGGAATATCAAGAAGGGAAGTTGATGAGATGATAAAGGAAGCGAGAATTGCCGTCAACGGAAAACTTGCCACTCTCGGGCAGATGGTTGACCAAAATGATAATATTGAGATAGATGGGATGAGGTTGAATGTAAAAAATAAAAGTTTCTCTTATATACTTTTATATAAACCAAAAAATTGTATAACATCAAGGAGTGACGAAAAAGGAAGGCCAACTGTAATGGATCTTCTACCAAAAAAATTTGAAAGGTTAAGACCTGCTGGAAGACTCGATTTTGATTCTGAAGGTGCTCTGATTTTAACTGATGATGGTGATTTTATCAACTTTCTTATTCATCCCAAAAATCAAATAGTGAAAGTTTACAGAGCAAAGATTTTTGGGAATCTGGGCGAAAGTGAAGTAAAAAGATTGAAAAGGGGAATGAATGTTAAGGAAAGGTTCTTAAAACTCGATAATGTAAAAACCGTTCATTATGACCCTTCAAAAGACAAATCTGAGATAGAGATAATTTTGACACATGGTAAAAACCATGAGATTAAAGATATACTTAAAACTATAGGTCATCCTGTAATATATTTGAAAAGGATATCCATTGGTAATCTTTCCATCAAAGGGTTAAAACCGGGAGAATATAAAATTTTTAGAAAAAAAGATTTTAAAAATGTTTAAAAAAAGTTTTGTTATTCTATTGTTCCTTTTCTTCTTTATAATTTTCCTATCATCAGAGGAGATTAACTTTTTAAAGGATCCTGAAGGTAAGGACATTTCAAATAACAATTCCGTTTTAAAGAACAATTTAAAAAGTTTTGAATTCAAATTCGTTTCTTCAGAAGATAAGGCTTATTCTGTTTTCTGGGGTAGAGGTGAAGATACTGTTGCAATTTTACCCGATTCTTTAAAAATCTTTAGAGTTTTGGTAAATCCTTCAAAACTTGAACCGGGTTGGTACCATATAGAGATTTTGAATAAAAGTAAAGAGAAAAAACTGGATTTCAACTTTAAGGTTGAAAACTCTTTCTCAATATTCGAAACCGTGCTTAAACTTTTATTTGGCTTGGTACTTTTCATGCTTGGCTTGAAATTCTCTTCAAAGGGTATTTCAAGAATTTCAGGGTACAGGTTGAAAGAATTACTTTGGAACCTGTCAGGATCCAATGTAAAAGGTTTTCTTTCTGGAATAATTCTGACATTGATGATGCAGTCATCAACTTTGTTTTCGATAATGGTTCTTTCCTTTGTTTCTGACAGCTTGATTTCGATATCTGGTGCGATATACATGTTTGCAGGTTCAGCGATAGGAACATCTATAATAGTGCAGATAATTTCTTTCAATATATCCTTTTTTTCTTTTCTGATGATAATAATAGGCTTCTATCTGAACGACAAGAGCAGAAGGTTAAAATATGTTGGTCTTGTCATCATGGGATTTGGGTTCATATTTTTTGCTATCCAGTATATGGCAAGTTCTATGGATCCTATAAAGAACTCTCAAATATTTATAAACTTTTTATACCTTCTTGAAAATAACCTTTGGATACTTTTTGTTATCTTTGCTTTGTTAACATTCTCTGTCCACTCTTCAGCTGTTACTGTAGCGTTTGCGATCAGTTTGTTTACAACAGGTATAGTTAGTTTTAGAACCGCTGTTGTTATGGTTAGTGCTGCAAATCTTGGAACCTCCCTAACACCCTTTTTCGCAGCACTGAAAAGTGGTAACAAAGCGAAATACCTAAACAACATAAACATTCTGTCAAAAATTTTGACCTCAATAGTCTTTATAATTTTAATGTTTGAATTAGAAAATCTTACTGGATTCAGATTGAAAAATGGCAGGGACATAGCTAACCTTCATCTTTACTACAACATACTGTTTTCTTTTGTGATAATTTTTATACTTCCTCTCATAAACTATTTTTCAAAATTTTTAAAATTTGAAAAGTTAACAAAACATCAGGAGAAGATAATTAAAGAAAATATAATTCAGAACCCAACACTTGCACTTGGAAAGGCACAAAGGGATATTATAAAAATGTTTGAAGTTGTTGGAAAGATGCTTGAAAACAGTATAGAGATTTTAAGAACAAACGATACGAAACTTTTATCTGAAACCATTGAACTAGATAACATAGTTGATAACTACGAAAAAGAGATATCACTTTTCCTCGTTTCCATTTACGAAGAGGAACTTTCGGAACCTATTTCTAGGAAAACAAAGGATCTTCTTTTTATAGTGGATGAGTTGGAACATATAGGGGATATTATTAGTAAAAACCTTATGTTATCTTTGAAAAAAAAGATAAATGAGAATTATTATTTTTCTGATCAGGGTATTGATGAAATAAAAGAACTCTACAGGGAAGTTTTAAAAACATACTCTCTGACTCTTGAATCTTTTACTCTTTTTGATAAAAATATAGCATTAATGGTATTGAAAAGGAGAGAGAATGTTTTGAACAAACTTACAGAACTTCAGAACAAACATTTGAATAGATTGAGAGAAGGACATAAGGAGTCTATAGAAACATCAACATTACATCTTGATATTTTGAACGATTATGAAAGGATAAATTTTCATCTATATAAAATTGCGACGAACATTTTAAAAGGATAAAGGAGGAATGATGATAGATGGAGTATTTATAAAAGATCTTAAATACAACTGTGATGAGAGAGGAAGGGTGATGGAGATTTTAAGAAACGACGATAAATTTTTTACAAAGTTTGGGCAGGTCTACATGACAACGAACTATCCTAAAGTTGTTAAAGCTTGGCATTGCCATAAAAAGCAGACAGATTTTGTATGTTGCGTAAAAGGGATGATAAAACTCGTTCTTTACGATATGAGAGAGGATTCAAAAACTTACAAAGAGTTGATGGAACTTTTTATAGGTGATTTTTCTCCAAAACTCGTTGTGATACCACATGGAGTTTACCATGGCTGGAAAAATATTGGAGAATCTGAAAGTATTGTTATTTCTACTATAAGTGAACCCTACAATAGGGAAAATCCTGATGAGTTGAGATTACCTTACAATACGGAAAAGATCCCATACGATTGGGAAATAGTTTTTAAATAGGAGTTTTATGAAGATATCTGTAATTGGAACCGGTTATGTTGGGCTCGTTACTGGAGTTGTTTTTGCTCATCTCGGGCACAATGTTATATGTATGGACAAAAATGAGGAAAAAATTGAAAAACTGAAAAATGGAATTATGCCTATATATGAACCCGGGCTTGAGGAGATGGCTAACAAAAGTTATAGAGAGGGGAGATTGTTTTACACAACATCTATCAAGGATGCTGTTGAAAAGTCGGAGATAATTTTCATCGCTGTTGATACTATGCCTAAAAAGAACTGGCAGACTGATCTTTCAAGTGTAAAAAAGGTTGCAGCAGATATAGGGAGATATATCAACGGTTATAAAATAGTTGTTAACAAATCAACGGTTCCTGTCGGAACAGGGGATCTAGTTGGTAAGATAATAAAAAAGAATATGAAAAAGAAATTCCACTTTGATATAGTTTCAAATCCTGAATTTTTAAGGGAAGGTCAGGCTATATACGATACACTCCAACCAGACAGAATTATAATAGGTTCCGAATCTGTTGAGGCTGCTATGAAAATAGTTGAACTTTATCAGGGAATGAACAGTGTTATAAAGATTACTAAACTGAAAAGTGCTGAACTTATAAAATATGCCTCGAACTCTTTTTTAGGGATGAAAATATCTTTCATAAATTCTATTGCCGATTTAGCTGAAATCACCGGTTCAGATGTTACAGAGATCGCAGAGGGTATGGGACTCGATAAAAGGATAGGGAGAGAATTTTTAAATGCTGGAATAGGATATGGGGGCTCCTGTTTCCCAAAGGATATTGGTTCTTTGATTTATACCGCAAAAAGTTTGGGTTACGATTTTGGAATTTTGAAAGAGGTAAAAAAAGTCAACGATAAGAGGGTGAAAAGATTTGTGGAAAGGATAAAGAAGGTAACGAAACTTACAAACAGAAAAGTTGGAATTTTAGGGCTCTCTTTCAAACCTAACACTGATGACATAAGGGAGGCTCCATCTTTGAAATTGATAGAACTCCTTTTAAAGGATAAAGCGAAGTTAAAAGTTTACGATCCTGTTGCTATGGAGAATGTTAAAAAGGTTTTGAAGAACAAAGTCGAATATTCAAAAGATCTTTACAATTGCGTGGATGGAACTGACTTAGTTATTCTCGTTACAGAATGGGATGTTTTCAAAAATGCTGATTTGAAAAGGATTAAAGATGGGATGAAAGGTGACCTATTCTTTGATGGAAGAAATGTGTATGACCCACAGATAATGAAATCTTTAGGATTCAGATACTTCTCCGTTGGAAGGTAGAGAGTTATTTTTTAAAAGGAATGGATTGAAGTTTGTTTTTCTATCAAACCAATCAACCTTTTCAACCTTTTTAAGAAAGTTCACAATGGTGTAGGTTATCGGGGTGAAAAAGATCTCCACGAGAGTTTTGAAAATATAGTTTGAAAGGGCTATAGCTATAAGAACTCTTCCTCTGTACATACCATAGAAAGCGATAAGAACAAAAAATATTGAATCTAAAAATTCACCAACTACAGTTGATGAAATGGTTCTTAAAAAGAGAAATTTCCCGTTGGTAAAAAGTTTCATCTTCGCAAGTATGAATGAATTTGAAAAATTACCCACAAGGTAACCTATCAAACTCGCAAGAACTATCCTTGGAGTTATACCTAAAATTACATCGTAATAATCCTGAAACTGCCATTCCGGGGAGGGTGGGATTTTGCCAACTATGTAAATGTTTACACTCATCAGAAGTGCTGATATAAATCCTATCCAAATTACCCTTCTTGCTGATGAGTACCCATATACCTCTGTTAAGATATCTCCAAATATATATGATAGTGGAAATAGAAATGTCCCACCATCGAATGTGAATTTATAGAATGTAACGAGTTTGGTTGAAACTATGTTTGAAACAAGTAAAACTGAAATGAAAAGTCCAGAAATGATATCAAGAGTTTTCCAATTTTTCATTTTCAACAATCTCCTTTAGTTTTCTTGCAAATGATGCTGCATTCTGAAAATCCTCAATGTCAGGTCTTCCTCTGTTGATACCACCAAAAAATTTAAAAATACCTCTATCGTACTCTCCAAAAGTTTGAAATCTACCAAGATATTTTACACCTTTACTTTTAAGTTTCATCTCCAACTCATCAAGATAACATTCTTGATTTTTTCTACTTGTACAGAATATGAAAAAATATTTATCTTTGAAACCATCATCAAGTTTATCAACTATCTCAAAGATAGAACTATGTGGTTTCCCCTTGTAGATTCCTGACCCCAAACCTATAAGGTCGTACCGATTTAAATTCTTAACTGTCGCATCCTTTACCCTTGCTATATCACTGTTTAACTCCCTCCCTATAACATGAGCTATTTTGCTCGTGTTACCACGATGGTATGAAAAATAAACTATGATACTGTTAACCATATTTTTTTTATAGCAGAAATTGTATAAATGTCAAATGATTTCTGTTGACAAAGTTGAAAAAATATATATTTTTATAAACCTTATGGAAAATTATTTGAAGGATCCTGTTATAAAAAAGAGTGTAAGTGTATCTTACTTAGATGGAATTTTTGCTCAGGTTTTTGCATCACTTGCATCTTCAGGAAGTGTTTTCTTAACAAAATTTCTCCTATTTTTAAATGGTTCTCCTTTACATTTTGGTCTATACTCTGCAATAGGACAACTTTCACAGATTTTTCAAATAGTTGGGGTTATTCTAACAAAAGAGTTAAAATCTCGTAAAAAACTTGTTGTTCAATTCGCTTTATGGGGGAGATTACTCGTTATACTTTTGGGCTTGATTCCATTCTTTTTTTCAGGTAAAAGTGCGATATATATCTTTCTTTCGATATTTCTTATAAGTAACATTTTTCAAACAATAAGTGCAAACATGTGGATAGCGTGGATCTCGGATATGATACCATTACAGATACGGGGAAGGTTCTTTTCAAAAAGATCCCAACTTCTTATGATAGTTGGACTTTTAACCGGATACATATTCTCCCTGATTTTTGATCTCTTAACAAAAAACGGGAACTCTTTTTCCAACAATTTTTTTAATTTAAAAATAATCCCCATCTCTTTTATGTTTCTCTTCATCTTTACCTTTGCAGCTTTTATGGGGATAGTTGGAATAATTGTTTTACAGAAACAACCTGAGAAAGAGAAAGAGATTGAGAAAGAGAGTATAAGGGATTTTTTAGCAGAACCATTTAAAGATAAAAATTTTATCAGATTCCTCATCTACAATGTATGGTGGATGGTTGCTCTTGGAGTTGGTTCACCTTTCTGGCAACCTTTCATGCTAAAAAATTTAAAGATGTCACTTTTTGAAGTTCAGATATATGGAACCATAAGTACAATTTCAGCGTTATATTTTTTAAAACCCTGGGGCTTGTTTATAGATAGGTTTGGAAACAAGACAGCGATGAGATTCGCTATTGTCCTTGGTTTTATAAACCCTTTCGTTTGGGTTTTCGCAACTGAAAAGATAAAGTGGATAATATACTTCGAAGCCTTTACCTCTGGAATGATGTGGTCTGGAGCAAATATAGTTGCAACAAACTTTGTTCTTTCGATAGCACCAGATAAGAAAAGGCAGATATACACTGCTGTGCAGGGGACTTTTTCAGGGCTTGCCATGATGTTTTCTATGCTTATCTCAAGTTTTTTCATTCCAAAACCTTTAACTTTTATGAATCTAAATTTAACAGGTGAACAGTTACTTTTCGCTTTAACTGGATTGTTAAGATTTACAACTGAAATTCCTCTTTCATTCGTCAAAGAAAAGACAGGGAAACCCACAAGGGACGCTCTTTTGTATCTACAACAATCTCTAAAGGTTAGACTTGAAAATTTAATATTCCCTTTGAGACAGAAAAAATAAATTGAAATTTCAAATCAAAGTTATATAATAATTAATTAAATTAATAGGAGGTAAGATGACAATAGATATAAAGGATAGAGATTTTAAATGGATAGATTTAAAATTTTCCGATCTTATAGGTAATTTCCATCATTTGACACTCCCTGCCAAAAATTATGATGAGATTAAAAAGAATGGAGTTGGATTCGATTCATCGAGTTGCCCAGGTTTTAAGAGTGTTGAAGGTGGTGATATGGTTTTGATAATAGATGAGGATTCAGCCTTTATAGATCCATTTTTTGAGGAGCCTACAATTTCATATTTCTGTTATATTAAAGAGGCTGATACTAGGAGTGAGTATTTGAGGGATCCAAGAACAGTTTCTTTGAAAGCACATGAGTATATGAGAAATGAGGGAATAGCTGATGATGTCCTTTTTGGTCCCGAGTTCGAGTTCTACATATTTGATAGGGTTGTTGTTAACAACAGCGAAAATATTTCAGAGTATAGGATAGAATCTTACGAAGGTAAGTTTGGGTTCGGTGATGGAGAGGTAAATGAGAGTGGTGAGTTTTTGATGAAAAAATCTGGATACCATTCCATTCCACCGAAGGATAAATTTACAGATATAAGAGGTAAAATCTCAAAAACTATAATTGAACATGGAATAGATCTCATTTACCATCATCATGAGGTTGGCTCAGCTCAAAATGAGGTAGAGATAAAAAGGTATCCAATTTTGAAAACAGGTGATAATGTTCAGATAATTAAATATTTCATAAAAAATGTTTGTTACAAAAATGATCTTTCTGCTACATTCATGCCTAAACCTTTGTACAATATGCCGGGAAATGGTATGCATTTTCACCAGCATCTTTTTAAGGATGGTAAAAATCTTTTCTTTGGAAATGGATATGGGGGACTTTCCCAGATAGGCGAATATTATGTTGCTGGGCTTTTGAAACATGGTAAATCTTTACTCGCATTCACAAACCCATCCACCAACTCTTACAAAAGGCTTGTTAAAGGATTTGAAGCACCTGTTAAACTTTTCTATTCACTTGCTAACAGATCTGCAGCTATCAGGATTCCAAAATATGCAACATCTGAAAATGAAAAGAGAATTGAGTTTAGACCACCTGATGCAACATGTAATCCATACCTTGCAACTGCGGCAATGTTGATGGCTGGTTTGGATGGTATCAAAAATAAGATATCTTTGAAGGATAACAACTTTGGTCCATTCGATCAGGATCTTGAAAAGATGGAAAAAAGTATTGTTGAAAGGATAGATTCCTGTCCAACAAATCTTATTGAAGCACTTGAAGAACTTAAAAAAGATCACGATTATCTTTTACAAGGCGGAGTATTCACCGAAGATCTTATAAAAGGTTACATAGAGTATAAAGAAAAAGAAGCACTTGAGATTGCAAAAAGACCACATCCATATGAATTTGAATTATATTTTTGATTGACAAAAACTTTTTGATAAATATACTTCTTTCAAAGACGGAGAGGTGGCCGAGTGGTCGAAGGCGGCGGATTGCTAATCCGTTGTAGTGGTAATACCGCTACCCCGGGTTCAAATCCCGGCCTCTCCGTATAATAAATTCCAAGATTTACATAGTATCATTTTGGTTTATAATATAAGTGAGGGATTTTTTATTTTTTTGCGTCAAAAGGGTAAAAGGAGAAAAAATGAAAGAAAAAATCTTATACATCGTTCTTGCGGTTTCAGTTGGGATAAATGTTGGACTTATTGGTATATTTTTATTCATCACCATTAACAGACCTTTGAGAGATTTCCAACATTTTGATGGAAGAAGGTTTAATAAAGATGGTAGATTTGAAAATATAAGAGGTTTCATGGAAAGGGTAGAGGTTTTGAACAGGCCATATTTTGATAAACTTGAAGAGGATAGAGAAAAGATTACAGATATTTTAAGAAGTGATAAACCTGATACCTCAATACTTGATTCATTTTTAAGGGAACAGGCAAAAACAAGATATTTTATAGATAAGAATCTTGCATTTTCTATAGTTAACTTCAAAGGTAAGTTGAATGAGGAAGAAAAAGAATTGTTGAATTCTTTTCTTGAGAATAGAGGGATACCATCAAAAATGAAAAGAATAAAAAAAATTAAAATCATTAAAAAGGAGGAAAAATGAAAAAATTCTTAACAGTAACAACTTTAACAATTCTTGTTTTGTTACTCTTTGTTCCATCCTTCTCCCAAGGGCTGAAAATGAAGTATAAAGATTTCAAGGGTGTTAAACAGGAGTACAGGTTTTTTGCAGGTAACAGTTTTGAAATGCTAAACCTGACGGATGAACAGAGGGATAAGATTGAGGATCTGCAGGCAGATCAACACAAAAGTATGATAGAATACCTTTACAAACTCTCTTTAAAAAATTTTGAACTTGCTGAACTTATGAGAAAGAGCCCTGATGAAAAGAAAGCTTTGAAGTTGGTCGAAGAGATTAACAGAATAAAACTCGATATGGAAAAATCAAGGATATCTAACCATTTCAAAATCAGAGCACTCTTGAATGATCAACAGAAGAAGATATTTGATGAAAATTTCGGCTTCGGATTTGGTATAGGTAGAAACTGGAATGGAAAATTCAGTGGAAAAGGATTCATGCTTAGAGATGACTGTCCTTTTAACGATTTTGATGAAGATTAAAAAATATTAACGATGTGGGGGGTATCCCCCACATACTTTTATGGAAAAGAACAATTTAAACGATGAAATCTTGATAGAAAATTTTTTAAAGGGTGATGAGTCCAGTTTTAAGATAATTTTTGAAAGGTATTATGAGAAAGTGAACAGAATAGTTTACTCTTATACAAAAAATTATGACGATGCAAAAGATGTAACACAGGAAATATTTTTAAAAGTTTATGAAAGTTTAAAAAGTTTTAAGAAAAAATCTAAGTTCTCAACATGGATTTACAGGATAAGTGTCAACATGTCAATATCTTTCTTAAGGAAAAAGAGTAAGGAAAAAAATCTTTTTTCTATAGATGAAGTTGGAGATATTGAGGAAAGAGTTGAAGAGGATGAACCTTCATATGATAGAAAACTTGCAGAAAAGATACTCTTTGAACTTCCTGAAAATCAGAGATTGGCTTTTATTCTCTCCCAGAAAGAGGGGAAAAGGTATAAAGAGATCGCTCAAATTCTGAATGTGTCTGAAAAGGCTGTAGAATCGTTAATTTATAGGGCGAGAGAGAATATAAAAAATTTTTTGGAGAAAAATAAAATTATGTGAGGTTTTTATGAAACATGTTGAAAAAATCTTACTATCGAAATATGTTGATAAAGAGATAGAGGATGAAAAAACAAAAAATGAGATCAAAAGACACTTAAATGTTTGCAACTATTGTATGGATATTTACAATTCTTATATCAATATAAACTCTTTGATAAAAAATTATGATATAAAAAGTGATGAAAACCCATACCTTGCTTTCGTTCAAAAGAAGGTTAAACTTTCAAATTCAATGAAAACAAATTTCAGGTTCTCTTTATCATTTGGTATAACCCTTGCTTTAATATTTCTAATCTCATTTTCTTTAACACTTTTTGCTACCAAAAGAAATGTTGACTTTACAAAAAGGGTTTCGACTAGTGTAGTTGACATGTCTTTTGACAACTTTTTCTCTGAGGATTACTCTTCTGTAGTCTCAACAGTAAATTTCGACAAATAATCTCCTTAAATTTACCTCCAAACAAAAAGGTATGATAAAATAGAGTTTTTATTGATTTTTAAACCTTATGACTTATCATATTATGTGGAGGTTCTATGAAAAAATTATATATACTCTTAATCATTTTTATTTTATCGGTTTTAACTTTCGCTGAAAGAATTGAAATCCCAATAGATGACAAAAACATTTTTGATGCTACCATTTTTGAATACAATGGAAGTTATTTTTACCATATACAGAAATCGTATCCTGTAATACCATCTTTAAAATTTAAAAGAGTTTTTGATAATGATATTGAAATCGATTCTGTTTATATGGTTAAGGAAAAGATAACCAAAATAAAAGTTTCAAATATTTTGGTAGGTGAAGATCCTTTACCAAAGGAATTTAAACCGACGGAAAGGTCAAAGCTCAAAAAGTTAAGCGAAAAATTCCCTACAAAAGATTATAAAATTTTCAAAACCTATTATAAAGGAAAGACCATCATTTCAGGTTATCTTTGTAACTATTTTTATGAGAATTGTGAAATTTTCAAGGTTACAGGTAAACTTGTTATAGAGTATAGAGAGAAAAATAAAAAGGTAGTTGAAGATTGCAAAGGTATAAAAAAATTTTTGATAATCACAGATGATAGTTTAAAAAGTTTCTGGAATGACTATGTAGATTTGAATAGAACCTTTTCTTTTGATATTAAAGGTGTTAACGAAATTTACTCGATATACCCTTCTATGACAAAGCCTCAGGCAATAAGAGAGTATATTAAATCTTTATACCTAAGCGGGTCTCTTGAAGGTGTTTTACTTGGAGGGGATGTCTCTACAATTCCTCCCTTCTATGTTCAGCTAATTATAACACCACAGTTGAGTTCTTCAGAGCAAACTATTCCAACGGATAAATTTTTTGCATGTCTTGATAAAGATCCAAATTTTGTGAATGATACCTTTTTCGATGATGGAAGTGATATTGATGTAGGAATGGATATACTTCTCGGAAGAGTCCCTGTAAGAAATGGGGATGATATTTTGAATTTTATCCGGAAGGTAAAAAATTTCGAAAATGTTACCAACGATACTCTTCTTTTTGTGGCATCCTATCTTGATGATAATACTGATGGAAGTCAGAATTGTGAAAATATAATCAAAAATGTTCCAATCTTCAATCCAACAGTTAAACTCTATGAAAGATACAATAACCTTAGTTCATATACCTTAATTGAAAATATTAACAAAAGTCCATTTCTCATATCACATGATGGGCATGGGAACTATTCAGTTATCCAAACAGGCATAGATTACACCACGAGAGAGAACTTTGATACTTTGAAAAACTCAAAACCTGTTCTTTTCTATTCCATCTCATGTTTTTCTGCAGCGTACGATTATGATTGTGTTGCAAAACATTTTATCCTTTCTCCAAACGGGGGAGGATACTATATAGGTAACTCGAGGTATGGATGGTATACACCATATTTCTCCGGATTTGGAACAGGTGATCTTTACAACTACACATTTTTCAAAAAATTTTTCAACGAATCGAACAACCCTTCAGAGGTTTTAAGTAAAACCTTTTTAGAATTCATCGATGAGATAAAACTTAAAAACGATTGGAGATGGCAGTTCTTCACTCTAAACTATTTTGGTGATCCTTTACTTAACCTTAAAGTTAACAAAGAAAATAGCACTATCAAATTAGTTGAACCTGTATATAAAAATGGTTATCTTAACTTTTCTGTAAAAGTGAAGGATAGTTGTCTTGTTAAAATAGAAGGTAACACTTTTAGTATAGATACTCTTTTTTACAAAGATAAAAATGTATTTTGTTGCAAAATCGATGATTCCGACACAATAAAATTGTTTTTAAGGATTAACGAAAGTTTAACTCTGGATACATTTATACTTCCTAAAGAATCAACCCAAAAATCTGTCTACATCTCCGACTACAATTTCACTCTTTTGAACGACACTTTAATTTTAAACCTATCATTAAAAACAGATTCCTCTGATTTTTATAACATAAAGGTGAATGGAATTTTAGATACTTTACTTTTACTTGAAAATGATACTATTTTTTATCTGGAAAGTGATACAACCATAAAGTTCAAATTCATCAAAGAGAGTGAACTTGATAATATCTCATCCGTTCCTTTAGTTTTAAATGATAACATTGTTTATCTACAATACGGTAAGAATCTTTACAGGAATCTGAATGTTTCTGTTATGCCTGAAAAACAACATTACGATTATGGAGATCTTGTAAAATTGAATATAACAGCTAAAAATTTACTTTCTGATACATTACAACTTCTTTTCAATAGTAAAAGTTATCCTTTGATAAAGGGCGATAACACTATTTTAGATAGTTTTCTTTTAACAGGTCAGGGTAGTGTAGAAAGTTTAAAGTTAGAGGTTCTTTCAGATCTTGAAAGAGTTGATTTCGTTTATCTATTGAACATAAATGAAAACCTTTCTTTCCAGAATTTTGATAATTCCCCAACTTTAAAGATAGATTCATCAACCGCATTTTTCCACCTTTCAACTGTAAGAAGTGTGTCTGGCTCCTATTCCTTATTTTCAGGTTATAAAAGTTCCGAAACCTATCCACCAAACTATCTTACCTCATTTTACTCCGATACTTTTGTTTTTGACACTACATCCATATTTGGCTTTTCCGCTTTCGTTGATATTGAGCCAGGTATGGATTACTTTGTCGTTAGGATTTTATCAGATTCTTTAAAGGTCCCTATCATCACACTATCCGATAGGTTGACAGATTTTAAAAGTTACATTTTCAACGGTTCAAATTACAGGATTCTTCAAGGTAAAAAATCTTTGTTACAATTTTCCTTTTATTCTGAAGATGATAATGTTCAATACAAAGGTGTTTATATAGATGATTTGGTTTTACCGGGCGATATTGTTAACAACTCTGGTTTTTGTGTAAAAGATATAAACAAGGAGCAAAAATTTGAAGTTTCCTATAATAATGGAACAATTTTGATAAGTTCACCTTTCGATGAATACACTTTGAAGGTTTATGATATCTCCGGGAAACTCATTTTTAAAAATGATTTCAAGAGAAACAAAAACATTTTAAAATTCAGCAATCCTTCAGGAATATATTTTATTAAGGTTGAAAGTAAAGAGAAGATTTTAAAGGGAAAAATTTTGATTTTGAAATGATCAAAGTTTTCTCAATTTTAAAGATAAGAAAAATGAGAAGAGTGAAACTATAAAGGAAAGCAAGAAAGCGAAGTTGAAAGATAATCTATCTATTATTATTCCATTTACTACAGGGAAAAGGTATATTGGAGAAAGTAGAGTGTTGTAAAAACCTATGTATGTTTCCCTTTTTCCGGAAGGTGAAATTGAGAGAAGAAACGAGGGACTTGCTACCTGAACACCAGAATAGAATATTCCATTCAAGAAGAAAAGTAAAAATATGAGGGAATGGTTTTTTGAAGAGAGGTAAGCTATAAGAGGGATTATAGCTCCAACAGTCGAACTTATAACAAAAAGATGTTTCAAAGATTTTTTCTTCTGTATGTAATCCCATAAAAAGTTTGAAAATAAAAGTCCAGCCATCCTTAAAGAGATGAGTATACCTGTTAGTTCAACTTTCAAATTTAAAACTTTAACAACATAAACCATGAAAAATGGCTCAAGTGCTAAAGAGATACCAGTTAGTATTCTAAGTGAGAAGAGGGTTGTGAACCTTTTGTCTTTTAATACAGTTGAAAATCCAGTTTTTAAAAATTCTAAAAAATTTCTATTAACTTTTCTTTCGATGTCATCAGGCTCATCAACAAGGCAGAATAAGTATAGAGCGACACCTACAAATATTGATGCGATAAAGTAAAGTAAAGAGAAGTTTATTGGAAAATTGTACTTTGAAAAAATAAATTTTATAAGTATTCCACCAAGTATAGATAAAAATCCACCGAAAGCGATCCTTAAGCCCCAAAATAGATGTTGTTTTGTAGAGGGTATTGTTCTTCCAACTATATCCATGAAAGGTAATCCGGCTATACCTCCTGAAATATGATAAACCAGCATCAAAAAAAGAAATAATGGTAAAACGTTTGATGGATTTTTAAATATTATAAAACCTAAAAAGAGTATAGTTAAAAATCTTATATATGCTGTTGTTTCGTACAGAAATTTTTTTCTCTTTTTACCCTCAAGGAAATATGCTGTGAAAAGTTGTGGTAATGGCCATAAAAAATTGTACAAGGATGAACCGAAACCTATAAGGATAGATGATTTCGTAATTGACGAAAGGTATAGAGGTAAAACCGTTGATGAACCTGTTATAGCATCAACAAGGTTCATAAGTATTCCGTTTACAACCCCAAGAAAAAAATT
This sequence comes from candidate division TA06 bacterium 32_111, assembly GCA_001508335.1. GTDB lineage: Bacteria > Hydrothermota > 32-111 > 32-111 > 32-111 > 32-111. The sequence continues at coordinate 102,890 of LGFX01000005.1, forward strand.
CTTTTTATACCTTTTTTCTTCCATAATGTTTTATATGTTAACAGGTTGGAATTTAAAGTCAATAAATTAAAATAGGGAAAGGGTTAGACCAAAATTTGGTTTTTTGATGATATGATCGTAAGAAAGAAAAATTCCAGGTGCAACCGTTCCGAGTGCAAAGAGATCGGAAACTAAATTTATTGAAAATTTAGAGTGTGACAATCTCAAGTTTGTGTCTATAGAATAACCTTCTGAATGATTAAAAGATATAGTCAAAAATGAAAATTTTATAGGTGAAGAGATAAAAATGTTTATAGGTATACCTCTGTTAATATTTACAAGAGTGTATAGAAAACCTAATTTAACTATGTTTAGATTTTTCGAAGAGAATGAAGTTAGGTTTGCTTCATCGAAATAGGTGTATTTTAGTTTTGCTTTTTCCAAGAACATTTTACCATAAAGTGATGGTCTTAAAACCTCAACGGAATCGTTTTCAGTTAAAAATGTTTCAAAAATACCAAAAAATGCTAATCTCCAGTTTGGAGATTTAAAGATCTGAATCTTTAAATCGAGCCCCTTATCAAAAAAAGAATCGTTCAATATTTTTGAAAAATAAAGGTTGGTGTTAAATTTTAAACCTTCTGAAGGGATAATGCTTCTTGTGGAACTTTCACTTTTTGAAAAATAGAGGTCTAAATAGAAACCACCTTTCTTTAGCGAGTCATTCTTTAAAATTGAGAAAGAAGGGGAGAGTGAGATGGTCCTTTTGAATTTTAAATCGTTGAAAATCATTCCACCTGAGAGGGAATAATTTTCTGGGAGATATTTTTTTATACCTAAATTTTTGCCTTCGTTAAGAATATCATAAGAGAAAAATATATCATTTTTAAGTTGTGAAAGGGTGATCTGTGAAGAATTGTAATACTGGATACTGTTCGAAAAATCTTTTACATTGTGGGTGAATGAAAATATGCCATAAGTTATAAAAGAGAGTGATTGTGATATATCAGAATTCACATTGAAAAATGGAAATAGAAAAAGGTAATCTTCAATTTCAACTGAATCGTTGAAAAGTGGTAAGAAAAGAGGTAAGAAAAAATATGTTCCGGGACCTGAAAACTCTGGGAGTATATATCTTTTACTTTTGATGGAATAGGATGTTTCCTTCGAAATTGGAACATAATTTTTATATTCAACTTTTTGTAGATTATAATTTTTATCCTCAAAATTTTCCAATTTCCCTTTAAAAATCTTATCTCCATCCTTTGTCAGATCCTGAAAATATAAGGTATTGTTCACTTCATCTATATCGTAGTTTGAAATATTGTATAAAGTTCTGAAACGAGGATAAATTCTGTTTGAATCAAGGTTAAAATAGAACAATGTGTTCAACCCATCTCTATCCGAAAGAAAATAGAAACCATCATCTTTTTCACTCCATAAAGGCAAAAAATCTGTAGCTCTATCTGTCGTTAAGAATCTTTCAAATCTTTTTTCAACATCGAAAAACATTATATCGGTATAACCACCCTCCCTATAAACTGAAAGTAAAAGATCCTTGCCATTTTTCGTTGTAAGTGAATAGAATCTATAATTTGAAGGGAATTCTATCGAGTCTTTCACCTTCTCCTCTTTCAACGAATAAATTATAAGTAAATTTTTATCAGTTTTGTTTCTTATAAAAAATAGAGTATCCCCATAAGTTTCAGGTGAGAAACCTCTTAAAGTGTGTGGGAGTTTTTTGATATTTTTTGTTTTGAAATCGAAGGTGTAGATGGAAAAAAAGTATGAAACATTATCATATATATCGAGCATATCAAAAATTATGAAATCATCCGTAACTTTAAATTTTGTAGTATAGGATAGGGTGAAGAGTTCTTTCTTTTTTTTGTTAGAATATTCTACCATTCTACTTCTTTTATGATAATAGGATTCGATGAAATAGAGTTTACCTTTATGAAATGCAGGAAGAGAACTTTCATTATCATCTTCAAATATTTTTTCTCTTTCACTGATAGTGTAATTTTCCCTTAATTTTTTCGTTTTCTTTTCTACGTCCTGGTAAACAAGTTTAAGAAGCGTTGAAGGTAAATAGGAATTTTTTATAAGGAAAAATATGTCGGGGAATAATATGTGAAATGGTAAACATGTAAATGGATCTATCTGAGTTATGTAGGATAGATCTTTTTTCGAAATCTCTTCCATTTTATCAAAAATGTATGGTCCGTAGATGTAAGGTAACATCCCGTAAGGGTACTCTGTATCGAAATAGGATATAGCCCTATCGAGAGGTGGTTTTCTACTTTCAAGAAAAAAGGTTCTTAAAATCGCTTCGAAGTAAGTATCTTTTAATCTTCCACTTTTAACTGTTGATTCGTTGTAAACTGTGTAACCTTCAAGAAAATACATAGGCTGAGCTACCGATGGGAGATACAAACAGGAATTTTGCATTTTACTCAAAAATTTTGGGTTTGTTTTGGTAAGATGGAAAGTGTGGGTCAACTCATGCAGTAGAACATACTCCACCCAATTTTCATGTTTTGCAATAAAGGTTGGGTCTGGATTTGCAAGGTAAATGTTTACGGTTGGATTTAAAATCGGCGTTGAAAATCCGTTAGGGAGATCCGACTGATCTGTTATTAAAAGGTTTATCCTGTTTGGAGGTTCACATTTCATTATTTTTTTCAAGGTATCATAGACACCTTCGCTTATCTTTACTATATTTTTGATTTCGTTAGATAAGTCTTTTTTATATATGAAGTTGAAGTGCTTTGAGGAAGTTATGTAGGTGTTTGTCATGTCTGTGAAAACTCTCAGGTTCAATGTTTGGGATGATGTGACCAATGCAAAAAAAAGCAAAGATAAAACGAATATTTTTCTTATCATAAAACCTCTATCTCTGACAAAAATTTTTCAACTTCAATTGAAGCGTTTCCTTCGATAAAAAGATCTATGTCTTCGTTATAGATTCTTTCTTTATTTATAAATACCGTTTTCGCTTTGAAACTTTTTGCTATCGAAACAAAAGCTGCTGCTGGATAAACCTGCCCGCTTGTTCCTATTCCAATAAAAAGTTTCGTTTTTGAAAGAAGTTCATATATCTGGTTTAAAAAGTAAGGTATCTCTCCAAACCATACGACATCAGGTCTTAGTATATTTCCACATTCCTTACATTTTGGTATTCCTTCTATATCCTCAAGATGCTCCTCAAAATAGTTGCATCCTGTGCATCTTATTCTTGTTAAGGAACCATGCATATGTATGACATTTGTGGAACCAGCCCTTTCATGTAGGTTATCAACATTCTGGGTTATCAGATAGGTTTTTGGGTGTTTTTTTTGAAAATTAGCCAATGAAAGGTGAGCTCTGTTGGGAGAAACATCTTTTAACTCTTTTCTCCTTTTAGAGTAAAACTCCCATACGAGTTCTGGATTCTTCTGAAACGCTTCCGGTGTAGCAACATCCTCTATTCTGTATCTGTCCCATAGCCCCCCTGAATCCCTAAAAGTTGAGAGCCCACTTTCAGCACTTATTCCTGCACCTGTTAAAATGAAAACGGTATCATTTCTTCCTATTGAAAATTTCATACCTTACTATAATATAAATTGTATGAGTAGATGTCAATATAGGGTTGGTTTTTCACAGATAAAAATACATCACAAAGATGTTGAAAAAAACATTGAAAAGATTGAAAGGATAACAAAGGAAAAGATGTTTGATCTTCTTGTTTTTCCTGAACTTTCAACAACAGGTTACCATTTTGAGAAGAGAAAGGATCTGAAAAAGATATCTTTACAAAAGGATGATGAAATTTTTGATTCACTCGAAAAGTTGTGCAGGGATGAATGTAAAAGTGTGGTATTTGGTTTTTCCGAAAAAGATGGAGAAAACGTTTACAATTCAGCAATGATGATTACATTTGAAGGTAAAAGGTATGTATATAGGAAGACACATCTATTCTTCAAAGAGAAAAAACTTTTTGATAAGGGTGATTCAGGTTTTTTTGTTGTAAAGTTAAAAGATATAAATGTTGGTATGATGATATGTTTCGATTGGATATTCCCAGAAGCAGCAAGAACACTTGCTTTAAAAGGTGCTCAACTTATAGCACATCCATCAAACCTTGTAATGCCATATTGTCAGAATGCTATGATAACAAGGTCTCTTGAAAATAGAATCTTTTCGATAACATCAAATAGAATCGGAAGAGAAGGGGATTATAATTTTACAGGTAAAAGTCAGATAGTTTCTTCTGATGGTAGAATAATCCATAGAGCGAAAAGTTCAACTGAAGAAGTTTTTATAACATATGTTGATTTAAAAAAAGCAAAAAACAAAAAGATAAATGATAGGAATGATCTTTTTAAAGACAGGAGGAATGAATTTTATGTCTGTTAAAAGGTTACCACATTTTGAAGGGTGTATCGTATGTGGTCAAAAAAATCCTTTCGGTTTAAAGATACCCTTTTTCTTCGATGAAGAAAAGAAAACGGTTTTTGCAGATATAATTTTTGAGAAGCATTTTATAGGTTACGATAACATAATACATGGTGGTATAATAACTACAGTTCTTGATGAATCTATGGCGTGGATAAATATCGAAATTACTCTCCGGATGGCTTTAACCAAAACTATCAGAGTGAATTTTTTAAAACCTGTTAAGGTTGACATTAAGTATCGAGTTGAAAGTTATATCAAAGAGAGGAACGATAATAAAAGTTTGACTTATGCATGTTTAAAGGACCCTGAAGGGCATATATGCGCTGAAAGTGAGGGGGAGTTTATTCTTATGAGTGAACTGAGGAGTAAAAAGATGAAAGAAGGTTTAACTTTTTAGGAGGTCATATGGCATTCGAAAGGGAGAGGGTAAAATCGTTGATATTTACAACAAACTGTGAAATAAGAGGATATGTACACATACCACCTGGGGGAAGGTTAACAGATTTTTTAAACAACATTGCAAAGCCATTTATACCAGTTACAGATGCTGAAGTTAGAACAGTTGATGGAAAAACTTACAAAACTAAACTTATGCAGTTGAACAAAGATTTTATTACAATAATTATTCCAGAAGAATCTATAGATAAAGAAGGATCACTGTGAGAACTTTTTAAATAGATCCTTCATATCGGTTATTTTACCTTTTTTTATCTCAAAAAGTGAATCATCTATCTGGGTATTGAATTTTATCTTATCGATGTTCATTTCCATAATCTTCTTGCCGTTCAAATTCGCTTCAATTTTAAAAGGCATATACCTCTCTTCTTCTATCTTTTTATAGTCAGTGAAAGTCATAATTAGTGTATCCTTCTTATCATTCTGATAATCAACATATTTAGAAAGGAATAGATTCTCTTTATCTACGAAGAGTAGTCCTTCTGATTCTTTGTGTTTGAAAATGTAATTTTTATCCTTTTCGTAAAGATAATCGTAATCATCGTTGATTTGTTTCCACCACAGAACACCTTTATCCTGATTGTAACTATCTTTTTCCTTCTCTGACAATTCTATTTTTCCCACAATTGGGTTTACGATAAACATATTGTCGCCATCTTTAATTATGGTTGTTGCCATCTGCTGGACATCCTCCATCTCTAACGAATCTGGAATTATTTCCATTTTCATCTTTTTATCCTTTACTAAAATTTTCATGGTCATTGGAACTTTAGCGTCGTTGTTATAGAAAATACTCTTATAAATTGCATCAATACTTTTTACATCAGAATAGGAAGAGTATTTTGTCTCTATCCTTTTAAAAATTTCTTCGGAAGTCTCAGCGTAAAAAACAAGTGCAAAAATTGTGATAAGAAATAGCGAAAATTTTTTCATATAAACTCCTTTTTAAAACTTGATTATATGGTGAAAAATTTAATTGTCAATTAAAAAATGTTAAATTTATAATTTATAAAACAGAAGGAAAATTATTGTAAAATAATTTAACATAACTATAATAAAAAAAATGGGAAAAAAAACGATATCATATTTTGGAAGGATTTTATTTTACATAAAAAAAGAAAAGTTATTCTTTATCCTTGGACTTTTGATAACCATACTCGTTTCAGTTTCGAGGCTTTTGGACCCTTTAATATTAGCACATATAGTTGATAAAACTATTCCTTCGGGAAGTGTGAAGGATCTTTTAAAATTTTCTTTAATTTTTGTACTTGTTATATTTCTATCAGGTTTATTGACATACATTCAGAATATAATTTTTGCCAAACTCGGATTAAAATTGATAACAAGACTGAAGATGGATCTTTTTTCACACATGTTGAAACTCCCTGTTAAATTTTTTGATGAAAAAAAGGTTGGCGAGTTGATTGCGAGAGTGGAAAGTGACGGAGAAAGGGTGAAAGAACTTTTTTCGAATCAGATGATAATGATCTTTGGTAACATTCTTTTTTTTGTGGGGATGATAGTTGTTCTTATGATGAAAAACAGTTTTATAACATTGATACTTCTTATACCTTTAGGTTTCGTTTTCATCGTTTCAATACTTGTTATAAGATACCTAACAAAGTTTTTTAAAAAGGTTAGAGAACTTTACGCTGAACTTTCAGCTCAACTTACCGAATTCACACAGGGAATGATGGTCATTCAACTTTTCAACAGGGAAGATAGAATTAAAAAGATAGTAGAAAATAAATCGAAAGAAAAGTTCAATGTTGAAAGTAAAACATCTTTCATCGAGTACTCCTTCTGGAGTTTACAGACATTTTTTGTTGAAACCCTCTTCATAATAATAGTTATCCTTTTAATTTCACCTAAAATAATTTCTGGCGTTTTAACTCTTGGAACACTTGTGATTTTCATACAGTATGGATTGAGGCTTTTCGAACCAATTATGCAGATAGCTGAAAACTTTAACATGTTTCAGAGAGCATTTGTTTCACTCCAAAGGATATTCAACATCATGGAAAATGAAGATGAAAGTTCATCATCAGGAGTTAAAAAGATTTCTACACTTGAAAGGGAGATAGTTTTTGAAAATGTAACTTTTTCCTACAAAGAAGGGGAAGGTGTTCTGAAAGATCTTTCGTTTAAAATAAGGAAAGGAGAAAAGGTCGCTTTTGTTGGACCTTCTGGAAGTGGTAAGACAACAACCGCCAATCTTCTGCTTGGATTCTATAAGAATTATAAAGGAAAAATTTTAATAGATGGAACCGAAATAAGAGAGTTCGAGCTGAAATCTTTGAGAGAACTTTTCTCCTACATACCTCAGGAAGGGATAATTTTTCCCGGAGATGTTCTTGAAAATGTGAGATTGTATGATGAAAAAATTTCTGAAGAGGTTGTTAAAAGTTCCATTAAAGATGTTTATGGTGATAGTTTACTTTACAATGAGTTTGGAATATACAGGGAGATAAAAGAGAAGGGAAGAAACATCTCTGCTGGGGAAAAACAGTTTATAAACCTTGCAAGAGTTTTAGTATTTTCAAAAGCATCAGTTGTTGTTATGGATGAAGCGACATCGTCTATTGATGAAATGACTGAACAAAAGATAATCGAAGCTCTCGATAGAATACTTGAGAGTAAAACTTCGATAATAATTGCTCACAGGTTATCAACTGTAATAAACTGTGACAACATTTTTCTTTTCGATGATGGAAGGATAATTACATCAGGGACGCACAACAGGCTATTGGAAACTTCCAAAGAGTATAGAAAGATAGTTCAACAACACATTTTAAAGGAATGATATGGAACATGTAAAATGGGTCTGGCGAGTCTGGAAAGAAGAAAAAAAGTTTTTGTTTTTCCTTTTCTTTATGACTTTACTTTCAACTTTTGTTACGGTTGCATATCCATTCATTTTTAAAATCCTTTTTGATAATTTAAATAAAATTTTAACTTCTAAGATAAAAGTTGAAAATCCGATGTCTGAAATTTACAGGATAGTATATTTTCTATTGGGAATTGGAATAGTGAGAGTATTTTCGGGAATGTATCCTACCCTTAGAGCGTTTATGAATTACAGGTTTGAACATAAACTTAGAGTAAAATATTTTTCTTACATTTTAAAAAAGGACTTTTCTTTTTTCAACAATTTTAGAACCGGTGATATAGTTACAAGGTTGACCGATGATCTTTCAGATTTCCCGAAGATATGCTGGTTTTTATGTTCAGGTATTTTCAGAGCGTTAGATTCATCATCCAAAATATTTTTCTGTCTTTCCGTTATGTTTTTATTAAACTGGAAGTTAGCGCTTTTTTCAATCTTACCTATCCCTTTGATGGTTGCTATTTTTTATATGTTAAGCAGTAAACTCTATCTATCCTTCAAGATGAATCAGGAATCTATAAGTGAAATTAACAACCAACTTGAGATGAGTTTTTCTGGAATAAAGATAATCAAATCTTACAACAAGGAGAACCAGTACAACAGATTTTTTGAAAAAGCGTTAGGTATCAGAATGAGAACTGAGATGGATCTGATAAAACTGAACTCTCTGATTCATTTAATTTATGAATATATAGATAGGATAGCACAGATAGTTGTAATTCTTTTTGGTGGAATGCTCGTTTTGAAAGGGGAAATATCTGTTGGAACCTTTTATGCATTCTATACTTACCTCTCAATCCTGATTTATCCCGTTTTAGATTTACCACAACTTTTTGTTTCAGGGAAACAATCTTTTGTTAACATAGATCGTCTTGAAGAGATTAAAGATTACCCTGTAAAAACTTATAAAAGTGGAAAGGGTATAAAGATTGAAAAGATTGAAAGTATTGAATTCAAAGAAGTTTCTTTCGCTTACGATGAGAGGAATCTCATTTTAGAAAAATTATCATTCAATGTAAAAAAGGGTGAAAGGATAATAATAGTTGGACAGGTAGGGGGTGGAAAATCAACTCTGCTTCATCTACTTTCCGGTTTTCTTATTCCAAAATCTGGTTCTATTTTAATAAATGGAATACCTATTGAAGATCTTGATTTGAAAAATTATAGGGATAAGGTGGGTTTTGTATTACAGGAACCTTTACTCTTTTCTGGAACTTTGAGGGAGAATGTTCTTTTTGGAGTTGATGAGTATGAGAAAGATGATTATGAAAAAGTTTTAAATATTGTGAATATGGAAGAGGAGATTAAAAGATTCAAACAGAGGGATGAAACAATCTTAGGACAGAGGGGCACATCCTTAAGTGGAGGGCAAAAGCAGAGGATTTCCATAGCGAGAGCCTTGATGAAAAAACCACAACTTTTGATTTTCGATGATATAACTTCCTCACTCGATACTGGAAATGAGAAAAAACTCTGGGAATCGCTCGAAGAATTTTTGAAAGATAGAATAACTATAGTTGTTTCACATAGGCTGGCTACTATTAAGTATATGGATAAGGTGATATTTCTTAACGAAAGAAAAGCTAAAGGTTGCTATACACACGAACAACTTTACACAGGTGAACCTGATTATAGAATGTTTATAGATAAGGAGAGAGAATGGAAAAAGGAGGAATAATTTTTTTCAAAACGAAAAAACTTGATCAGATAAAAAATTTTTACGTCGAAAATTTCGATATGGAGATTTTCCTTGATCAAAAAAAATGTGTAATTTTAAAGTATGAGAATCTTCTTCTTGGTTTTTGTGATTCTGATGAGGTTGAAAATTCAGGTGTAATAACTTTCTTTTACGAAAGCAAGAAAGAGGTCGAAAAAAAGTATGAGAAGTTAAAAAAATTTATCACAGTTGATTTGAAAACAAATCCTTATTTTAAAATATACCATTTTTATATAAAAGACCCTGAAGGGAGGGATGTTGAAGTGCAACATTTTCTTGATAAAATTTCAGAGGTATGTTGAATTTATAGATAAAGATTGGGAATGTCTTGATTGATTAAAATGAGTTAGTTCACAGACTTAAACCTTATACTAGTATACTGCCTAAAAAGATTTTTGTGATATATAAGGGGAATAACAAGATAACTTCAAAAATTAAATCTAAAGTTGTGTCTAAAATTTTATCAATTTTATAGATGTTATAACAATTCTTTCAGAAAAATAAAGGAGTAAATAAAAGTTAAAGTTAAAATAAAATTTTATGACAATTCCAAACAATATATTTACACTTTTTGATATCCATGTTAAGAATAAAAAAACTAAAACAAGGTTTCAAATATTTTGCAAAACTGTTAAAGAAATTCGAAAAAAGGAGAGAAAAAGATATTGTAAATATAGTAAAGGTATTGTAAGACATAAGATTCTTGTTTTTAAAAATTAAGGAAAAATCATTTTTCTTGCGACTAAAAGTTTAAAAGATGAATCATCCCAATATTTTCATTCTTTGAATTTTTCTTTATCCCTTATTTTTAACTGTTGGAAATCGTATAATCTGTATAGTGTAAGAAGATATGATAGGGTTGATTCAGCCCCCTGATTCAAATTAATTCCTAAAGGATGTATTCCATCCCTTGTGCCTCCTGTTGTAAAATCATAGAGTGGTTCCCCAACATCGTTATCACCAAGGAACCAGTTTATACATAGTGACATAACTTTTTCATAGTATTCGTTTTGAGTGTATTTATAAACTTCATAGATAGCATCACTCAACGCAGCTATCTCAACCGGTTGCTGATCGAATTGGGATTTTTTCTCTCCTCTTTTCAACCACCTTTTGTTTCCTATCAAAGACAATCTGTCATTCTTTTTGTCATACTGTAAATCTATGAGCCATTTTAAACTTTTTTCTCCGATTGAAAAGATTTTTTCATTTTCGAAGAAACCTCCATAAGTTATAAGAGCTTGTGGTATACGAGCATTTTCATATGAAAGTATATCTTCAAGCCATATCCAGTTTTTATCAGAATTATCTTTGAATTGTTTATAGATCCTATTGATCATATTTTCACATATCTTTTTTATTTCTATATCACCTTTGTATATGCTCAAATAAAAAATACCTCCTAAAGTTATAAAAGCCCAAGCTCTTGGAGATGTAAAATGCATTACATTGTTTATAGTTTTTTTAAAAAGTTCTAACGCAAAGATGTGTAGAGAATTGTTCGGAGAATGTTTTATAAGATAACCTAACGACCATATTACTCTTCCGACAGTATCCTCTGAAATCTTTTTATCTGTCCATTCTCTTTTGTAATTTAAAAAATTTCTTACTTTTTCAGATTGTTCATCGTAAGAATAGTGTACAAATGAAAGAAACTTTGTTATATAACTTAACATTTCGTTATTTTTTGTATTATTGTAATCTTTTATCGCAACGATCAAAGCTCTTGTATTATCGTCAGTTGTGTAACCACTCTTTCTATCAGGTATATTTATCTTAGAAAATTGTATTATTCCAGTATCATCTGTGAGGATTTTGAAGAAGTTAAGATTGATCTCAGGTAAAATAGATTTTTTCTTTTCATACTCAATATCAATTTTTGCTTTTAATTTCCTTTGTCTTGTTATCGCTTCCCAGAATTTTTTTTCATATTTTTGAACAACATTTTCCCATATAAAATTTCTTCCAAAATCGTATGCGTTTTTTCTGTATTGAGAAAATTTAGTTTCATCCTCTAAAAGTTTTATAATATTATCTGCAATGCTTTTTTCATCCCTGAAAGGAACAAGAATTCCCCTTTCCTGACCCAGTAGTTCTTCAGCATACCAGTAAGGAGTCGAAATCAAAACTTTCCCGCATGTCAAAGCGTACGTTAAAGTTCCAGATGCTATTTGTTCCTTCGAAAGATAGGGTGTAAGATAAAAATCACTTGCAACGAGGAATTTTATCAACTCTTCCTTTTCAACAAAATAGTTGAAAAATTCCACATTTTTCTCGATCCCTAATTTTTTTACAAGAAGTTCAAGGGAGATCCTGTAAGATTCACCAGATACTTTTTTAACTTCCGGGTGTGTTATTCCAAGAATTACATAAAGAATATTGGGATATTTTTTCGCTATTATAGATGTTGCCTTAATCCCATACTCTATCCCTTTGTTTGAATTTATTAAACCAAATGTCAATATTATTTTTTTACCCTGGGCGTTCAGATCACCTTTATAATAGGAACTATCGAGGAAAGGAACATCTGGTGCACCATGCTCGATATAAACTATTTTTTCTTCAGGGATATTGTAAATATTCTTTAAAAGTTCGATAGCTTTTTTTGCAAGTACAACTAAATAGATAGATTTTCTGCCAAGTTCTGCAACAATGTATTTTTGTTCCCTTGATGGTTTTTCAATTACCGTATGTAATGTTGTTACTAGAGGTTTTCTTAAATTTTTGACAGTATCAAGTATAAAGTTGCCATCTATTCCACCAAAAATACCAAATTCATGTTGTATGTTAACAACATCAACATTGCTGTTGTTTAAAAATTTCGCAGCATTTATATAACTTAACTTCTCCTCTTTCATAATTTCGAATTTAACTTCACCTGGATAAAGATAATTCTGTTGGTCAGAAACAGCAACTACTGTTATATTTTTATTTTGTGATTCTCTTATCTTCCAACTTTTAAATAGATTTTTAACTATATCGTTTGTAAATGTTGCTATACCACATTCTTTTGGAACATAGGTTGAAATAAACGCTATTTTTAATCTACCATTCATACAATTCCCCCTTTGAATTGAAAATCAATTTTCTTTTAGAAGGTATTCAAGCAATCTGTCCAGTTTTGCAAAAGCGAGACATATCGATGAATCTCCAGCTCCATAATACATGTATATTTCGTTTGTGCCTTTGTTAAATATAACTCCAGTAGGAAAGGTGACAGATGCTACATCTCCTATTCTTTCATAAGGTTCGGATGGACCAAAAACCCATTCGTCTGACCTTTTAATCAATTTCGTTGGGTCTTTTAAATCTAACAGTGCAAGTCCAACTCTATAAAGGGGACCTGAGCCGCTATACCTTACTCCATGGTAAATGATGAGCCATCCGTATTTGGTTTTCATAGGTTGAGGTCCAAGACCAACTCTATGGCAATCCCACCAACCTGGTCTTGTTTCAAGGACAATCTTGTGTTCGCCCCAATGTTTAAGATCAGGTGAAAATGAAATCCAGATATGTGCTTCACCTCTAATAACTGGTCTATGTATCAAAGCGTACCGTCCTTTGAATGTTTCTGGGAAAAGACATGCATCTTTATCTTCAGGTGGAAGGAGGGAACCTTTTTTAGTATATCTTTTGAAATTCTCCGTTAGTGCCAAAGAAACCATCGGTCCACCTTTTGAAAAGGAAACATAGGTTATAGCATATTTTTTTAATTTTTTTAAATAGACAACTCTTGGATCCTCCAATCCCCATTGTTCTTCCTGCAATCTATCGGAAGGGTATAAGACAGGTTTTTTTGATATAACCCAGTTTGTTTTTCCATTATCACTTGTTGCACGCGAAATATGTGAAAAACCTCTTTTATCTTCAACTCTTACAAGAAGTAAGTATTTTTCTTTATATTTTATCGCTGCAGGATTGAACACCGCATTTACATGGTAAGGCCAGTCAGAAGGTTTTAAAATTGGATTGTTTGGATATCTCTCAAAAAGATTATTATGTTCATGTGAAATCAACTTATATTTCATTTATTCTCCTTTTAATTTTTAATTATAACTTTATTTTTCCATTATTTCAAGTTTTTTATTGATAAAAAAACTTGGATGGTTAAAATTATAATGAGGTGATTTAATTTTTAAATTTTAAAGGTAAAAAATGCAATAAGGAGGTTGGATTATGTATATCATTTTTGGAGCGTTATCATTTTTCTTTATATTTCTGACAGTTTTTAGTGGTTTATTTTTAAGAAAATTGAGACTCAAAATATTACATCATAAGATGTTGGCTGCAATCTCTTTGATATTTGCTATTTTACATTTAATATCGATTTATATTTTGGGTTGAATATTTTATTTTAAAATTTACTGAAAAATTAATTTCACTATTGACAATAAAAAAACTATTTGTATAATAAACAAAAATTAAACTCCTCGGTAGCTCAGTCGGTAGAGCGAGTGGCTGTTAACCACCAGGTCGGGGGTTCGAGTCCCTCCCGGGGAGCCATTTTTTATTTCAAACTAATTCAGGCTGACAAAAGGAAGGGATGCTTTGAATTTCTTTTTCTAATTGTTCCATTTGACTTTCCTAATGAAATTCATGGATGTAAGAGAAGAAATCTTTAGGAAAGATTAACCCCACCCACCACCCTAAAATCAAAAAAACAGAAAAAGGTTGAAATCCATTGGTTTATTTTGTAGGATTTTGTTAGATTTTATGTTTTGATAAAATATAAAATAAAAAGGTTAGATTATGAAGGAGAAGGAAAAGGAAATAATGATCGTTAAACAGGTAGCTGAATATCTCCAAATGGATGAACACACCATCTATAAACTCTCTCGCTCTGGAAAAATCCCCTCCCTAAAAATCACTGATTAGGAGGTGCTAATTATTAGATTTTCTCTGTATTATATAATCCTGTAACTAAGTCAGAAAAATTTTTCGGTTTCAAAGAATTAAATGAGGTTTGCATTATCTTTAAATATTTCCATTCTTGTTTTGTCTGGCTTGTAATATCCTCACACCATCTCTTAATGGCAGCATCTTTTTTATCAGTTTCTTCGTATTCTCTCCCTTTTGTTTCCAATATCCAGTAAACCCTCTTGTTGCCAACTTTTTGAACTGCGATGAAATCAGGATGATACATCCTTATTGCTCCCTTTGAACTGAAATAATCAATAGAGAATTTATCAGCAAAAGCGGCAAATTTTTCTATGTCTTCAGATTTATCAAGAAATTGGGCAAACTCTGCTTCATAATCATTATAAACAGCAACAAAGTTGAAAACCGTTTTCTTACATCTTAGATGTTTTCTTCTCCACGTGAATGGTTCAATCTGTGATAACCTTAATTTTCCTGTTTTTGAGACCATTTCTTTAGATTCAAGAGATATTTTACCAAGTTCTTTTGCAAGTAAATCAATAATTGCCTCCCGAATTGCATCATTAGATAAATTTCCTCTTAATCTCTCATCCTCAATGTCTTCTATTTCAACTTCAAAACATTCTTTCAGGATGTATGTTTCTATTTTGGGGTATAGTAAACTAAATTCGCAAGTAAGGCGCGCCCTTTTCATAACTTCATTAACTATATAAGCTACGAGTTCCCTTCCAGAGATTAAAGAATATGCAGGCATAGCTGCCGTGCCAACATCTGTTCCTGTAGTAGCAAATTCCATTCTTAAGATGATTTTTCTTTTTTCCTCAAGTTTGTCAGAAGAATAAAGCGAAGAGACCTCTAAAGGATTAAAATCTTCTATATTTCTATAATTTCTGTAGTATCTAAATTCTGTTTGGGGGATTTCAATATCATATATTAATCTTGATTTTTCTGGAGCAATTGTTACAGGTAAAGGTGGAGGGGTTTTTACAGTATTTATTCCAACGCCTTCTTTTTCAAGTTCTCTAACAAACTCTTCAAAAGCTTGAGTTCCCATAACTTCAAGGGTCTGGGTGTGGTCGGGACTAATTCCTCTCATTAATCTCAAGCCTCTGCCAACTGCCTGTTCAGGCAAGATTTGAGCTTTTGAGGTAAACGGTCTAAGCCCGAGAACCACTGAAACATTCTGGACATCCCAGCCTTCCCTTAACATCATATTACTGACGATGATTTTTACCTTATTCTCTGGTTCATCTATTTCTCTTGCACGTTGTCTTAAAATAGGAAGTTCCTTATCTGTAATCTTTATCTCTGTTTCTGCAGATTCTCTTTCCCTTGTTTTAACATGGATTACCATTACTTCTTCCTCAGGATTTTTTATACCGAGCCCTTTCATCTTTCTTATCGTTTCTGCAATTTTATCAGCATAATCATTTTTCTCTGCCATAATAAATAAGACTGGTTTTTTACCAACAGAAGAATAAACCTTATAATGCTCTTTCCATCTTTCTAAAGCAGCAGAGATCCAGTCCCCATACTTTTGAATAACATTTTTTGTAGTTATGTTTTCGGGGTCTTTTTTATCAACACGGTGAACAATTAAAGGAGCTTTTACAATCCTGTCTTCAACTGCCTGAGCGAGAGGATAATCAACAATAATCCAGGGATAATATGTGCCTGTCTGTGTCTTTGGGGTAGCAGAGAAGTCAAGCCATAAGTTCAATCCCAGTGATTTGTGAATTGACATTAAGGTTTTATGCCACTTTAAATCTTCATCGTGAACATGATGGGCTTCATCATTGAACACCATAAGATTATCCAGTTTTTTTATTTTATCTATGAGAAATTCTGGAGATTTTGTTAAATCTTTCTGTGGCATTCTACCAAGTATCTCGTCAACAATATTTGCAGGAGACTGTTCTACTCTCCTTGATTCGTATAATTGCTGGATATTGTTAACGATTAAATTGCCAGACGGATTTAATGGTGAATCGTCTCCTCTCAATGTTACTTTTAGATTCCATAATGGTTTCCAGGAAGGTGGTATAAGTGGCAATGAATAAAAAATCTTATTATCAGCAAAGTCTTTTGCTAATCTTTCATAAACGATAACATTGGGAGCAATGATTAGAAAATTATTTGGATATCGGTTACTTTTCTCCCTCAAATTATTAAAATACGACCAGACAATTATTAAAGCCATTGCATAGGTTTTGCCAGAGCCGGTTGCCATCTTGAAGGCATATCTTAGAAGTCCTTTTTCAGGCAAGTCCTGTTCACCTTGCTGCTCAAGTTCTGGAAAGTAGCGGATTAACTTTCTGTTTCCCTCTGTATCTTCACTGAATTCTACTGCCATTGTAAATAAGTCTTTCCTGAAATTTTCTGCATAGGTCTTTATTACAGGTTTTAAGTCGTCATATTTTTTAACTTCAAAAAGATAGATAAGTGTTTCAATTGCCTCTCTCTGACAGAACCAGAACCTGAATAGTTCACCATTTATTTTGTGGTCGTTGAAAAACCAGAAATACAAAAGTTCTCTTGTAGTGTCAGTAATTCCCGGGTAATCATCATCACGCCACTTATATACTTCTTCTCTAAGTTTGTTCACAAGAAGCATCTTGCTTGGTCTTCTTCCTTCCACTACTTTATATGAATTTTCTCCATCTTTTATAAGATGGCAGGTGGGTTTTCTGGAAGGGTCCCTGTCTTCTACATAAGGCAAGGTTTTGTCGTATTGAACCCAGGTTTTTGGTGCCCCGTGAGATAATTTAAAATTTTCTTTATTTGATAGCATAGTTATATCACCTCCCATCTTCCCGTAAGATAATTTTTTAATCTTATATATCTTTTACCCCATGCTGTTTTTAAATACTTTTCTCTCTTTATGGCATCTTTTTTATTCAAGCAAAATTCGTAATAAATTAATTTCAATGGTATTCTATACCTAGTTGAGAGGACTTTAGCACTGTTATGTTCTTTTATTCTTCTTTTCAAATCATTTGTCATACCCACATAGAATCTTCTATCTTTTTCGCTTTGCAGTATATATACATAATATCTCACCCTGTGAGATAATTTAATGTTTTCTTTATATCTCACGGGGTAACCTCCACTTCATAAACCTGTGATGTATCAATACCAAAGATGTCTATTGCTTTAACAAAGATTTTGTATTTACCAGGTTTTTCATAATTATGTGTTGCCTTTAAATTCAGGGTTCTGTCTTTCTTCGTTCTATACGAAGTCCAGCCATTGTTAAATGTATCATTCTTGAAATCAAAATCAACTGCCCAGTAGTCAATCCAGTCAGTCCATTTTTTAGTTTTATCTTGAACATCCTCAGGAATTAAGTCAGTATGGGGGATGACGAAATCTTTAAGTTCAAGTTCTACTGCCTTCCCATTTATTATTATATCAACTTTAAAGTAGGCAAGTTCAAAGAATTGAATATCTCCTTTTTTGACTGCTTCTGCTTCAAGCACTTCTTTTGGGATGATTCTAAGTTTGAGTTTAATTTTTTCTTTTTTAGCCAGTTCTTGTATAGCATCATTGAGGCCCATTTCCCATTCCCAGCCAAGGATGTGTAATTCTTTTTGTCCTACTTTTTTACAATCATTTATTGCGTCTATTACTTCCTGAATTGTCACCGGAGAATCAACAGCGCCTACATAGACGAGTGCATTTCCTTTTCTGCCGTGAATATTAGTAAAGCCTGATATTGGTTCTGCTCCATAAAGTTTTAAGATAAAAGCGAGGTATTCATAAAGAGCCTGCTTTTCATCTTTGTTTGTAAATGTTTTAACCTGCCAGAGTTGTCTTTCGTATTTGCCGAGGTTTAAGATTTCAAAAGGTCTTGCTTTTTTACCATATTTTTTACCTTCATTTTGTAAATCCTTACAGTTTTCAATATCAAGAAGCCGTTTTCTTGTGATGTGGATCGCATATCTTGATAAATCAGAACCAATCCATCTTCTTCCAAGTTTCTCTGCAACTGCTAAGGTGGTGCCTGAGCCACAGAAGAAGTCTGCAACAATGTCGCCAGGATTAGAAGATGCAAGGATTATGCGTTGTAAAAGGTCTTCAGATTTTTGAGTTTTGAAATCTTGAGAGTAATCATATCCTTTAATGTCAAACCAATTATTATCACATATAACTTCTTCTTGAGGTGACACCCAATATACAGGTTTTGCACTGCCAAACCGCCAAACAAATTCTAAACACTTACCTGTGCGCACCCAATATTCTTCAAGACTTTCGCCTGTTCTCTTACTTTCTTCCAAATATTTTTTATAATTCTCAACTGCTTTGTAAGCTCGCTCTTTGGACCATTTCCATTGACCAGAATCTATGTTTACACCCAATAACTCATATCTCATTGTTGGACGATCAGCGTTATTCCACATACTTTGCCATCTTCCAATCCTCTGATATTCTAAAGCCTTTCTTAAAGGAGGATTAAATGTAGCATTCGGATTTTTTGAATACCAGAGAATATAATCATTATAAACATTCATTGTTTTGAAGCTCTCAAATTGATACTGTAAGTTTTTCGTTTGTCCTCTTCTTGTGAGTATCTCATTCCTAAAATTCTCATACCCAAAAATCTCATCCATCATTACTTTTACATAATGCCCAACATGCCAGTCCAGATGAACATAGATTGAGCCATCTTCAGCCAAAAGTTCTCTCATCAACACCAGTCGTTCATACATCATTTGAAGATAAGAGTCCAATCCTTTTCCCCAGGTGTCTCTGTATGCCTTTTCTTCAATTATAGAATGTTCTTTTGTGATTTTTTCTTTTTCTTCGCCAACCTTAATCGTAAACTTAAAATCCGCCCCTGTTGCAAATGGTGGGTCTATGTAAATAAGATTTATCTTACCAGCAAACTTTTCAAGAAGAGATGATATTACCAGTTTGTTATCTCCCCAGATGAGTTTGTTCCTCCATCCCTCTTCAAAAGTATCTCCTTCCTTCCCTTCCCACATTTCAAAAAGTGTTTGCTGGGGTTCTTCTTTTCCTGTTCTCGGCTTGTTTATTACTTCAACAATCTGAAAGGGATAAGGACCAGGTTTTTCAACTGCTTTTAATTTACCTTCATCATCATATTTTCCAAGCCAGACAAGTTCTGTTTTGTTAATGTTTACCTTTGGCATAGTAATACCTCCTTAAAGGTTACTTAATTCGTAATACATAGTAAGTTTCTTCCTTTCAAAATATATTTTGCGTCGCAAAAGTTGACGTATTGTTACGCATATGTTACGCATTATTTGGTTTTAAATACATAATACACATCTTTCCCTTTACCTTTTCTCTCCACAATTGATAACTCAATAAGTTTTTTTATATACCTATTTGCAGTCATTCTTGTAACATCAAACAAATTTTGAATCTCTCCACTGGTTATTCTTTTGTTAATTTTTATATACTCAATAATTTTTTTCTCCTGTTCAGTTAATCCTAAAGTGGCTAAATACTCTTCAGTCAATTTAGATTTTCTCAAAATCACTACCATACTTGTTCCGGTAAATTCAAAATCCGGTTCAGGCAACCCCCATTCAGTGTACCAATCAATTATCTTAT
Organism: candidate division TA06 bacterium 32_111; assembly: GCA_001508335.1. GTDB lineage: Bacteria > Hydrothermota > 32-111 > 32-111 > 32-111 > 32-111. The sequence goes on from LGFX01000005.1 coordinate 122,827, forward strand.
TAGTTCCTGTTCCTACCTCTTCTATGTATTTAATCCAGAAGAATGCTTTTGCAATAAGGGGATTAAATGGTCTTCCAAAGGTAAGAACAAGTTGGTAACTGACTTTGCTACATCAATCACTATGACATCTTTGTTTTCGATTTTCTCTGTTGATATTTTAGGATAAACCTTTGGTTCAGTATTATTAACAATCTTATTGGTCAGGTCTTCAATCGTGCTTTTACCGATATTAGTTCCAAGAATTTTACCTGAATTTGAGACTCCAATATAACTTTTACCGCCCTCAGTATTTGCAAAAGCACAAACAGTCTCTACAATTTCTTTCCATTCACCAGGAGATTTTTTGAATTCAATTTTCTCTGATTCTTTCATACTTCAAATAATTCCTTTGTTTTAAATTTTATAATATCATTTTGAGAGCAGTAAAATCTAAAATCACATTCTTTGCATACTTTTTCTGTGTCCGGACTTTGTACAACCTTAAATTCTTCTGCCTTTATCTTTTTTACAATCTCATCAAAGTGCCTTCCTGCTTCTTCAACTTTATCCTCTGAATAATTCAATTCCATAATAGCATCTCTTCTTTTTTCCTCTGCTGTCCAGTAGATATACATTTTTCTTATCGGCTTGTTGTATTTTTCCTTTAAGATGTATGCATAAAGGCATAGTTGTTTGGTATAGGAATCAATCAATGGATGGCTATTCTCAGGTTTCTTCTGTGTCTTAAAGTCAAGTATTTCAAATTCATTTCTCTCATCCATAAGCAGGTCAATTTTCCCTGTAATGATGTAATCCTCTTTTTCTACTGAAACATCTACTTCTGTTTCTTTTATTTTTTTCAATAAATCCTGGTTCTGTTGAAAGTAATTAATCACCTGTTTTAATGCCATTTCTTTCTGAGTTTTGCTTATAGGTCTTAATCCAGCAAGTAGCAATGCCTTATAATTTTGTTCAAACCAGTTTTCAATGTTATCAATTGAAATATTTTGTTTATCAAGTATGGCTTTATGTATATCTTCTATTGTGTGATGCACAAGATTGCCAAACAGAACTTGTGCTGAACGAGAGGGTTGGAAGTCGTATTCTTTATAAAAAAGATACTGTTGGGGGCAGACTTCATAAACGTTTATTTGAGATAACGAGTATGTCTTCTTGGGTATAAATTGTGGCTTTGAGGTAAATTTTTGAGCTTTTAGCATCTCTTTTTCAATATACGGATACTGCTCAAGCCCTTCCCAGATGGGTGAAAACCAACTTTGCGGTTTTTCATTTGTTGTAAGAACGAGTAGCTTTTGTGCCCGCGAGAAGGCAACATAATAATGACGTAACCTATCAAACTCTGTCATCTGCTTCTCTGTTTCATAAGTTCCTCTTTTTGAAAATGGCAGAAGGTCTCTATCAACCTGTTTTTGCACGGCGAATCTTCTATGCAGAGAACCAACCACCACTACGGGAAACTCAAGTCCTTTTGATTGATGAATTGTCATAATTTGTACATATCCCTTAGGCACAGGATTATCCCTATTTTCGTATTCATCTACACCATTCTGTATTAAAAAGTTAAAGAAACTTCCAAACAAATAGAACTTGATGTATTCTTTGTTTTTTGAAGTCACCAGTGATATATCATAATAATCCTGGAATATTGTGATAAGTTTAGAAAATATAGAAAGGTTGTAAGCCCTATTTTTATCTCTAAGGAAAGATGAAAAAGGTTCGTAAGCAAGGAGTTGGTAAAAATAATCTAAAATTGTCAAATCAAGTGAGCCTTCTTTTAATTCTTCTTTCTGTTCTACTTTTCTCTGCAGGTAGGACTGAAGCGAAGAGTTAATTTTTTTATATAACAATTTGATTGACTCTTCTATGTATGGTTTATGAGGGTAATTTTCTAAATCTTTATCATAGAATCCAAAGATGATACAATAACAGGCAAGTATGAGTTTAATTTCTTCATTATCAAAATATGTCTTTGCTCTGGGAGCAAAAAAGGGAATGTTGTTATCTTTTAATGCCTGAATGTAATCCACACTATGATCTAGACGGACGCTTTTAAGAAGTATAGCAACATCACTCCAGTCCTGAATTATTTTGTTTTGTTTCAAAAACTTAATCATGTGAACTAATCTTTGAGGCTCATCTTCCGCCCAAATACAAAATACCGCAGGGTATTCTTCAAATTTTGCCTTCGGGTCGGGCTTTATTTCTTTAGGATATCGAAAACCATCCCAATTAATAGAAGTGATAAATTTATTATATCGTTCAATGATGTTGTGATGAGATCTATAGTTGATTGTTAACTTTATCTGTTTACAGTGTTTAAAATGTTTAGGGAATTCAAGTATGTTTCGGACAGTGGCTCCTCTAAAACGATATAGGGATTGGTCTTCATCTCCAACAACAGCAATGTTATTTTCGGGTTTTGCGAGTGTGAGGAGAATCTGCTCTTGAATATAATTTGTATCCTGATATTCATCCACCATTATATATTTTATGTTTTGCTTAATTTTAGGGTATAAATTTTTATCACAAAGCAGTTCAAAAAATATCTTTTGCAGGTGAGAAAAGTCTATCCTGTTTGCTTCAAATAACTTATCGCAGTATTTCCTATAGCATATCGCAAGCTCCTTAAAAAACGTATTCTTGGAATTCTCCAATTGTCTCGGGTCAATTAGCTCTTCGGTAATTTTGTTCAGATATGGTGTAAGATCTTTAATAGCATCCCATTTGCTACTCCACTTCCCGAGATATTTTCCATTATGAGAACTTACAATTTCATCAAAGTTTTCATAAAGGAAGAATAATTGTGTCAATTCATCTAATACCTGATAGCCCTTTCTAAGGGGAGTATAAGATAAAAATTTATTTATAAATTCACTGCATAGACTATGAATAGTACCAACTTTGAGTGAATGTATTTGTCCTTTATAGTCAAGTTTTCGTGCCAGTTGACTTAATCTGTCTCTTAGTTCAAATGCTGCTTTTTCGGTAAATGTGGTAAGAATTATTTCTCCAGGTTCAGCCTTACCATCTAAAAGGATATATAATGCTCTTGTTACCATAGTCAAAGTTTTACCCGTTCCGGGTCCAGCAATAATAAGCACAGAACCATCAATTGAAGTTATCGCTTCAATCTGGTCATTATTTAATGTAGGAATAACTGATTTTATTTTATCAATTATATTCATAATAACTTTTCCTGCTTAAAACTAAAATAACCTGCTGGGGTTACAATTAAGTGGTCAATAAGGTTCATTCCTACTGATTTTGCAGAAATATCTATAAGTTTGGTTAGATTTTTATCGTATTCGGAAGGTTCTAAGGTACCATTAGGATGATTATGAACAATTATAAAACCGTATGCCTTTCTCTTTATTCCCTCTTCAATTATCTGTCTTGGATATACTACTGTCCTATCAATTGTTCCTTTTGTGAAAAATTCACTCGCAGGGAAAAATTTTTCCAGTTGAATTTTAAAATTACTATCAAGATAAAGAACATGAAATTCTTCCTCTTTCTTATCAGCAAGTTTTTCGATGCAATATTGAGCAATTTCTTCTATTGATTGAGAAACAGGAACTTCACTTGCTTTTTGTTTCCTATATATAGCATTAACTTCACGGATGAGCTTCAATAAAGTAATAAATTTATCTTTGATAAAAGGGATGGTTCTTAGTTCCTCTTCTGAAGCTTCAAAAATACCTTTTATTGAACCGAATTTTTTAAGAAGATCTTTTGCAATTTCTTTCACATCCCTTTGGGGTATAACATATGTCAAAAGAAGTTCAACCATTTCATATTCTTGCAATCCCGCTGAATCTCGCATAAATCTGTTTCTCAACCTCGTTCTGTGACCTAAATAATGTTTATCTTCTTTCATCTTTAAGATTTTTGTTTACTCTTTCTAAGGATTGCTCACTTATCCATTTATCAATCACTTCTTTTTTAAACCGCCACTGACCAGCGATTTTTAGGGAAGGGATTTTTCCAGAGCGGGCAAGTTTATAGATGGTATGTTCATCCATTTGAAGATATTCAGCTACCTGTTTAACGGTCATTATCTCCTTTTCTTTCTTCTTCATAATCTAACCTTTTTATTTTATATTTTATCAAAACACAAAATTTAATAAAATAATACAAAATAAACCAAGAGATGTCAACCTTTTTCTGTTTTTTTGATTTTAGGGTGGGGGGTAATAGGTTCAAACAATCCTTTCTTTAGATAATGTTCTGAATGATTAACAATTTATAATCTCAATCCTGTATTTTCCTCTTTCTGCCTGAAAAGTTCTTATATCAAACCTATATCCAAAGTTTCGCATAGAATTGTTTTTGCGGAGCCAAAAATCAAAAAAAGTTAAAAAAATTTCAAACCAATTTTCAAAAAAATTTTTGTTGATTTTTAGCTTTGAATTCAAGAATAGTAAGAAACATTCCCAAAATTTTTCCAAAATCCATTTATTGGTAAAAAATTTTAAAAATAGCAATATATTACAGCCATAGAAATTTCATCGTCTTCCCACTTCTTCTTTTACTTCTTGCTACACTTTGAGTTTATAAATTTTTCTCTGTAAATTCCATCTTTAGAGTTTATTTATCTATAACCAAAATATAATATAAGTATTCAATTTTTTTAATATGAGAACATTATAAAATAAAAGATAATGTTGCTTATACAATTCAATTTCTATCATGTAAAATTTATGTTAATATTTTTATATTGCCAATTTAAAAGACTATCAAAACATAAACAGAGCATAAAAAAAGTAATACTTATGACAGATACCAAGATCTTTACCTCGAAAAAATTTCTTATTATTAAGGTAATCTTTTAAAAATTTTTTCTTGACAACAAATTAAAATTATATATAATAAAACAATTAATATGATACATATAAAGGGAATAAAAGGCCAAACAATCTCAAACACTATATGACTATATTAAAAACTACCTTTGTTAATATTAAACAGGTAAATTATAGAGGTTTATGTAATAGCTTCTATCCAAAAAATTTATTTAAAGTTAAGGAGGTATTACAATGATTCCTAAAAATATAAAAAAAGAACATATAATTAAAGCAATAGAAGAAATAAAAAAGATTGGACTACCTTCTCGTAGAAACTCAAAAAAATTTTGGCTAAAATACAAAGGTAAGTTATATCCACCAAAACATATCATTTCTTTAGCTAATAAATATGCAAATGGCAAAGAATTAGACCCAAAAGAATTCAGCGGAGGCGCAGAGACAAACAAATTCTTAAAAGAATTAGGGTTTAACATAGTGGAATCCTTATTTGAAAAAACTATCACCAAGACATTAAAAGAAAATAGAAGAAAAAAAATTTCAAAATCTAATCATAATGAAAGATGTCCAAAATGCAAAGAAACAGTTAAAGAACTTCTGGAAAAAATTTATGGAAAAGTTGAAGTGAATTATAATCTTAAAGTAGGAACACTCCCTGAGGATTTTAAAAATACACCTTACTATGAACAACTAAAAAATATTTATGAGGCTCTCCAGAATAATAGGGGTTTCAAAAAATTTGTTAAATCAAAAACACTTCCAAATTGTGATTTCTTTGTTTCAAATCAAAAGTTTATCGTAGAATTCGATGAAACACAACATTTTACAAAACAAAGAGGTTTAACTTTAAAAAATTATCCTGAAAAACTTGAATTGGGATTTGATAGAAGAAGGTGGATAGAACTATGTGATAGATTTAAATCTAAAGACAATGACCCTCCTTATAGGGATGAACAACGTTCTTGGTATGATACTATCAGGGATTTCCTTCCGTCAATAAAAGAAGATTTAAAACCTACAGTCAGATTGTTTTCCAAGGATTATGTTTGGTGTAGTTTTGACCCAAAGAAAAAATCTGATGTTAAGAGATTTGAAAAAATTTTAAAGGGTGATTCTGAAAACTGGGAGATTGAAGAAATAAGAGAAGAAACAAATCCATCAATTGCAAGAGTAATTATTAAAGATGAATGGGAAGGAAATTTTAATGATGCTAAAAGGCTACTCGAAAATATTTGCGAAAAGTGGCCTAAAGACAGAAAAGTAAAATTTTTAATAACATGTGGCGGTTTTATTCAATTTGATTGGCCAAAATCAATATCTCAGAAAGATATAGGTGATAATAAGAATCCGAATGAAAATTCTTTAAAAAAATTATTGGAAGAAGCTGAAAATCTCGCTAAAAATTTACTGAATTGTGGTTTAGATAAAAAATTAAGTAAATTTACTGATTATATAACATTGGGTATAGATACATATAAAGAAAAAATTTCGAAAACTAATAATTATATTGGTAACCTACATGCTGAGCTTGTGGTTCTTGTTGACTTAAGAAATAAAAAATTTTATCTGACAGGGAAATCTTATCCCACATCTAATCAACAAAAGGGATTAGTAAGAATTACGGACTTAAAGACTCATTTTTTTGATTTAGATGACGTTGGGAAACTTATGATATTGGGTTGCAACGATTTAACCATATTTAACCCCAGGTCTAAAAATGCAAAAGGTTGGCGTAAAGATGTAAGAAATGAATTTCTAGAATTAGCAAAAAGTGAAAATCCAAAGATAGTTTTACAACATCCCCACACAACTGTAAAAAAGAAAACATGGCTTAATGCTTGGAATGGTTTAAGAAAAACCCTTCCATCTGTAGAAATATACTCGAGTTCTGGTAGATACTATGAATCTGACAGACTTGATAAGGATTGTTTAGATGATATTCTTAAATCTACGAAAAAGGGAAATACCTCGACAATTGATTTTATTATAAAGAAAATTAGTATAACTTAAAACTTTATATAAATTAGAATAAAAGAGCTGACCTTTAGGTATATATGAATTTTTGTTTTTAAAAACCTTTTTAAATGTTCAATACTTTATATATATTTTTAATTAACCTAAAAAAAATTTGAGATATACAAAATTATTTCTTATTTATAAACAGAGCAAAAAACCAAAATTTATATTCATATCAACAACAAAAGTATAGAGTTGATGAAGAATATACTTGATATTTTGAAAAAATTAACTGATTTATAAAATTGGTGAGAATAAAAGAAGGCAGAACAATAAATGCAATATTTTCCAATACGATTCTTTATCTGTTAAAAAAGAAAGGTTCGTTAAGCACAGAAGAGATTCACCCACTGATTCAAATGATGCGCCCAGATATTTGTGATGATTCTATTGATCGAGTAATTAATGGTCAGCATTTCGGGAAAAAATGGAAACACTTGTTTAGAAATGCCCAACAATCTCTTAAGAAAGAAGGATTAATTTACTTAGAGGGCGGGAAATGGCACTTAGCGAGTTAAACAAATCAATGATGTGATTGATAACGATTCGCTCAAAACAGAAATTGTCAAACAAAGACAGAGATTTTATAACAGAACTTATTAGTGAAGAAGCACGGAAAACAATAGAATCGTACAGTTTTGTCTTACATGACATTATAGAAAGCAAAAGATTTTCCATAATTCTTATAGAAGGAACAATGATGTCCCTTATCAACCTTGTATCAGTAAGTGAAGATAACCTCCCTTACAAAATTACATATAGAATACACATGCCATGAATACAAGCAGACACCAAATAATTGTTAATGATAGTGAAGCAACTGCAAATGGAATTAAGGATTATGGTATGGTTGGTTTAATACTTGCTCTTGGAAAAGTTTTATATAACTACGAAGACAGAACATTTCAGAGATGGCATGAAGAATTAAAAGGTGGTTTGTCAAACTACTCCTTTGAGAGAATAAAAAGGGGGGCATGGTCAAGATTGAGAAAAATATCTTTTGATTTACAACAAATTTCTTTCCTTAAAATCACGGATGATACTTTAGTTAAATCTGGTTCATTTCAAAGAGATTTCTGAAATGCTAACGGTTCTTAAAGAAGAGAAAAGGTTCTATTGGATCTTGAAAAAATTGACGAAGAATTGGTTTTTGTTATTGAATTCTAACTTACACCATATAACACACCATAAAAAGATTAGTACATTATTGCAAATACTCAAATTTTTGCTTCGAAAAGACTTATTTTATGGTGGAAATCTAAATTTCTCTCTTGACATTCAATTAAAAATATAATTAATTAAATTATGGAACTAAAAATAAAAATTCTGAAGATAGAAAAGGGGTTAGCCCAAATAAAAAAGGATTTTCAGTTTTTCTATACCACTAATTTTGGAAGGATATCCAAATCTAATTCGGATATGAACGAGTTAGGCGAAATACGTCCAGATAAGGAATGAGAATCATGGAAAGAAAAAAATTCTTAATTGAAATTGATGATGCTTTCATAGAAAAATGGCATCCCGAATATGACAAATGCGAGGTTGATGAGGAAGACTATAAAACAATCATCGCTAAAGTTTCAAACGAACTTTCTCAGAAAGGTACTATTTCGAAAGACACATTTATCGACATCTTAGATTGGAAAGCAGCCCGCGTAAAGGGCATTGTGAGGTTAAACGATTTCGATACTTATGAAAAGGCTTTTCGCAAATGTATCAAAGCTCCAAATAATGAGAAACTTTCGATCTTGGACGAGTTATACGGCATTGGTGTCCCAGTGGCATCGACAATACTCCATTTTATATATCCACAATTTTTTCCAATTATGGATATCAGAACAGTTGAGACCTTGCACTATGCTGGTTATATCAAATCAACAGCGAGAGACCAGAAGCGTTATATCCCTTTTCAATCCACCATTCTAACTATCGCTATGGATTATCCAAAATGGTCTCTTCGCCAAATAGATAGAGCATTGTTTGCTTATCACAAGATTTATTTTGAGCCAAAAATTAAAAGTAGAGAAGCAAAAGCAAAGAGGTGTTTATAGGTGGGACTGTTGTACGGCGTACTTCGCTTAACACAGCATAAAAGGTTTGTCCGCAAGTGGCGAACTCACCCAAATTTTTGCTTCGCAAAAACTTCTTTTATGTGTAATTTAGGTTAATTTTTCTTGACATTAAATTGAAGAAATATACAATAAAACTATGGATTTGAGATATATACAGGGGAGTTTAGGGCATAAAAGTTCAAAAACTACAGAGATTTACACCCAAGTTAGCACAAAAAATCTTTC
>LGFX01000011.1 GCA_001508335.1 candidate division TA06 bacterium 32_111
CTAAGTTCCATAATTGGAGAAAGGTATGAAGGGAATGTTCTGTTATCCCTTGCCATAGAGCATGGTATGGTGAATCCACCATAATCCTCAGGAGGCCAGGTTAACTCCCACCCAAATGTCCCAACAGTAAGACCATAATGGTTCAAAATCTCAAATAACCTTGCAGATTGGATATCCTGCTGCAGATTGAAAAAGGAAACTATTTTGTGTTTTTCCGCACTTTTGCCGGTTGCAAGTGATGTCCATATAGTTGGAGAGATTGGAACTCTTGTATCCTGATCAACAGAATCCATAAAAGAGTAAATAGAATTCTCCTTTAAAAATTTGAAAAAGGGTAATTTCCCCTTATCGATGAATCTGTCTATCAATGTGAATGTTCCACCATCTATTCCAACTATTATTACTTTTTTTCCCATAATTTTAGAATTATATTATCAAAATCTTTTTATTCAAGTAAAAAATTTTTAAATTCGATATAATATATAGATATATTGATAGGACGAATGTAAATTGAATGAAGAATAGAAAATAAAATATTTAGAAATATTTTTTGGGATTTTTAATCGAATGATAAAAACGGGAGCGACGAGACTCGAACTCGCGACCTCTTGCGTGACAGGCAAGCGTTCTAACCAACTGAACTACGCCCCCGTAAGGGTTGTTATAATAGCATACAAATAAAATTTTGTCAATATTCAAAAATCTATATTTTCGGCAAACTTTGCGTTCTCTTCTATAAACTTCTTCCTTGGTTCAACTTCAGAGCCCATAAGAATAGTGAATATTCTATCAGCCTCAACGGCATCCTCAAGTGTAACAAGTTTCAACATTCTTCTTTCAGGATCCATCGTTGTTTCCCATAGTTGTTCAGGGTTCATCTCTCCAAGCCCTTTATACCTCTGAATGTTAACTCTATCTTTATCAAGAGTTTTTAAAATATCCTGCAACTCCTCATCGGAGTAAGCGTACAAGGGATTACTTTTTCCTGAAGTTATCTTATAAAGTGGTGGTTGGGCTATAAAAATATTCCCATTCTCTATAAGTTTTGTCATATACCTGTAAAAGAAAGTCAAAAGGAGTGTTTTTATATGTGAGCCATCAACATCAGCATCAGTCATAATTATTATCTTTCCATACCTTAACCTTGAAATATCAAACTCTTCATCACCTATACCTGTTCCAATAGCCTGTATTATAGTTTTTATAGTTTCATCTGAAAGAATGTTATCAAGTCTCGCTTTTTCAACATTAAGTATCTTTCCTCTCAAAGGAAGTATAGCCTGATATGTCCTATCCCTTCCCTGTTTTGCGCTACCACCTGCTGAATCCCCCTCAACAAGGTAAAGTTCAGCTATCTTTGGATCATTTATAGAGCAATCCGCTAATTTCCCTGGTAAAGAAGAAGAATCTAAAGCACTCTTTCTTCTTGTCAACTCTCTCGCCTTTCTTGCAGCCAGTCTTGCCCTTGCTGCCAAAACGACTTTATTTATTATTTTGTTAGCAACGGATGGATTCTCTTCAAAAAAAGTTTGCAACTTTTCAGAGATCAGAGATTCAACAAGACCTTTCACCTCAGAGTTTCCAAGTTTTGTTTTCGTTTGTCCTTCAAATTGGGGATTGGGAATCTTTACAGATATTACAGCTGTGAGCCCTTCTCTGCAATCATCACCACTTATCGAATCCATATTTTTAAGAGCGTTTGTTCTTTTAGCATAATCGTTTATCACTCTTGTCAATGCTGATTTAAAACCTATAAGATGTGTTCCACCTTCCCTTGTGTTTATGTTGTTAGCATAGGAATAAAGGTTTTCAATGTAAGAATCGTTATACTGCATGGCAACTTCAACCTCTATTCCGTCCTTCTGGTTACTCATATAAATTGTTTTATGCAGAGAGTTCTTATTCTCGTTTAAAAATTCAACAAACTCTTTAATCCCCCCTTTGAATTTGAAAGTATGTTTTTTCTCTATCCTCTTTTCCCTCTTATCCTCTATCTCAACTTCGAGCCCTTTGTTCAAAAAAGCTATCTCTCTCAACCTTTCAGACAAAATATCATAGGAGAATTTCGTTGTCTCAAAAATCTCTCTGTCAGGTAAAAATGTTACTGTTGTTCCACTCTTTTTGGTTTTTCCAACTATTTTCACATCATCTTCAGGAATTCCCCTTTGATACTTCTGGTAATAAACGTTACCATCCTTCTGAACGAAAACCTCAAGCCACTCTGAAAGAGCATTAACTACTGAGACTCCCACTCCATGAAGACCACCAGATATTCTGTAAGATTTTCTATCAAACTTTCCACCAGCATGAAGTATTGTCATAACAACTTCAAGTGCTGATTTGCCCTGTTCTGGATGTAAGTCAACAGGTATACCTCTACCATTATCCTCAACACTGCATGTTCCATCCTCATTTATCGTCACTTTTATTTTATCACAAAAACCTGCAAGCGCTTCATCTATAGAGTTATCAACAACTTCGAAAACAAGATGATGGAGACCTCTTGTGGTTGTATCTCCAATATACATTGCAGGTCTTTTTCTAACAGCCTCAAGACCTTTAAGAACCTGAATAGATTTTGCATCGTAATTTACAGATTTATCCTTCTTCTTCTCTAAATTTTCAACATCAAAAAGTTCTCCATCCGTTTGCATTAAAATTCCTCCAAACTAACTATGATTTTTATGTCGCTAATTTGAATTTTACTCTTCAAATTAACCTTATCAATTATTATATTCTTCATCCTGTTCAACTCAAACATATAACAGGTGTCAGCAACTTTTACTATAAGTTTTTTCCCTTTTTTACCTACAACTTTCGAGCCTTTAGCGAGATCCTCACCAACTATTTTTTCCCAGTTAATATCCTCTGTTATACTATTCTCGACCAATTTTTTTTCAACTTGTTCCATCACCTTTTTCAGAATTAAAGATATGTGTACAGGTTCATTCATAGTTTATTATTATATCATAAAAATTTGAATTTATCAACTTATATTGGACTCCTATTTCCCCACTTTTACTCTATCACAGAGAGTATTTAAAACACATTCTTTGCATTTCGGGTTAACAGGTTTACAGATATTTTGTCCCCATATAACTAAAAGTTCATTGTATACTATCCAGTATTTTTTTGGAAGTATTTTCATAAGTTCAATTTCTGTTTCGTAAGGATTTTTTGTCTTTACAATTCCAAACCTGTTTGAAATCCGGTGAACATGGGTATCAACACAGATTCCAATCTTCCCATATCCTAAAGATAGAACAAGGTTTGCAGTTTTTCTTCCAACACCTTTTAAACTCAAAAGTTTTTCCATATCATCAGGAACTTTTCCATTGAACCTTTCTATCAAAGTTTGAGAAACATTCTTTATAACTTTTGCTTTGTTTCTATAAAAACCAGATTTTTTAATAAGATTCTCTATATCAGTAGTATTCAGTTTTACCATACTGTAGGGATTATCTGCAACTTTAAAAAGTTTTAAAGAGACTTCTTCTGTTATCTTATCTTTTGTTCTTAAGGAGATAATTGTTGATATTAAAATTTTGTATGGGTCATCTTTTTCAAAAAGTTTACCAACAACAGGTTTTTTAAACCTTTTTGTTTCTTTTATAAGTATCTTAACTACTTTGAAAAAAACTTTTTTATCCATCAGAAGAATAGTAGGGTTATTGCAACATAAAGGGATTCAAAAAGATACAAAAACCTGTAAAATTTTCTAAAATTTCTTGGAAATGTGAAATCTATGTTGGATTTTAAAATTTTCACAAAATAATAGAACTGGAAAAACATACCAGGTAAAAATGCTATTCCTGTATAAATTGGAATAACCTTAAAAAACGAGATGGAGAAAAAATATAAAGAGGAAAGGAAAAATACTGATGTTGATAGTATGAATGAACCTTTAAGACCGAGTTTATGTGCAATAGTGTAAACTCCATTTTCTTTATCTGTTATGTAATCAACATTATAATGGTTTATATGACCAGCGATCTCAATCAAACCGAAAAAAAATGAAAAGATGAAAAGATCCAAAGAGTAGTAACCTAAAATGTATGAACCAAATATCACAAGGAAAGGCATCGTTAAAAAATCAAGTAAAAATGGGAAAATTATTCCCTTTTTGAACATAACCAGTGGATGTGTGTAAAGTGCCCATCCAAGCATAAGAAAGATAAAATAAATAGACATGTATGGATTTATAAAAAGGGAGAAGAGAACCGTAGTTAAGAAAAAAAATGATGATATGTAAAAAAGAAATTTTTTATCAACACCTTCGAACCTCTCTTTAAACCTCTTTTTCTTATCCTTCAGATCGAGTTCGAAAGTAGCATAGTTGTTGTATGAGAGAACCTGTGAGAGAAAAGAGAAAACTGCAATAAGGCCAAAAAAACTTTTTGAACTGATATCAGGGAAACCTAACCTGTATGTTGCATATATAGAACCTGCAACTGTCATCAAAAAATGTTGGAGATTCTCATAAGGTCTTATAGCGAAAAAAAATGATCTCAAGTGATTTTTAAAATTTTTCCCCATTGATAATACCTTTGGATGCTATTATACCGGAAATTGCTGCTCCAACTATTCCCCTCGATTTTCCAGCTCCATCACCGGCAACAAAAAGATTTTTTACATTAGTTTCAAGATATTTTGATGTTTCGTAAGAGAGAGAGTAGAATTTTACTTCAGGAGCGTAGATTATATTCTCTTCTTTTAAAATTGTATTCCCAAAAATTTTGTTTAACTTTATCAACGATTCCTTCAACTCTTTTATTATTTTGTAAGGATATGACATCCTTATATCCCCCGGAGTTACAAGTTTACCAACACTCAATGTTGGGACAACTTTATCAAACCATCTTGTTTTATCAAAAAATGTCTCCTCTTTACTTCTCTTCTCATCTAAAAAATCCCCAACTCTCTGAATTATAGGTTTTCCGTTCCCCAAAATATTTGTTGAAATAGCTATCAACCTCCCATAGACGAAAGGATCGGTTAAAGGTTCTGTCAAAATAATAGTATCGAGTAAAGCGAAATTGGTGTTTTCAGTTTTACTTTTTTTCAATGCATCACCGTTAACGAGAGTGAAATCATCATACTTTTCAAGTGTTATCCTGCCACCAGGATTCGTGCAAAATGTTCTTACGGTGTTACCATATTTTGTTTTTATTTTAAACTTTGGATCATATATAACATCTGTTATAGGATATGATTCTTTTCTCATCTCAACCCTTATCCCTATATCAATTTTTTTTCCATTCGAATATGATACATTCAACCTGTTTGAAACTTCACGAAGCCATTTTGAACCATTCCTTCCTGGTGCTAAAAGAAGGTATTTACCCTCAAAAGTTTCACCTCTATCACTTTCAAGGATGAAAGAATTCTCTTTTATTTTTATATCAACAATATTCGTTGAAAGTTTGAATTTTACATTCTTTTCCTCAAGATAGTTTCTGAAGTTTTTTATAATATTTTTTGAAAGGTCTGTTCCTATATGTCTCTGTATAGAAGGTATAAACTCAACATCGTTCCTTTTGGCTCTCTCATCCCATTCCCTGTAAAGTTTTTCATCATCTCCAAAGATCTCCTCAGGTGCTCCAAATCTTAAAAATGTTTTATCTATAAAATCTATATAATTTTTAGCTTCATCTCTTGTTATTTTCAACTCATCAAGATCCATTCCTATTTCGGGAGAAAGGTTTAATTTACAATCGTTTAACATTCCACCTGATGGGAAAGGATTTTTGTCGACAATAAGAATAGAATCTATTCCCTTTTCTACAAGGTTTAAAGCGGCAAAAAGCCCTGCAGGTCCTGATCCAACAATAACTATTTCATACATATGAAAAGATTATACCAGAAAAAGTTTTGATGTAAATATTTTATAAATCTATAGGTATATCTGTTAACAACTTTTCCCTTCTATCACCTCTCTCTTTAACAAGTTTTTTTCCTGCCCTTTTTACAACTTCCTCAGTTATCTTCAAAGTGGAACTCTCATCCTCTTTGACACATATCTTGTTATCGTAAAGTAGATATTTTTCTCTATACTTTTGTGGAGTGTAATTTGGCATTATGACATTCGCTCCACTGTTTAACGCTTTTTCTCTTCCCTCTTTTTCAAGGGTTGCCATAGAGGTTGTTGCAGGGATATTAGTGTTTATTGTTACAAGCCGAAGTAAAGCTATGAAATTTAAAACTGTTTCAAAATCTATAACTTTTTCATCCTTTAAAGGTGTTTGGTGGTGTGGGATGAAAGGTCCAACTCCAAGCATATCGAAATCGTAAAGTTTAAAGAAAAGTATGTCCTTTGCAAGATCCTCATAAGTTTGACCTGGAAGACCTATCATAACTCCTGTTCCCGTTTCATAACCCAACTCCTTTAAAGTCAGAAGAGATTTAAGACGAAGATCAAAATCATCATCTGGATGTAACCTTTTGAAGAGTTTTCTGTTCGTTGTCTCTATCCTCAAAAGAAACCTGTCAGCACCAGCCCTTTTCCACTCATAGTAAACCTTCCTCTTCCTTTCTCCTACAGAGAGAGTTATAGCCATATCAAAATTGTTTTTCGTGTATTCTATTATTTCTGTTAAATCCCTATCGTAAACTGGAACCTCTCCACTCTGTAAAACTACGGTTCTGAAACCATCAATATAACTTTTTTTTATAATCTCTTTGATCTCTTCTTTTTCAATAGTGTACCTTTCCAAATTTTTGTTACTTCTCCTTATACCACAGTAAAGACAATCCTTTGTACATAGATTTGAAAACTCTATTATCCCTCTAAGATAGATATTTCTCCCAAATATTTTTTCAGTCAAAGAGTTTGCTTTTTTTCTTATAAGTTCACTATCCTCTCCTTTGCTTTTTAACATCAGAGAAAGCTGCTCTATAGTTATATCTTTCATTTTAACTCCGGGAAGATTTTAATATACTCTTCGTAAACATCATCGAATATCTTTATTGTTCTTTTTAAAGCGTTGTGTATGTGTGATATTATAACTCCATAATTTGTAACAGGGATATTCTTATCTTTTGCTTTTTCTATCCTCGAAAGCACCTCTTTTCTGTTTATCATACAACTTCCACACATAATAACGAGTTTTGAATCCTCAAGGTTCTGATGTATCATAACTCCAGGGTTCATAACAAAGTTCAATTTTTTCCCTGTATAACCTTCAATCCATTTTGGTATTTTATACCTTCCAATATCATCAGGCTGAGGGTGGTGAGTGCATGCTTCCGCTATAAAAATTTTATCTCCATCTTTCAGTTCTTTCAAAACTTTAAGTCCCCTTATATACTCTTTCAGATCACCTTTCAACCTTGAGAAAACAATAGAGTATGTGGTTATAAAAATATCATCAGGTACTACCTTTGCAACATAATCCACAACCTGAGAATCAGTTATAACAAGTTTAGGTTTTCTTTTCAATATTTTCAAACTCTCCTCAAGTTCACTATGCTGAACAACAACAGAAATGCTATTCACATCAAGCATCTCCCTTAAAACCTGTTCCTGTGGGAGTATAATTCTTCCCTTAGGTGCAGCGGAATCTATAGGAATAACCTGAACAACTATATCGTTTTTATCTATCTTATCTTTTAGTATTATATCTGATGTTATAACCTCTTTGAGAAGTGATGCTATCTTTTCCCTCAACTTTAGTATATTTTCACCGGTTTTTGATGAAACTTCAAGATATTCAAGTTTTTCATTTTTAATCCAGTTCAAAAGATTTTCATCCCTCTTTTCAATATCCATCTTAGAAAAAACTACAAAAATATTCTCCCTTTTCTTTTTCATCCTTCCGATAAAATCCCTGTCAAAATCGTTGAATGTAGAGTAAGTTGTAACAAGTATGATAAGGTCTGTCTTCCCTAAAACTTCGAGTGATTTTTTAACCCTCTCTTTGCCCAACTCACCCTCATCATCAATTCCAGCTGTATCAACTATGTAAACAGGCCCAAGAGGTAAAATCTCCATTCTTTTTCCAATAGGATCTGTAGTTGTTCCGGGGATATCTGAAACTATAGCAATTTTTTGTCCAGTCAAACTGTTTATAAGTGAAGATTTCCCAACATTCCTTTTTCCAAAAATCCCAATATGTGGAGCCATAGATAAAAGTTCTTTTTTCATAAAAACCTCTAAAAGTAAAGGTCCCTTTTTCCCTCTTTTGTTTTTCCCAGTTTTTCAATAAATTTTTTCTTTAAAGGAGAATCTTCCATTCTAAGGACCTCATCCTCAACAAGTTTGTATCCAACCTCCTTTGTCTTTTCCGAAGCATAATCTTCAAGATACTCGGTAAAAGTTAAAAGTGCGTTAGGCTGACAGAAGGTATGAATATGTTCACCTTTCGCTTCCTTCATAAAATTCTCTCCGGTTCTACCACTTCTATAGCATGATGTGCAGAAGGATGGTATATATCCATGTGTAGCAATATCGTAAATAACCTCATCTAATGAACGGGTATCACCTATAGTGAACTGTTGCATATCAGGCTTGTTGGTTAAAGCATCGTGATATGCTCCAGGGTATGTTCTTGAACCTGCACTTATCTGAGATACACCAAGTTTGAAAAGTTCCCTTCTGAATGATGCTGTTTCTCTCGTTGTAAGAATAAGACCTGTGTATGGTACCGCGATCCTTAAAATAGCAACTATTTTTTTAAAATCCTCATCCTTTATTTCAAAAGGTGGATGTTCTGAAAGTGGAGCCCCGAGGGCAGGTTCTATTCTCGGGAAAGAGATTGTGTGTGGTCCAACACCAAAAACTTCTTCAAGATGTAAAGCGTGCTGTATCAAAGCCATAACCTCGAACCTGTAATCGTAAAGGCCAAAAAGAACACCCATAGCAACATCATCTATCCCTGCTTCCTGTGCTCTATCCAATGAATATAATCTGTAAAGATAATCTCTCTTCTTTCCACCTATGTGTACCTTTTCATAAGTTTTTCTATGGTATGTTTCCTGAAAACATTGGTATGTTCCAATACCTGAACTCTTCAATATTTTAAAATCTTCAACACTCATAGGTGCTGAGTTTACATTTATCCTTCTTATCTCTCCATTTCCAGATTTCACAGAGTAAGCAGCCAGAATGGTCTCTTTAATCCAATCAACTTTAAACTGTGGATGTTCACCGTAAACCATAAGAATCCTTTTATGTCCCTGATCTTCAAGTATTTTTACTTCCTCTTTTATCTCATCCAGAGTTAAAGTTCTCCTATGTAGATCTCTGTTATCAGCCCTAAAGCCACAATAGGCACAAATATTCCCACACTCGTTTGTTACATACAGTGGTGCGAATATAACCAATCTGTTACCATATATCTCCTCTTTAATTTTTAAAGCAAGAGAGAACATTTCATCTTTCAACTCTTCATCATCGTTCTGTAAAAGTACAAAAACATCCTCAACTGAAAGTCCCTTTTTTTCTTCCCCTTTTTTCAAAACCTCTAAAACCTCATTTTTTGATGGTTTTCTGTTCTCTTTTATCAAATTATCAAGATATTCCTGATCAATAAAATCTTTCAATTCACTCATTTTTTCTCCTTTTTATTAAAGTTGATGAAACTTTTACTCCATTCAATCTTCCAAGTTTCCCAGTCATTGCACCAATCTCCTCATTTGTTCCCTCAACGATTAAAGATATAGCACAAAAATTATCCCCAATGTTGGGGATCCCCATCCTTCCTCTAATTATGTTTCCATAATCTGTAAGTATCTGGTTTACCTTATGGGATTGTTCCAACCTGTTTTCAATAATAATCCCTATAACCCCTATTCTGATATCATCTTTTGTAAAATTTTCCATCTTTTTCTCCTCGGACTCAAAATTTCTCGTCCTCAGTTTTTTTGGTTCCTTGGCTTCGTTTTAACTCTGCCTTAGATATTTATATTTTAACTAAAAAAGTAGATTAGTCAATATAAAAATATAAAAATAAAAGCACCTTTTTATATTTACCATATTTTAATTAAATAAAATTCTATTTTTTACTTTTTTACTTCAATATAATTATTTTTGTCTTTATCTCTGTTTTACCCATATTTCCTCTTATATAATACTCCCCTGTTGCATAATCTCTCTTATTTATCGTCACTTTCGTATATCCCTTCTCTAGTGTTCCTCTCCGGGGACGGTGCTTGACAGTGTGACATTTTTAAAATTTTTTATCACTAAAAACTAAAGTTTATCACTTCTATTGATACTTGTTTTTGATATTTTTATCATGTATTGAAAATAGATTATCAAAAGTATTAAAGTCAAACCTCCCAAAATATCCTTCATCGATATTATAAAATTGTAAAGGAAATGAACAGATATTGGTACAATTAGAGCAAATGAAAGGTATAAAAGTTTCAAACTTTTCACACTATTTAAAAATTTTGCTTTCATGAAAAAATATCCCATAACTATGCCAAACATCGTGTGTGCAGATATTGCCGTGAATGGTCTTAAAAATGCAACAAGAACACCAAACCTGTATACATATAAGATGTTTTCTAAGAAAGCAAAACCTAAAGAAATTAAAACAGAATAGAATATTGCATCGAAAGGTTCATCAAAATTTTTATTGTTGAAAATCAGTAATAAAAAAGAGAGGAATTTTAAACTCTCCTCTATAACTCCGCCAACAATTCCAGAATGAAAAATGGGTGCAACTTTAAAGGATCTGAGCGATTCTATCAACAACTCTTCCAAAAAAATAGCTGGGAATATTATAAAAACACCAGAAACAAAAGAAAACAAAATCATACCCAAAGGTTCTTTCTTTTTCCTATCCCTTTTATAAAAATATGTAATCAGTATAATGAAAGGAAGTATTGAAAGTATTATCTCCAAAGGACCAAAATTGCTACTTTGGTCCCTCATAGTTTGGGGCTTCCTTTGATATTATAACATTATGAGGGTGGTTCTCTTTAACCGATGCGTAAGAGATTTTTACAAAATTTGCTTTCTTTTGCAAATCTTTTATATCTTTTGCTCCACAGTAACCCATACCAGACCTTATTCCACCAACAAGTTGAAACAACACTTCAGAAACTTTTCCCTTATATGGAACTCTTGCCACAATACCTTCTGGAACGAGTTTCTGTGCATCATCTTGAAAATACCTGTCCTTTGAACCTGCAAGCATAGCATCTATAGACCCCATTCCTCTGTAAACTTTGAATTTCCTTCCATCCATTATCACAGTTTCTCCAGGTGCCTCATCGGTTCCTGCAAGAAGTCCACCTATCATAACAACATCCGCACCTGCAGCAAGTGCTTTCACTATATCTCCAGAATAAACTATACCTCCATCAGCGATAAGTGGTATTTTGTTTGATGATGTTGCGGTTTTGACATCCATAATGGCTGAAAGTTGCGGAACTCCAACACCTGCAATAACTCTCGTTGTACATATAGAACCTGGACCTATCCCTACCTTAACACCATCAACACCTGCGTCTATAAGATGTTTTGCACCATCTTTAGTAGCAACATTCCCAGCAATAACATCTATCTTAAATCTTTTTTTAATCTCTTTAACTTTTGAAATAACATTTTTAGAATCACCATGTGCAGAATCTATAACTATAATATCAACTCCTGCTTCAACAAGTTTTTCTGCCCTTTCTAACGAATCAGCAGTAACACCTATAGCAGCACCAACTCTCAACCTTCCCAACTTATCTTTACATGCAAAAGGATGTTCGACAAGGTTTAAAATATCTTTTATCGTAATAAGTCCAATAAGATGGTTGCTATCATCAACAACAGGCAACTTCTCAATCCTTTTCTCTCTAAATATCTCCTTTGCCTTTTTCAAATTTATACCTTTTTTTGCAACAACAAGATCTTTACTAGTCATCCTTTCCTTAACCTTAACATTCATGTTTTCTTCAAAAAGTATATCCCTTTTTGTCAGTATCCCTACCAGCCTTTTCTTTTCATCAACAACAGGCAAACCTGAAAGGTTGTAATCTTTCATATATTTTTTAGCATCACCTATAGTCTGATCTGGGGACAAAGTTAAAGGATCCTGTATCATTCCAGATTCATACCTTTTAACTTTTTTAACCTCTTCAGATTGCTGTTTTACACTCATATTTTTATGGATTATTCCTAAACCTCCCTCTTTGGCTATCTCTATAGCCATAGAACTTTCAGTTACAGTATCCATAGCAGCGGAGATTATAGGAATATTGAGGGAAATATTTTTCGTAAGTTCAGTTTTAAGTAATATATCCTTAGGCAGAACTTCAGAGTATTGTGGAACAAGTAAAACATCATCAAAAGTCAATCCTTCCTTCATCATTCCTCCATCATTTATTTTTCTTTTTTATAACCTTTTCAATCTTCAAGTCAAGTATCATCCTTTCTGGGATGATGTTTAAAATCTTTACCAACACTTTATCACCTATAGTGATAATTTTTTTTGTATTAACTCCATAAATCGATATCTCATCATCACAAACATGATAAAAATCATCCTCTATATCCCTATACCTTACAAGTCCATCTATGAAAAGATCTTTAAGTTGAATGAAAAGCCCAAATGGAGTAACGGATGTTATAACACCCTCATAATTCTTTTTTTGATGATCCTTTAAATAGTACAGTTTGGCAACATCGTAAGCGTTCCTTTCAGCCTTCTCTGATGCTATCTCTCTTTCTGTAGAATGCTTAGCAACTATTTCAAGATCATCATAATTGAAAATTTTTCCCTCTATAACCTTTCTCAACTGTCTATGAATAACAAGATCGGGATACCTTCTTATTGGTGAAGTAAAATGTGTATAATATTTCAAACCAAGTCCATAATGTCCATAATTTTTTGTTGTGTATTTTGCCTTCATCATAGATCTTAAAACGAGTTCTCTCACTATGAATCCAAGATCACTTTTTTTACTTTTTTCTATAACACTCTGTAACTCTATTCCATCAAGTTTTTTAATCTTTATCCCATACTCTTTCAAAACATCTTTAAGATGGTAAAGTTTTTCCATATCAGGCTCTTCATGTATCCTGTATAAAGTCATTCTTGCATTTTGAGTTAAAAATGTTGAAATGAGGTTGTTCGCGGTTATCATAAAATTTTCAACTATTTTGTGTGATCTTAACCTTTTTTTCTCTTTGATACTCTTTATATTACCTTCCCTATCAAGTTTTATCTCAACTTCAGGTATATCAAAATCTATTCTTCCCTCAAGAAAGGATTTCTTTGAAATCTCTTCGGACAACTTTTCCATTAAAGAAATGTCACTATAAAATGGATCATCATTTTTAGATTCTAAAATATCCTCAACCTCTTCATATGTGAATCTTCTTTTACTTTTAATAACTGACGGGAAAATATTATAATGTTCAATCTGATAATTTTTATTGAAAGTTACTTCACAGGTTATCGTATACCTTTCCTCATAAGGTTTTAAAGAACAGATATCGTTTGATAACTTCTCAGGAAGCATTGGAACTGCCCTCGAAACAAGATAGACACTTGTTCCCCTTCTGAAAGCTTCTTTATCTATAGCACTGTTCTCTCGGACAAAGTAAGAAACATCGGCAATATGTACTCCAAGTAAAATTTTCCCATCCCTCAATTCAACTGAAACAGCATCATCAAAATCTTTCGCATTTACAGGGTCTATCGTAAAAATATTTTTATTTGTCAGATCTACTCTATTTTTAAAATCCTCTTCTGGATTGAACTTTATCTTTTTTACCTCATTTAAAACATCTTCAGGGAAATTTTCAGAAAATCCGTTTTCTATTAAAATCATCTTCTCGATAAGATCGAGCCTGTTTTCAGATTTTAACTCTTTCTCAATGACCCCTGTTGGATTCAACTTTGGAGACAACCATTTGTTCAATTTTACAACGACTCTCTTTTCGAGAAACTTCTCAAGATCCCTTCCGTCATCTATGAAAATGTTCTTTAAAATCTTTTTATCATCTGGAACAACATAAAAAAAACTCCCACTCCTTTTTAAAATACCTGTTATCCTATCAGATCTCCTTTCAACAACAGATACAACCTTTCCTTCCAGCCTTTTTCCTTCTTTTCCACCTATAATTTTTACAAGAACTCTATCCTTATCCAATGCTGTTCCCATAAGATGGAGGGGAATAAAAATATCCTCTTTCAGATCATCCCTTATAAGAAAGCCGAAACCTTTCGGGTTAACATCAAGAACACCTGAAACTATGTTCATCTGCGAAGGGACACCGAATTTATCGTTTTTAAGAACAACCAAAAAACCTTTCTTTAATAAATTTTCAACTATCAGATTAAGTTTTTCATCATCCTTTACCTTTAAAACTTTTGATAGTTCCTTTTTGGAAAAAGGTTTTTTAAACTTGTTCAGTATCCTTTTTTCTATGTTTGATGGAATAGAAAGATTATTCCTTCCTTTTCTTTTCTTCTTCATAAATTGAGTTTAAAGAAATTTTCTATTCTGTCAACAGTTACTATCTATTTTATTATAAAAATTTTCTCCTTTAAACCATTTTTATAATCAACAAAATAGACACCATTTTCAAGGAAGGAAAGATCTAAAAATTTTAAATTTCCAGTTCCTGAACTGAAAACCTTCTTTCCTGTTTTATCGAAAATCTCAACATACTTGATAGAATTATCCTGGAAAAATATCTTGTTTCCGAAAATCAGAGGTTTTTTCGGTTCAAAGTTAACATTGAACTCTTTTATTACCTTTTTATCTATAAAGGTGAAACCGATTATTTTATAATTATGTTTTCCTGTAAAGTTAATCCTGTCTTTAACCTTTCCCTCGAGGATTTCAGATTCGAAAATGATTTTATCATCCCTTACAATCTGAACTCCTACAAAATCTGGAGGTAAAATGTAATCGAAAGAGACCTCTCCAGTTAAAGGATCAAAATAATAATTTATTTCACACTCTTCCTTTTCCACTGTCGAAGTAAGTCCATATATGAAATTTGTCCATGGATAACATGCACCGTTGGTAGAACCGTTGTAATAAGATGAAGCTCCCCATCTATGTGTTGATGCTGTGTATTCTACCTCAAAATAGTAGATGTTGTTATCATCTGGCAAGTATATCCCAAGACCGTGTGAGTTTGGAAATTTGGCTTGCCAATCGTCAGGATTCATCCTTTCTATAACATTCATAATATTTACAGCGTAACCTTTCACCCTTGTGCCTATGTTTGAATTGTTGTTAAGAAGTTCACAGAAATGGTAAAGATCTTTGAAATCCTCATAGAAAGTTCCTGTAGACATCTCCTGTGCTCCATCTATACATGATTGGACATCTGAAGCATTTCTTCCACCTTCATCGAGTATAAGATATTTTGCAAGGTTAAAAATCTGACTTTTCAGATACAAAAGTTCATTTTCAGTTATCCCGTTAAAATAGTCGCTGTTATTAATAACATTGTATGTTAGGGTATTTTCTGTTGAAGTTCCATAATAGTCCTTATAATCCTTCACCATAAGATACCCAAGCCAGGCGTGTGAAGTTGGTGCACTTGTTGCAAGTGATGTTATAAAAGAGTTATAATACCAGCCAGCAAAAGGAATGTTAGCCTCAGAGTAAACCAACATATCGGCTATATCATACATATCCCATAAAACTTCCATATAAGCCATGACACACATATCGCAACCTATAAAATAAAAATCCTTACCGATTTTTTTAGCAGCACCTTCCAGTGCAGCCCTCCATTCACCAGAAGCACCACTCATAAAATCGCCATCAGTATCATCAGACATACCACCTTTAAAAGGGATACCATCTTTTCCCCATCCAGCACCATGGTTCCACATAATTAGTCCATAATTTGTAGCTTTATAATTTTTCGCTGCCCATGCTGCAAAATCTATAAGAGTTTGCGGATCAGCCATATTTTTTTCACCCAAAACAACACTCGCCAGATCATTTATCTTACCATCAGTTCCATTACCTCCACCTGAAAGATGGTAATAACGGGTATCACTACGCGTTCCACCATCATCAACATAACCTCCATAGGAAGGATGCCCATCAACACATATAACTATATCAAGGTTTGATGTGAGGTTTCCATATGCAGCCTCTATCTCATCTATATCATCGTTTATGGCTGAAGAAAGATTGTTATCACCACATATGTAGACCATCAGAGTAAAAGCTTTTCCGTTAATCGATATTACCAAAAAAATTGAAAGTATTAAAAATAATAACTTTTTCACAAGCCCTCCTTTTTTTTTATTTTATCATAAACTTATCAGATATCAATATCAAAAATATTCTAAAGGATTATGCTTTAGATAGTAGTTTATGTTAAGATTTTTCAACATAAAATTTTCATCCCTGTATTCAAAAATTGTAGTTGATGCTGGATCAAAATGTATCTTCCAGAAATATGGCTTTTCAATACCCAAAATACCTGCAACAAGAGGTTTCAGAACTGCTCTATGGGTTACAACCAGAATGTTTCCTTTTGATATCCTGACAAGTTCTTTCAACCTATTTTTACTTCTTTTCATTACATCATCAAGTTTTTCCATGCCTTCAACTTCAAGATATTCTGGGTTTTTTTTCCAGATCTCCCACTCTTTTGGAAAATTCTTTTCAACATAATCTTTCGTTAAATTTTCCCATGGTCCCAAACTTATATTGTTGAAGTTTTCATCCTTCTTTACTTCGATCTTTTTCAGATCAGCGATAGGTTGTGCTGTTTGTAAAGATCTTTTCAGTGGACTTGAAACTATCATTTCGAATTCAAAATCCTTTAAAAAATCTTTAAGGTCATTTGCCTGTGCCATTCCAATATCTGTAAGAGGGAAATCAACTCTTCCCCTGAATTTGTTATCTCTATTCCCTTCACTCTCTCCATGTCTTACAAGGAATATAAGCATCATAAAACTCCCGTAAATTCGTTAAAATCTAAAATTTTTGGTTCAACAAAGAATTCTGATATAACTTTTTTACCATACTTTTTCGTTACAATCCTCTCATCAAGAATGTATATCTCACCTTTATCATCCTTTCTTCTTATAAGCCTTCCCATTCCCTGTTTCAATTTTAAAATAGTATAGGGAAGTGAATAATCGTAAAACGGGTCAAAACCTTTGTTCTTCAAATTCTCACCCTTTTTCAAAAATACAGGGTCATCGGGAACGAGAAATGGAAGTTTAAGTATAACAAGTATTTCTAAAAGATCTCCGGGAAGATCAATCCCTTCCCAGAAAGTGCTTGTTCCAACAAGAATACCATCCTTTCTCGTTTTATACTGAAGTAAAATTTTCTCGTTGTTTCCCTCTTTTACCTGAAAGATGAATTTAGGATCGCTAAGATTTTTCTTGAGGTATTCTATCTGCTGATAAGATGTAGTCAAAACAAGTGTTCTCTTTCTTTTTTCCTCAACTTTTCTTAAAAAAGTTATAACATTTTCCATAAACTGTTCAGTGTTTGGATCTCCAATATTTTTGAAACAGAAGATTGTCATCTGATTTTTGTAATCGAAAGAGGAAAGAAAAACCTCTTCCCTGTATTTTCTTTTGGAAATGTTAATTCCAATTCTATCCTTGAAAAAACCAAAATCGTTTGAAGACTTCAAAGTTCCCGATGTAAACAGTATTGATGTTTTTTCTTTTTTTCTTAAAAAGTTTGAAAACTGTTCTCCGGTATTCACAAGTATCGCATTTAGGATTAAATTTTTATTTTTTGTGTTCAAATCGTAAAAGAAAGCGTAATCTGAATTGTTCGCTTCAGTTGTAACAACGAAAGATTCATAGATCTTTGCTGATTCTTCAACAAGATATTTTAAATTATGTTTTATTTCAAGATTTTTAAATTTGGAATCTTTTAGTATTTTTAAAGTTTTTTCACCATTCTCTCTTATCGAATAAAGGAGTTGTTTTATCTTCAAAATATAGGTTTTTACATTTTCAAAGATTTTAAAGTCGTAAACATCTTTTTCCTTTTGATCAGGTGTAACTTTCTCCAAAATGTTTTCGTAAAGTATTTCAAAATTTTCATAAAGGGTGTTCAGGAACGAATACACTTCCGTAAAGAAGTTGAAACAATCATAGGAAAGTGATGATTCCTCAACACTTTTCAAATCCTCTTTTACCCTTTTTATGAAGTATTTTAGAATTTTGAATATCTCGAAAAAATCAATGGTGTAAGAATAAACATCTGAAATAACATTCTCAAGGTTATGAGCCTCATCGAAAATTATCATTTCAAAATCGCCAAGTATACTTTTAGGAAGTGTTTCATTTATTAAAGTTAGATAATGGTTTGTAACAACTATCTGACTTGAAAGAACCTTTTCTTTCAATCTCAAAAAGAAACATATATTTGAAAAGGGACATTCCAAATCCTGACAGTATCTACTATCACATGTTATATCATCATAGGTTATCCCTTTCATGAACTTCAAACTGTTTATATCTCCTGTTTTTGAAATCTGTATAAATCCCTCTGTTGCAAGTTTCATCAAAGGATGGAATTTTTCCATATTTTCATAATATTTTGAAAAACAGAAATAGTTTGAAATACCTTTTATGTTAATCGTTGAAAAACTTACTTTAGCATTGTATGAGGCGAGTTTTATATCTTTTGTAAAAATCTGTTCCTGCAAACTTTTTGTGTTGGTAGATATTAAAAATCTTTTCGATTCGATATTTTCCATCATAGGAAGAAGATATGCAAGGGTTTTTCCAATTCCGGGTGGTGCCTCAGCGATAAGAACACTTTTCTCCTTCAATAAATTTTCAACATTCTCTCTGAAAATTTTT
Organism: candidate division TA06 bacterium 32_111; assembly: GCA_001508335.1. Classification (GTDB taxonomy): domain Bacteria; phylum Hydrothermota; class 32-111; order 32-111; family 32-111; genus 32-111. The sequence goes on from LGFX01000011.1 coordinate 18,762, forward strand.
TGACCATCCCTTTCTTCAAGTTGTGGTTTCTTTCTGGATGGATTAACAACTTTGAATGCTTCCTCTTCAAGTTGTTCCTTCTTATCTTTACCTTGAGCCTCTTCCTTCAAAAGTAAAAGCAACTCCAAAAATGGTCCTGAAGAGTAAGAAAGTATGAACGAATTTATCAGTGAATTACTGTAAGATGAGACCCTATCTTTGAACTCTTTAAAGGAAAATTTGCCTATCTTTTCGAAAAGTATAGAATTTTTTTCCTCATCGGAAATTTGTGAAAAAAGTTTTTTTATTCTATCCAACTGTTGCCTGCACTACCTCTTCAAGAGTTGTTATTCCAGCTTTAACCTTTATCAAACCATCCTCTCTCAACATTATAACACCCTCTTTCCTTGCCTGCATCCTTATCTGTTCAATGGAAGCTTCTTTAACTATCATCTCGGAGATCGTTGGTGTTATTGGAAGGACTTCGAAAATTCCAACTCTTCCCTTATATCCGCTAAAACCACAAACCGGGCACCCTTTGCCCATCATGAATTTTCCACCTCTCATATATTCAGGATTTATGCCATACCTTATGAACTCCTCATCAGGGATTTCAATCGGAACAGCACAGTTTTTGCAAACTCTTCTTATCAACCTCTGCGCTTCAATAAGAACGACTGAAGATGCTACCTTGTAAGGTTCTATCCCCATATCCTCCAGCCTTGCTATGGTTGCAACAGTATCGTTGGTATGCAAAGTTGAAAGAACAAGATGCCCTGTTAAAGCTGCTTTGATAGCGATATCTCCGGTTTCAAGATCTCTTATCTCTCCAACCATTATTATGTCTGGGTCCTGTCTTAGGAAAGCTTTTAGTGCTGTAGCAAATGTGTATCCGATATTTTCCCTTACGTTAACCTGATTTATTCCAACAAAATCGTATTCTATAGGATCTTCGGCTGTTGTTATGTTTACATTTGGAGTGTTCAACCTTGCAAGGATTGAATAGAGTGTGACGGTTTTACCTGAACCTGTTGGACCTGTAACAAGTATTATTCCGTTAGGTCTTGAAATCGCTTCTACGAAATCGTTGTATGCCTTTTTTGAAAGACCTATATCTTCCAGTTTCATAAGGGAGGATTTTTCAGCTATTCTCATACATATCTTTTCTCCATGTGCAGTTGGGAGAGTCGAAACTCTAAGGTCGATAGATTTTTCTCCCACCTTCATCCCAATCCTTCCATCCTGAGGTACCCTCCTTTCCGATATGTTGAGTCCTGCCATTATTTTCAACCTTGAAACTATAGCAGGACCTAAAGTGTACTGTGGACTCATCACCTCTTTCAATTCACCATCAACTCTGTAACGGACTCTCAAAATTTTGTCGAAAGGTTCAATATGTATATCCGATGCTCCCTGTTTCACCGCTTCCACTATAATACCGTTAACGAGTTTAACAACAGGTGCAGCATCAACATCTATCAAAAGTTGCTGTGCATCAGGTTGTTTTTCCTCTTCAAGTATTTCTATCTCCTCTTCCATTCCAATCTCTGAAAGAACCTCAGCCATAGAGCCTGCAACACCATAATATTTTTCAATTGCTTTTGATATCATATTTTCACTCGCAACAAGAGGGACAACATTGTATCCTGTTGCGAATTTAATATCCTCAATTGTATAAACATCAACAGGGTTTGCCATAGCAAGGTAGAGATTCTTCCCTTCCCTTTTTACAGGTATAACCTGAAACTTTTGTGCTATCTGGGGAGAAACTATCTTTAAAATCAATGGGTCTATATCTTCTTTGAATTCAAAGACACCAACATTGTACTGTTTTCCTAAGGCTTTTGAAATTTGGTCATCTGTTACAAAGCCCATCTGAACAAGAATTGTCCCCAACCTTCCTCCATTCTCTTTCTGCTGTGATAATGCTTGGTTTAGTTGGTCTTTAGTAATTAATCCCTCATCTATAAGAAGATCTCCTAACCTTTTCCACATAGAATTTCCCCCTTTAAAAGATAAATTTTACGAAAAAATTTTATAACAGTCAACAGAAAAATCATTTTTTAGAATATTTCCCAACAAGTTCACCGTAAGAAATTATATGATTTTCAATCATTTTAAGAATATTTTCATAGGTTAATGTTGAATCTTCTAAAAGAAAAGTATCTATAGCATAAACTTTAAAAAAATATCTATGCGTTCCAGAAGGTGGGTTTGGCCCAAAATAGGTGTACTCACCTAAAGAGTTTAACCCCTGTAAAATACCATCTTCAAGTTTAAAAGAATTTTTAGAAATTCCTTCAGTAATAATAGAATCAAATGGAGGAATGTTGAAAAGTATCCAGTGAATGAATTTTTTGAATGGAGCATCAGGATCCTCAACTATTAGAACCAAAGATTTAGTTTCAGAAGGTATATTTCTGATCCTTACAACTGGAGAGATGTTGCCACCTTTGTAGGAAAATTTTTCAGGAATTAACGAATAATTTTCAAAATCTGAAAAAACTTCTAACTCTTTTTTTTCTGAAACTTCTTTATCAGTTTTACATCCCAAAAGAAAAAATAATAAAAAAAGTAAAAAAAAGATGTAAACTTTATTTTTCATATTTAAATTTTAAAACTTTTTTTAAAATTTTCAACTCAAATTTATTGACTGAAAAGATTTAAACTATATAATAATTTTTTAATCTTAAGGAGAATTTATGAGAGTTTTTTTGTTGTTTTCAATCTTAATTTCTACAATCTTTTTATACCCTTCAATACCTTCAACAGAAAATTATATTTTCGGTATCGGGGACTCGGTTGAAGTTTATGTTGTAGATAGAAAAGGAGTCAACTCTTTCACTTACACAACAACTACTCTTGAAGATGGTTCTTTTGTTCTAATGGTTCCATCAACAACAAAAAGCGGAATCTTTGATTTAAAAACTCAAACATACTATACTAACTGGAAAGTTGTAAACTATAAAAATCTTACAAGAAAAGAGTTCGAGGATTCTATATACAGAACTTACAGAAGAGAGTTTCTTGTTGATACTGTGATTTTGAATGTTAAATATTATGGTTCACACACTTATGTGAACATATCCACAACTCTCGATTCAACAAGATTTGTGAATTTTGAATGGGGTAAAAACTTCCTTTATTACATTTCACATGTTCAAACAAGTTACCTTACAACACTCGACTCCAACTTAACCATATATACCATAAGGAATGGTAAAAATAACCTTGAAAAGGTGTCCCCATTTGATACTGTATATCCGGGAGATAGAATATACTTAAAACCACAAACAGTTTCTGTTGTTGGACAGGTTGCGAGTGGTGGTTTGTTCCCATACAATCCAGATTTCACTATTAACGATTACATATCTTTAGCCCAGGGTCCAACAATAGATGGAGATTTAAGGAACGTTAAACATCTTGATAAAAATGGTAAAAAGAAAAATGGAAAGGTTGAACCTTACGACATAATTATAGTTGGTAAATCTATAGCCACGAATTTAAAAGATATGACATATTTTGTTTCCGTGATAATGAACTCGATAATGATATATGTTTATATATCTAATATTTTAAAGTGATTTTTTGGAGGAATGATGAAGGACACCATTAAATTTTTTATATACCTTATAAAAAATAGAAAAACTATAATTGTTTCGCTGATACTAACATTTATTATCTCAACTACGATAGCATTTCTACTACCCCAGCAGTTCACATCTTCAGTATCTTTGACACCTCCATCTGGTAGTAGCCAATCACTTCTATCGTCCTTAACTTCAATCTCAAAAATGGCTGGGAGTTTCATGGATCTGAGCGGTTTCTCCGCTCAGAGTGTTGACCTTTATATAGATATTTTGAGAAGCAACTCTGTAATAGATTCTCTTATTCAAAAATATGATCTCCAAAAAAGATATCACATGAAAACTGTTGAGCAAACGAGGATGAAAGTCAAAAGGTTGACAAAATTTGATATAGGTGCTTCTGAAATGTTAACAGTTTCTTTCACAGATAGGGATCCACAATTTGCAAGAGATCTTTGTAACGATTATATACACTATCTTAAAAAACAGATAAACCTAATAAATATTCAGAAACAACAGGAAAATTTAAAAATCTATCAGGATCTTTACCAGAAACAGTTAACCATAGTTGAAGATCTTTCCAACAGGTTGAACGATTGGTTAAAAAGAAACAGATCCTTAGGTGTTGAGTTCTCTGTTCAACAGAAAACTCCTTCAATGGTTTCTCTCTACGACGAACTTATAAAAGAAAAATCAGAATTTTACAAGATGAAATATTCCTTACCTGATACATCTTTAGCTCTTAAAAATAAATTTTTAAAAATAAGAGAACTTGAAAAATCTGTTGATTCTATATCTTCGACTATTTATGAAAAACCAGAAGAGGTTGTTAAATACACTGAACTTAAAATAGATTTAGAGGTCGCTTTAAGAATAAAGAATGAACTTCTCGGACAGTTGAACCTTATAAAAAGTAATCTTGAAAAACCACAGGATAATGTTTTCTTCGTTGATGTTGCAACCGTTCCAACATTGAAAAGTTTCCCGCCAAAGAAAGAGATAGTTATAATATCTTTTCTTCTCGTTTTCATCCTTGAACTGTTTTTTTTCGGTATAAAATATTATCTTGAAACCAACCTTGAGGATGAGGAAAGAAACGAACTTTATAAAAATTTAAAATTGATTTTTTATGATCCATTCCAAAAAAGAAAAGATATTTGAAAATCTTTTCCTTATTTTTTTATTTTCTTTTTTTGTTACAGGTTTAATACTCTTTTTATTGTTTGGATACAACATTTTTGGTAGTAAGAGAGGTTTCATTTTATCAGCATCCTTCATAGTTGTTTTGTTTCTGACTATAATTTCCCTTTTCTTTTCTCTGAAAGATTTCTGTTTACTTTATATTGTAACGTTACCATTTTTTTTAAGGTTGAATGTCACAAGGTTCTATTTTGAAATTTTCAGTATAAAATTCCATCCAATAACTCTTTCCGTTATTTTTTTCATCCTCGTTGGATTGACAAAAATCTTCATAGAGGGTAAATTTCCAAAAAAAAGTGATATCAAAGATTTTTTATTGAACTTTTCATTCTTATTTATGCTTACGGGAGGAATAGTATCATCACTCTTAACGGAGAGCGTAGTTGGTGGAGATAGAGTTGTTTCTTTCTTCTCAGCGATTTTTGCGTTTCTTATTCCATTCTTTTTATTTTTCATTTTTTCAAACACTTTCAGAAGTTTAGAAGAGATAAAAAAAATTCTTATTTTCTTTTTACTTTCATTTTTCCTTAACACAATTTCAGGATTTTTAAACATTTTAACAAAATTTGATCTTTTTGAACTCTTTCTAAACAGAGCATCCTTCAACTTTATAGGACCAAATGTTTATGCAGCGACATCTTTAATTTTTATCCCTTTGACTTTTTATTTTCTTAACGAAGAGAAGGGAAATAAAAAAATTTTATTCTTTATCTTCTTCATCTTCATAAACCTTTCATTACTTATGACAATAAGTAGAGGTGGACTTTTATCACTCGTTCTTATATACATTCTTTTTTTCATTTTAGTAAAAGATTTTAGAAAAAATGTTGCAATACTTTTTTACATTTCAGGTGGTATAGGGGCATTGACTTTTGGACTTCTTTTTAACGTAATTTCAAGATTTTTCAACATCTTCACAAGAGCAAAAGTTACAGAGTTCAGCACACTGATAAGGGTGAACGCATGGAAACTCTCCTTAGAGCAGATTCCTCAAAACCCCTTAGGTATCGGTGGAAACCAGTTTCCTAAATTATGGAGGAATTTTGGTGCTTTCCCGGAACAACTCGTTCTGCATTCACATAACCTTATGTTAGGGCTTACAATAGAATATGGAATAATAGCAATTTTTGGTTTTTTATTTCTTAACGGATACCTTTTGTACTCTCTTTTCAACCTATTTTTAAGATCCTCTGGAACGTTAAAAAAACTTTCAATAACATTTTTCATTTCAATTCTTTCATTCTTTTTTATGGGAACGGTATCTGAAGGTCCAAGGGCACATTTAAACAACGAAAGGTTCCTTACAAACGATCCTTTGATAATCTATTACATCTTTTTAGGTATAGTTTATTCATTTTTAAAGGTGGTAAAATATGAAAAAGAAAGTTCTGATAATAGCACCACCTGAATCAGCACATACTGTTGAATGGATAGAATTTCTGAACAAACAAGAAAGGTTTGAAATTTTTTATATTTCTCTAAAAAAAGATTTTAAACCTGTTAAAAACAGTTTTTTTATAGATTTTTCTTTTCCATTCTATAAAATTAACCTTTTAAAAAGTTACTTCGAGGTAAAGAGAATTATAAAAAGTATTTCTCCCGATATAGTTCATGCTCACTACCTTTTCCCTTATGGAATTTTAACTCTTTTCGATCGCAAAAAAACTGTTATCTCTTTTTGGGGAAGCGATATTACAAAAGATTACAAAAACTCCAATTTAATTTTCAAATCCTTAGCAGATCTTTCCATAAAAGATGCGGATTTCATAACTTTTGCTGGAAAACATTTGAAAAGTTTTTTTAAATACGATATTGAAAACTCAGAAATTCTTATATGGGGAGTTGACAGTAATTTTGTTGAAAGTGTAAAAAAAATGGATAGAAGGGAGTTGGGATTTTCGGATGATGATTTCATTATCTTGAATTTAAGGTTTATAAGAGATATTTTTCAAATAGAAAGGATCATAGATGTTGTTAAAGATTTAAACCAAAAATTTAGCAATATCAAGCTTATTCTTGTAAAGGGTGATGATTCACCATATTTTAATATGATTAAAGAGAAATGTAAGGATTTACCTTTTGTAAAAATTTTAGAAAATCTCTCAAAAGAAAAATTTATTTCACTCATAAAAAGTTCAGATATCACTCTATCACTCTCAACAAGGGATGGTAACCCTGTATCAGTTAAAGAGGCTATGATATGTGGGAAAACTGTTATATATCAAGAGATAGAACCGATGATAGAGTTTTTTGAAAACAAAGATTTTAAAACATCTTTAAAAACTTTTGAATGTAAAGAGTTGTATGAAAAAATTCTCTATTTTTATAATGATAGAAATACTTTAAAAAATATTGGTAACCAAATGAAAAAATTTGCTGAAGAAAATTTTGATAAGGAAAAATGTTTTCAAAAGGGTTTAAAAATCTATAATAAAATTATAGGAGATTAGTCTGAAAAATATACTTCACCTTTCAACTATACCAGTTTGGGTTATTGGAGAAGGGTCAGGTATGCCATCCGTTATGAAAACCTTAAAATACTATGATGATAGAGGATTCTCTCAACTATACATTTATCCATCAGATAAAAATTCTGTTAATAAAATTTTTAACAGTTGCGAGATAGTTTCAATAAAGGTACCTCAAATCTTTTTAAAGCAAAAGATTTTAAAATCTTATCATCTTTTTAACAAATCAAGATTTTTGTACTTTTCTTTTATATACACCTTTAAAATAAAAAGGATTGTTAAAAATTTCAATCCAAATTTGATTTATGCACATCTACAGTACATGCCTTTGACAGCGTATTTTCTCTTTCAAAGAAAAAAACCAATATTCGTTAGATATTATGGACTTGTGGATACATACAAATATATTGCAAATGGTGGCTTTTACAGATTCGAAGAAAATCTTATCCCTTTCAGGATGAACTTCTCTGGTTATATACTTGTAAATGATGGAACCGCAGGAGACCTTGTTGCGTTGAAAAGGGGTGTTAAAAAAGAGAAAATTTTATTTTTGATGAATGGAGTTGATGATTATCCTATTCTTACCGAAAAGGAAAAAGGTGATTTAAAGAATTCTTTGAATATCAGAAAAGATAAACCTTTATTTCTTTTTTTAAATAGGATAACAAAACTTAAAGGTATAACATTTTTTATCGATTTTTTGAAGAATTTTAAGGAAAGGGATAATGTTACATTTCTTGTGATTGGAGATGGAGAGGAGAGAGAAGTTCTTTTAGAATTTTTGAACTCTAAAAAGATAGATTACAGGTATATAAGATATGTTCCACAGGGTCAAACTTATAGATACTATCAAATTTCAGATCTTTTTTTATCTTTCAACATTCTATCTTCTTTAAACAATCCTGTACTTGAAAGTATTAAAAATAACACTCCAGTTTTAAGTTTGAAAAGGGGATTCAATATCGATTTTTTAAACGATTACATTTTTTGTTATGATGATGTAGAAAAGATGGTTGAAGTAGCGAAAAATTATCTACACTTACTGAAGAATAATGATGAAAAAGAATTGATTTTGATAAAAGAGAGACTTAAAGAGTTTAAAAAAAACTATATAAAATCATGGGATGAAAGGATGGAGAAGGAACTTTATTTCATAAAGGAAAGGTTAAAAAATGTTTAAAAAATCGCTCTTTACATTCGTAAGTGAAATTGTTATTTTAATAATAGGTATAGGAACAACTATAATAATAAACAGGGGGCTTGGTCCTGTTAATAAAGGCTATTATGCTTTTATAATACTCGTTTCCTCTACTTTATCTATGGTTTTAGAATTCGGATTCTCTACAGGACTTTCATTCTACTCAGGTAAAAAGATCTCAATATCCACAGATAAATGGAAAAGTTTCTCACTTCTTCTAACCTTCATTTTTCTTTTTTTCTCAACATTTTCAACATTCTTTCTTTTGCATTTCAATAACGATCAGAGAGGTTACTTTATCATCCCGATGCTATTTTTCGTTCAGATATCCTCAAAATTCACACTCGGAATATACCTTGGAACACTTAAAATAAAACTTTTCAACATAATCAGGACTCTACCAATTTTCATCGAAATAACTTTACTACTCGCTTTTGTAATTACTAAGGTAACTTTAACTCCTTTAAATGTTTCTTTCGTATACTTCCTTTCCTTTTTCATACCTCTTTTACTTTCAATATACTTTCTTTTCCCATTCAAATTTCAACTTCCAAACTTCAAGGAAGTTCTCTCAATTACAAAATACAGTTTTTTCATCTACATTGCAAACCTGATGTCTTTTTTAAATTATAGGATAGATATGTTTTTGATATCATTTTTTTTGAAACCTGAATATCTTGGTTGGTACTCTGTTGCGGTCTTTATAATTGAAAAGACAAGATTATTATCCCAATCAACATCACTTGTTAATTTCGCTTTAAAGGTAAACAGTGAGGTAAAAGATAATATTGAATTTTCAATGAGAGTTGTAAACAGTATAAACATTTTGGTTTCCATTTTAGTTGTTTTGTTAGCATATCCTTTAGTAATGCTTTTATATTCTCCCGCTTACAAAGAATCTATAATTCCTATGATCATTCTGGCTCCCGGGATACTTGCAAGTGGTTATGCAAAAATGCTTTCATCTGAACTTTCCGGAGATGGAATTATAAAAATACAACTTTTTGCTTCAGTATTAAGTGTAATTTGTAACGTTCTTTTGAATATCATTCTCATTCCAAGATTAAAAATAGTTGGAGCATCCTTCGCATCACTTTTCTCTTACACATTCAATGCGATGATTATACTTCTTTTCTTCCTAAACCATTACAAAAAAAGTTTTAGAAGAATGATAATAGTTGATAAAAATGATATTCTGATTATGGTTCAATATTTTAAGAAAAATTTTTTATGATTTTTTTTATCATTTGTGTTTTATTTTTAACAAATTTAAACCTCTTTTCAGATAGTTTAAACACTTACCTTGTTGGCTGGTATCTAAACCCCGATGAAAAGATATCAAAATCTTTTCTAAAACTTGATGATGGTTATTACAAAGATTCTTATTCAGATTACTACGACATTTTTATACAGTATTCCCTTTACAACAGGGAAAAGGATTTTAAACAGAAAGATCCCTTAGATTTTCAGCCACTTTTGAAATTACCCCATAAAAAGCATGTTATAGTTTCACTTCCAGCCTATTCAACATTTTCAAGGAATCTTTTTTCTTTTTTCAACTCTGATTCCAACAAAGTTGATATTTTAAAATATTCAAAAGTTTTTCTCGTTAAAAACAAAAAAAATTTTAGTTTGGATGAAAATGAAGTAAAAAAGTATATATCAACATTCTGGGATAAAAATTTACCAACCTATGGTGTTTTAAAAGTTAAAAATCTTAAAAAAGATGAAAGGATAATACTTGAAATAGATAGCAAAAAGGTGTTCAACTTAAATTCAAATTCTGCTGTAAACATCTATTTTGATATTTTCGGCTTATCGTATAAACTTTTGAATGAAAACTCATATATAAATATTATTTTTAATATTAGTTATGAAGATAGAAGATTCTGGTTCATAGTTGGTAACAAAAACTGCTCCCATTTGGATAAAAAGTATAAAAACTTTATAAGAACTGATTTCAACCTTAAAAAATTTTCAGGTGATAAAAAGATAAAAATTAAAGAAGAAGAGAAGAAAAGATATATTCTAAGTATCCCCTTTGAAACAAAAAATGACACTTTATGGAAAACATTTCAGTTTAATTTGAAAGATTTTTTAAAGGACAAGTTGAAAATTGAAAATTACGAAGTGAAGGGTCTTAAGATAATTTTAAAAGATGCGTACTTAGGGAACTTCAGTTTTTCCTATAAAAATCAAAAGAAATTGGAAGAGTTAAAATACCTTATAGATAAGTTTTCATCTCTAAATGACGAAAGAATTCTGGGATTCTATGTTGAGGATGAGATAGAAGCAAAAAGTATCATTAACCTTGATAGATGGTTTTTCGATTATAATAGTTCATTATATAAAGATAACCTTTTAAAGAAAAAAGAGGAGACTACCGTTTTCTATGTTGACATGGTATCGGAGTATATTAAAGAAAAAAATCTGATCCCCTTCATTCTGCATTCAGCACAATTTTATGATTACAAAAACGATGATAAACTAAAGATGATAATGTTTGATGACACATCTCTTCTTTTAAAGAGCGATTTTATAATGTTTGACGACTACCTTTACGATCGTTTTTTCCCGAAAAGATTTAAAAAGATATACGATTTTGCAAAGAAAAACTCCAAAAAAATACTTTATGTTGCAGATGCGTACCTTGACGTAAAATACATGGATAAACCTTTTGAAAAGTTGAAATGGAGATTTTTTGCCCCCTACATTATGGGTGCAAATGGAACAATCTTTTATGCATACTACTATAATAAAACTGACACAAAAGAAAAATTCGAAAAAGATTTTTATAAACAAAAGATTGGCCTATTCTCAAAATTTTTAAAAGAAACATCTTTAAATAAGATTGAAAATTCAAAGGAGTTTCTCATCAAAAATGGTGATTTTGAAAGATTTTCCAAAATTGTAAAACCAAATAAAGACAAAATATATTTTCTTTTCTTCTCAAATAATCCTGATTCATCCTATCCTTCAACTTTTGAATTTTTTAGAGAGGATGAAGATATAGATTACCTTTTATCAATACTAAAAGGAAAAGAATATAAAATCTCTCAGGTTGATTTTAAATACTTTGAGGGTGATGGAAGAAAAGGATCCCCCTTTAAAACTTTTAACAGAAAAGATAAAGATGACCTTTTAAAAATTTTGAACCAGAATGGTTTTTCAACATTTCAAAACAGATTCGATGTAAAGATACTACTTTTCGAGTAATCAAAAAATAGTTTTTATTTTGCAAAGTTCATTTTACCTCTTTTAAACTTGACATAAGTATCGTTAGAGTTAATATTAAAATATGAAAGTTGATCAAAAAGAGATACTTAAAGAACTTATCGAAATTTCAATAATGATAAGTGCTATTCCAAATCTAAACCAACTTTTAGATATTGTTTTAGAAAAAGCGAGAGAGATAACGAATTCTGATGCAGGATCTTTATATTTAAAAAAAAATAATAAACTCATATTTTTGATCACACAGAACGATACACTAAAAGATATACATAGACAATTTAAATCGTACCCTATAAACATAGATAAAAGTTCAATAGCAGGTTACGCAGCTTTTACGAAAAAGATAATTAACATTGAAGACGTTTATTCCCTTTCAAAAGAGTTTCCTTTCTCATTCAACGATGAATTTGACAAGAAGAACAATTACAGAACCAAATCCATGTTAACTATTCCCATGATAGACAACGAGAATGAGGTTATAGGTGTTTTACAACTTATAAACTCTAAAGATGAAAATGGTAAAATCACACAATATTCGAAAGAGATAGAGAAAATCGTAGAATCTTTTGCATCGATAGCTGCAGTTTCTATAAAGAATGTTCAACTGAAAGAGAATATTAAAAGAGCATACCTTGAAACGATATATAGACTTTCCGTTGCCGCTGAATATAAGGACACAGATACGGGAGCACACATAAAAAGGATAAGTAGATACTCTGAACTTCTGGCACAGAAATTAGGTTTTAGTGAGGAGTTCTGTGAATTGATACTTTACTCTTCACCTTTACATGATATAGGAAAACTTGGAATTCCTGATGCGATTCTCACAAAACCTGCTAAACTTACACCGGAAGAATGGGTAATAATGAAAAAACATACAACTATGGGTTATGAGATTCTTTCTGGTTCAACAGAGAAATTGATAAATTTTGCAGCCTCCATCGCTTTAAACCACCATGAAAGGTATGATGGAACAGGTTACCCCAACGGGAAAAAGGGAGAGGAGATACCTGTTGAAGGAAGAATAGTTGCCATCGCTGATGTTTTCGATGCTCTCTCAACCAAAAGGCCATACAAGGATCCATGGCCACTCGATAAAATATTAGGTGAGATAGAAAGTCAAAAAAATAGACAGTTCGATGAAAGGATAGTTAATGTTTTTCTTTCAAATATCGACGAGTTTTTAAAAATCCAGAATGAACACAGAGAAGATTAAACTTTCAATTTCAAACTGATCATCTTTGCTGTAACACCATTAATCTTTTGTAAAGCGGAAAAGAGTTCCTTACCCTCTTTATCAGTTCCAGCAAGTTCTACAATCATAAGTCCACATTCGGAACATTTGTTTTCAACACCATCATGTATTCCAAGCCTCGTCTTTATTATACAACCGTACTTTGTTAAAGTTTGCTGAACTTTAATAGCAGATTTGCTTCTGTTTGAAACAAGGATCAGAATGACATTTTTTTTCATATAACCTCCTTTATATCCATTTTAAATTTTTTTTCAATAAACACATTATCTCTATTATAGAATTTTAAAGTATAATCTGATAAAGTGTCAAGAAAAAAATTCCCATCAACCACTTTTAAGATCTCAATTCTTGACTTTAACATTCCATAAAGTTTTTCTATAGAAACTGTTTTAAAATTTTTCTCCCTTGTTTTTCTGATAACTTCGAAAAGGTATTTAGAGTAACCAGGATATGTGTTATCATCCAAACTTGAAGGATGGAAGATGAAATTGAAAACCCCCTTAACATTTTCAACCTCTTTCAAAATTTCATCTATAACTTTATCGTACTTTTCCCCTTTCATCTCTTCAAGATTTAAAGCACTATCCATAGATATAACGGGTAACTCTAAAATGTTTTCATCAAGGAAAAAAGGATTGGAAAATCCTGTCAAAAAGGATGTCTTTTTTCTGTCACCTATTGATGAATCTGTTCTTACATTCATATCTTTAAAAATTTTTACATGTTTTTCGTTTAACCTGTTTAAAAAATGAAACCTAACATCAATAATCTCTTTTTTTGTTATACTCTTAAATTTTTCTATCTCCATTTTCAACATCCCTTCATCCGAAAATGATTCAAAAGATAGATGTAAACCCACATTGTAATTCTGTTCAAGTTTTGCATGTAAACTTTTTGAAACTTTGTGATCGTACCTTGATGTGAAAATATCCCTCTTTTTTGAAAAAATATAAAAATTCCCTTGCAATCTATTATCTTTCAGTATTTCAACGATCTGATCTATCCTGTCCCATGGATCTCTGTCCCTATAAATTTTTTTTAAATCCAAATATTTTGTTGATATTTTATCTTTGATTAAAATATTTTTTAAATTATAGTAAATATCCTTTTTCCAACCAAAATATTTTACCCTATCAATATCAAAAGTTAAAAGAAAAAGAGGTTCTTTCCTTTCTACCTCAATATAAAAACCATTTCTTTTTAAAAAAAATTCCTTTAAAGTTTTTCCAACATCTATTAAAATTTTTTCAACGAAACTCTTTTCCCTTAATTCCTTAACACTCGAGAAAATTTCTCTATCCTTAAACTGAAACTCTTTAAAGATTGATGAATAAATCAGAGCGAATGGATCGAATTTCAATACTATAGAATCAGCATGGTAATAGAAAAGTTTGGAGTCATAATCCTTTAGATCAAGTTCAATTTTGTTTATAATAGAATTTCCCTCTATATTATCTATTCTATCTATAAAACCATCATAAAGTTTTTTGTCCTCTAAAATATAGACAACATTTTTTTCTACCTTTTCGATAGAATCTGTGTAAATTATTCTATTTTTTGATTGAGGTAGTTCTACAGTACAACAAGCGAGTAAAAAATTTTTTTTTAAGGTTTCAAAATTTTCTTTTTTTACTTTTCTTCTATCATCAAAGGATAACATATTTTTTCCCTACTTTAAAATAGAGTTTCAATACCCCTTTCAACTTACTTTTATATTTTGCTATCCTTTCGGTGTTGGCACCCAGAAGATCAACACTGTAACCTTTAAAATACCCTTCTTGAAATATCTGTTCTATCAAAAAGTATGTGTCCTTTCCAGTTATTATGTATAAATAAGATACCTTATTAAAATCATCAAAAAGAACAGCAATTTCAGCTTTAGAGTTTGAAAAAATCTTTAAAATTCCTTTCTCTTTTAAAGATTCAACTATATATATGAAATCTTTTTCAGATATTGGGAGTTTACCTTTGTAAGATTCTTTATAACCTCTAAAAAGTTTTTTCGCATCATTGTCTATCTTTAAATCCTCAATTTTCGAACTTTCCCTTTCTTTAAAACTTTCAACTATATAGGTATAGAAAGGTTCAGTTTTAAGCCCGTTCCATCTGAAAAATCTAACATCCTCAAAAGCGTAATGCAAAGGTAATGAAAAGTAAACATAGTTCTTTTTCAAAAAATTGGAATATGTTGATATAACATCTCTGTATCTGTAAAATTTTCCCTTCTCATCTTTTGGATAACTTTTTAGAATAATGTTGAAATACTGTGTAAACTGTGGAGTTAGAAAAAATTTCCCAAAAGGAGTTTTTTTCTCATTTACAGGGAAAAAAGCCTCTATTCCATCTTCAGAAGAGATAGAGAAAATTTTTATGTTTTTTAATCCTGAAAAAGTTTCAAGATAATCTTTTGAAACGAAAACATTGTAGCCAAAAAAATTTTTGCACTCTGTTTCGTAAAAGTTAAAATCGACTCTATCTACTTTCATCAACATAAAGATACTCTTTTAAATTTTCTAACTTTTTTTTATTTATTCCGTGAACAACAAGTAGATCTTCAATTTTTTTAAAACCCCCCAAACTATCTCTTGATTTTAAAATCTTTTCCGCAGTTTTTTCTCCTATACCGGGTATTCCGACAAGTTGTTCAAAAGTTACACTGTTTAATTCATATTTTTCAAATGAATTTTTTCTACTTTCTAAATTTACCTCTTCATAGAGAGCCTTTTTATTTTCAACCTTTTGATCAAAAAAATAGAGTGAAAAAGATAAAAAAAGTATAAGAAGTGAAAGAAGGAAAAACAATCTATCTGTCATATACTGTTTCAATCAAAACCTCCCCAACATCCCTTAAACTCTCCTCACTGCATTTATCTGGAGTATCATCTGTAGTATGCCAATATTTGTATTCTATATCTATAATATCAACACATTTAAAACCTTTTTTATTCAAGGGAATGTGATCATCCTCAACAAAAAAACCAAGTCTATTGATAAAACTTTTTTTACCCAATTTTTTTGCTTTTTCAAAAATTTTGTCATATAGTTTAGAGTTGACGATTTCAGAATTGATTTCCCTTTTTATGTTCAGGTCCCTATCACCTATCATGTCGACAAGTATAGCGATTTTAGGGATGTTACCGGAATAATTTTCAGAAAAATATTTTGAACCTATAAACCATTCATCCGGGTGAGTTATACTTCCCCCATCCTCACCATCGAAAAAAACGAAATCTATTCTCTCTTTAAAACCATTCTCTTTAAAATATTTTGCAAGGTAGAGTAGAAGGGCTGTTGAGGATGCCCCATCGTTGGCTCCAGGTGTTGGTTTTCCCTTTTTGTTAGAAAAAGGTCTTGAATCAAAATGGGAAAAAAGCATTATATTTTCCTCTTTATCTTTGTTCAAGATCCCAACAATATTATAAAATTCTACATCTTTTTTTGAATATGAAACTCTTTTTGAAAATTTCTGGACATAAACAGTGTCAACATATTCTTTCAAAAAATCAAGTATAAAATTTACAGTTTTCTTATGGGCTTTGCTACCTGGAACCCTTGGACCAAAAGATACCTGCTTTTCTAATAGGGAAAATGCGTATTTTGCATCAAAATCTAAACAAAAAAATTTAATATTAAAGAGAATGATCAAACTAAGAAGAAAATATTTTATTAAAAATCTCATCTGCACTCTTTTTTAAATGTTCTAAAGAACCGTTGTTTTCTACAACGAAATCACAGAAAAGTGTTTTCTTTTCATCCGTCCACTGGTATTTATCGAGGAGTTTGTAAAGTTCTCTATCCGCTCCTCCCTTCTTTTCAAAAACCCTTCTGAACCTCTCTTCAAAATCTCCATCCTTTATTAGAATTAAAGTATCAAAATAATAATCTATCTGCCATTCGAGTATAAGTGCAGCATCAAGGATGACATCATCATACTTCTCGCAGACTCCAATTATGTAATCTGGAAGATGGGTATACATCCAGTTGTTGTATTTAACAAATATGTTTTCATCTTTCGTTATACTCTCTTTCAACCTTTCAAGATAATTTTGATCATGCTTCAAGTTAAGGTATGCAAATATCTCTTTTTGATTCTCTTTCAAAAGTTCTTTACCAAGTTCATCTCCATAAATTATCTTTATTTTCCCTTTTGAGAGGAACTCAGAAAATGTGGTTTTACCTGTCCCGAATTTACCTGTTACACCTATTTTCATTTTTTATAACATAAGGCTATAAAACTCAGCCATTTTTTTCTTGGGTCATCAGTTATTATCACTTTTTTAGAGAGTTTTTCCTCATTCAAAATCCTTTTTTCCTTCTTTCTAAAAATTTTACCAAAAAGATCCCTTCCCCTAAAAACATCCCATAAAAAATTCAGTATGTTCAATTTCAACCTGTTTGGAACAAAAACATTTGTGAAAGGATATAGGAATATTTTGAGTTTGGTTACCCTACCAATCTCCTCTTTGAGTGGTATACCCGTGTATGTAATTCCAAAAATCCTATAGGAGTTAAAATACCTTACCAAAACAGAATCAAGTTCAAAATAGTTAAATTCCCTTATATGGTGATGGTTCCAAGGTGTTTGAAATGGGAGTAACCTTAAGTAGGAGTTCGGAGTAGTTAAGATCAGGAGTCCATCATCCTTTAAAATCCTTTTGATCTCTTTGAAAAAGATATCCATACTTTTAATATGTTCAAGAACCTGAAAAGCAACAACGACATCGAAACTTTTCTCCTGAAACATCAGCCCTTTCTTTTCAAGCTGATCTATAACAAGGAATTCAATACCATCCTTTCCGTAACTCTCCCTTGCAACTTTTATTACATCGGAAGAAAGATCAACACCTACAACTTTTTTAGCGTACTTTTTTAAAATATCTGTTCCATAACCATACCCACATCCAAAATCGAGAACCACTTTATCCTTCACATAATCCTTTATAAGTTCATAAGACATCTTGTGGAAAACAAAAAGAGATGCATGCTCTAAATTTTTACTTAAAACTTCCGGGTCCAACCTTTCACTTGTTTTTTCCATTTTTTCCCCTTATTTTAAATTTCTTTCTCTTTAATATATGAGAAAAATTTCCCTAAAATAGAGAAAAGAAAAACGAAATATAACCTTATAATTATCCCACAGTAAAATATGGATTTTAAAATTGGAGTCTTTATAAAATTTTTTTTGAAAAAGTTGAACATACCTATGTTATGGTATACCTGTGCCTTCGAAAAACCTTCTTTTACGCTCGCTCCATGATAATGGAAAACTACAGCATCAGGTAAAAAGACTACCCTTTTTCCTGCTTTTCTTATTCTGAAACATAGATCCGTATCCTCTACAAAAAGTTTATAATCCTCGTCAAAAAGTCCAATCCTTTCGACAATTTCCCTTTTCATCATAACCGCTGCACCCATCATCCAATCAACATCCTGTAACCTATCGTAATCAAGATTTTCGAGCATGAAATCTCTACTTATAGGATTATCTGGGAAAATATTTCTTATCAGAGATTTTCTACCAAAGAAAACGTTGAGGTAGTTCGGAAATCTCCTGCATGAGAGTTGTAAACTTCCATCAAAATTTTTCAACTTTGCCCCAACCATTCCAACATCATCATTTTCTGAAAGGAAATCAGCCATCTTTTCAAAAGCCCCCTTAGTTACTATAGTATCCGGATTCAGAAGGGTTATGTATTCTCCTTTGCTTCTTTCAAAAGCAACATTGTTAGCATATGCAAAACCTTTGTTTTTTGTAAGCCTTATCAATCTTACCTTTTTAAACTCTTCATACATTATTTTTACTGTATTATCTTTTGAACAGTTATCTACGACTATTATTTCATAACTTTCTTTTATAAAAGAAGAGATAACACTTTTTATACAACTTCTAATAAACTTTTCAGAATTGAAAGTTACAATTATTACACTTATCATAACTTCTTCAAAAAAGTTAAAATCCTTAATCTCCAGACAAGCCAGAATGCTTCCCATATTATCTTTCTGTTCATTTTGGAATAGCCATCAACCCTATCTCTAAAAATTATAGGGATCTCTTTCACCTTTCCGTTCTTTCTATAAATTTTTACATCTATCTCAATCTGAAAAGCGTACCCATCAGATTTTATCTTCGCAAGGTCTATTTTTTTTAAGAAAGAAACCCTATAACATTTGAATCCACCAGTAAGATCATCTATTGGAACACCTGTAACAACTTTTGCATATATGTTTGCAAAATATGAAAGGAGAAGTCTCTTCATAGGCCAGTTTACAACACTAACACCGTTACAGTACCTTGATCCAATAACAAGATCGTTTGTCTGGATCTCAGTTAGAAACCTTTTTATATCTTCAGGATCATGGGAAAAATCGGCATCCATTTCAAAAACAAAATCGTACCCTTTATCTATAGCATATTTGAATCCAAGAACATAGGCTGTTCCAAGTCCCAACTTCTTTGGTCTTTCAATTAAGTTTATCCTTTCGGAATTTTCCATCATCCTCTTCACTATATCTGCCGTTTTATCAGGTGAATTATCATCAATGATAAGAACGTCAATAGAATCGTGCTGATTTAAAACCGCATTTATAATCTTTTCAATGTTATCCTTCTCGTTGTATGTTGGAATTATTACAAGTGTTCTCATTATATAACCTCACATTTATTATACAGAAGTTTTATCTCTTATTCAACATCACTTTCCTTTCAACATAAAAAACTAAGAATACGAGAATAACCCCAAAAAGAGAGATAAATGCTGAAAGAATCTGCAGCGTTGATGAGAAATAGAAGACAACCCTGTTTACTCCATTTGTTAGTTTAACCCCTCTGAAAATTCCATCAACTTTTAGAAGTTTTGAGCTCTTTTCATTAACCTTAACATTCCATCCTTTGTAATATTGATCCAACATCAGAAGAATAGATTCTTTGTTGGTTTTAACAACAAGAGAAACCTTGTTAGGTGTGTAAACAATAGAATCTATCCTGTAAGCCAAACTCTCATCAACTTTTTTAAGATCAACTTCCGACTTTTCAACTATAGCGTATTTTCTTGGATTAAAATCATTTCCATCTATTATTGAAAGGGCACCATTTATATCATCAACTTTGACAAAAGAATCAACTACAAAAAATCTCGGTAGAAAATCTTTTGATATATGGAGCATGTAATCCTTTCCATAAAAGTATGGCTCGAAACCCATATTCCTAAAAAGTGCCTGATAGAACAAAATCATATCTTGCGTTGATTTTGGATAACCTGTTGTATCCGCAGGTATCTTTGGTGTTATGAGGTATCTAACATTTAACAGTTTCAACCTGTTCTTCTTATCGAACAGAGTTTGGGGATTGAACATAACCGATGACGGATTGTTGACGAATATCTGGTACTCATAGAAAGGACTGGGATGGTTTCCTGAAATAGTTTGAATCCCATAGAGATTCAAAAAATCATTCTCTCCATAAGATATAGGAAAAACTCTCAAAAGGTTTTTATCCTTTTTAATCTCAGAAACTATCTCATCCTTTTTATAATATTTACCAGGTGCTGGAACTGATACTATGTAATCTTTTGAATAATAGTACATCTCTAAAAATTGGAATAAACTCAAGGACAGAAATAGATAAGTTCTGTTTATATTCTTGAACTTGGTTAAAAGGAAGAAAACTAAAAGTATAACAAAAATATTGAAAAGAACAGTGAGTTTAACATTGTTTAAACAGTATCTAAGGTTGTTAATCCTCATCTGTTTGACACCTTCAGAAAAAGAGTTGAAAAGGTTTTTGGAAAAAAGATTCTCATAAAAAGATGGGAAAAGAATAATAGTTAAACCAAGAAAGGTAACAAGAATAATAGAGATTTTCAAAGATTTTAAATCGGTATCTTTAAGGCTTAATACCGCAAGGATCACAAGTGAAAAAATACTTATAAAAATGATAAGTTCAGGTGCTCTGAACTTATCAAAGTAAGGGAAAAGCATCCAGAAAAATTTAAAGAATGGTGTTTTACCACCAACCGCTATGATAAGTGATAAAAAGAATGTTATGGTGAAGAAATTTAAAATAGAATTCTTTCTACTTCTCAAAATACCAGCAACCCCAAGAAACATAATTATTATTCCAGGGTAGGAATGGTGTAATTTGAAGGGATTCTCACCCCAGTAAGTGTTCAACTGACCTACGTTAACACCGGAAAAACCATGGAAGAACATATCTATTATATCGGGAAAACCCATAGCCCAACTTATAGAATAGTTGTAATCTCTTGATATCCCTCTTGCAGCATAAGGTAAAAATCTCAATATCGGAATGTATTGGACTGAGCAAACAAGAAATGTTATCAGAGTAAAAAATAAAAGTGAGAGGTAAACTTTTAAACTTTTTTTATTGTAATTTTTATCAAGTATAACAGGTGTTATCATTACAGAAAGTATGAATATCGAAAATCCAAAATATCTGTTAACAAAAGAAAAAACAACTCCAAGGATGAACGAAATAAGATATGTCCAATTTCTGAATCTGTTTTTATAATCCCTTTCTATGTGCAGATAGGATATGAAGAAAAGTGAAACAAGCAAAACATAGTAGGATGATTGAATATGACCTGATAGAAACATAAAACCTGCACATACACCTGCGAATCCATAAAAGAAGAATTTTTCTTTTCTGAATCCCATATACAAAAAATATAGCACGAGAGGGAGGTATGACATTACTATAACCCTTCCATCATGACCGCCATAAGTTTCGGTTAAAATTATACCTGTAAACATGTACGCTATACTTCCAAAAAATGATATCTCTTTATCCTCTGTCAGTTCCCTTACAAAAAGGTATGTTCCCAATCCAGCAACAAAAGAATGAATAACAAAAGTCAAAGTCCAAAGTATAAACATAGGTACAAACATTTTTAGAAAAAGAGTTACAGGATAAAAAATATCTCCCAAAAAACCTTCACCTGTCGGAATACCAGCAAATTTCATAGGATTCCACAAAGGAAAATTACCGCTCATAATGTTTTCCTGCACAAAATACCTTTGTATATACTCTCCAACAACCCAATCTGTTCCAAAAAGCATCTTTCCTGTAAAAAGCACTTTCCCAAAAATTATCAAAGGTAAAATTGCAAGAATTATGATATAAATCTTATCCTTTTTAATCTCTTTTTTCATTTTTCCTCCATATCTTTTTATCACCTATAAAAAAGAAAAGGTAAAAAAGTTCCCCCAAAGTAACCTGGATCCTTGAAAGTAGAGAACCTACAGCAGCGATTTCGTTTCCAGTATACCTTTTCAAAAGAACAAAGATCATCCCTTCCCTGACTCCTATCCCAGCAGGCATAAGAAAAGACAAGAAACCGACAACCCAACTTGCTGGGTATATACTCAGTATTCCAACAAAATCGTATGTTTTTAAAGTGAAAGAGTATATGAGAAGATAGAATTCTAAACCTGAAAATATCCATACAAGAAAGTAAAGGGAAACTATAAAAATGTACTCTTTGAACTTTATATTAAAATCTATCTTTTCCTTTTTAAAAATTTTTAAAAATATGTTTATGATGTTTTTAAAAATTTTTGGAAGTGAAAGAAAAAGTAAAAAGAGAACTACAACTATTAAAATTATGGAATACAAAACATTATTTTCAAATTTAAAAATATTTATTAGAAAGAAAAATGCTCCTGAAAGAAGTAGTAGATATGTCTCAAGAACCACAGCTGTGAAAGATTTTTTTTTGGGAACACCGACCCTTTCAAGAAGTGCTATCCTACCTACAGTAAACCATAGTTTACCTGGTATATATTTCCCAAACATAGAAATCCCTATTATCCTCATCAGAGTGTAAAGGTCAACATCGTTTCCTAAAGATAACACTATCCTTTTGAAAGCAAGACACATAAAAAAATACCAGAATGGTATCATCATAAAAGACAAAATAAGATAGATGTTGAATCTTATGGATTTAAAATTAACCTGTTTTATATAACCTAAGAGTTTGTAAAAAATAAGACAGACAACAAAAACTACAATTACTATAATGATAAAATTTAGAATCTTTTCTTTTCTATTCATAAACCAGTTCTAAATATTTTTTGTTAACTTTTTCTATTGAAAATTTTTCTTTAATTATTTTGTAACCTTCAAACTGCAATTTTTTGTAAAGATCGTTGTTTTCAATAAGAAGATTTATTTTTTCTGCAAGTTCCCTTTCATCCTTCTCTTTAACTAAAATTCCACTTTTCCCATCCTCTATTATATCTGTTATACCTCCTATAGAGGTTCCAATAGAGACTGTTCCATTAAGTATTGCTTCAACAAGAACCATTCCGAGACCTTCAGTATCACCTCTTTTATCATGTACTGCTGGAAGAACGAATATTTTGCTTTTTTTGTAATACTCTATAAGAACATCATCTGTTACAAAACCAAAAAATTTCACTCTTTCTGAGAGTTTCTCTTTTTTCACAAGTTCTTCAAGTCCTCTTCTTTTATATCCATCACCTACGATGTAAAGTTTATAATCATCTCTAACATACTTTAACGCTCTGATAAGATATTCTACCCCCTTCCTTTCCACTAGTCTTCCAACAAAAAGTATAAACTTTTCCTTTTCTGAAAAATTCATCTTTTCATCAACCTTCACTCCATATGGAATAATCTCTATTTTAATATCTTTATCCTTTACAATCTCTTCGATCTGTTTTTTTGTATAAGAGGATATGGCAACTATCTTATCAGAATTTTTCAGGATATTATGCAGGATAAACTTTTTCCCAAAAAAACTTTTTTTAAAAAGTTTCAACTCTGCACCATAAAAAACTGAAACTATTTTCTTTCTAAAAAATATTTTTGCCGGAAAGGCTATAAAAAATAGGGGAAATGGCCAATGGACAAAAATTACATCTATCTTTTCTTTTAAGACGACTTTAAGATTTTCAACAATTCCCGTTATAAAAAATAGAGGTATAAGAACAAAAGATTTCTTGTTGAAAGAAAGGTAATCGATGATGGTGCTATCATGTGTCATTTTCATAAGATGTTTTGGAGCATAGTTGAACCTGAAAATTTTTATATTTCTATACTTTTGTCTTTTGGAAACATTTTTATAACCTGATGTTAAAACGAAAACTTCATCACTTTCTGATTGTTCAACAAGAAGATCAACAAGCCATGGAGTTATTACATCATTTTTACTTCTTTTAAAAGCGGTTGTAATATGGAGTAATCTCATATCAGTTAAACAAGCCGATTTTTAAAATGGTGTAAAAAGTTCTCATGGCATCTTTTAACCTCATCTTCTTACCTTCTTTATAACTTCTCGGATGATAGTTTATTGGTATCTCCTTTATCCTGACTCCCATCATTTTCAACTTCATAGTTATCTCAGGGTCTATTCCAAAACCTTTCGATCTTATATCTATCTTTTTGAAATAATCACTTCTTACAACCTTGTAGCACGTTTCCATGTCATTTATTTTTTGTCCTAAAAAAAATGATGTTGAAAGTGTCATTACCATATTTCCCATAAACTGAAAAAAAGTCATCTTTTTTAAATTTTCCTTTGAAAACCTGTTTCCATAACATGCAACATACTTACCTTCAACAATGGGTTTTACAAGTTTGATATAATCGAAAGGATCATACTCAAGATCTGCATCCTGAATAACAACTATATCTCCTGTAATATATTTTTGACCTGTTCTTATTGCACCTGCCTTTCCAATATTCTTATCATGGAATTTTACGATAATATCTTTATCGTTGAGATTTTTTAAAATTTCCCTTGTTCCATCTTTTGACATATCATCAACAACTATTATCTCTTTTTCTAAAGGAACACTTTTTACTTTTTCAATTATTTTCAAAATATAATCTTTTTCATTGTAAACAGGAATAATAACTGAGAGTTTCATAATTTTTTCTTCAACTCTTCAATATCCTCTATTATTATAGATATTAGTTCTGAAACAAAACCAAGTATAAACATCAAAAGACCAGAAAGAATCAGAAGAATCACAAGGTACAACAAAGGTCTAAATCCAAAACCGTAGAAAAACCTTAATATAAAAGATACAAGACCTATTAAAAAACCGAGAATCACCAAAATACCACCACTTATTCCAAAAAGGATCATAGGTTTCTTTAAAAATGTCGTTAAAAATTTTACAGTCAAAAGATCAAACAGTCCTATAAGTATTCTAAAAGACCCTGAATATTTGGATACACCATACTTTCTTGGATAGAGGGTAACTTTTTCCTCAGTTACAGAAAAACCTTTTTCAATTGCAAGTGATACTATATACCTATGCCAATCCCTTCTTAGATGTATGGAATCGAGAACATCTCTTTTTAAAGCTTTTAAACCGTTCTGATCATGAATGGGAAGTTTAAAAAATCTTCTTGAAAGAAAGTTGTAAATTTTTGATACAAAGGCTTTCTTGTATTTCCCCTGTTTCCATCCCGTGCAGATATCATAATCATCCTCTTCTATCCTTTTAACAAGTTTCAAACAATCATCAAAAGAGTACTGCATATCAGCATCGTAGATTACGAGTATATTACCTTCTGAATGCTCTTTAGCAGTCAAAATACCAGCTGTTTTTCCAAGATTCCTTTTGTGTTTTAAAACCTTTATATTTTGAAATCCTTTTGATGAATCTAAAGCTTTCCTGTATGTTCCATCCTTTGAACCATCATCAACGAAAACAAGTTCCCATTCTTTTTTTTGTTTTTTATTGAAACTATCGAAACTTTTGAAAAGTTCTTCAACATTCTCAACCTCATTGTAAGCTGAACATAAAACTGATACTTTTATCATTCTATCCTCATCACTTTATCAACAATTTCTTTTCCATCATTTTTAAATTTTATATAGTATATCCCTTTCGGTAGATCCTCATTCAAATTTATCTCACTTTTACCTTTCAATCTAAAATCTTTCCTTAACACTTTCTGCCCTAAAGTGTTTATAACGCTAACTTCTAACCTTCCGCTTCCATCAACAAAAACTCTGTAAGGATTCTTTTTTGACCAGTAAAATGATGATGATAGGAGAATAAAATCTTTTCCAAATGAATCTATATTCACAGAACCAATCTTTCTTTTAACTCCGCTTGTCCTTAAAAGGTACAAATCATATGTCCCACCATTTTTATTTTTATGTACGAAAATATCTTTTTTGTTTTTACTCTCAAAAACTTTGTTATCGATGTATTCTATCAAAACTTTCGAAAAGTAAAGATCATCAACATCATACTCTATTATAACATCCTCTTTTTCTCTTCTTGCTTTTATGTTTATATTTTCAAGTTTTGTATCTATGGAAAAATTTGCAGTTCCGCCAGCCTCAAGATATCTTGCAACAAATTCCTGTAAAAACATTTCAGCAAAATATTTCGAATGTAGAATAACACAATTCTCATCGTTACCTGTTTCGGCAGAATTAGACCAGTTGTATGAGCCAGTTATAACAATTGGATTTGAGTTCCAAAGGTCAGCATCTATCAACATATATTTGTGGTGTAATAAATTTCCTGAAACATTATCTTTTAAAACATCAGCTGGTGGAGACCATGGATTATTGGTAGATGTGCTGTTAGGAAGCCCTCTCATATCTAAAGATTTTGAGTAATCAGCATCCCAGTATGTAGCATCAAAAACACCTCTGACTGTAACACCACCATCATATTCTGTTTTCATAGCATCACAGATGCCCTGATGAGTAAAGGAAAATATGCAAAAATAAATAGAATTATCAGCAGTTGAGATAGCGTTTATAATCTTTGAGGCAACACCATCTGAAGGTGACATGTAAACTTCAACTGTGTCATTTGCAACTATAAACGTATGTGTTATGTTATCACTCTTCTGAGTTGAAAATTTTGATTTTGTTGAATCCGGTGTAGGTGTATCTGAACCCCACATCTCTGAGAACTCTTTTGTATAGTTTTCAGCAACCTGTCTATCCTTTATAATTATTGAGTTGTTAGCATTACTTTCAGTACCATTATCAGTTATATTCCAGGATCCGGTGAAAGTTGTAAAAGTATCAATAATACAGAATTTGTTATGCATTATATTTGAACCAGCGTATGTTAAAGGATAATCATCATCTATAACTTTTATTCCAGCACTTTCAAGTTGAGCAACTTCAGGTAGAGTTCTGTTATCCTTATCGGTAATAAACCTTATATTCACTCCCCTATTATGTGCTGCAACCAAAGAATCTGCAACAACCCTTCTATCAAAATCGTAAAAACAACAGTCAATAGTTTTCTGAGCCCTATGTATGTATTCACACAATATAAGATCAAGTTTTGAGGTATCCTCAGCCATGTTGTATATTGCTAAAGTTTCTTCAACAGTTTTGTTGAAATGAACATCAAAAAATGTATCAAGAGTGTCTATAACTATATATCTGTAATACTCTGCTGGAGCAAGTGGTGGTAAAAATCTTGTTCTATCTTTACTGTCATAACCTTTTATATAATACCTTAGGTCAGTATGAACAGGGAAAGGAGGTATAGTTTCAACATAGGTTGAATCATCAGTTTTTACCATAAGTATAGAATCTGTTGAATAAAAATTGTTAGTTGAATAGAAAATCTTAACATATTGAACATTTGTATCTGAAAAAGCGTTACAGGAGATAACAACATCATCAAGGAATGTGGGGGACGCTGGAGTTCTCACGTGGTTTTTCAAACTGAAAAATGAAGAGTTCAAACCACCGGTATCAGGTCCAACTGTTGTTTGTCCTGATGCGCTATTCCAGACCGTTGATAAAGATTCTGAAACTTCACCAGCATATTCAACACCTTCACTATCCTCTGGCCACCTTATGTAGGATACATCTGTAACAGGTGTTACAGATATTGGATACCAAACACTTTCAGGGTTTGCTGTAGTATATTTTGTTATGTAAGCAAAACAATCTATAATTGAATCGTTGCTATTTTTAAGATAAACCTGATCACCTGTATTTGCTAAAGCAAAACTCCCTGAAACTGTTAACGCCCTAACTCCAGAAGTTCCAGGGTATGCTGCAAAATCAGGATAGTAACCGTACTGATTATAGAATGAATCAGCATACATTGCAAAAGTTATCTTACCTTGTGGATAAAGGTAATAGTTGTTCGAAGGAATAGTCCAAACCCCCTCTCCATCAGTAATCTTCCAGCCATCTAAAAGAATAGGTGAATCACTTTTGTTGAATATTTCAACCCATTCGGATCTATCTCCACCAATACTTGGATTAACAAGAAGTTCTGTTATAAGAGGGTTGTGAGAGAACAAAACAACATAAATAAAAAGGGCAAGGGTAAAAAGTAGTTTTCTTTTCATTTTAACCTCTTTTTAAGTTCTTGATAGTTTCCTATCCATCTCCCTTAACCTTCTAACAAGAGTTGTTATCAAAGCACCAAGCAAAGGATCAACTTCCATCTGTTTTAAAAGTGTTTTTCTATCGATTATTATAACAGTTGAATCCTCAAGAGCAGCTGCTGATGCTGATCTTGGCCTTCCATCGATGATAGCCATCTCTCCCAAAAATTCACCCTCAGTTACAATGTTCAACCTTTTCTTGTTTTCCCCCTCATTAACAAAAACCTCAATCTTTCCACTTTTTACAAGATAGACCTCATCTGGAGGATCTCCCTGCTTGAATAAGAGTTCCCCTTTTAGAAAAGTTTTTTCAAATTTCTCAATAATAATTACCCCCTTTTCTTTGATGGTTTCCTGATCTCCCAATCAAGAACTATCGGAGCAACTATAAAATCTGAAGAGTATGTTCCAACAATTATACCAACAAGTAAGGCAAAAGCAAAATCGTTTAAAACTTTTCCACCGAATAGGAAGAGCATCAAAACTACGAACAATGTTGTTAGAGATGTTATCAACGATCTTGGGAGTATTTGATTTAAGGATCTGTTTACTATAGTTATAAACTTGTCCTTTCTCATAAGTTTTAAATTTTCTCTTATCCTATCGGAAACTATTATTGAATCGTTAATAGAATAACCTATAAGGGTTAAAAGTGCTGCTATTATCTGAACTGACATCTCCCTTCCAGTTATAGTCAAAAGACCGAGAGTAATAATAACATCATGGAACAATGCTATAACTGATGCTACTCCAAACCTGAAAGTAAACCTTATCCAGACATAGATCAAAATTCCAGCAAGACCAAGTAGAATTACCCAAAGAGATTTCAGTTGTAATTCTTTTGACATTATAGCACCAACAACCTCTTCCCTATCAATCCTTGGATTCTCCTCCACAAATCTTTCTTTCAAAAAACTTATTATCTTTTCAGTTGGGGAGAGTTCAACACCTTCTGAAGAAGATTTATATGTAGTATCCTGCCATTCGGAGAGTATCTGAACTTTTGTTATATCAGCATTTTTAGAGCATACAAAAATTTTTATCTCCTTTTCAACACCCTTATTGTTTGTTCTATCAACTCCAAAAGCGTAAAGTGTTACAATTGAATCCTTTTTAAAATCATCTATTGAAAAATTCAAAACTCCAAACTCCTCTCTCGAGTCATAGATATCTGTTGGAGTTAACTCTTTTAACTCCTTAAAAATGTCGGATCTTATAAAAATATTTTTAATTGGAGATTTCTCATCGTAAACTTTCACTTTTACAGTTAAATTCTTCTCCCCTTTTGTTGGATTAGGATAGGTTGAAAAAGCAACTACAAGAGGTCCAGTTGTATCCTGAATCTTTTCAAAATTTTCCTGAACCTTTATCAAAAAATCTTTCTCAGTTCCATATTTTTGAATAACAGCATTCTTATAACCTAAAGAGCTCATAACATCCCTGATTTGGCCAATCTTTACATCCTTTTCAAAATGCACCTGTAGAACAATTCCACCTGTAAAATCTATTCCAAGATTAAGTCCTTTATTGAAAAGGATAGTTAGAATACTTACAATAACAAGAATCAAAGATAGAATGTATGCTATCTTTCTTATACCAACAAAATTTATCTCTGACAAATTTATCTTCTTAAAATTCATCGTTCCTCCTATATGGACAATTTTTTAAAATTAGGGTTGGAAGTTACAATATCAAAGATAACTCTTGTTACAAAAATTGCTGAGAAAAAACTCACAACAAGACCTATACCGAGTGTAATAGCAAAACCTTTTATTGGACCTGTTCCAAACCAATAAAGTATTATCGCTGTAACCAGAGATGTGAGGTTGGCATCAAAAATTGTGGAAAAAGCTTTCGAATAACCTGCTGAAATTGCTGTTTTAATTGTCTTTCCAGAAGCGAGTTCTTCCCTTATCCTTTCGAATATCAAAACGTTAGCATCAATCGCTGTTCCAACAAGAAGTATCAGACCAGCCATACCGGGAAGTGTGAGTGTTGCTCTAAAGAGTGATAAAACTGAAAGAAGAATTACAAGGTTAAAAACCATAGCAAAATCAGCTATCAATCCAGATGCTCCATAGTATATAAGCATAAAAATAAACACAATAATTGTTCCATAAATTAGTGATTTTATACCTTTTCTGATGGAATCTCCTCCAAGAGTTGGGCCAACCGATCTTTCTTCAATTATTCTGACAGGGGCAGGTAAGGCGCCTGCTTTTAAGATAACTGCAAGATCCTTTGCATCATTTATGGTTGCATTTCCCATAGATATTTCGGTGTTTCCTGATGGTATTCTCTCTCTGACAACTGGAGCTGACACTATAACACTATCGAGTGAAAAAGCAATCCTTCTTCCTATGTTGGAACCCGTTATTGATGCCCATTTATTTTTTGCTTTCTTGTTCATGGTAAGTTCTACCTTTACACCGTAAGGATTATCACTCGTCCCTATAGCAGCCCTTGCATCAAGGATAGCATCCCCTTTCAAAACAGGATTCTTTTCAACAAGATATAGTATAGTCTGATTAACACCATCTCTGCTCTTTTCTTTTCCCCACATAAAAATATAATCTGAAGGAATCAAATTTTTTATCTCTTCTTTAGAAAGGATATTTTTGATAAGGGATATATTTTCAGGGTAAACTATAAAATCAACACCATTGTTATCAACTAATGTCGAGATACGGCTCGTATCATTCATCTCTTCAAGTTTTTTATCTATATTTTCAAAAACTTTCTGAACGAAAGTGTTCTCTGCAACTATTCTGAATTCGAGTTGTGCTGTTTTACCGATAAGATTTTTCGCTCTCTCTCTATCAACAACTCCCGGGAGTTGGATACTTATCCTGTCTGAACCCTGCTTTTCGACAAGGGGTTCGGTTACACCAAACTGGTCTATTCTGTTTTTCAAAATTTCAAGAGCTCTATCAACAGCACCCTCAGACTCCTCTTTACTCAAAGATGTTTTGTCAACTTCAAGTATAAGGTTCATTCCACCCTGAAGGTCAAGCCCTAAATGAAGGGATCTATTTCTCAAACTGTTTATCTGTTCATAAGTCATATTGATCTTATCTTTTTCTGATAATGTGTAATAGCGGAAGGTATAGTAAAGTTGAAATAAAGATAAGATAAGGATTATAACAATTATTATAACTCTCCATCTTAGATCAAGTTTCATCAATCCTCCTTATAATATTTTTTTATTATTAATTTTCCAATTCTAAAGGTTATCACATTTTGAAAGTTTAGTCAATATTTTGACCTATAAAGTATACTTAAAATCTAAAACTATCAATATTTCTGAACTTACTGCCCCAGGAATAGGAGATACTGCCACTTACATAAAACTCATAATCCGTTTCCCTCTCTCTCTGAAGCAAAAGGATATCCTCATCCGTATACCCTATTTTTGGAATATTTCTCTGATCTCTTGGAA
>LGFX01000019.1 GCA_001508335.1 candidate division TA06 bacterium 32_111
TTGATAACACCGGTTGCTATGGAGAAGGAGTTAAGGTTTGCAATAAGGGAAGGTGGAAGAACTGTTGGTGCCGGTGTCGTAACTGAAATATTAGAATAAGGTGGAATAATGGTTGCAAAAAAAATCGATTACAAGATAAAGTTGAAATCTTACGATCATCAACTTCTTGATCAGGCAGCTAAAGACATTGTTAAAACTGCCAAAAAAACAAATGCGGAGTTAATTGGTCCGATTCCTTTACCAACTAAAAGAAGTATTTACACCGTTAACAGATCAACCAACGTTGATAAAAAATCGAGAGAGCAGTTCGAAATAAGGGTACACAAAAGAGCGATATTCGTATCAAAATCAACACCACAAACTATGGAAGCCCTAACAAGGCTTGATATACCCGCTGGAGTTGATATTGAGATAGTCACATTTGAAAATTAGAAGAGAGGATAAGATGAAAGGTTTGCTTGGGAAAAAATTGGGAATGACTCAGATTTTTGATGATTCTGGAAATGTTGTTCCTGTAACACTCATATTTGTTGAACCGAATACGATTTTAGAAAAGAAAACTGAAGATAAATTCGGTTACAACGCATTAAAACTCGGTATAGAAGTGAAAAAAGAGAGTAGAACAAATAAACCTGATTTAGGTCAATTCAAAAAAATAGGTGTTAATCCTCTAAGGATAGTTAAAGAAATAAAATTTGAAAAGGATATCTTGGATAAAGTTAATGTGGGTGAAAAACTTGATCTTTCAATACTTGATCCATCAAAAGGTATAAACGTTACAGGGAAAAGTAAAGGTAAAGGTTTCGCCGGGTGGATGAAAAGACATGGTTTTAAAGGTTCACCTGATTCACATGGTGCCCATGAAGTTCACAGACATCCAGGTTCAATTGGCTCCAACACATTTCCTGGTAGAGTTTTTAAAGGTAAAAAAATGGCTGGGCATTATGGTGATGAAAAAGTTACTGTAATGAATTTGAGAATAGTCAAAATAGATAAGGAAAAGAATATATTGGCTGTGAAAGGTGCCATACCCGGTCATATGAATTCCCTTGTCATAATAAAGCAGGCATAAGGAGATAAGATGCAAGTAGTAGTTTATTCTTTGAGCGGTGAAGAGAAAGGAAAAATAGAACTTCCAGAGAATATTTTTAATGTTGAAGTTAACGAGCATGCTTTGTATGAATCTATAAAAGAGTTTCTGAACAATCAGAGACAGGGAACAGTTAAAACAAAAACAAGAGGTGAAGTTTCTGGTGGAGGTAGAAAACCATGGAGACAAAAGGGAACTGGAAGAGCAAGAGCTGGAAGCAACAGATCACCTTTATGGGTTGGTGGTGGAACAACTTTCGGACCACAACCAAAAGATTGGTACTATAAAACGAACAAAAAGGTTAAAAGGTTAGCTTTGAAATCAGCACTAACTTTGAAAGCGAAAGAGAAGAGAATATTCGTTATTGAAAGTGTTGATCTGGAACAACCAAAAACCAAAACTTTCTTTGATCTCACAAAAAAATTGAATATTGAAAAAACGGATAAAAAACTTTTTGTTAATGAAAAATATAATAAAAATCTCTACTATTCAGTAAGAAATATGGATGGAACATTTGTTATAATGGCACATGAGATAAATCCATATTTTGTTATGAACTCCGATTACCTTATTTTTACTGAGAGTGGGTTAAAAAAATTAGAAGAGGTGTTTTCATTATGAAGGATCCAAGAAAAATAATCATTTCACCACTTATCACTGAAAAAGCAGTATTCGTTGAAGGTAAGAAGAGAACATATGTTTTTGAAGTTGATAAGAAGGCAAACAAAAAAGAGATCAAAAGTGCGGTAGAAAAACTTTTCAACGTTAAAGTTGAAAATGTTAACACTCTTTTGAAAAAAGGAAAAGTTAAAAGGACAAGAATGGTTTTAGGAAAACAGAAGGATATTAAAAAAGCTTATGTAACCCTGAAAGATAATCAGAGAATAGAAATATTTGAAGGAGCTTGATAATTATGGGACTCAAAATTTACAAACCGATCACGCCAGGTTTAAGGTTCAAAAAGAATCTTACCTACGAAGAGATAACGAAAAAGGAACCTGAAAAATCTTTAACCGTTCATCTTAAGAAGACAGGCGGAAGAAACAATCTCGGAAGGGTAACTAACAAGTTTATAGGTGGAGGATCTAAGAAAAAATATAGGATTATAGATTTTAAGAGGGATAAATTCGATATCCCTGGAAAAGTTGCTTCCATCGAATATGATCCAAACAGAACCTCATTCATAGCTCTTATAGTTTATCCTGATGGAGAGAAAAGATACATAATCGCACCTGAAGGACTAAAGGTTGGTGATGAGATAATCTCAGGGCTAAATGTGCCAGCAAAACTTGGGAACTCACTCCCTTTAAAAAACATCCCTGTTGGACTAGATATACATAACATAGAACTTAACAAAGGAAAAGGCGGGCAGATAGTTCGTTCGGCTGGTTCCTCTGCTCAGATACTTGCAAAAGAGGGTGAGTGGTGTCATGTCAAACTCCCATCAGGGGAGGTTAGACTTATAAGGGGTGACAATTTTGCGACTGTTGGAAAGGTAGGTAATTCAGAATGGTCATCAGTTGTTATAGGAAAAGCTGGTTCTTCAAGGCACAGAGGGATAAGGCCAAGAGTAAGGGCTGTTGCAAAGAACCCTGTTGATCATCCTATGGGCGGCGGAGAAGGTAGAACAAGTGGAGGTAGGCATCCATGCAATGAAAATGGGCTTCCGGCGAAAGGTTATAAAACGAGAAAGAAAAAGAAATATTCCGATAAGTATATTATTGTAAGAAGGAAAAAATAGGAGGATAACCTTGACACGTTCATTAAAAAAAGGTCCTTATATTGATGAAAGATTAAAAAACAGAATTGCAATGATGAATGAAAAGAATGAGAAAAAAGTTATTAAAACATATAAAAGATCTTCTATGATATCTCCTGAATTTGTAGGGCATACTATAGCGATACACAATGGAAAGAAATTTATTCCAGTATTTATAACTGAGAATATGGTTGGACACCGTCTTGGAGAGTTTGCCCCTACAAGAACTTTTAGACAGCATTCGGGAGACAGAAAAGAAGGAAAGGTAACAGCTTCATAAAGGAGTTAAAATGCAAGCGATAGCTCAAGCAAAATATATCAGAATCTCATCGAAAAAGGCAACACTTGCTGCCTCACTCGTTAGAGGGATGAATGTTACCCAGGCACTTTACACTTTGCAGTTTACACCGAAAAAGAGTGCAAGGGTTCTTTACAAACTCATACATTCAGCTGCAGCAAACGCTTTAAGTCAGAAGGGCGCTGAAAAATTAACTGAAGATGATCTTTTTATAAAAGAGATAAGAGTCAACGGTGGTCCTATGATGAAAAGGAATATGCCCAGAGCAAGAGGAAGGGCTTTCCTAATCAGAAAGAGAACTAGTCATATAACTGTTATTGTAGAAAACAAATAAACGGAGGTTATTTTTGGGACAGAAAGTTCATCCTTATGGTTTTAGAGTAGGAATAAACAAGAACTGGCAGTCAAGATGGTTCAATTTGAAGGATTATCCCCAACTTTTAAAAGAGGATAACGAAATTAGAAAGTATGTTAAATCGAAAGCTGAACAGGAAGCTTTGAAGTTGGATAGAAAAGGTTATACAACAGGTATTTCAAGGATAGTTATAGAGAGAAAATCAAAAAAGGTAAAGATAATAATTTTCACCTCAAAACCCGGACTTATTATTGGAAACAAAGGTGAGGTGGTTGATGCTTTAAAAGAGGAAATAAAAAAATATTTTAATAAAGAAGAGGTTGATATAAATATTAACGAAATAGAAAATTCTGCTCTGGATGCTCAACTTGTAGCTGAAAATATAGCGAGACAAATTGAAAAAAGGGTGGCTTATAAAAGAGCCATGAAGAAAGCAGTCCAGAACGCTTTGAAAGCTGGTGCCGAAGGTATTAAGGTCTCATGTGGTGGAAGACTGAACGGAGCTGAAATAGCAAGAACCGAATGGTACAGGGAAGGAAGAGTCCCTCTGCAAACTTTAAGATCCGACATAGATTACGGTTATGATATTTCAAGAACTACAGCAGGTGCTATCGGTGTTAAGGTCTGGCTCTATAGAGGAGAGATACCAACAGATAGAATTCAAAGTGATGAAGTTAACGTTAAGGTGAAAAAGAAAAATAAATAAGGAGAATCTTTTATGTTGATGCCAAAAAGGGTGAAATTCAGAAAACAACAGAGGGGAAGAATGAAAGGAACCGCAAAAGGCGGATACACTGTTGCTTTTGGTGATTATGGAGTTCAGGCAACAGATTGTGGCTGGGTTACATCAAGGCAAATAGAAGCTGCAAGGGTTGCCATTCAGAGAGTTTTACAGAAGGATGGAAAACTTTGGATAAGAATATTTCCCGACAAACCTGTAACGAAAAAACCTGCTGAAACGAGAATGGGAAAAGGTAAGGGAGCTCCAGAATTTTGGGTTGCGGTAATAAAACCTGGAAAGGTTATGTTTGAGATGGCAGGTGTTCCAGAAGATTTGGCAAAGAGGGCTACAGAGTTATGTTCCCATAAATTACCAGTAAGGGTTAGATTCGTTAAGAGAGAAGGAGTTTTATGATGAAGATCAAAGATATTAGAGAGATGAATGTAAAAGAACTTGATTCTAAATTGCATGAACTTCAAGAACAACTTTTTCTTCTAAGAATAAAATCTAAGACGACAGAAATAACGAACAACGCACAATTTAAAAATTTAAGAAAGGATATCGCCAGAATTCTCACAGTAAAAAGAGAGAGAGAAAATCAATAGGAGTTAAAATGGAAAACACTAAAAGGAAAATTTACATAGGAGAGGTTGTTTCCAACAGGATGGATAAATCGATAGTTGTTCTTATAAACAGAAAAAAGATGCATCCTTTATATAAAAAATTTGTTAATAGAAAATATAAACTTATGGCTCATGATGAAAAGAATGAGGCTATGATTGGAGATATAGTTAAGGTTCAAGAAACAAGGCCTTTATCAAAAAGAAAAAGATTCCGTTTGATAGAAATTGTAAAAAAGGCCCAAACAGTTGATTAAAAAGTGAGGAACAATGATACAGGAATATTCTCGCCTTAATATCGCTGATAATACTGGAGTTAAAAGAGTAAAATGTATAAAAGTGTTAGGTGGAACAAGAAAAAAATATGGCTTTTTGGGTGATGTAATTATAGCATCAGTTGTTGATGCTATACCAGAATCACAGATAAAAAAAGGTGATAAGGTTAGAGCGGTTATCGTTAGAGTTCATAAAGAGCACAGAAGAAAAGATGGTTCGTACATAAGGTTCGATGATAACGCTTGTGTAATAATAGATAACGCTGGTGAACCTAAAGGGACAAGAATCTTTGGCCCAGTTGCTCGAGAGTTAAGAGAGAAAAAGTTTATGAAAATCGTCTCACTCGCACCGGAGGTAGTATAAATGGAAAAGTTCAATATTAGAAAAGATGATCTCGTTATAGTTATCAGAGGTGAAGATAAAGGTAAAAAAGGAAGGGTTTTAAAAATTTTTAGGGATAAGAGAAAAGCTATAGTTGAGGGTGTAAACGTTGTAAAAAGACACCAAAAAGCAAGAAAACAGGGTGAGAAGAGTGGAATTATAGAAAAAGAGGCACCTGTAAGTTTATCAAATCTGATGCTTGTTTGTCCCAAATGTAATACTCCAACTAAAATTGGACATACAAAGAATGAAAATAAAAGTGTTAGATACTGTAAAAATTGCAGAGAGATGATAGTGAGGTAAATATGTCCGAATTAAAAAAACTTTATGACAACAAGATAAAAAAAGAGTTGATGAAAGAGTTGAAATTGAAAAACATAAATGAAGTTCCCAAAATTGAAAAGATAGTTATCTCTATGGGGCTAGGTAAAGCAATTGCTGATAAAGCGATGCTTGATGAGGCGATAAAAGATCTTTCGATTATAAGTGGACAAAAGCCACAGGTTACTACAGCCAGAAAATCCATTTCAAATTTCAAGTTGAGAAAGGGTGCAAAAGTTGGATTAAAGGTTACTTTGAGAAAAGAAAGAATGTATGAGTTTATGGAAAGATTTTTTAACGTTGCTATTCCAAGAATCAGAGATTTCAGAGGTATTTCAGATAACTCATTTGATGGGAGAGGTAATTTTAATCTGGGAATATCAGACCATGTTATATTCCCTGAAATTGAATACGATAAGATAAAATATTCATTTGGAATGAATATCACTTTTGTGATCAAGTCAAAGAATGATCAACATTCTTACGCTTTGTTAAAAAAACTTGGTATGCCTTTTAAAAAGTGATGGAGGAAGGATGGCAAAAAAAAGTTTAATTATCAAAAATGAAAGAGATAGAAAATACAAAGTAAGAAAAAGAAACAGGTGTCAGATCTGTGGAAGGTCAAGAGGTTATTACAGAGATTTTGGCTTATGCAGGATATGTTTAAGAGAGATGGCTCACAAGGGTTTACTCCCCGGAGTCAAAAAGTCAAGCTGGTAAGGAGGATTTAGATGACGATTACTGATCCAATTGCTGATATGCTTACTATAATAAGGAATGCACAGAGAGCTAATTTAGAGAGAATTGTTGTTAACAGTTCAAAGATCAAGAAAGCCATTCTCGAAATCTTGAAGAGAGAAGGTTATATTAAAGATTTTAAAGAGTTTGAGAAATCTGATGGTAAAAGAAAATTTTTGGAAATAGTTTTAAAGTACGATAGGAATGGATTGCCAGTTATTCATTCTATTGAGAAGATTTCAAAACCCGGCATTAGAATCTATAGATCCTATAAAGAATTGAAACCTGTTATGGGTGGAATGGGAATTTCTATTATATCTACAAATAAAGGGTTAATAACTGATAAGGAAGCAAGAAGAAACAAAGTTGGTGGTGAAGTTGTTTGCAGGATCTGGTAACAGGAGGAAAAATGTCAAGATTAGGAAAATTGCATATAGATATACCACAGGGTGTAAATGTCGAAGTGAAAGATAATATTGTAACCGTGAAGGGTAAATTGGGAAGTTTAAATAAGGATATTTTGCCTGGATTGAATGTTAAAGTTGAAAATAATAAGATCATAGTTGAGGATTTTGAAAAAACAAAAACATCAAACATGTATCAGGGAACCATGAGTGCACTTATCAACAATATGGTTATAGGAGTTACAAATGGATTTTCTAAGGAGTTGATACTCGAAGCGAGAGAATACAAAGCTCAACTCGAAGGGAAAAACTTGAAGTTATCTTTAGGTTTTTCACATCCCGTTATTATTCAGCCAGTTGATGGTATAAAGTTTGAAGTTCCTGATGAAAAGAGGGTTATAGTTTCAGGAATAGATAAACAGGTTGTTGGACTTATCGCTGATAAAATCAAAAAATTAAGAAAATGGGAACCGTACATCAGTAAAGGCATAAGGTACAAAGGTGAAAAAGTTAGAAAGAAAGAGAGAAAGACTGGAGTATAAAAATGGAAAAGAACATTGAAAAAAGGATAAAGAAAGAAAGAAGGCACAGAAGGATCAAAGGCAGGATCCAAAATTTTTCTAAAAGACCAAGGTTGGTTGTTTTTAGAAGTTTGAAACATATATATGCCCAAATTATCGATGATTCAAAAGGTGTAACCTTATGTTCAGCTTCAACGCTTGATAAGGATTTTCCAAAAGTCAAAGGTGACAAGAAAACAAAAGCTTTCAAGGTTGGAGAGATCATCGCTAAAAGAGCTCTTGAAAAAGGTTTAAAACAGATAGTTTTTGATAGAAACGGTTACAGATATCATGGAAGAGTGAAAAGTTTAGCCGATGGTGCTAGGAAAAACGGACTCGATTTTTAAAAAAGTGGAGGAAAAGTGAAAAAGAATTTAAGAACTAAAATCGATCTTACAACTTTAGATCTAACCGAATCCGTTCTGGATATAAAAAGGGTTGCAAAAGTTGTTAAAGGTGGAAGAAGGTTTAAACTTAGAGCACTTGTGGCAGTTGGAAATAAGAATGGATATGTTGGAGTTGGGATAGGAAAGGCTTCTGAAACCGCTGATGCAATAAGAAAAGCAACCGAATCGGCAAGGAAAAGTTTAGTAAGAGTTTATATAAATGATAAGGGAACTATCCCATATGAAATAGTCGGGAAACATGGAGCTTCAAAGATCCTTTTAAAACCTGCAGTAGAAGGAACTGGAATAATTGCGACTGAAATTGTCAGAAACATACTTGAACTTGCAGGTATAAGAAATATCTTGACAAAATCTTTAGGTTCCAACACTACCGTCAATTTAGCAAAAGCAACTTTGAATGCTATAACATCTGTACTTTCACCTGAAGAAATTCACAGTATGAAAAAAGGTAAAATTTCAGATGTTGAGAAGGAGGTAGTAAATGGCTAAATTGAAGATAACAAAGATAAAAAGTGAGATAGGTTACGATAAAAAGCAGAAAAGAACCATAAAAGCTTTGGGTCTTAAAAAACTTCACCATTCCGTTATAAAAGAGGATACACCATCTATAAGAGGAATGATCGATAAGGTGAAACATCTTGTAAAAGTTGAAGAAATTAAAGATGGAGTTTAAAATGAAATTGAACGAATTACATCCGCCAAAAGGTGCTGTAAGAGATAAAAAGAGAAAAGGTCAGGGGCCAGGCAGTGGTAATGGAAAAACTGCCGGAAGAGGAGAAAAAGGGCAAAAAGCAAGAAGTGGATACTCAGCAAAATGGGGTTTCGAAGGTGGACAGATGCCTTTTATCAGAAGAATACCGAAAAGAGGATTTAAAAATTTCAATAGAAAAGTTTATCAGGTAGTTAATGTTCAAGATCTTAATATCTTCAAAGATGGTGATATAGTAAGAAAGGAAAACCTTAAAGAAAATGATCTGATATCATCCTTGGAAAAACCTGTTAAACTTTTAGGTGATGGTGAACTCGATAAGAAAGTTGAAATATATGTTGATAAATGCTCAAAGAAGGCGAAGGAAACTGTTGAAAAAAAAGGTGGAAAAGTTTACCTTTCTGAAAAGAAGAAAAGTTTTGGAGGTGAAGGTTGATCAATCTTATATCCACATTTCAAAACTCCTTTAAAATACCTGAACTCAGGAAAAAGATAATCTATACTTTGATTTTAATTGGAGTTTACAGAATTGGAAGTCATATTCCTTTGCCTGGTATAGATATAACAACTCTTTCAAATTGGTTCACCTCTCAAGCAGGTGGAATACTTGGGCTTTACGATGTTTTTGCTGGTGGAAACCTTCAGAGAGCCACGATTTTCGCTTTAGGTATAATGCCATACATTTCAGCATCAATTATCCTTCAACTCCTTGGAGCTATTTGGCCATACTTACAGAAATTACAACAAGAAGGGGAAGAGGGAAGAAAGAAGATAACCCAATACACAAGGTATCTTACAATCCTTATTGCGATGATTGAGTCTTACGGTATCTCAATATTTCTCGAAGGACTTGCACTCTCAGGTTACAGGATCGTTCCAAATCCTGGTTTTGGTTTCAGAATGTTAACACTTATAACTCTAACATCTGGAACGATGTTTGTTATGTGGCTTGGAGAAAGGATAACTGAAAAAGGTATAGGTAACGGGATTTCTATTATAATACTTATTGGAATAGTAGCAAGGATGCCACGAGAGGTGATGGATGTAACAAGGCTTGTTTTTGCAGGAACTTTAAATTTTGTTTATGTTATAATTTTTCTCGCACTTGCAGTAGGTATTACAGCAGCTGTTGTTCTGGTAACTCAGGCACAGAGAAGGATTCCAGTTCAATATGCTAAAAGAGTTGTTGGAAGAAAAGTTTATGGTGGACAGGCAACATATATCCCACTCAATGTCAATGCTGCTGGTGTTATTCCAATAATTTTTGCACAATCCATTATAATGTTTCCTTCAACACTTGCAAATTTCTTTAAAAATAGTTCAGTTTCATCATTTTTACTTGAAATATTCAAACCTTCACATCCTGTATATTTAACACTCTATGGGATTTTGATAATTTTCTTTGGATTCTTCTATACTTCCGTTGTTATAAATCCACAGGATATGGCTGATAACATGAAAAAGTATGGTGGTTTTATACCAGGTATAAGACCTGGAAAACCTACAAAGGATTATATAGATAGAGTTATTACAAGGATAACGTTTCCAGGAGCGATATTCTTCGCAATAATAGCAATTATTCCGATAATAGTTATAGATAAGATGAGGATACCTGTATATTTTGGAGGAACATCTATACTTATAGTTGTTGGTGTTATACTTGAAACAGTTTCCCAGATAGAATCCTATCTTATGATGAGAAGTTATGAGGGGTTTTTGAAAAAAGGAAAAATAAAAGGAAGATTTTAATGAAAAAAATCGTTTTGCTTGGTCCTCCTGGTTCGGGCAAAGGAACACAGGCAGAACTTTTGAGTGTAAAGGAAAACTTTATTCATCTTGCAACGGGTGACCTTTTAAGAAATGAAATTTCGAACAAAACCGAATTAGGAAAAAAAGTTAAGAGTTATATTGAAAAAGGTTTGCTGGTTCCAGATGGAATGATCGTTGATTTTATTCTTGATTATATTAGAAAAAATGATCTTTACAAAAAGAATGTCGTTTTCGATGGTTTTCCGAGAAGGAATTTCCAGGCTGAAAAATTGGAAGAGGAACTTTCTAAGAATGGAAGCGGAATAGATAAGGCTATTCTTATTGATGTGGATGAAAATACAATTATAGAAAGGTTATCAACAAGACTTATCTGTTCAGGTTGTAAAAAAATTTATCCTGGTAACTATGAGGATGATGAGTGTTTCGTATGTCACAATAAACTTATAAAAAGAACTGATGACAACATAGATGTTATAAAGAACAGGATTAAAGTCTATAAAGAAGAGACTACCGAACTTCTCGACTTTTATGAAAAGAAGGGAAAACTGGTTAGAATAGATGGTAACGATAAACCTGAAAGGATTTTTGAAAAAATAAAAGAGGTGGTTCTTTAAAGATGGCAAAGGCAAAGAAAGGGATTCTTGTTGAAGGAACTATAATAGATCTTTTACCTGATGCTTGTTTTAAAGTTCAACTTGATAACAACCATATAGTAATAGGTCATATATCAGGAAAAATGAGAATGAATTACATAAAGATAGCGAAAGGTGATAGGGTTACCGTTGAACTTTCACCCTATGATCTTTCAAAAGGAAGAATAATTTATAGATTCAAATGATGGAGGAAAAATGAAAGTTAGATCTTCTGTTAAGAAAATATGCAATAAATGCAAAGT
Organism: candidate division TA06 bacterium 32_111; assembly: GCA_001508335.1. Classification (GTDB taxonomy): domain Bacteria; phylum Hydrothermota; class 32-111; order 32-111; family 32-111; genus 32-111. Next base: position 11,305 of record LGFX01000019.1, read on the forward strand.
AATAAAAAGAAAAGGTGTTGTAAAAGTTATTTGTGAAAATCCAAAACATAAGCAAAGACAAGGTTAAAGGAGGTTAATTTGGCTCGTATAGCAGGTGTTGATTTGCCTAAAAATAAAAGGATAGAGATAGCTTTAACCTATATTTATGGTATCGGGCTATCATCCTCTTTAAAGATTCTAAAAGAAGCTAATGTTGATCCTTCAATCAGAGTTAAAGATCTAAAAGATGAAGATGTTGAAAAGATTAGAAAAATTATAGAAAAAGATTATAAGGTTGAAGGAATACTAAAGTCTGAGATATCTGAAAATATTAAGAGGTTGAAAGAAATACAATGTTACAGAGGTATAAGACATATAAAGGGACTTCCTGTAAGAGGACAAAGGACGCGAACTAACGCAAGAACAAGAAAAGGACCGTCCAAAGGTAGTGTGGCTTTGAAGAAAAAAGCACCCAAGAAATAAAAGGAGGATATAGTGGCTGTGGAAAAGAAAACTCGGAAGAGGGTTAAAAAGAAAATTAAAAATGTAGAATCACAAGGTGTATGCCATGTTCATTCTTCATTCAACAATACGATAGTTACAATAACCGATTCAAAAGGAAATGTTGTTACATGGTCCTCCTCGGGAAATGTCGGATACAAAGGTACTAAAAAATCCACTCCATTCGCAGCACAGATAGCTGCTGAAAAGGCAGGAAAGAATGCTTTGAATCTCGGGATAAAAAAACTTGAGGTATGGATAAAAGGACCTGGTGGTGGAAGAGAAACAGCGATAAGAGCCTTACATAATTTAGGCTTCAAAATAACTGCTATAAAAGATGTAACACCTATTCCACATAACGGTTGTAGACCACCAAAAAGAAGAAGAGTTTAAGGAGGAATTAAATGTCAAGATATATAGAGGCGAAATGTAAACTTTGCAGAAGGGAAAGGGTGAAACTTTTTTTGAAAGGGGATAGATGTTTAACAGATAAATGTGCCCTTGAAAGAAAGAAGAATACGCCAGGAGAGGTTGCAAAAAAGATTAGAAAAAAATTGTCTGGATATGCGATACAACTTAGAGAAAAACAAAAAGTTAAAAGGATGTATGGGGTTAGCGAGAGACAGTTCAGAAAATATTATCTTACAGCGTCAAGAAAAAAAGGAGTTACAGGAGAGATACTTCTACAGTTACTTGAAAGAAGATTGGATAATGTAATTTATAGGTTAAACTTTGCACCTTCCAGAGCGGCTGCAAGACAACTTGTTAATCATGGACATATTTTAGTTAATGGAAAGAGAGTTAATATTCCAAGTTATCTTGTAAATGAAAATGATCAGGTATCCGTTAGAGAAAAATCAAAAACACTTGATATGATAAACGAAACTATCACAAAAAGTAAAGCTCAAACACCGGATTGGCTTTCCTTGGATCTTCCCAAGATGAGTGCAAAGGTTGTTCAGTTGCCTCAAAGGTATCATATTGATGCTGATATTAGAGAGCAGTTGATCATAGAACTATATTCAAAATAACAATTAACGGAAGGGGTTAAAAAATGAAGATAAAACCTTTTCAGATTCCACAAAAGATAGATGTTGTGGAAGAAAAAGAAAATTATGCAAAATACATCATCGGTCCCTTTGAAAGAGGTTTTGGAATAACAATGGGTAATGTTTTTAGAAGAATACTCCTTTCGAGTATTCATGGAGTTGGAGTTACAAAACTTGTGTTTGAAAATGCCAACCATGAGTTTACTACAATCGATGGTGTGAAGGAGAATGTTGCTGATATTGTTCTGAATATAAAAAAGATAAGATTTAAAATGGATGAGGAACTTGATGATGTTAAAATAACTTTTCAGATCAAAGGTCCCAAAGAGGTAGTTTCTGGTGATATAATTACTCCACCCGGTATAGAGGTAGTTAACAAAGATCTTTATCTTTTTACCATTACAAAGAATGTCTCCGTTAAGATAGATATTTATTTAGAATGGGGAAGAGGTTATCTACAATCCCAATATATAGTCCCAGACAAAAGTATAAAGACTATTCAACTCGATGCTTTCTTTTCACCAATAAAAAGGGTCATAACAACAGTTGAAAATATGAGAGTGGGACAGAGAACCGATTATGATAAACTCATTCTTGAAATATACACTGATGGAACAATCTCTCCAACCGATGCTTTAAAGCAGGCAGCCATCATAATTAAAGGGCATCTTCAGGTTTTTGAAATTGAAGATAAGAAGTTGCCTGTTATTACAGAAGAGTTTGATGATGATAATGTTTTAAAGATGAGAGAGCTTTTAATGAAAAAGGTTACTGACCTTGAATTGAAGGTAAGAGCGAAAAACTGTCTTGAAGCGAACAACATTCAAACACTGAAAGACCTTGTTTCAAAGAAAAAAGAAGACATGCTAAAATACAAAAATTTTGGTAAACAATCTTTAACAGAACTTGAAGAAAAATTGAAAGAACTTGGTCTTCATTTTGGAATGGATATTTCAAAATATTTTAAAGACGATAACAACTAAGGGGGAAAAATGCGTCATAACGATAAAATAAAAAAATTGTCAAGAACAAGTGAACATAGAAACGCTATGTTGAACAATCTCGTGACTTCGCTTTTCGAAAAAAATGTTGTTATCACAACAACCACAAAGGCTAAAGAAGCAAAAAAACTCGCTGAAAAATTGATAACTTTCGCAAAAAATGAAGATTCTGTTTCCTCAAGGAGAGAAGTTGCAAAAAGGTTAAAATCAAGAAAGATAGTGCAAAAGTTGTTTGAAGATATAGCTCCAAAGTACAAGATGAGAAAAGGTGGATATACAAGAGTTATAAATCTTGGAGTTAGAAGGGGAGATGGAGCTTCAACAGCGATTCTTGAACTCGTTGAAAAACCTGAAAAGAAAGATAAAAAGGAAAAGAAAAAGTAAAATATGTTTTTTTTAAAAAAAAGCCCATCTTTATGGGCTTTTTTATTATCTTTCCTTTCATTTCTTTATCTGTTTTCCTTTGAGATAAAAGGTGTATGGGTAACAAGATGGGAACTCTATTCCCCTGAAAAGATAGAAAGTATTGTTGATTCCTTATCCATCGCAAATGTTACCGATGCTTATGTCCAGGTTTACGGTTCTGGCTTTGCTTTTTTCAACTCAGAGATAGCACCAGTCAGGTATAAAGATTTCGATCCGCTTGAGATATTCATCGAGAAAGCACATTCGAAAAATATTAAGGTTCATGCCTGGATAAACCTTCTCTACATGTGGGATAGAAGGGAGATGGTTGATGATCAGAAACATATTCTTAAAAGGTACCCAACATCTGTTCTTGTAGATGACAAAAATATTTCTCTTCTTGATTATTCTCTTGAAATGATTAAGGAAAGAAATATTGAAGGTTTTTATGTTTCACCTTCATCAGATATAGTTAAAGATTATATACTATTTCTTATTGATGAGGTTCTTCTAAACTACAATGTAGATGGAATACATCTTGACTATTCGCGTTTTCCTGGAAAAGAGTTTGTGTATGATATTTTTTTGAGATCAAATTTTATACAGAAATTTCTTGTCGATCCTTTTGAGATCAGATCTGAAAATTCTTTTAAACTCTTTGGTGAAAAAGGTGTTAACGCTCTTTTAAATGAATGGCAAAATTTCCCAAAAGATGAGTTGAAATCCTTGATAAAGGATATTTATTTCCTTGTTAAAAGTCGTAATCCTAACATTCAACTTTCCTCCGCTGTTATTGCAGATGTTGATATAGCCTCTTCCAATTTTTATCAAAATTGGTGGGAATGGTTGAATGAGGGTTTTATAGATTATGTTATAATAATGGCTTATTCACCATCTATATCAGTTTTGAAAAAACAACTTGATAAAATTCAAAATAAAACTACACTTTCAAAAGTTGTTGTTGGTGTTGCAAGTTACAATCAAACGGTATACAATATGTCAAACAATGTCAGAGATCTTTACAACTATCCCGTTCTTGGATTTTGCATTTTTTCTAACCAATCTCTTTTAGATCAGAAAGGGAGTTACTCTTATGTTGGAAAAACGATTTTCAAATAATCTAAAAGATAGAATAAAAAAACTTTATGATGATATTGAAAAGTATGCAGTGAATAAACCAGTTGAAATAGTCGTAGTTTCAAAAAAACAGAGTATAGAGAGGGTGGAGATACTTTACCATGAAGGTTTCAAACATTTTGCTGAAAATATAGCTCAGGAAGTAAGAGATAAAGATCGGTTCTATTCAAATGATGATATAAAACTCTCCTTCATAGGAAACATTCAAAGCAATAAACTCAAATACCTTTTTAAAAATGTAGATCTGATACAATCTATAGATACATTTGAAAGAGCAAAGATTGTAAACGAATTTTATAGAAGTAAAAACAAAAAGATTGATGTCCTCCTTGAAATAAAAGTTTCAGATGAGGAAACAAAACATGGGTTTCTTCCATCAGAAATATACTCTTTAAAAGAGAACTTTTCAAACTTTGATTTTTTGAACATTAAAGGGGTAATGTGTATAGCACCAAATACTGATAACGAAAATTTTGTTGAAGAGTCTTTTAGAAAAGGTAAAGAGATTTTTTTAAAGTTAAAAGAGTATTTTTCAGGTTTTGAAATACTATCTATGGGTATGAGTGATGATTATAAAATTGCCCTTAAAAATGGCTCAAATATGTTGAGGCTGGGAAGATATTTTTATGAAGGGTTCTGATAATTTTTTCACATTTCTTCTCTCATTTTACATGAAAGGTTGAAAAAAGGAAAGTTAATACGAATAAGATTTTATTTTCAATAAGAAAAAGAGTTATTAAAATGTTATGGATTCCAATGTGAATTCTATCCTTTTAATTGGAAACAACCTTTTATTATATCTTTATAAATGACATGGTGTCTATCTAACTCATAATATTTCAAAGAGTTTTTTCAGATTTTTTTGGTTAGTTGTTTTCGAAACTACAGAATAGGGATATAAAATTTTTTTAGAGAAAGTTGACAAGATAAAAATATTAGGTAAACTAGATATTTATGAAAAAAATCGTAGTAACAGGTGGAGCCGGATTCATAGGGTCAAATTTTATCAGGTATGTTCTAAACAATAGAGAATATTCAATAATCAATATAGATCAACTTCTACTTTCAGGTAGTAGTGAAAATATTAGGGAATTCTCAAAAAACAGAAATTATAGATTTGTAAAGGGTGATATAAGGGATTTTGATTTTTTGTTGAAATTTTTCCAAAGGGAAAAAAAAATATTTGGTGTGATAAATTTTGCTGCACAATCACACGTTGATAGAAGTATAATCTTTCCAAAAGATTTTATGGATACAAATATTTTAGGTGTTTTTAATTTACTTGAAATTTTAAGGAGAGGTTTCTTCAAAAGGTTTTTACAGATTTCTACCGATGAAGTTTACGGTGATTTAAAAATTGATTCAAAAGAAAAATTCAAAGAGGATTCACCTCTTAAACCTAATTCACCCTACTCATCATCAAAAGCCTCTGCCGACCTTATTTCACTCTCTTATCATAAAACTTACGATCTTGATATAGTTATCACAAGGTCTTCAAACAATTTTGGTCCATATCAGTTTCCAGAAAAGTTGATTCCACTTACTATTTTAAAGGCTTTGAAAAACGAAAAGATTCCGATTTATGGAGACGGGAAAAATGTTAGAGACTGGTTATATGTTGAGGATAATGTAAGGGCTATTTTGAATGTTTTTGAAAATGGAAAAAGAGGTAGTGTTTACAATATAGGTGCTGATAATGGGATCTCCAATTTAGACCTTGTTAAAATGATCTTAAAGATTTTGAAGAAGGATGAATGTTTGATCACATTTGTTAAGGATAGACCTTCCCACGACAGGAAATACTCTTTGGATTCATCAAAAATAAAAAGGGAGTTAAAGCATAAAAATATTTTTAAATTCTATCCAACACTTAAAAAAACTGTAGAATGGTATAAAGAGAATATAAAATGGGTTGAAAAATGCATCGATGAGGATTTCAAAAAGTATTACATAAAAAATTATAAAGAGAGGTTGGATGAAAAAAACTAAGGGGATAGTTCTTGCAGGTGGAGAAGGGACAAGGTTGTTCCCAACAACCAAAATATACTCAAAACAACTAATAACAATATACGATAAACCTCTGATATATTACCCTCTATCTACTCTGATACTTTCTGGAATAAATGAGATACTTATTATTTCCACGAAAACTAGTTTACCACTTTTTAAAAAAATCTTCAAAGATGGGAGAGATTTTGGTCTTGTTATAAAATACGCCTATCAAGAAAGACCAAGAGGTATTGCTGATTCGCTTATAATAGGTGAAGATTTCATCGGTAAAGATGATGTTATGCTTATACTTGGTGACAACATCTATTACGGTGATATGGATTTTCTTAGAAGAGCAAAAAATGAAAATGAAAATGCGACAATTTTTGGATACTATGTTTCAGACCCTCAAAGGTATGGGGTTGTTGAGTTCGATGAAAAAAGGAAAGTTATCTCCATAGAAGAAAAGCCTAAAAACCCAAAAAGTAACTATGCTGTTTGTGGTATCTATATTTACGATAAATATTGTTCATATTACGCTAAAAAATTAAAACCTTCAAAAAGGGGAGAACTTGAAATAACTGATCTGAATAGAATATATCTTGAAAAGAATCAATTGAAACTCGAGATAATGGGAAGGGGAATAGCTTGGCTTGACACTGGAACTCCTCGTTCTATGCTTGAAGCGAGTTCCTTTATAGGAACTATAGAACAGAGACAAAATCTTAAAATTGGATGTATTGAAGAGGTTTGTTTAAGGATGGGGTTTCTCAAAAAGAGAAATTTTTTGAAACTTGTAAAAAATTACCCTGAATCCGATTATAAAAACTATCTCTTGAAAATCTATGAGGAAGTGAGGTAAAATGTGGCGGGTTTTGGTGGTGTATTTTCATTCGAAAACAATTTCAAAACTTTTTAAGTTGATGAGGTAATTTCAAAAAATTATCTTAAAAGAAGGAAAAGTTTTGAAAATGGTTTTGTCTTTCAGAACACTTTAAATAAGTTCCTCGATGAGAAGATTTTTGAAGAGGATGAAGAGATATTTATTTGTTTTGAAGGAATTTTCTTTAATCATAAAAATTTGAGAATCGAGAATTCCGTAAACGATGATTTCTCTCTTTTAAAGAAACTTTTTTTTGAATCTAAAAAATCTTTCCCATCAAAAATTTATGGTAACTATACTGGAATAGTTTACGATAAAAACAAAAAAGAAGTCTACCTTTTCACGCCACACAATGGAACCAAAACACTTTTTTATTTTTTCGATAAAGAGAATAAAATTCTTATTTTTGACAACAGTTTAAAATATGTTATTGATCTGATGAGGGAAAACGGCTACAAGGTTGAACTGGATGATGAGGGCACATACTGCTTGGTCACTGTTGGATACATGATAGGCGAAAGAACACTGATTAAAAATGTTAAGAAATTAAAACCCGCAACTATTTTTAAATTTGATGGGGGAAGTTTAAGTTATGAAAATTTCTTTAAAATATCTTCCTATCCTTCAAGGAAAATTGATGAAAATGTAATTATAGAGGAGTTGGACAACCTTTTTGTTGAAGCTTTTAAAACCGAATACGATAAAGACTTAAAGTAGGTTATAAACATGTTTCAACACTTTCCGGGGGACTTGATTCAAGAACCAATCTTTTAACAGCCCATAGGTTAGGATACAAGGATATTTTGTGTCTATGTTTTTCTGAAAACGATTACCTTGATGAAAAATTGTCTAAAAAGATAGCATCAGATTTTTTTGATTATTATCTATTCTATTCTTTAAACAACGTCAAATATCTTACCGAAATAGATAACCCAGTAAAAGCAAACGATGGACTTATTTTTTATTCAGGTTCTTCATATATGTACAGTATGTTTTCACTTCTTGACTTTTCAGGTTATGGAGTTTTACACACAGGTGTTGCAGGTAATGAGGTTCTTTACTCCTCTTTAAAATTCGATTATCATGAAAAACCATCAAAAAGAAAGGTTGAAAGGATATTCTACTCATCAAAATTGAAAAATAAAATTGATAACATTTTAGAAGAACTTGTTCAAAAGTATGAAACTATGGAAGAATTAGCTTTCTATAAAAAATGTGTAAATGGTGTGTATAACGCTTTTAGAAATATAGAACATTTTACAGAATTTTCATCACCAACACTTTATGCCCCAACAATCGAGTATATAATGAAAATAGATCCAAAACTTAAATACAACGCCTATTTATATAGAAAATGGGTTTTGAAAAAGATACCAAATATAAACTATCCTTGGGAACATATAGCTGGTGCTAAAATTAGCAGTTCAAGTTTTGAGATTTTTTTAAGAAAATCTTTGAAAAAGTTGGCAACATTTCTTTTAGGTTACAGAACCTCTAAAAATCCTTGGGATAAATGGTTGAAGAGAAACCCAATACTTTTGGAGACTCTTGATAAATATTTCTTTGATAATATAAATCTTTTGAATGGTAATCTGAAAGAAGATTGTATTAAACTTTAACAGAAAGGTAACCTTAAAGAAAAAACACAACCTCTAACTCTTATCTCTTACATAAAAAACAACAATATAGATACTTGACAAATTTAAAAAAAAATATATACTAAAAAATCTATGAGCTTGCTGGTGTAGCTCAGGGGTAGAGCAGTGGTTTTGTAAACCACTGGTCGGGGGTTCAAATCCCTCCACCAGCTTTGTGGAGAGATTCCCGAGCGGTCAAAGGGGGCAGACTGTAAATCTGCTGGCTGATGTCTTCGTAGGTTCGAATCCTACTCTCTCCACTCTAAATCGCGGGAGTAGCTCAGTTGGTAGAGCTTCTGCCTTCCAAGCAGAATGTCGCGGGTTCGAATCCCGTCTCCCGCTCTTTTCAAAACCTCAAAAAGGTTTAACTGTTTGAGGAATGTTTTTTTTTATATAATAATAAAAAAAATCAAAAACATGCCCATGTAGCTCAGTAGGTAGAGCACATCCTTGGTAAGGATGAGGTCACCAGTTCGATCCTGGTCATGGGCTTAAAAAAGGAGGATTAAATGGCGAAGGAGAAATTTGAAAGGACGAAGGTTCATATGAACATAGGGACGATAGGACATGTGGATCATGGGAAGACAACGTTAACA
>LGFX01000023.1 GCA_001508335.1 candidate division TA06 bacterium 32_111
ATATAAGCCAGAATATTATAATTCTAAAAAGAACAACAATAATAAATCTAACACTGATAGCAGATAGCATTGGGGACGGTGCTTGACAGTGTGACAGTATTGGTTGAGGTGTAGTTGAGGAAAAATTTCGGATGTTAATTATCTTTATAGATGAACGACAAAAAGAGAAGAAAGTGAAAAAGGAACCACCGAATAGAGGTACACTTGGAGTAATGAATAGCAAAGCGATGTGCTTTCAAAGACTTGAACCAAAAGGCTACACAATCAAAAAAATATCTGATAAATATTTTAAATAGTAAGATTGTTAAATTGAAAATATAAATTTCTTAATGAGTTATTGAAAGGTTAGAAAATTTTTTTAAAGTTAACAATATAGCCAAAACTTTTGTTTAATGTGCTTAAAAGAAAAGTTTTTTTTAATATTAAAAAACTCTTGACTTTTTTAATTTATTATTCTATATTTTTAAAAAAGGAGTTTTTATGAAGAGGGGATTATTCGTATTAATAATTTTAGTTTTTATTTCAATTTATCCTTTTGCAAATAAGAATGGACTTCTTGACATTCCAACTGCTCAAATACAAAAGAATGGAGAGTTTTCTTTCGGTATAGATTTATCTCTTTCTTCAGCTTTATCAAGTGATGATGTTCCATTCACATACAATCTTTTCTTCTCTTACGGTTTGTTTGATCTTGTGGACATTTCATTAAATATGCTAACATACAAGGACTACACATTAGATATACAGTACAACTTTTTGAAGGCAAAAGAAAATCTTCCTTCCATTTCGGTTGGAATAAGAAATATAACTTATAAAAAATATATTGATGAGGGAGGTGGAGGAAGTGACCCAACAACTGGACTTACAGATAACCATTACCAGTTGAGATCGCAAGATTGGTTTTCCTTGTACTTAGTTGCAACTAAAGATTTCAATAAATTTGGAAAGTATACTTTAGGTATTGGAAGGGGAGAATTCGTTGGTTATGCAAGGGGAAAATACCTTTCAACAGCGATACTTTTAGATGAACAGACACTTTCAGGTGGTGCTAACGAATATATGTTCAGTTTCTTTGGCGGTGCAGAGATACCAATAGTTTACGGTTTAAGTTTTTTGGGTGATGTAACTGGAAGAAATGTTAACCTTGGACTCAAATACAACTTAAAGGATTTTAATATCCTTTGTGGTTTAACACATGCTGAACTATTTACATCAGGTGATCCAAATTTGAAACCGAGGATAGAAATAAATGCTAACTATACTATAAATTTTGGTGGTTCCCAAAAGGAAAGTATGGGAACTTTGATAGTAAATGTTGTTGATGGGTCAACAGATAAACTCCTTGATGCCACTTTGACTTTTGAAGGGATGAACATTAAGCCGATAAGTTTAACTGGTGGATATAAAAAGTTTAAGATGAAACCTGGAAAATACACATTGAAGATAGAAGCAAAAGGATACAAATGGCAGAAAAGAATTTTTACAGTATCATCTGGAATAACAACTGAACTGAATGTCAAGTTGAACAAAAAGGATGATACTGAAAAGATAAACCATGATAAAGCGATAAAACTTGCAAAAGATGCAAAAACACTTTTAAACAAAGGTGATATAGTTGGTGCTATTTCCAAACTTAACGAAGCGATAAAACTTGCCCCGGACGACCCAACAGTTCTTGCTTATATGCAGGAGGCAAATAACAAAAAACAACAGATGATAAAAACTTATAGAGAAAACGCCCTTGCATATGAACAAAAAGGTTGGACAAAATCCGCTATTGCTGAATGGAACAATCTACTTTTATTAGATCCAAAAAACAGTGAGGCGAAGAATCATATTGATGAATTGAAAAGAGAACAGAAAAAAGAGGAACAGAAAAAAGTTGAAAAACCAAAAGAAACAAAGCCTGCACAAGATCCAAATAAACTTTATAAAGAAGGATACGCTGCCTACCTTGCAGGTGATTACAAAACTGCTGTTGCAAAATTTGAGGCTGTTTTGAAGATAGATCCAAATCATAAAAAGGCTGCTAAATATTTAGAAAAGGCTAAAAAGAGATTATAAAATTTCAAAGGGGGATATAATCCCCCTTTTTTTATGAAATTCAACGAAATAGTAACTCACCTTAACAATATCCCGAAATCAAAAGATTATAAAGTGTATCTGATAGGTGGTGTTGTCAGAGACAAACTTCTCGGGATTGAAGATTTTGAAGATATCGATATAGCAGTTGAAGGTGATGTAGAAAAATTTGTATCATATTTCAAAATTTACTTTGGGAAGAAGATAGTTAAGGAAAACAGATCAAAATTAAAAACATATAAATTTTTTCTTGATGATTCCTCTTTCGATATAATTTTCACACGGAAAGAATTGTATTTGGAAAATGGCATGCTTCCACAACTTTCAAAAGGTGATATATATGATGATATAAAGAGAAGAGATTTCACAATAAATAGCATTGCCTACTCTTTGCAGGATCACAACTATATCGACCCTTTGAATGGTATGGAAGATCTTGAAAATAGAATAATAAGAGAAAATAGGGAAAACCTTTTTATTGAAGATCCGACAAGAATATTCAGGTTTTTCAAATACAAGGAGAGGTTGAACTTTTCAACTGATGAAAAAACTTTAGAAGATTTAAAAAGAAGTTTAAGTGAAAAAGAAGTATTTAAAAATGTTTCAAAAAGTAGAATATCGAGAGAGTGGTTTTTAATACTCAAAGAGAAGGAGAGGAAAAAGATCATCGAAGACCTTTATAAAGAGAATCTTTTTTTCAACATTTTTAATAAGGAAATAAAGTTGAACCTTCAGATAAAGGATATTGAGAACGATTTTCTCTTTACCCTTGCAATATTTTTTGAAAATGATGGAGAAACTTTGATAGAGATCCTTAATATTCTTCTTAATGGAATAAAGGATAAAGAAAAAATGGAAATATTGAGTATAAAGGAAAAGAGAAATTTGACTGAAAGGGTAAAGAAAAAATACTCTCAAATCTTAGAAGTATACTGAAAGAATATCCATCAAAAGAGAAATGTAAAAATGTAAAAAGAATGCTGGAAAGAATGTCCTCAATTTCAAAGAGAAAAATCCAAGAATGAATCCACCAAAAAATGATGATAGAGTTTCAAGTCCCGGTTTCCCAAAGTGCAAGAATGTAAATATCAGTGCTTGAATGATTATCGCTAAAAAATCATCTTTAAAAACCTCTTTAAAGGATGTAAGCATTATTCCTCTAAAATAGAATTCCCAGAAGAAGAAAAAGAATAAAAATGCTGCTTCATACCTTATAAAATCATAAGAGGAATTCTTCATTATTTTGAAGAGTGGATATGTTGTTTTGAACTGGGGATTTCTTGAAACAATTATTATAATGGGAGTGATTATCAAAACAGATATCACTATCAAAATAAGAGAGTTTTTTTTATCCCCTAAACTTAGGTTGAAATCTTTTAAACTGAACTTTCTGTTCAGGTAAAAGTAGAGTACCAAAAAGAAAAAATAGATTATTAAAAGAGAATTTATAAACTCGTTCCTTCCTATATCCCTTTTTATACCTTTAAGGTTTACTATATAAAAGGAAAGCACTAAGGATGAGGTGAAAAGAATGGAATAAAGAACCTTTACAAATTTTCTCTTTTCATTCAAACTTATATTGAAAATAATGGGAACAATGAAAAGGGATAATGTTGAAAATAGTGTCCACATCGATAAGGGAGAAAAAAAATCGCTGTTGTAAAGAAGGAAAACTGACCACAAAGTGTAAAAGGAAACCGTTAAAAAATCTTTTCTTAAAATGAATCCAAAAAACTCTTTTAAGTATTCTAAAAAATTTTTCATCTTCAATCCTTTTTATAGTTTAAAAAATTTATTTTCTCTGGAAGGGAGAAGTAGGAATATTTTGAAGAAGGATTCCATAAGATAAAACCATCAACATCAGCATCTATTGCACCTTTTATCTGGTTGTTAACATAATCTTTTCCCATAAGTGATGATTTCCATGTGAAATCTTGAAGATAGAGTATGGTTTTGGTTTTAAACTTATCTATCCTTCTTTTTGATTTCGTACCACTTTCAAAAATTATTCTGTAAGTTCTTTCCTCTTTCCCCATAATTTTGTATAAAGAATCTGAAAAATGTGATGGGTAAACCATTGGATATATAGCGTCAGCGTATATAGCCATTCCTTCAAGATGTTGGTTCACAAGATTCAGCGAATCGAACCAGACAGTGTATCCGTAAACATCACATGAGATATCTACGCCATAAGGTTTTAGTTCAGTGTAAGCCTTTTTTAAAAAATTGATAATGGTTTCAAAACCGTTTGAACTGTTTTTCTCTGGGAAAATTAAAGTTCCCTTTATTCCATCTGTAGGAAATCTAA
>LGFX01000012.1 GCA_001508335.1 candidate division TA06 bacterium 32_111
ACCTATTAATGTTACATCATCATAAAAGTAGTTGTTCCCATGATAAACCGTTAATCCACTCATACTATATAGTGTATCATTATTGGGATCTGGATTCTCAATCCATCTATGACCAATCCCTAAACCATAGTTGAATAGGTTAACACGACCTGTTGTATAAAGATTCCCACTGTCCACTATCCCTTTTGAATAAATCAAATTCTCACTTTTTATCATACCTGTTGAATATATATTCAAATTAGGACTTACTACATTTAAAACACCACTGTCTATTATACCTTTACTTATAACTATATCCTGCGTTGATATTTGTCCTGTTGAATATATATTCAAATTAGGACTTACTACATTTAAAACACCACTGTCTATTATACCTTTACTTATCACTATATCCTGCGTTGATATTTGTCCTGTTGAATATATATTCAAATTAGGACTTACTACATTTAAAACACCACTATCCACTATACCTTTTGAATAAATTGTTCCTGTTGTTTTTAATTCTCCACCATTAAAATAAAAGTATCTGTTTGTATCCTGTAAATCTTTAAAACCTTAAATAATTATCTCCACTAACCCCTCCTACTTCATCTAACATCGGTCTCCATTCGTATCCATCCCACTTCAATACTTCCCCAACATTAGGTAGTTCTCCCGATATCATCCCTCCATTCAATGACCTCGTACTCTTCGATATATCCGATGTCTCTGATTCTATCGACCTATATGACCATATCACTTCCCCTATCCTTATCCTCCCTAATACCTCCTTATTTATGCTTAATCCTATATAAAGTATATCATTCATCCCTATCATCTCGTTCGTTATCGGTATATCATAATTTAATATCCCTCCACTTATATATATACTATCGCTGTCCCCCCATATAACTAATCCCCCTACACTGTCTGTCCATATCGTACATCCCATTAATACCGCCCCTTCTATCTCTTTCCCTTCTATATCTGTTATATACCCCTGTAATGTTATTCCCCCTCCTCCTCCACTATTCAATATTAAATCTTCACTTATTTCTCTCCTACCTACATCCACTACCAATCCTTCCAATAACAACATAAATACCAATATTAACAACAATTCTAACATTCTATCCCTCAATAAACCCATTTATCTGGACTTGAACCAGCGACCTCTTGGTCCCGAACCAAGCGCGCTTCCATCTGCGCTACACCCCGTTATCAAAAAATCCGTATTTACCTAAAAGTGGAACGAATCTGCAGTAGTCGTATTTTTCTATTTTAATCTGATCATCATTTTTTGTGACCTTCGTTAAAACCTGCAAAGATATGTCACCAAGTGGTAAAATCATTATACCTTTATCAGACAACTGGTCAATAAAATTTTTTGGTATCTGTGGTGATGCTGCTGTTACCATAATCTTATCAAAAGGTGCATAGTTTGAAAGCCCTATAGTTCCATCTCCTGTCATCAAAAAGACATTGGTTATCCCAAGTTTTTTTAGATTCCCTTCAGCAAATTTCTTCAATTCGTTTATCCTCTCTATCGAAAAAACCACCTTTCCGAGTTTTGAAAGTATCGCTGTTTGATAACCTGAACCTGTCCCAATTTCAAGAATTTTATCAGTTCTTTTTACATTTAAAAGTTCAGTCATCTTTGCTACTATGTATGGTTGTGATATTGTCTGACCATAACCTATTGGAACTGGAGAATCATCGTAAGCAAGATTTGAAAGTTCTTTCGGTAAAAACAACTCCCTTGGAATCTCCCCCATAACCTTCAAAAGATCTTCATCTTCAATTCCCCTTTTTTTCAACTGGTTTTCAACCATCTTCTTTCTCAAATCTTCAAAAGACATCTTTTGCTACCTTTTTTAAATTTTTTAATATGTTGAAATCCGTTAGATCAAAAGTGATGGGTGTTATAGAAACATATCCCTTTTCTATAGCCTCAAAATCAGTCCCTTTTTTCATCTTGAATGTTGGTTTTTCCCCTCCTATCCAGTAATATCTTCTTCCTCTTGGGTCTACTTTTGTTATAAGAGAATCAGAGTAAATTCTGCTACCAAGTTTTGTAATTCTATATCCTTTTATTTGTCCATTCGGTATATTTACATTCAATAGTAGCCTTTTCTTTTTACCAAACTTTTGTAGAAGTTCAATTATTTTTGGAACAACATTTTTAGCGTTTGAAAAATTGATATTCTCAAAAGCAGCCATTGAAAAAGCAACTGAAGGTATATCCATAAGAATACCCTCCATAGCAGCAGCAACTGTTCCAGAATATATCACATCCTCTCCCATATTTGGACCATGATTTATACCTGAAAAAACATAATCAAATTTTTCCTTGATGAGTCCATGTGTTGCTATCAAAACACAATCAGTTGGGGTCCCTGTTGTTATATACTCGTTTTTGCTTACCCTGTTTATCCTTAAAGGTATAGTTAAAGTTAAAGAATGACTCGTTGCAGATTGGTTCTGCATCGGTGCAACAACAAAAACCTGATGTCCCAAGGAAATTAGAATCTCCTTTAAAGTTTTTATACCTTCAGCATAATAGCCATCATCGTTTGAAATAAGAATTTTTAAAGACATAACATCTCCAGTGACATTTTTATGAATCTTAAAGTATCTAAAACTTTGTTTATCTTTGACCTCTCATCCCCATATATAGTCTGAATATCGACATATCCAATATTCATCTTCATCCTTCCCGCTTTGATAAGCATCTCCGATTCTATCTGAAATCTTTTATACTTCAAATTCAACCTTTTCATAGAGTCAACTTTAACCATTCTAAAACCTGATTGAGAGTCAAAAACTCTCTTTGTTGCAAGTAATGATGTGACAAGAGTTGTAGTTCTATTTGTAAGGTATCTATCAAAAGGCATGTTTTTAAAATTCATTTCCCTTTTACCTATAACTATATCATACTTTGAAAAATCTGTTCCAATAAAATTTTTAATATCTTCAGGAGAATGTTGAAAATCTCCATCCATAAGAATAAGATATTCACATTTTTTAAATACGAAATTCAAACCATCTATTATAGATTGTCCTTTCCCCTTATTTACCTCATGTCTGATTACATAATCTGCAACTTTACTCGCTTCAAGGTAGGTGTTATCCTTTGAACCATCATCAACAACAATAACTTTAAATTTGTATATCTCTTTAATTTTTTTTATTAGGTTTCCTATAAATCTTTCCTCATTACATGCAGGTATCAAAACCATTATCTTTTCCATTAATACCCCTGTGATAGTGGAACATCTTTAAAGCATCAGGAAAAAGATACTTCTCATCTATTGAAGGAAGAAAATCTTTCGCTCCTTCACCTATCAAGAAAAATCTGTTTCTTTCAATATAATTTTTAAGTTCATCACCCTGAAGTTCAAAATCTCTTGAAATCCTTCTGAAAACATTTCTATTTGAAAAGAGTGCCAACGAGTAAGAATTCTTTCTTATCTTAATTATGGAAAGAATCTTATTTTCACTTTTTGAAAAGAACCCTAAAACATCATGTGCGTTAAATCTGATGAGTTTACCTTCATCGTCCCCAAAAATAAGTCCTTTTGCAAAAGATTCTCCGATTCTCATCCCTGTCAGTTTTCCAACTTTTGAAAGGATGAAAATATTTCCTAAAATATCATCTTTTAAAATTTTTTTAACATCATCATTATCAAAAATCTTTGGAAGTTCTACCAAAAAATCTTTATCCTCAACCTTTTTAAAATAGTTTATCCTATCGCTAAAAATAAGAACAGATAACTGTGATGTTACAGATGAAATAAAAATATCTAACATAAAATTTTAACCTTTCTCTTATCATCAAAAAACTCAAAGAATATTTTTATCAAATGGTAATCATTAAAGTCAAGGGAGTCAAGAATCTCTGGCCATTCTATGAAAGTGAAGGTTGATTCCTCAAAAAGTTGATAAGGGTCAAGTTCGAAAAAATGACTTAAACTTGTTATCCTGTAAAGATCTATATGTGTTATCTTAACATTATCATTCTCATAACAATGTACTATATTAAAAGTTGGACTTGAAACATTATCTATACCAAACCTTTTTGAGAAACTTCTCACAAACTCTGTCTTTCCAGCACCAAGATTCCCATACAGGAAAATTACAGGTGAACTTACCTTAATATTTAATATGAAATCTACAATTTCAGAAAGTTCTTCAACCTTTTCAACTGTAAAAATCTTTTCCATACTCATATATAGATTTTAATAAAAACTCTCTATCGAGCAAACAGTCTTTTACATAATCTTTTACAAGATAGGAGTTACCACCAGTTACAACTATTTTTGTCTCACCAAGAATTTTCTTCCCAAAACTTATGAAGGTTAAAACTCCAGAAAGCCATTGGAGGAAAATTCCATTTTTGAGTGCTTCCTCTGTATTTTTACCTATTCTCTCATCGAAAGAATCGATATCAACTTTAAAAAGTTTATCCGCTCTTTTATCGAGCGAAAAAGATATAGTTTGCAAACCTGCTGATATGAATCCACCGAGATGTTTGCCTCTTGAATCGATATAGTCAAATGTATCTGCAGTCCCAAGATCAATTATTGTTGATGGATAAATTTTATTTTTTATAGCATAATATACTGAAACGAACCTATCTATACCAATATTTTCAAAAGAATATTCTGATTCAAAAAGATCTCTCTTCTTTTCAAGGAAAGTAACTTCATATTTTAACTTCTTAACCAAAAGATCTTCAAAAATTTTTTTATTTTTTCTGTTCACCGATATGGCATATATTTTTTCAGGAGAAAATTTTAAAATTTTTTTTGAAATATCCTCGTCAAAATTGTAAACCTTTGAAATTTGTCCTTTTGAAAAAAATCCAAACTTTATTTTTGAATTCCCTATATCAACAGCAATACCTTTCATTTTAATCTTTCCCTCGTAATCTTATCAAGAACTGTAAAGAGTCTCTTCAAATCTCTATCATCCAAATTCTTAGAAATTTCTTTTATCAATTTCAAATCCCCTCTTTTGGAAGGTCCAGTTATAACTTCTTGTATACTTTTTCTTTCAACTTTTTCCAAAAGATTTTTTAAAACAGGTAAAAATGGACTCTTTTGAACACTTTTAGAGGTAGACTCTTTGAAGATTTTTTCAGAAAAATAAAGTAGAGTCAAAGTATAATTCAAAGCCAACATTGAAGAAAGATGGTATTTCTTTCTATCAACATTTTTCAATTTTATAACTTTTATTCCATTTAACTTTGAAAATTTTTCCAAAAATACGGATTTTTTTAAAGACTGAACCGTTGCGTATATATTTTTAAATATTTCAGGTTTATCAGAGTATGTGAAGGATTGAATGGGATGAAAAATGGAGATGTTTGATGCTTTCTTTAAAACCATTTTTGCCTTTTCCATCTCAAAAGATGCTGAAACAACTATAACCTCCTTCTCATAATCTTCAATATTTTTTAAAACATCTAAAATCGAATCATCATTAACTGATATGAGTATTATATCAGATTTAAAAAGTTTTCTTCTATCCAGTTCTCTTTTGAAATTTTTATCATATGTATAGTATACTTTTTCACCATCGAACACTCTCTCAAAATTCCTTTTGAAATTTTTTCCAAACCTTCCTAAACCGATTATAGATAGTTTTTCCATAACACTATGAGAAGTTAACTTTTATAAATTTCGAATATTTTTTTGGTATATAAAATTTTATAATGTTTCTCTCATCACTTTTTATATCTTTTATTATTCCATACCTGTTAACATAGTTTAAAATTTTTTTTAGATTTTCATCATCTGTTGAAATTTCAAAATAATCGAGTTTTTTATAGAACTCTTCAAGTATAACTTTTTTTAAAAGTTCAAAATTCTCTCCAGTTTTTGCAGAAATAAAAATAGAATTTTTATATAAATCTTTAAAATAATCAATTCTGTTAAAGTGCAAAAGAAGATCTATTTTGTTGAACACATAGATTATATCCCCATTATTGAGTTTCAGTTGATCTATAACCTTTGCCATATCATCAAGAACAAGATCAACATACTGGTCTGAAATATCAACAACAAAAAGTTTAAGATCAGAATCTGATGCTTCCTCTATGGTCAATTTAAAAGATTCTATTATTTCGTGGGGAAGATCTCCCAAAAAACCAACAGTATCAGTCAAAACAATATACCTTTCAAGTTTTCTTGTTACAGTATCGAGTGTTGTGAAAAGTTTATCATCTGTAAAAAAGTTGTTTTTGGTTAACCTATTCATAATTGTTGTCTTTCCAGCGTTGGTGTAACCAAATAGAGCTACCCTGAAAAGATTTTTTCTTCTTTCACTTTTTACTTTAATACTTTTCTGATAATCTTTAATCTTCCTTTTCAATATCCCAATCCTTTTTTCTATATACCTCCTGTCAACTTCAAGTTTTTTTTCACCAGGTCCCCTTGTTCCAATTCCTCCACCTGTTTGGGACATCGTTATACCTTTACCTGTCAACCTCGGTAACAAGTATGTCCATTTTGCAAGTTCACTCTCAAGTTTAGATATCGTTGTTTTAGCGTTCTTTTCAAATATCATTAAAATCAGTTCTGTTCTATCCATAACGGATAGATCGAGATATTTTTCAAGATTCCTTTTCTGTAATGGTGTTAAAGAGTTAGAAAAAATAACATAATCAACCTTCAGATTTTCCGCTATCACTTTGATCTCATCAACTTTTCCTTTTCCAATATAAAACGCTGGGTTTATCTTCTCTATTCTTTGGATAACATCCTCTCTACTTTTCATGTTAAGTGATGATGATAGATCTTTCATTTCAACTATTGTTTTGTTGATCCTCTCATCGCTTTCACTTTTTGTAAATGTTCCGACAATAATACAACTACTTTGCATACCTTTTTGTTCTGATAATTTCTATAATATAAATTGAAACGATCAACAAGGATGCTGCAACAACACCCAACTTTCCCATAAAAACAAAGATGGAAACTATAAAGGAAGCAAGAATTATCCCTAAAGATATTGCTACAAGCGATCTTTTAAAATCAAGGTTTAAAATTACGGCTGCCAAAGAGCCAGTCCATGCACCTGTTCCAGGTAGGGGTATTCCAACCAATACAACTAATCCCCAGAATTCATACTTCTTTACATCCTTTGATTTTTTCTCTGTTCTTTCTATTATCCAATCAAGAAATCTCTTAACAGGTTTAACCTTTTCAAACATTCTATAAAAACCTTTCAAAAGCAAAAGTATTGGAATAACTGGGATAAAGTTTCCTAAAAGAGAATAGAATAAAGCAGTTGGATAATCTATTTTAAAAAGAGTTAAAGCGAGTGGAAGGCCAAGCCTTAATTCAAAGATTGGCAATGTTGAAATTATTAAAACTATTATAGTGTTTGAAATATTCTTGCTCTTCAAAAAATTTATAACAGGATTAGCAACTTCACCTGCAAAAAGGATAGATGAGAAAAATAGAATGAACAAAAAAAAGAATAATTTATTTTTCATTACTATTCATATCCTCAAGCAAAACAATCGCTACAGCACAGATACCCTCTCCCCTTCCAGTAAATCCCATGTACTCCGTTGTGGTAGCTTTCACAGAAACTTTACATTTTTCAATACCAAGAGCTCTGGATATTTTTTCAACCATCGAATCCATGTAATTTGAAAGTTTTGGTTTCTGACATATTATCACTGTGTCAAGATTGATTATATTGAAAGAGAACATATCTTTCACCTTTTCAAGTAATTTTATAGAGTATATCCCACGATACCTTTCTTCAGAATCCGGGAAAATTCTTCCTATATCCCCTTTTCCCAAAGCACCGAGAATGGAGTCAATAACAGCATGGGTCAAAACATCAGCATCTGAATGTCCATCGAGTCCCATCTCATAAGGTATCTCTATTCCTCCAAGAATAAGTTTCCTGTCCCGTGAAAATCTGTGTGCATCTATACCTATTCCAACTTTCATTTATTCCATCCTTTGTAAATAGTTTCGACAAGATTTATGTCGTTTTGGTCGGTTACCTTGATATTTTTCCTTTCACCTTCAACAAAATTGACTTCAATACCTTCCCTCAATAAGTATTCAACATCATCCGTTAGATATATCTTTTTTTCAAGATATTTTTTCAAAATGGGAAGATATAAACTCTTTTTCAAAACTTGCGGGGTCTGTATAAGCATAACATCGTCTCTGCTGAGGGTTTTAACTTTTCCGTTCTCTTTAACCCTAACTGTATCGAAAGGTTTTACATATGGAGTTAGGGGTTTGCCATCTTTTTTATACGTTTCAAATACGGACAAAAGGAATTTCTTGGTCAAAAAAGGTCTGGCACAATCATGTATAAAAACCGTATCATTAGATGCCGCTAAAAGCCCATTTATCACCGATAAAGGTCTCTCTTCTCCTCCTTCAACAAGTTTAACATTATCAATTTTGAACTCTTTAAACAAATTTTCAATTTTCTTTTTATCCTCTTTGGAATGGACAAAAATCAACTCCGCTTTTTTTTCAAAAGCAAACATTATATTTTTTAAGGTAAAAATCAAAAGTGGTGTTTTACCATCGATCATGTAAAATATCTTTCTACTTTTAAACCTTAAAGATTTCCCGGCACCAACAACTATAAAGGAAAGTTTGTCAATAACTTCTTTTGACATAAATTATCCTTTTTTGTGGAGTTTCAAAAATATTTTCAACTTCAACATCTATTTCTTCACCAATATTCAAGGGGTATTCACCATTTTTTAAGAAAATTATAACATCCTTTAGATCCTTCCTTTTACAATAATAACCATCTTCAACCTTTTCAGTTATCTCAACTTTTAATTTCCTACCCCTCAACTCTTCCTTTTTTTCTTCCAAGATGGAAGAAATATCTATGATTCTAATGTTAAACATTTTAATAAGATTTTTTGGTATTTTCTCCTCATTAACTATAAGTATAAGATTGTTTTTATAGGAATATGAAAGTATATCGGTAATCCTGTTCTCTATATTGGAATAGATTATATTTCCCTTCTTTTTCATCATCCGAATATTTTTTAAAGTTAATTCGTTTTGGTTGTTAACACTTGCTTTCGATAATATATGAAATTCACCTTCAAAAACATTCGAATTTAAAAGTTCTGTAAGGAGTTTACTCGAAAGCGATGAAGGTGTTATGAAATACTTTTTATGTATGTTAGGTTTATTCTCCTTTTTCAATGTTACAAAAATTCGATGTATGAAAAGCAAAGATAAAAGAATTATAACAAAAAATTCTAAATGGAAAACGAGAAGTACTATTGAAACAATTATTACTATAAATTCGAAAATCATTCCATTATCTCCAGAATTTTCTTCTCCATATCTTCCAAGTTTCTAACTATCTGTTTTTCATCCAAAATCTCTCTTGAAATTTTGGAATCAAGTGATAAAACATTTTTACAGTATTTTTTGTAAAGGTGAAGTTTCCCACTGCCTTCCGTAGAATCCAACTTTGTACTAACACAGATATCAGCCTTCTTCAAATAAGCAGGCAATTCTTCATAAGGGACCTTTTCAATAAAAATAATTTTATCTTTGTATCTTTTAAATCTCTCTTTTATCTTCTTATTCAGAGGAAATGTTATTATATAAAAGAGAGCATCTTTTTTTTCAACAATATTTTCAGCGATTTTAAGAAAAGTGGAAAGGTTCTGGACTTTGGTGTTAACTCCAACCCAAACGATTCTCTTCGGGGATGAGCAGTTATAATGTTGTTCTTTATCCTTCTCGTAAAATATTATTTCGTCATCTACGAAATACCTTCTATTTTTTCTGGATTTTGAAAAATTAAAATTTGTATTGTAGATTATAGCGTAACTATATTTTTCAACCAACCTCTCAATTAATATTATAAAAAAAGAAAATGGGGGAATTTTGAATATAAAATTTGAAGTTGATAACTCAGAGTAAAGAGAGCCCTGATAATCGAGTATATACTCCTTTTTATAAACAAATTTTAATATCAGAGCAAGGATTCCAGCTTCATGTGTGAAAGATAGAATATAATCGTAATCTTTTTCTCTTAACATTCTAAAAGCCTTAAAAAAAATTTGAACATCAAAAATGATCTTCAAAAAGTGAAAACCAACAGGATCAAAATACTTAAAAAGTTTTCCAACCCTGTATATCCTGTAACCTTCTATATTCCTTCCATAAGAGTAGCAAACAAGATCGATTCTGTTATTTCCATTTTCCATATATTTTAAAATTTTTAAAATTCTTGTATGACAACCACGATCGTTGAAAAAAGCGGTTGTGCATAAGGCGAGGATATTTTTATTTTTTATCATCACCTATGAGTCTTTTTATTCTGTAGGTATTCTTTCGAGTAGTCTCAAAATATGTTCTTATCATTATTTCACTCAAAAGTCCTATCATTAAAAGTTGAACAGATATTAAAAACAAGAAGACTGAAATAAGAAGTAATGGGTTTCCAGTCATATCAACATTTTTGAGAACCTTCATCAAAATAAGTAATACAAATGATAAAATCCCTAAAAGAAAAGAGAAAAATGATAGTCCTCCTATAACAATGATAGGATTCGTTGAAAAATCGTTAAGGAATTTTACTGTGAAGAGATCAAGTAAAACATTGATTATCCTTGAGAAACCATACTTACTTTTTCCTCTGTATCTTTCACGATGTTGAACCACAACCTCACCTATCCTGTAACCTCTTGAGTACAAAAGATATGGTATGAACCTGTGCATCTGTCCATAAAGGTTTAAATCTTCCAGTATTGATTTTTTAAAAACTTTTAGACTGCAACCTGTATCATGTATTTTTAATTTTAAAACCTTTGAAATTACCTTGTTTGCTACCATCGAAGGGATCTTCTTTGAAAAGAAAGGATCATGTCTTTTTTTTCTCCAACCGACAACCATATCGAAATCGTTATCTAAAAGATAATCTATCATGGAAGGGATATCTTTTGGATCGTTCTGTAGATCTCCATCAATAGTAACGATAATTTCATTTTTTGCCTTATCGAAACCTGCCTGAAAAGCAGCGGACTGCCCAAAATTTTTTGCGAGTTGAACCACTTTCACATTCTGATTTTTCAGAGATAAATTTTCAAGTATCTTAAAAGAATTATCCGTTGAACCATCATCTACAAAAATGATTTCATATTGATAATCTTCTAAATTATCTTTCAACTCATTGTAGAGTTTATCGATGTTCCCATCCTCATTGAAGATGGGAACAACAACAGAAATCTTTATGTCCCTTCTTCCCATGATTTTAAATACTCTTCCTGTTCTTTGGTTAATTTATCAAATTTTACACCCATTGAGTTCAACTTTCTTCTCGCTATATCTATATCGATGTGATCAGGGAGTTTGTAAACCTTCTTTGAAAGTTTTGTGTAGTTATCCTTTATATACTTTACAGATAATGCTTGATTTGCAAAAGACATGTCCATAACACAAGCGGGATGACCTTCAGCCGATGCAAGATTTATCAGCCTTCCCTCAGCGAGAAGATAAACCTTTCTTCCATCCTTAAATGTGTGTTCAACAAGGAATGGTCTTATCTCTCTTTTTTTAACGGTCATCTTCTCTAAAGCCTTTTTGTTTATCTCAACATCGAAATGTCCAGAATTTGCAACAATACAATTGTTTTTCATTATTTTAAAATGCTTTTCATCTACAACATTTATATCACCAGTCAAAGTAACTATAAAATCCGCTTTCTTGCATGCATCATCCATCTTCATAACTCTGAAACCATCCATTAAAGCCTCTAACGCTTTAACAGGTGCAACTTCGGTAACTATAACATTCGCTCCGAGTCCCCTCGCCTTGAATGCGAGCCCCCTGCCACACCAACCGTAACCTGCAACAACAAAAGTTGAACCTGCGAGTAACCTGTTTGTAGCTCTTAAAATTCCATCTATAGTGGATTGTCCGGTTCCATATCTGTTATCAAACATATACTTTGTGTAAGAATCGTTTACAGCAACTATGGGATATTTCAAGATACCGTTCTTTTCCATACTCTTCAACCTTATCACTCCGGTTGTTGTTTCCTCAGTTCCACCGATCACTTTCGTAGATAACTGAGAAAACTCTTTGTGAAGCATTGTAACGAGGTCAGCTCCATCATCCATAGTAATATCAGGTTCAGTTTTAAGAACACTCTTAATATGCTTGTAATAACCCTTATCATCTATACCTTTTTTTGCGAAAACAGGTATTTTAAAATCCTTAACCAGAGATGCAGCAACATCATCCTGAGTTGATAGAGGGTTTGAAGCACATAATGAAACTGAAGCTCCACCATCTTTTAAAACTCTCATAAGATTTGCTGTTTCTGAAGTAACATGGAGACATGCACCTATAGTCAAATTTTTCAATGGTTTGTTTTTAGAAAACTCCTTATGTATACTTTTTAAAACAGGCATATCTTGGTAAGCCCATTCAATCCTTTTTAAACCTTTTTCTGATAGTTTAATGTCTTTTATATCGTAGTTCATAATAACCTCTTCATTTTAAAAATTTTTTTATCTCATCAACTTTATCGCAAATTTCCCATGTGAAACCTTCTTCCTCTCTTCCAAAATGTCCGTATGATGCTGTCTTCTTATATATAGGTCTTCTAAGTTTTAACTGCTCTATTATTCCACCTGGTGTCAGATCAAATATCTCCCTTACAACTTTAACTATCTTTTCATCATCATATTTGGATGTGTTGAAAGTATCTACAGCGATTGATACCGGTTCCGCAACACCTATTGCGTAAGCAACCTGTATTTCAACTTTTTTTGCAACACCTGCTGCAACGAGGTTTTTTGCAATGTATCTGCACATATAAGCTGCAGATCTATCCACTTTTGATGGGTCCTTTCCAGAGAAACAACCACCTCCATGTTTAGCCATTCCACCATATGTATCAACTATTATTTTTCTACCTGTCAAACCTGTATCAGCAAGAGGTCCGCCAACAACGAACCTTCCTGTAGGGTTCACAAAGAGTTTTGTGTTAGAATCCTTTAGTTTACTATCTATAACCTCGTTTATAACTTTTTCAACCATATCCTCTTTTATCTTTTTCTGATCAACATCAGGATCGTGCTGAACACTCAAAACTATAGCATCGATTCTTTTTGGTATACCGTCAACATACTCAACCGTTACCTGCGATTTACCATCAGGTCTAAGATATTTGATTTCTCCAAATTTTCTTAGTTCTGCAACCTTTTTTATGAGTTTATGTGCATAGGAGATAGTCATAGGCATAAGTTCAGGGGTTTCGTCTGTGGCATAGCCAAACATCATACCCTGATCACCTGCACCACCGACATTAACTCCAAGTGCTATGTCAGGTGATTGCTCCTGAATCGATGTAACAACAGCACATGTTTGATAATCGAGCCCATAATCGGGGTCAGTATAACCTACCTCTTTAACCA
Source organism: candidate division TA06 bacterium 32_111 (assembly GCA_001508335.1). Lineage (GTDB taxonomy): Bacteria > Hydrothermota > 32-111 > 32-111 > 32-111 > 32-111. The sequence continues at coordinate 13,424 of LGFX01000012.1, forward strand.
CATTTCTTACGAGTTTCTGGGTATCAACATAACAGGTTGTAGTTACCTCTCCAGTTATTATTATCATTCCGGTTGCTGCCATAGTTTCCGCAGCCACCCTTCCGTTGGGGTCCTGTTCAAGTATCGAATCGAGAAGCGAATCTGAGATTATATCACATAGTTTATCAGGATGCCCTTCCGCAACTGACTCAGAAGTTAAAAATCTTTTCATCTTCTGCTCCTTTTTTTATTTTTTTATTATCGTATTTTCACCACATACTATCGAACCTTTAAAATTCTCAACAGAAGAATTATCTCCAATTATAGAATCTTTTATATTACAATCTTTTAAAATCACATCGTTTCCAATTATTGAATTTTTTATTTTGCATCCTGATATTTTAACATTCTTAAAAATTGAACTATTTTTGATCACATTAGAGTTTTCTAAACTTACTGTTTTGTCGATAAAATTTTTTCTCTTTTCCAACTTTAATAACAAACTGTTTGCAACAAGGAGGGTTTTAAAATTTCCACAGTCAATCCATCTTTTAACCTCACCGAATTCTATCTTTTCTCCATCAACTATGAGTTTTTTTATCGCGTCGGTTAACTGTATCTCCCCCTTAGTTTTTATATCGTTTTCATAAAGATAATTTAAACTTTCAAAAAGTTTTTTAGATGATTTGAAATAGTAAAATCCAACTATCGCTTTATTTGAAACAAAATTTTTAGGTTTTTCAACAACATCGGTTATAAATTTACCATCTATCCTTGCGATTCCAAACCTTTTTGGATCATCCACTTCCATCAAAGCGAGTTTCGAGTTTTTTGTTTTTAAAAATTTCTCTACATTGAGTTCTATGATGGTATCAGAAAGGAGTATGAGCAAAGGGACATCAAGATTCCTTATATTTAAAAGTCCTTTGAAAACAGCATCACCAAGGCCAGATTGTTCTTCCTGTACTACGAAAGTGAACCTTTTATCAGGATAATTTTTAAGAAGGTAATCTATTAAAATTTCTTTTTTATAGCCAACAATAATAATGTATTCGTCTATATCAACATCCCTCAGAGAAGAAAGAACATAATCGATTATCCTTTTACTTCCAACATAGAACAAAGGCTTTGGAAGAAAGAAGGTTAAAGGTTGTAACCTTTTACCAATTCCTGCTGCAGGTATTATAACTTTCATCCTTTGATCCTCTTTTTTAAAATATCGATCCTTTCAATTTTCATCGGATCAACTCCATTTTCAATTGCAAGATAGTAAGAAATAAGATCGAAAGTCATCATACTATCAAGAATGTTGAAAAACCTGTTATCATCCTCGAATTCGAAAATCATAGAATCGAAACCTGAATCCTTCAATATTTTTTCTGTTATAAGAGTCCTCTTCTTGTTTTTTTCATCCATCTGTTTGAAGAGTACAAAAATTATAAAAATTTTCGTCTTTATAAAATCTGGTTTTTCGAGACCAACAATCTCGTTATGATCCATTTCAGGTAAAAAGTTGAAATGGGAAAAATGTTTTGAATTCTCATGAAGTTGGTTTGAAAACCTCTTTGCAACAGAAGAAAAGGCGGAATCTGTATAAACGTTAACCATTCTCCCTTTCAAAATTTTTGCAACCTTTTTTGCATTTTCATCGTCAAAATTGTAATCGGGAAGTTTTAACAAACTTTCCTCTATCTGATCATTGAAACTTTTGTCTTTAATAAGGAAGGTCATCTTCTTCAACAGAGCACCAAGAGTCATTCCAAGAGCAGCTCTCGGTGGACAATCGAGTTTTAGTTTTATATGTTTTATATGATACTTCTTTGATATCTTTTCAACATCACCGTCACTCGATAAAGTCAAAATCTTTGCTTTTCTTTTCAAACCATCTTTAAAACATTTAAGAGTTTCTTCAGTATTCCCTGAAAAAGATGAAATTATTAAAAAAGTTTTATCGGAAACATAATTCGGTAGTTCATAGTTCCTGACAACTTCGAATGGATAGTTTGAAAATTGATAGAGGAGTTCCTTTAAAATGTCTCCAGCAATAGCACTACCTCCCATTCCAGCATAAACAATATTTTTTATACCTTTTAAATCGATAGAATCTTTATCCATCGAAAAACCTTCGATGAAAAATGATGGAAAACTTTTTATGAGTGATAACATATCCTTATTTGTCATAGAACTCTCCCAGAAAATATTTTATAAGGTTAGGGAACTTTTCAGATATAACCCCTTTCATAAACTCTCTAACTTTATCTGAAGATTTTAAAAGAAGTGCATTTTTTGCAATTTCCTTGGTTTCCTCAAAAGAGAGTTGTTTTATTATCATCTTTATCTCAGGGATGAAAATTGGAGACATAGATAACTCATCAACACCAAGACCGACAAGAATTGGAACGGCAATAGGATCAGATGAGAGTTCTCCACATATACCAGCCCAGATGTTTGCATCATGTGCTGCATCGATTGTAAATTTTATAAGTTTTAAAACAGCAGGATCTAAAGAATCAAAGTATTGGGAAATATTAGTGTTGTTTCTATCAACGGCAAGAGTGTACTGTGTAAGGTCATTTGTACCCAGAGAGAAGAAATCAACATACTTTGCGAACTCATCAGCAAGAATTGCAACGGATGGGACCTCAACCATGATACCAAGTTCTATATCCTTATCAAAATCTATCTGCTGATTAAAAAGTTCTTTTTTGACCTCATCTAAAACCATCTTTGCCTTTATAACCTCATCTATTTTAGAAACCATAGGGAGCATTATTTTTAGATTTTTCTTAACACTCGCTTTCAGGATAGATTTAAACTGATCCCTCAAAATTTTTTCATTGGAAAGGGAAACCCTTATTCCCCTGAAACCTAAAAAAGGATTATCCTCTTTGTTTCTTACATATATAGGTTTATCCCCACCTATATCCACGGTTCTTATTATAACAGAGTCAGGGAAAATTATTTCACTTATTTTTTTATAAACACTTTCCTGTTTTTCAACTGAAGGGTAACCATTCTCTTCCAAAAATATGAATTCTGTTCTGAAAAGCCCTACTCCCCTTCCACCATACCTTTTAACCTCAACCACCTCTTCCAAAAGTTCAATGTTTGCAGAAAGGTCTATATTTCTACCATCGATTGTTACAGATTCCTCATCTTTCATCTCCATAAGTTTCAAATTGTAATTTTTATACTCCTCTTTTCTTTTCTTGAAGGTTTTTTCAGAATTCTCGTCAGGTTGTACTATAACTGTTCCAGTGTAACCATCAACTATAACAATATCTCCATCGTTAACATTTGAAAGAAAGTTTTTGACATTAACCACCGCTGGAATATTCAACGCTCTTGCAAGGATAGAAGAATGACTTGTTATACCTCCACTCTCTGTAACTATTCCTAAAATCTTTTTTCTATCAAATTTCATAGTTTCGGTAGGTGTAAGGTTGTAAGCACCAATAACAATCTCATCTAATACTTCCACGCTTTGGTCATCTCTATTTTTCAACTTTTTCAAAACTCTATTCATTACATCAACTATATCAAAACTTCTCTCTTTCAAATACTTGTTATCAGTTTTTTGCATTCTATCAAGGATTTCTGAAATAACTTTTTTATAGACCGATTCAGCATTCTTTTTAGTCTCCCTTATATTTTTAACACTCTTATCAATGACACTTTTATCCTCAAGTGCAAGTATCTGCGCTTCAAAAATATCCTCATACTGGTTACCGACAGTATCTTTAATATTTTCCTTACTTAGAATAAGCTCCCTTTTGGATTCCTCTATAGCCTTTAAAAACCTTTCAACCTCTTTTTCAACATCAACAACATCATATTCCTGAATAATCTCAAGTTTGTTGCTTAAAATCTTTAATTTGCCTTTCACAAGACCAGGCGAAGCTGGATAACCCCTAAAGATCTTGTTACTCTTCATAAAACCCCTTTTCGAACAACTCTATAACAGCGTTCATAGCCTCATTTTCATCTGGTCCATCTATTCTGAATGTAAGTTTCGCACCCTGTTCTGCTGCAAGCATCATTATACCCATAATAGATTTCCCATCAACCAAAAGATCATCCCTTAAAATCTCAATCTTTGATTCAAACTTACCCATACTCTTAACAAGAAGAGCAGCAGGTCTTGCATGAAGTCCAAGTTTATTTTTTACTATCAGTTCCTTTTCTATCATTATAAAATCCAAAAAAACAGTTCTACCAAAAAACCTAAAATTATTAAAAAAATATAGGCAAACTCTTTGTAAACAAAGTTTACCCATATTATTAAAAGTAGTATTATACCATAAAAATAAATAGAGTTCAATATTTTTAAATTAACATATAGTAAAAGAATAACAAAAAAGCCGTATAACAGGTATCTTATTTTGGGAAGAAAAAATCTAAACCTCTTAAAAAAGAAAGATGAATAGAAATTATTCATATTATCAACATTCTTCCTTCCATACTCATAACCAAACAACCTTAATAGATTTGTTGAAAGAAAATATGTTAAAAATGGTATTAAAAGAAAATAAAAATTCAGTTTGAAAATATAAACCAACAAGGAAGAGATCAAAACTATAGGCTTTAAATTGTTCCAGAAAAGATCATCTCCAACAAAAGCGGTTATACTTGCAAAGATTTCAACTCTTCTAATATCTTTAACCTTGGAGATAAACCCCGACATAACGGAAGAAAAATAGGGATTTGTATTAATGTTATGCTTGAATTTTTTATTCGTAAGTATATTATATCCTTGAAGTTGCATATCTTGCTCGTTTAAAAGAACCTGGACTGCAAGTGATTTTAAAAACTGTTTGAAATTAACTTTAAACATATTACTCCAATTAGAATTCCAACTAAAAATAGAAGAGTTTCAACCTTTTTACCAAATCTAAAATATTTTACTTGTGATAGTACCAAAAAGAGTGAAAGGGAGTAAAAATTTGAAGAGTCAGCAACCTTGAATTTTTTTAGAATCATATATTGCAATAAAAGAACAGAAATATATGAAAAATATGATATTAAAACTGAAAAAATTAAAGCGAATTCTATTTTAAAGTTATTCGAGAGGTAATAGTTGATTTTTCTTTTTAGAATATAAAGGTAACCAAAAATAATAGAGATAAAAATTCCAAAGAGAAGTGAGAATGATATGCTTTCTTTTAAGAAAAAGTGTGAGATCAGAGATGATACGAATCCTATCTGGAAATTTGGGGGAGAAACTTTTCCAAGTTGTAGAGAGAATATGGAGAATGTTTGAAAAATTATTATCAGAATAAGTAAAGAGTTGTTTAAATGAATGTTGAAAATAAATGAAAGAATTGGGAATATGAAAACAGGTTCACATATCAAAGATTGAAAAAACATCCTATTATCAAGAAGCAAAAGAGAAGATAAAAGAATCAGATAATAGGCTCTATCCGTTTCGAATCCTCCATATTGAAATAGTGGAATTTGTTTCTGTTAAAGAAAACTTTATAAGTTTCACCGATCTGAAACCTTTTGTGTAGTGTGGTTTTAAGAACGACATTTTTTCCAAAAATGTTAATATAAAGGAAGGTTACATCACCGAGAGATTCTGCGAGTTCCACAACTCCATCTATATAGGTATCAGTTTCTCTATCTATGTATATATCTTCCGGTCTAACACCGATATAAACTCCCTTCAATTCCTTTTCATTGAAATTCACCTGGAAATTAAAAAAATCTGATTTTATCTTACCATTCTCATAAACATTTTCAAAAATGTTCATCTGTGGTGAACCAATAAATGTTGCACAAAATAGATTTTCAGGCTTGTTGTAAAGTGTATCAGGGTCAGCTATCTGCATTATCTGACCATTGTTCATAACAACTATCTTTGACCCCATGGTCATCGCTTCAGTCTGATCATGTGTAACATATATTATCGTAGTGTTAAGTTTCTTATGCAATTTTGAAATTTCCGCCCTCATAGAGACTCTCATCTTGGCATCAAGGTTTGAGAGGGGTTCATCAAAGAGGAAAACTTTAGGCTCTCTCACTATAGCCCTACCAATTGCTACCCTCTGTCTCTGTCCACCTGAAAGTTCTCTCGGTTTACTTTTTGCATACTTTTCTATTCCAAGTATTTCCAAAGCATCCTTCACTCTTCTATCGATCTCTTCTTTCAAAAAACCTCTCGTTCTTAATCCAAAAGCGACATTGTCATAAACACTCATATGTGGATATAAAGCATAATTTTGAAATACCATAGCAACATCTCTATCCTTTGGATGGGTAAAATTAACTACCTGTCTATCTATTATTATTTCACCCTCTGTTACCTGCTCAAGTCCAGCGATACATCTTAAAAGTGTAGTTTTTCCACAACCTGAAGGACCAACGAAGACAACGAACTCTTTATCCTCTATCTCAAGGTTGATATTCTTTAAAGCGACAAAACCATTAGCAAAAACTTTTGTTACATTTTTTAAAATAACATCAGCCACTTTAAACTCCTATTCTTTTCCTATTTTAAAATATATGTTGGGTTTACCACTTTTTTTTGTTCCTAAATCTGAATTATCTATAACAAAATATAATTTTTTCTTTTCAAAAATATAAAACCTTTCATCCATAAAAGATTTTGAAACATATGTAAGAGGGTATTCTAAATACTCGGAAAAGAGTTTTGAAGAGTCTTTAAAAAGTTCAAAACCCTTTCTTGAAGAGAAGAAGAAAATGTCTATAACATAATCTGAATTTAGAAATATAGAATAATATCCTGGTTCAACTTCCATAGAATCAGCGATAATCTCACCTATTTCCATAATCTTTGAAACTTCATAAACTGTTGGATTGAAAAGGGAACAACTAAAAAGAAAAAATAATGTTAAAATCAAAATTGTTCTCTCAATCTTTAACAACATATAGATGAGCCCCTTCAACTCTTTTTATTTTAGCAAAACTACCCTTTTGGATGATGGTTCCATCATCTGAATACGCCCTCCATCTTACACCATCGATTTCACATACACCTGTATCTTTAGAATTATCGATTGTAGTAATCACTTTGCAAACCCTTCCTATATAAGAGGCAACATTAGTCTTCAAGCCCTCTTTATCATCTTTTGACAAATATTTTATAAAGACCTTCCTGATCGTAAATGCGAATAGAATAGAGAGTGAAGCAAAAATGATTCCCTGCAGAAAGATAAGTTTAGGAAAGAAGATTGAAAAAAACGCTGTAATTAAAGCTGAAAAGGAGAAGAGGACGAACAAAAAAAATGGGGTTAAAATCTCTAATATAAAAAGAATTACAGCAACAAGAAGCCAAAAGAGTGATGGAGACATTACTCCTCCTTGTTTTTTCTCAAATAGAAAGAGGTATAAGAATCTTTAAATTTTAGAAAATCATCAAATCTACCCTGAAAAACAAGTTTACCTCCTTCATCACCACCTTCAGGGCCAAGGTCTATTATCCAATCAGCAAAACTTATTATATCAAGATTGTGTTCTATCACAACTAAAGTATTACCTTTTTTAACAAGTTTGTCAAGAACTTTAAGTAGAAGTTTTACATCATAGAAATGTAGACCTGTTGATGGTTCATCAAGTATATACAACGTTCTTCCAGTGTCTGTTCTTGATAACTCTTTCGCAAGTTTTATCCTCTGTGCTTCACCACCTGAAAGTGAAACTGCAGGTTGACCGAGTTTAATGTATCCGAGTCCAACCTCATTCAAAATTTCTAACTTTTTTACAATTTTTGGAATCTCTTTAAAATGTTCGATAGCATTCACTACAGTCATCTCTAAAACATCAGCGATATTTTTACCTTTATATTTTACCTGCAAAGTTTCCTCGTTAAACCTTTTACCATTGCAAACATCACATTGAACATAAACTGGTGGCAAAAAATACATTTCAATCTTTTTATATCCATCCCCTTCACAAGCTTCACATCTTCCACCCTTCACATTGAAAGAGAATCTCCCAGGTTTATATCCCCTGATTTTTGACTCTTTCAACTGCGAAAAGAAATCTCTTATATATGTAAAAACTCCCGTATAGGTTGCTGGATTTGACCTTGGTGTTCTTCCGATAGGTGATTGATCTATATTTATCACCTTATCTATTAAATGTAGATTGTCTATGCCCTCATGTTTACCAGGTTTTATTCTCGACATTCTGAGATACCTTCTTATAGCATTGTAAAGTATGTCGTTAACCAGTGTTGATTTCCCGCTTCCTGAAACACCTGTAACACACACAAAGGTTCCAAGAGGTATCTTCACATCTATTTTTTTTAAATTATGTTCAGAGGCTTTTTTTATCAGTATATAATAGTTCTCATCTATTTTTCTCTCCATCTTTTTTTCAAAAACCTTTTCTTTTCCACTTAAAAATTTACCTGTTAAAGAATCTTTAGTTTTTAAAATCTCTTCATAACTTCCCTGAAAAATTATTTCACCACCAAAATCACCTGCACCTGGACCGAAATCTATGATATGATCACTCTCCTTAATAAAATTCTTATCATGTTCAACAACTATTACAGTGTTATCTCTATCCCTTAACTCTTTCAAGGTTTTTATAAGTAAACCAACGTCTCTTGCATGCAAACCTATAGATGGCTCGTCTAGAACATATAAGACATCGTTCAAACCACTTCCTATCTGGGTCGCAAGATGAACCCTCTGAGCTTCCCCACCTGAAAGAGTTTCAACGGATCTTTCCAGGGTGAGATAACCAACCCCAACATTTATCAAAAATTCAAGTTTTTTTATTATCTCTTTTATAATATCTTTCGCTATCTCCCCTTTTGTCCTATCGAGGGAAATTTTATTTTTAAAAAAATCAAGAGAGTTAAAAATATCCATTTTTGTTATTTCATATATGTTGTATCCATTTATTTTTACAGAAAGATACTCTTTTTTCAACCTTGCACCATTACAAACTTTACATTTTGCAAATACAAGATATTTTCCCATCTCCTGTTGCATCCAATTTGAATCTGTTGAGTGGTATACTCTTTTTAAAAAATCTGTGACTGATTCGAATGTAAAGTTTTGTGGGATATTGAAAGAGGCTCTATCCTCATCTTCTATTCCATATAAGAGTATCCTTTTAAAAAATTCTGGAAGTTCTTTATAACTCTTTTTTAGATCAACTTTTAAAATCTTGGCGAGTTCAATAAGATCGGTTCTTTTTGAAATATCTGTCCATAGATGCAAAGCACCTTCCCAAAGAGATAGTTCAACGTTAGCAACTATCAGTTCCTCGTCAGCCTCTATATTGTACCCTAGTCCATGGCATGCTGGACATGCCCCCATGGGAGAATTGAAAGAAAAACTCCTTGGAGATATTTCCCCATAAGAAATGTTACAGTAAGGGCAGGATAATGATGTGTTAAAGAGTCTCTCTTCGTTATCTTCAGTTAAAATCGAAACTAAACCTGAAGATTCTTTTAAGGAAAGTTCAAGTGATTGTGATAATCTCATCCTGTTTGAGTTATCTATTTTCAGTTTATCTATTATTATGGATATGTTGTGCATCCTGTTTTTCTCAAGATTTATCTCGCTTTCTAACCTTTTTATCTGACCATCAACCAGAACTTTTGTAAAACCTTTCTTCGTTAAACTTTTAAAAAACTCTTTGAACTCTCCCTTTTTCCCCCTAACTACAGGGGAAAGTATTGTAACAATCTTTCCTTCATAAAAAAGTAGTTCATCAACGATCTGGTCAACACTCACCTTTTTAATAGGTCTTGAGCAGTTATAACAGAATATATCTCCAACTCTTGCATAAAGAACTCTCAGATAATCGTATATCTCCGTTGCTGTTGCAACAGTTGATCTGGGGTTTTTGGATATACTCCTCTGTTCTATTGAAATAGCTGGAGAGAGTCCATCTATCCTTTCCACTTCGGGTTTTTCCAAAACACCCAAAAATTGTCTCGCATAGGATGAGAGTGATTCTACATATCTCCTCTGCCCTTCAGCATAGAGTGTATCAAATGCAAAAGAAGATTTACCAGAACCACTAACTCCGCTTATCACTATAAATTTTCTTTTAGGGATTTCACAGGAAATATTTTTAAGGTTATGAACCTTTGCACCCTTTACAAATATTTTATCCATTCATCAAATAAAATCGTTTTTATGTTTGTTGTTCTCTTCAAGTATTTTGTTCACCTCTTCGAACATCTCTCTATCTATTATCCTTTCATGTTTCCCTTCAATCCTTCTCTCTTGTATAAGAACAGGTTTTCTTTTATTCTTCTCAGTTTCAATGTATTTATAGAGGTTGTATGATAAAAATCCTATATAGAATTTGTTTGTAAGAATGTTGTATAGAGCCTGCCTTGAAAAAATTTTGCCTCTTTTCGATCTAATGTTATTCTCCTGTAGATACTCCTTCAACTTTCCTAAGGATTTGAACTCAAGATATTTTTTAAATATCAATCTTACTATTTCAGCTTCCTCCTTAACAACAACTATCCTCTTATCGTTAACCTTTCCAACATAACGATAACCGAGGGGACAATTTCCACTCGCTTTCATCCTTTCTTCAACTATTCTTAAAACTCTATGTGCAGCGAGTTTGTTTGGTAACATTTCCTTTTCATACCTTGCAAAGGCACCGATAATCTTTTCCCTCAGTATCTCATAATCTAAAGATTCCGAAAACTTCTGTTCAATATACCTTATAGTAACACCATATTTGAGAAGTTCCTTCTCAACCCACATAGTAAAAATATCATCAGGTGATATGTTTTCCCTTGAATGTGCGATTATCTTTTTTACATTCTCATTTACCCTTGCATAGTTTAAAAGATCAGCAAGTCCTCTATCCTCCGAATTTGGATCATCTGTAAATTTTTTGATAACTCTGTAAATTTTCTGTTCTTTCAAAAAATTTTCAACACTATCTTTTAACTTTTTATCAGAATTCTCATCTTTTGAAAATTTTAAATAAAGGTAAACATTAATAACTTTCAAAACAACTCCTTTTTATAGAACTCTTATTTATATTATGGTATAACAATTTGTCAAAAAATCAATATCCAATTTTACTTGACAATCTTTGAATTTAAATATAAATTTATATTAATACTAAAAGAGGATTTATATGAAGAATAGAAGTTTATACTTATTGATTTTTTCACTTTTCTCATTTCTAAAAATTTGTTCAACAAACCTTTTACAGAACAACAGTTTTGAAAACTGGATCGACACCTACCATCCAAACAACTGGTATCCTGACTCTTTATATACGGATACCTTCTATGTAGAGAGAGCAGAATTTCCTTTCTCTGGCAGTTACAGTTTGAAAGCGAATGTTTTTACAAAAACACAAGGTTTGACAGATATAGTTTCAGAGTATATCCCTGTTTCAGAGAATACAAAGTACAAAATAAAATCTTATGTTTACGATAATGACCCATACTTATATGTAAAAATTTATCTTAATTATTATGGAAGCACTTACAATTTTTTATTGAACGATTTTACATTAGATTCAGTTGGGAATTCAACTTCTTGGCAATTCTTTCCAGAAACTCTTATAACAACACCTGCAAACTGTTATTATGTAAGGGTTGGTTTTCGTTTCTACGATATGGCGGGATTTCCGGGATCTGGAACAATATATATAGATTCTGTATTTTTTGGGGATACCACAATATCAACTTTTCCTGTAATAACAAATGTTACTCAAACTCCAACAACAGTTACACCTAATGATTTTGTAACTGTTTCTGCTGATATAACCGATGATATATCTGTTACGACAGATTCTTTATACTATAGGGTTAACTCTGGAACTTGGAACAGTGTTTACAATGATAGTATAAAAGTTAACGGAAGATTTTATACGATTCCAAAGCAAACATCTGGAACAGTTGATTACTATATAATAGCAAAAGATGGTTCAGGTAACAGGACAGAGAGTTCTACATACTCATACGATATTTACATTTCCTCATCTTCAACCGTTAAAAAGGTTCTCTTTGATTATACGAAAAATCAAACAGCAGCAAATGCAGATTGGGTAATAGATAGAGATTATCCTACACCTTTACCATCATCTCCAACGAGAGAAACAGACTGGGACGGAGCGATATCCTCATGGGGGTTTGAACTCGATACTGCCGAAATTAACTGGAATGGTAATCTTATAACTTTCGAAGTTTACACCCTTCCTCCAGATTCTCCTATAAGATACAACTCTTCAAGCCAACTTGATCTAAAAAATTTTGACCTTTATGTAAACTGTGAGCCACAGAATCCTTTCACTTCAACTGAAAAAACAAACATTTTAAACTATGTTAAGGATGGAGGTTCTCTGTTTATGATAGCGGACCATGTTTCATCGGATAGGGATGGAGATGGTTGGGACTCCCCAGAGATTTGGCAGGATTTTGGTTCAGATTCTTTTGGCATCCATTTCCAACAGGTTGGAGAGGGATACAACTACATTTCAGATTCCACAAACAACTATGACACTACCAATGACACTATTACCAATGGTCCATTCGGGAGCGTTTCAGGTTACTTTCATTTCCATGCTGGAACGATGATACCAAAAAATGCAAATTCGAAGGCTATAGCACTCGTTGGTTCAAACTATTCTATGCTTTCCGTTGCTTACTATGGGAAAGGTAAAGTTGCAGGTTGTGGAGACTCATCACCTTTCGATGATGGAACAGGCAACCCTTCGGATAATCTTTACGATGGCTGGAATGAGGGAGTTTCAAGAAAACTTTTACTTAACACAACATTCTGGCTAGTTATAGATTCACTGGATATCCTACAAGGTTTGAACGAGATTTCATACCTTTGTAAACAGACAGAGGAAACTCTTTACATTGAAATAAATATCGATTCCCATCAAACATATGAAACTGTTAAACTTTACAAAAGAAATAACAACCTCTTTAAACTCATTGATTTTGCAAAGAGTGAAAAGAGAGTTGTTCTGAAAGATAAAAGTTTGGTTGGAGAAACTCAATATATGGTGGAATTCATCTCAAAAGAAGGGGAAATAGCAAAAAGTTTTACATTCAAATTCTTTCCAAAAAATTTGAAGAATGAAAAAGTTTATTTTGATGTTAAAAGGAATAAACTTATATTTTCAAGCGATAAAGAGAAAGATTTAAAAATTATAGATATTACAGGTAAAATTCTGCTGAAAGATAAGGTAAGTAAGGAAATCGATCTTAGAAATCTGAAAAAGGGAATATATTTTGTAACGGTTGATGGAAAAAGTTTATACAAATTTTATAAATTGAAATGAAAATTTTACAGAAGAATAAAAAATTATATTTCGATTATGAAGTTCTTGAAGATTTTGAGGCTGGAATCGTTTTAAAAGGTGATGAGGTTAAATCTATAAGAAGAGGAGCATTCTCTATAAAGGAAGCATACTGTAAAATAGATAAAGAGAGGTTAGAGATTTTTCTTTACGATATGACAATAGATAAAAACCCTTATGGAACACACACAACTATTGAACCGAGAAGGAAAAGGAAACTTTTACTACACAAAAACCAGATAAAAAGGTTGCTTAGAAAAATAGAGGAAAAGGGTTTGACTTTAAAACCTGTTGAAGTATACTTAAACGATAGAAATTTGGTTAAAATTAAGATCAGTTTATGTAAAGGGAAAAAAATGTATGATAAAAAAGAGAGTATTAAAAGAAAGGATTATGAAAGAGAAGTTTCAAGGGATCTTAAAAATTACAGGTAATCTTTTAAGATTACAAATATTTTTTATTCTATTCATTTGCCTAAATATACATTCTGCAAGTTATTTTGAAATAAACAAAAATGGAAAAGTTGATTCTTTGCAGATAGAGAACTTGGAGGGAATAGAATATGTTGATCTTAACATTCTTGTAAACCTTTTAAATGGGAAAATTAAATTTAAAAAGGTTCAGGAAGAGATTACGGTTGAAACTGATAAAAACTATGCTATTCTACTTATAAACTCCCCTTTTGTAAAGGTTGGTGGAAACACTTACAAAATCTCCTATACTCCAATTTTGAAAGAACAACAGATATTTTTTCCTGTGAAAAGTATAAAACAACTTTTCGAAAAACTTTTACCTGAAGAAACGGTTTTTTTAGATTACACCATAAAATATTTTGAAAAATTGTCCCTTAAGAAAATTAAAGAGAATGAAACAAGTATCACTCTCATCTTCAACAAAATACCGAAAACTTCCTATGAGTTAACACAAAGGGATATAATTTTATTTTTCAAAGATTGCTTTATAAATGAGGACTCTTTCAGAATAAAAAATTCGAAAAACCTTATAAGGGTAGCACAACCTATAAATGATGAAGATGGTTCAACTTACATTATAACATTCTCTCCAGAATTTTTGTTCGATACTCTACTTTTATTTCAGGACTCTATCAGATTAAATTTTATAAAATTTAAAAAAAGTAATAATGTGAGCCAACCACAAACTATTAAAACTATTATAATAGATGCAGGGCATGGTGGAAAAGACCCTGGTGCTATAGGGTATAATGGAACGAAAGAGAAAAATCTAAATCTCGATATAGCACTAAGGTTGAGGGATAAATTAAAGAACAACCTTAGTGGCATAAATGTCGTTCTCACAAGATCTGACGATAGGTTTCTATCACTCAAGGATAGAACAAATTTCGCAAACAAATATAAAAATAGCCTCTTCGTTTCAATACATTGTAATGCATCAAAAAATAAAGAAGCAAAAGGTTTTGAAACATATTTTCTTTCAACAGCAAAAACTGATTGGGAAAGAGCCGTGGAAGCAAGAGAAAACGCTTCTGTAACTTTTGATCTTCCTGAAACCGAAAAGAAAGGAATAGATTTTATATTTTTTGATCTTGCCCAGAATGAGTTTTTAGAGGAATCATCAAGATTGGCAGAACTTGTTCAGATAAGATTTGAAAAAAAGTATAAGGGGGGTGAAAGAGGGGTTAGACAGGCAGGTTTCTATGTGTTGAAAGGTAATTTTATGCCTGCAATTCTTGTTGAATGTGGTTACATTTCAAATAAGGATGAGGAAAAAATGTTGAAAAACAAAGGTTATAGAGATGAATTAGCGCAGTTGATATTTGAGGGTATAAGAGATTTTATAAAAGAACATGAAAAAAAAGTTACAAAATAGCCCAGTTGGAATATTCGACTCCGGAATCGGAGGTTTAACTGTTTTAAAGGAAATTAGGAAAGTTTTACCAAATGAGGATCTGATCTATTTCGGTGATACTGCACGAGTTCCTTACGGAATAAAATCGGTTGCAACTATACAAAAGTATGCAATTCAGGATGTTAATTTCTTACTTAAAAAGGATGTTAAACTCATCGTTGTTGCATGCAATACAGTATCCTCGAATGCGATGGACATCTTAAGAACAAAATTTAAAAATATACCATTCGTTGATGTCCTTATTCCAAATGCACTTTACGCTTCTCAGATAACTAACAACTTAAAAATAGGTGTGATAGGTACTCCAGCAACTATAGGTTCAGGTTCCTACAGAAAAGTTTTGAAAAGGTTCAATCCTAAGATAAAAGTTTTTTCAAAAATGACTCCACTTCTCGTTCCTCTCGCGGAGGAAGGGTTTTTGAAGGGAGAGATAACCAGACTCGTCTTAAAGAATTATCTCGGTGGACTGATAAATAAAAATATCGATACGCTTATACTTGGATGTACACATTATCCACTTTTTGAGAAAGAGATATCAAAAATCTGTGGTAAAAAAATTTCAATAGTTAATTCCGCTTTACAGACGGCAAGAACTGTAAAAAATATTCTTGAAGATAATGATATAGAAAATCGAAAAGAAACTTTTGGAAATATAAAAATTTATCTTTCGGATATACCTGTTAACTTTTCAAAAACAGTTTACAAGTTTCTTAAACTTGATCTAAAAAACGGAATTGAAAAGGTTGATATTGAAAAGTATTAATCTACACTTGATTTTTCACCCTGAAGAAAGAATACTTCCAACTTCTCACCTGTCATATCTTTTGTAGTTACTGGAAGCGAATCCTGTTTGAATCCTATAACAGTGTACTTCTTCACTTCAAGTTTAAATGACTCCAACTTTTTAAGGTCATCTTTTGTTTTGTTTGGTTTGTTAGCAAGTTCATTGTAAGATGCAAGATCTGGAATAAAGAATCCAACAGCGAATGTTCCCGCTTTTCCTCTCTGTGAACCATGTTTCCCTGAAAGTGTATTATCAACAATATCAAGAGTATTTTCCAGGGAATATGTTTTTATATCTCCCTCTTTATAATTCTCATTGGTATAAGGATTTTTAATGCCAAACTCTTTCAGGTAATCATATATTTTACCGTCAATTTTATCAGTTAATTCTCCGTTGTTATCAAGTGTAACATACTTTTCGTATGCTGCTCTTAAAGCGTATATATTTGAAATCATATTGTAATTGTTGTTAGCTTCTTTATTTTTAACATATCCAGGATATATTAAAATGTAAAGAAGAATTGCTGTTGCTATAACTATACCGACCTCTAAAAATGGAAATTTTTTCATCTGTTTACTCCTGTTTTTTTAATAATTTATTATAGTAAATCGATAGATTTTGTCAACATCTTTCTATAATTTAAATGAAATGCACATCGTTCAAATCTTTGACTATTTTTTTAAAAAAGGTTCTCTGCCTTTTTACAAGTAAAAGGGTGTTTCTAACTATTTTTTCTTTCATCTTATCTTTCGTAATTAAACCTTTTATATACTCTAAGGTTTCAAAATAACCTATAACAGGTTTCTCATAAAAAATATTTTCCCCATAAATGGACATAATCTTTTCAACCTCTTCTATAAGTCCTCTGGAAACCATTCTCTCAACCCTTTTGGATATTCTTAACCTTAATTGATCTTTATCCAAAAAAATATAATTCACCTTTTTAATTTTGAAATCAACGCTTTTTTTCTTTTTATAAAATGAACTTATTGGTTTGTTCGTTTCAAAATAAACTTCAAGGGATCTTGCTATCCTCTGTTTATCATTCCTGTTTAACTCCTCAGCTCTTTTTGGATCAACCTTCTTAAGAAGTTCGTAAAGGTAAAAAATACCTTTATCCTTTAAAATGTTTTCAACCTTTTTTTTTGTTTCGATTGAAACATCTGGGATATCATCGAGTCCATAAATTAGAGAGTTTAGATAGAAAGGGGTTCCAACACTTAAAATTATTTTTTTATCCTCACTTTCAACATACTCCTTGAATTTCCTTAAAAAATCACCTGCTGAAAAATTCTGGTTATACTCAACGATATCTACAAAATAGTGTCGCACTCTTTCAAGGAAATCTTTATCTGGTTTTGCGGTTCCAATATCGAGGAATTTATAAATCTGCCTTGAATCACAGTTAAAAACAACGAACTTCTCTTTTTTTGATCTTTCCTTTAAAAGATCAGTTTTCCCTGATGCGGTTTCTCCGAGTAATAATTCTATCTCCTTCTGAACCATTTTTCAAAATCATCAATAGTAAAGGTAATGAATGTTGGTCTCCCATGTGGACACGCATGTGGATTTTCACATTTGAAAAGTTGATTGAAAAGTTCCTCCATCTCAACATAATTCAACTTTTTTCCTGCTTTTATGGATGATTTACAAGCGACTAACTTTAAAATTTCATCAAACTCACTTCCAAAACCTAAATTATAAATTTCATTGACGAAATCCTCAAAATCTTCCTTATTGAAATCCTCTTCTATTATCGATGGAACAGATTCAACAAGGACTTTGTTGTTATCAAAAACCCTTATCGAAAATCCCAAATTTTCAAACCTTTCGATATTCTCACTAACGAAAATGTATGTGTCAGATTTTAATCTTAAAGTGAATGGGAATAAAAGTTTTTGCGAAGTTATTTTCTCTTTCTCTTTTAAAAGTTTCTCATAGGATATCCTTTCAGCAGCAGCATGTTGGTCCAATATGTAAAGTTTATCTTTTACCGAAACAAAAATGTAAGAGTTCAAAAATTGCCAGAATTTTGAACTCTCAAAAGAGATGTTTGTATTCTTTTTTTCGGAAAGATAAAAATCAACATCTGAAAAAAGTTTTTCCTCCCTAACAAAAAAATCAGGTTTTGAAAGAAAAACAGATTCTTTTATTCTTTCATTTTCAACAAAATTTTTTTCAACAGATAGCCCACTCTTTACAGCCCTGTTAACCACAAAGAATAGATCATTCTCTGAAGAGAATTTAACTTCTTTTTTCATAGGATGAACATTGAAGTCAACAAGGTTGGGAGATATTTCAATAAGAATTATGTATGGAGTAAAACCTCTTTTAAGTTGTGTTCCAAAAGCACTGAAAATCGCTTTTTTTATCTGGGGATAATATATGTACCTTTTGTTTACAAAAACCATGCTAAACTTATATTTTAAACTGTTAAAAAGGTTTGGATTACCAACAAAACCTTTTATCCTGATTCCCCTTTCAAAATAATCTAAGGAGAATGTTTCTTTTATAAAACTTTCCCCCTTAAGTTCTTTTATCCTTTCCTTGAAATCCGCTGTTTTAAGATTATAAACAATATGCCCATCAACTATTAATTTGAAACTTATTTCAGGGTTTGCAATAGAATGGAATACAAACTCATCCTCAACCTTTTTTTGTTCATATGCATCTGACTTCAGAAATTTTTTTCTCGCAGGAATATTTTTGAAAAGATCCTTTACAACTATGCTTGTTCCTTTTTCAATAGATGATCTCTCAACTCCCCTTACCTCTCCACAATCTATAACAATACTGTTTCCTACATCATCCTCTTTCACTTTCGATTCAATGGTCAACTTTGAAACAAGTCCAACTGAATACAAAGCCTCACCTCTGAACCCATATGTTATTATGCTCTTAAGATCGTCAAGAGTGTTGATTTTACTTGTAGCATGTTTTTTTGTTGCGAAGAGAAGATCATCCCTATCCATCCCTTCGCCGTCATCTATAACATTTATAAGTTCCTTTCCACCTTTGTTTATAGAAACAATGATGCTTGACGCTTTAGCATCTATGGAATTTTGTATCAACTCTCTAACCACTGAAGCAGGTCTATCTATAACCTCACCTGCAGCGATGAAAGAGTAAACGGACTCAGGTAAAAGTTTAATTTTCACTTTAGTTTTTAACTTTTATCTTTGGGAAAGGATTCTCAGGCATAGCGATGAAGAATCCCTGACCATACTTTATTCCAATACTTTTCAACGTTTCGAACTCATCTTCCGTCTCTATGCCTTCAGCGATAATTTCCGCACCTAACCTTTCGGTAAAAGGTATAAGTGTTTCAAGAAGATCCTTTTTTATAAGATTTTTATGAATATCCCTTATAAGTGCCATATCGTATTTCAAAAAGTTAGGTTTCAATTCAGAAATCGTTCTCAAAGATGAATAACCTGCTCCCATATCATCTATGGCAATTTTAAATCCTTTATCTTTCAAAATCCTAACAGATTTATTGAATGACTGATAGTCTGTAACAGCAAGTTTCTCTGTTATCTCTATAACCACATTCTCTTTCGGTATATAATGTTCTTCAAGGAAATTTTCAAACTTTTTTGATTTAAATTCGGGATCATATATTCCTTTTGCACTTGAATTCAAAAAGAGTAATCTGCCATTTAACTTCTCCGGCAGGTGAACAACAGCATTGGTTCTACAAATCCTTTCAAGATCAAGTAACATATCGGTTTCGACTGCATAGGAAAAGAGAATTTCAGAATTTGATAAAAAGGAATCGTTGGTTATCCTTGATAACGCTTCATATCCAAGCACATCACCATTTTTCAGATCTATTATCGGCTGGTATACTGTTCTTATCTCGTTATTCGCTATTATGTATTCAAGGTTAAGATCCCTATCAAGCCTCGATTCCTCTTTCTGCCTTTCAATTATCCTTCTCGCTTTATCTATGGCTTGGAAAATAGTCCTTTCCATCCTTCTTGTTGGACTCTTTGTAAAGAATGAATATCCTATTCTAAAAACTTTTGTAGCGAAAATGTAGTTAGGTTCCCAACCTGGAAGTTCATTCTCGATTTTTGATTTTATCCTTTTTTCCATCATCTCAACTTCATCGTTGGAAAGTATATTACCATTTTTATCGGTGGAAAGGAACAAAAGTATCTCTCCACTTCTTACTCCGGTTAATGTTATGATAGTGTTTTCAGGAAGAATCTCTTTTTTCAAAAAGGAAATAGAATTCACAGTCTGCCTTATCAATTTATCATACATCTGCCATCCATAGAGTGATTCTATATCTTTAGTGATATCTATATAGATGACAACAACTTTACCATAATCATCGGAGAGTTTTCTTATATCCTCTATTACAAGCGGGAGAACAGGAAGCCCAGTGTTCATATCGTATAGACAACTTTTAAACCTCAACCACTCAGTGTGCATCTGAAAATAATCTTTTTCGTTCATGAAATCTCCATCAGGTTAGAATTTTGAATATTTTGTTTACTCTCGTTATCAACTCTTCTGGTGAAAATGGCTTTGTAATGTAATCTATAGCTCCTTCCTGTAAGCCAGTTAACTTGTCTCTAACATCGGTTTTACAGGTTAACATCGCAACAGGTATTTTTCTTGTTTTTTCATCTGTATGAAGCATCTTCATCACTTCCCAACCATCAGTTCCAGGCATCATGATATCAAGAAGAATCAGATCAGGTTTTTCTTTCAACGCATACTTTATTCCTTCATCACCACTCAAAGCACCTATGACGGTGTAGTTCTCATTTTCAAGAATTATCCTGATCAAACTTATTATGTCCTCGTCATCATCGATTATAAGTATCTTTTTTAACTTTTCATCCTTCTGTTTCATTTTCCCCTCCTACTACCTTTAAAGGTAAAATGACCTTTACATTAGTTCCCTTTCCTACTATTGAGGTTACATCTATACTTCCTTTGTGTGCGTTTATTATTGTTTTTACTATAGTCAATCCAAGCCCCATGCCAGGATATTTTTTAGAACTCGTTTGTTCTACCTGATAAAATCTATCAAATATTTTTTCTACCTTATCAAAAGGGATTCCTATTCCGGAATCCTCAACCCTTACAACAGCATAAAGATTTTTGTTATCCATCTTTTCATAACCTGTTATTTTAATCTTACCATCCTTTGGAGTAAATTTCAAGGCATTATTGATTATGTTATCAAAAGCTTCAATTATAGCGTTCTTATCAGCATAAATAGGTGTTTCAAGATTAGAGATATCAAGTTCGATCTTTATATTCTTTTCATCAGCCAAAGGGGTATATGTTTCAACCACATCTTTAAGAATCTTTTTAAGATTAAAAATCTCTCTATCAAGATTTATATATTCACTTTTCGCATATTTTATTATCTTATCTATTTGATTTAAAATCGAGTTAACATTTTTTATTACAACAGTTAAAGCCTCCCTCTGAGATGGCTGAAGATCACCCATCTTACCTGAATACATATAATCAAGGTAACCTTTTATTTTTGTGAGTGGAGTTTTGAGTTCATGTGAAATGTTTTCTATAACACTCGTTTTCGCACTATCAGTCTCTTTTAAAGACATATTCTGATCTTTAAGAATATTTATTACTCCCTTCAACCTTTCAATCTCATCAACATTTTTTTTAATTATTTCATTTACACTATTAAAAATATCATAAAATTCATTATCTATATGAACGTCTTCATTTTTACCACTTTTGATATAATCAACAATCTGTTTTATAGTATTCCTCCTTCTATCTTTTAGAAAAAAAACAAAATAGAGAATAGATAGAAAAAGAAGAGTTCCCAAAAGCATCTGCATAGTTAAAGCGAATCTAAATTTTGAATGTGTATCCTTGTAAACAAGAAGTATGGATTTGTTTTGACCGGAAAGATTATACTTGTATACTTTCGGGTATACTGATAAATCGTTTATATCAAACATTTCACTTTTATAGATTATTTCATTTTTATAGAAATTATCATCATCAAAAATTATGCAAGCGGCGAGATCATCATCAATAGGTGATATTTGATTTTTTAAGATCATCTCTTTCAGATATTTCTCACTTTTGTTTTTTAAATGTGTATCCTCAAGTTTATCAAGAATTATATTTATGATAACAAAAAAGAATAGCCAGATTATTAAAAAAGAAAATATAAAAATAATTAGATAAGACTGGTTATCCTTTTTCATTCTAAACAATTATAAATCTTTTTTATGGAAAATACAATATGCTAAAATCTAAAAAGGGTCCAGAACCCCAAACTTATGAGTTGCCTCTTATCCCCCCTTTTCATATCTTCACTTCTTGAAAAAGTTATATTTATTCCACCTGAAACGTTGTTCGTGAAATTGTAATCAGCTCTTGGCTTAATATCGTAAAGTATTTTATCTTCAACTGTGTTGTTGTTAGTTATATCAACATCCTGAACTTTTGTGTACGAGAAATCTATTCCTGTGTTCAAATTTGATTTGAACTTTACAACCTTTTTAATCAGGGGGATATTAAATCCTGATGGTGAAGAAAAAGAGTAGTTAAAAGAAAGTGTATTAGAAAATGTTTTATTCTCCCTTGAAAGTGTAAGCGATGAGTATGAGTTTGAAATAGATTTTGAATAGTTTAGATTGTAGTTGAAATTCAAATTGAACGAGGTCGCACCAGAGAGTCCAACGAGAGGATAAAAATCCAATGAGGTGTTGTTTCTGTTCAACAAAGTATCGTTAATGAATGAGAATATTTCTCCTTTAGAAATTGATGTTGTCAAGTTTAAAAATCTTAGATATTTCCCAAAAGGACCTATCTGCTCTATATTAGATAAAGTGAAGGAAAGGTTCGGCCACTTTCTGTTTATATCTTTTATGATATTTTCATTCTGCCCACTCCTGTTGTAAGAGTAACTGTATGATCCTCTAAGATCAATATTCCAGAAAGATAAACCGGATGAGAAAGAATAACTGTAATTTGTATTTTTTCTGTTTTGAGAATATGAAGAGATGTAATCTGCTGGTAACGTATCCCAAAGACCTATTTTATAAAAAAATGGAGGGTTTTCTCTCACATAGTTGAAAGAGGTTGTTCTGTTTGTTGAATAAGAATAGTTTATACCTGATAGATTATCTAAAAATTTGTCGAAGTATATGATTATCCATTGAGGCGAGCCGACAATCACTAAAGAATCCTTTGATTCGTCCCTCAAACTTGTAATAAGTTTTAAAATCTTTGCATAATCTACATTCCCATTCAAGGATAATCTAAAACTCTGAGAGAGATCTGTTGAGAATAAAGAATCAAGTGAGTATAGATTTTTATTGTTCCTTTCAGAGAAGTTTGTTGAAACGTTTAAGGTATGCGTGATATATTTTATAAATGAGGGGTTATAGTTTAAGTTGAAGTTGTTGTTCTGACCAGTCCTTTTTCCTAAAAGTCCAAAGAACTCGTTATCATCCTGTAAAAGATCGTGGATTTTACTTTCAGAATAATTTATTTCAAGCGACCTGAATATCCTATATTTCGTTGAAAATGACCTGTTGAAATTCTTTAAGTAATTTTCTCCAACATTGACGAATCCATTTTCTCCAAGAAGGAAAGATTTAGTCTGGTTTGTTGAATATGAAAGGTTATATGAAATGTTGGATGGGAAGTAGTATATTTCGAAACCTTTAAAAAGTTTTAAAGGAACTATACCAAAATTGTAGGTAAAATTTGAAGATAGAGAGTTCGTTTTTGTTGTATCTGTTCTGTTATAGGTAAAATTGTTCGAAAAAGAATTCGAATATGAAAACGAAGGTATATCCAAAATGTAATGTAAGAATCTGTTAGTAAAATTTTTTCCTCTTTTCAAATTAACACTGAAACCTTTTGATGTTGAGTAATTTGAAAACCTTTTGACTTCATCACTTGAAAGGGTGTAATCTGAACCAATATAGTAGACGGGTCTATTTATGGACCTAGAATATGAATACGTTATTGGGGAAACTATACCAAAGAATTCAGGTAAAAGTTTTTCACCGTTCAAACTTGCTGAAAATCTATAGTTGTTGTTAAAGTTACCTGAACCATATTTTTCACTAACTGTTTTGAAATAAGGATTCTTAAGTCCAACCAAAAATGTTACACTAAAAAGTTCAGGGATTTCGAGGGTCGAAGATATATCACCCGCATAACCTAGTTCATTTTTGGGACCTATTACCATAATATCATCCACCCACACTTCAGTCGACTCTAAAGTGTTAGCCTTATTTTGAATATACAGTTCAAGATAACCTATATTTGTTAAAGATGGTGAGCCAAAAAATCCATACATCTCTTTTTGAGAAAAACCTTTGTCTAAATTACTTTTTTTAAGATTGACCAGAGAGTCAAGATAAACTGTAATAGTATCCCATTCATTTCTTGGATTGTACTTAATAAAATAGTAGTTTAAAGAATCTCCACCAAATTTTAAATAAAAATCGAAAGAATCGGAATCTGTTGATCTGATGTAGAACTGTAACATTTCATACCTTTCATAACTTTCCTTCAAAGGCAAAATTTTGTATACTTTTCCTGCCTCGTCGTGTTCAAAACCTTTACAGTATATAACCATAGATTGTTCTCTTTTAGGTTTTCCGTTGAAATCAACTCCAGGGTTGAATGGAGGATAGTAGTCAGGATCAGTCTGGTTATTCTTTGCTCCAAAGAAAAATTTTGTGCTATCACCGTTAACCATCTTACTTTTCCATTTGTTCGTTACCATAGAGATCTGATATATCGAGAGTGTATCATCTTTTGAAACTCCATACCAGTACAACCGAGAATACTTTATAAATTTCAAATCTGGATTTCCAACCTTCTGAACTGATGATGATTGCAATGGTATCCTAAAAAGTTTCCAACCTGTTGAAGGGTTTTCGTAAACGAGATTCTCATCGGAACCGAGATTTATATTAAACCTGTAATAATCCTCTCTCGTGTTTAACGACCCATCCCTATCAAGGTCCTCGCTATCGAACATATTGTTATTTTCAGTTCCATTTATCTTTTCGTAATAATACTGTTGTGAAAGAGAGTAATAATAATCATCGTTTCCATCATCACCAACAATATTTAAAGAATCCTCACCATAAACTCCATCAAGTCCAGTATCCTCATTTACATCAAGGATTCCATCATTGTTTTTATCCTCTGTTTGCAGTATACCATCAGGTCCTAAAAGGGTTTTATTTTTGTCTCTCCTTACCATATCCTCAGGGATATTCTTTCCAACCTCAATCACTACATTCCCTTCTTCACCTTTTACCCAGATCTCTAAAAACATCATATCGGTTAAATCTATTCCGGTTCTTGAAATGAGTTGGTTTAATGTTACAAAAGTGTTTGATGAGGATAAAGGGTTGTCCATAAAAATTTTTAGAACTGAAACATCCTTCGTTTTTTCAACATCTGGAAGGAGTGAATTTATATTTCCATTCAGTTCAATAGCATTGTACCAAAAGTATTTTTCTGAAAGGTTGTTTGGATCAAAACCTGAAGGTAAGGAACCAAAAACCCAAGATTTTCTATCTATCGATATATCGTTTGATACTATTACGGATTCCATATTTTCTATGGATGCCTTCTTAGCACTGTTGTTTTCAGGTTTAGAAAGGGCAACTTTTGAAACAACTGAAAATTTTGAAGGTGAGGTTGTGTTGTAAAAAGGAAGAAGATTTGCAAGGTCACTCAAAGTATAAAAATTTTCATCGTATTTAATATCACCTTCTCCAAGAAGTATCTCCTGCGGCTCCTCGCCAATCCTTGGATAATCTTCAAGATTGTAAGAAAGAGTGTTATAAATCCAGTTAGAATTTGCAAAGAGTTTATCGGATAGTTGATAATCTAAATGCATTCCAAGAAGATTTTTCGAAGTTAAAGAAAGGAATGGAGAGTACTGATAATCGATAGTTATCTGAGCGTTAGGCGAGTTAACAGCATCAGTTAAAAAATTTACGATTCCATACTCGTAATCTATAGTATAATCTTTATCTTTAGTTAAAGTAACACCGTTAACTTTCACAACTTCAGATCCTTCAATTATATTGAAAGTCCCCAAAGAATAAACAGATTGGCTTCCACTGAATTTTATATCAAGATAATATTTTCTCCCAATAGAGGTTCCACTCTCAAGAGTCCAGTAAATTATAGAATCTTTATCTATAAGGCTATCCGAATCGAAAGGGTAAAGTGAAGGGAAAATCAAAAATCCTCTATTAAAATCTACAAAATTTAAATCGACATTACCATCACCATTTTGATCGAGCCCTAACAATTTTAAGTATGTGGTGTTTCCCTGCAACTCGTAATCATCCCCAGACCCGGTGTTAACCTTTTTTATAGATAGTTTAAAACTTTCAGGTATTATGTTTTTAGAAGTGAAAGAGTAAACATTTTTCATCATGTATTCCCAGGTTGGAGAGAATGGATAATCATCCTTCTGTTTTATTATTTTAAGAATCAAAGTATCAACAGTACCAAAACTACCAACGGTATCTATACGTCCATCAGATCTTTTTACAATGTATGATATCCCTATAACCTCAGATGAAGGAAGTGTTGTGGTAAATTCTATAAACTGACCATTTTTGTAATATATATAATCCTTATCCTCCCCAGGTATCATAAGTGAGAAATTACCGATAAAGAACAAAGAATCCAAAATTGAAGGATCAAAGTACAGTTTCGCTGGTAAAACTCCCTCCTCATCGTTATTGGAACCTATACCATCATCCTTATACACATTTAAAAGTATTATCGAATCCGATTGGGAAAGACCTAAAAGGAAGAATCTATTCTTCTGATAATCGATATCATATATTTTAAGAGAATCAACGCTTGTGTTACCAACAAACTGTTTCTGCTCATTTTCTCCGGATTCCTTCGATGCAACAAAGGTATAGTTCAAACCTCCGAGTTGTCCACTTCCTTTCAAACCAAAAAGTCCCTTATGCTGGGGTGTTCCTCCGATAAGTTTAATACCTGGTAAAGAAAGAGAAATGTCTCCTGCCTGAACGGATTGTAATATATCATCGTCAAGACCTTTATATTCTAAAACAACTGTATTATCGGATTTTCTTTCGGTTTCACTGTTATGTTTCAGGTTGACTTTTATCCTTTCCCCAACAGTTCCGGTAACGTTAACTATAAGTTGCTGTTTCAGCATGAATTCAGGTATCCATGAGATGTTTGCTGTTCCCTTCTCCATCGCTGTTAAATCAAAAGTTTTACTTCCTGAATAATCAATCCTTTCAGATCCTTCAACAACGAGTTTTCCACCCTCTCCAAAAAAGGATTTCATCTTTCCGAAGGTTATGGGAATATCTATATCACCGATAAGTCCACTCGATGAGGATGTCTTAAAAGATTCCTTAAAACTTGCGGAAAGCATCTCCCTTATCATGTTTTGATTCTTATGGGAAAGGTATAGGTCTTTCGGTTTTATAGAATCTATGAATAAAAAATTACCTTTATAGAAAGTTTTGAATAGAACAAGATCATTTTCCTCGTCGAACTCTATAACCTGTTGATAACCATCAAATTCTTTTTTGTACTCTAAAAATTTATTCTCAAGAGTCTTATCCTCTTGAGAGAATAAGAATATGAAAAAGAAAATTGGGAAAAATATTTTTAAAATTTTCATAACATGGAGTACAAAATTTTTAGATCACGCTCATAGTCCTTTACATTGCCTGGGACTTCAAGAACCATAGGATGTTTTTTAAACCTTCTATCTTTTAAAATTAACTCAAAAGATTTTAAACCCAAAAAACCTTTTCCAATAAACTCATGTCTATCTTTTTTTAACCCTTTATCGAATTTGGAATCGTTCAGATGGAAGAGTTTTAATTTTTTTAAACCTATTATTCTATCAAAATCTTCAAATGTTTTTTCATAACTATCTTTTTCTCTAATATCGTATCCAGCCTCAAAAGTATGACATGTATCGTAACAAACAAAAACTCTTTCTTGTTTTTTAACTTTTGCTATTATATCCCTTAAATGTTCAAATCTGTATCCTATAGAACTACCCTGACCTGCAGTTGTTTCAAGAAGGATATTTCCATAACCAACATTTTCAAATATTATGTCTAAAGCCTGAGCAACCCTTCTTATACCAAATTCTTCACCTTCTCCAAGGTGATTGCCTGGATGAAAAACAACATCTTCTATTTTAAGTTCTTCAGCCCTTTTCAAATCATCTGAAAGATTGTTTATACTCTTTTGGAATATCTCTTCATCCTTAGTAGCGAGGTTTAAAAGATATGAAGCATGGATATTTACATACTTTACATTTGAACTTCTAAAACCTTTTTTGAAATCATCAATCTCACCCTTTGCAAGAGATTTGCTTTCCCATCTCCTTTGATTTTTTGCGAATATTTGAACCGCCGAACATTTTATACTGTCAGCGGTTTCAAACATCTTTAAAAATCCATCAGATATTGAAAAATGTGCTCCAAGATAAGGCATATCATTTCCCTTGCAGGGTTGTTCGTTTTTCCCAACTCTTTAACTCTTTTCTTATCTGCCCTACCTGTTCATCATTCGGTTTTATAATATCCCAAATATCTATCAACTTTTCTAAAAGTTCAGGCTCCTCTTTCTCCATGTAGAAGAAACCAATAACATTTCCAAGTGTTTGTAGATCAGTCTTCAAAAGTTGAATATTTTTTTCAAGATTTAAACTATCCCCTTTTTTGTAATAAAGTTTCAAAAGCCCCGAAAGGAACATAGCATTTTTAGGGTCCTTTTCAACATACCTGTTAAAGATTTCAAACGCTTTATCATAATCATTCAACTTGATATATATCTGACCGAGTAAAAAATCGAATATCTCAGTTTTTTCACCTTTTCTGTCAAGTTTTTTACCATAAATTATCTCTTTTTCAGCTTCTTCATATTTGCCAAGATCCATTAGAAACCTTGTTATCTGAAGTGTAACAGCGTTTCTATCATAAACATAGAACTTTCTTCCCTCTCTAAGATAATCTACAGACTTTTCAAGTGAATCTATCTGAGCGTAATAGATACCGAGTTGTAAAAATCCTGCAGCGTAGTTTGTCATGATCCTATCTATATTATCATCTTTAACTATGCTCTCATCAAGAATGTACCTGTATTTGTAAACATTGTATATGTTGTTGTTTGTTTTCTGAACATCTATAAGGTATGGGAATCTTTTAGTTTCCTCTGTTGATACAACCCTGTAAGCTAAACCTTCAAGAACAAGGTTAGTTTTGTATGAACTTTTGGCATCATCGGAGACTGTAACTGAGAAATAGATTTCAATAGAATCAGCCTTATAGTTATCCAGAACCTTTCTTTTGAACTCATCTGAAGTAGCGTAAAGTATATCTCTCGTACATTTAATCCCAGATGTTGTACATATCATGTTCCTTATAGCGAGATCACGAACATATAAGATTTCTCCATTAGGTAACCTTACAGGCATAAGGTTATCTATCTCCTCATCAGAAAAACTTATAGGAACACCAAAAGATTTCATCTGTTTTATATACCAAGGTGTGTTCAACAGTGAAAGGTTACAAACCATAACACCTTTTTTATTTTTTCTATCCAATGTCCTGTAGTTCCTTACAACCTGCTCAAACCATAAAGGATAGGTATCGTTATCACCGTTAGTGAACATAACGGAACAATCATCTGGGGTGTTAAGCATATTTTTAGCGTACTCATCGGCGATCCAGTTATTCCTTCTGTTTGCGTTGGATCTTATGTTTGCGAAAATGGGAGAAATTGAAAGTATAACAAGAAGTGCTACCAAAGAAACTGAAGAGTAGTTGAAACTCTTTTTATGGCTTTTCATCATTTCGAAAAACTCTCTAATTCCAAATGCGAAGAAAAAGAAGAACAAAAAGTATGAGGGGCCATAGAAATAATCCCTCTCTCTAACCTCTTTTTCCACATGTAGAGGATTCGGATCGGATGGGGAGTATTTGAGATT
Source organism: candidate division TA06 bacterium 32_111 (assembly GCA_001508335.1). GTDB lineage: Bacteria > Hydrothermota > 32-111 > 32-111 > 32-111 > 32-111. The sequence goes on from LGFX01000012.1 coordinate 43,348, forward strand.
GAGATAGGTTACAAGTCCAAATGATAGAAGGAGTAATACTATTCCAACAAGTATAAAAGTTTTTTTCTCCTTTTTGTAATGAACATATATACCGTAAAGGCCAATCAATGTTGTTACGGAGACAAAAAGTGAGGATAGGATTCTTAGAATCATTGATGGATTTAAGATCTCAGCAGGTCTGTATATAGGTGAGAATTGCCATGTATAGTACCTTACAAAAACTTTTATCTGCTCCAGGTAAGCTGGAATTGTTCCGATACCGTAATCTGTCTTTCTTGGAAGAAGGTTCATTGGCCCATACTGTTTCCTATTAAAAACATCCCAGAGTTCACGTAAAGTTACAGGGGCTGCAATATTTATGTATGGATTCTGCCTAGCCCTAATTATCAAAACAGCATAGGTTGATACTGCTATAAGTATAAGTATAGAATATACCCCGAGGTATGAGAAAACTTTTTTATAGTTCACCTTTCTATCAGAGTTGAATGAATCTATTATCACAACAGCAACTATCGAAAGGAACAATCCTACCAAAAGAAGTATCAGATTCTCTTTGGTAACAGCAAGATAAAGGAAAGAGAATAGAATACCAAAAGATATCAGTGAAACCGAAAGATCGTAATACTTTCTCCAGGCAACAACGATGAAGAATACGATAGCAGCAGGTAAAGCCAAAAGTGAAAGCATATGTATACCTATTGAAAGTAGAGTTATATATATAACAAGCATCACATATCTATCATCATTTTTTTCATCTATCTTATCCCACCAAACAAGGCAGAAGAAAATTGAAACGAGTATCATCAGAACAGCAGGATTGTAAACTTCCGCTTCAACTGCTGACTGCCAGAAAGAGTAAAGGAATGAAGCGAAAAAGGATGAGAAGAATGCTGCTATATAGTTGAACTTCTCATCTTTGAAAGTTGAAACCCTTCTAAAAACCTTAAGTATTATAAAGAAAAGAAAAACTGAGGCTAAAGCACTAGATATGGTAGCAAAGAGGTTAACCCTTAAAGCTACCTCTTTAACGAAGAAAAGTATCCTTATTATCATATTTCCAAGAAGTATCATCAGAGGAGTTCCCGGAGGATGTGGAACACCTAAAGAGTAAGAACAGGAGATGAACTCCCCACAATCCCAGAAAGGTAATGTTGGAGTAACCGTGTAAAGATAAACTGAGAAAACCAAAACGAAAAGTAAAATTCCAAGAAGATAATCTGTTCTCTTCATCTATCCTCCTATATTTTATCTTTCATACTTTAAATTCCAGAAACCTTTAAAATCTGGTAAATAACCTAAAGTTTCCACAAGATTATATATTATATTCTCTCTTTTAACAAGATTTTTTTCAATGTAAGGATAAATATCAATGTTAACATAGAATTCATAACCTGCCATGTAAATCCACCATGGCCATTTTTCATAATATTCTGAATTTCTGAAAAGTTCTCTGTTGAAAGACCAGAAAAAGGTAACATTTTCAAGAAAACCGTAATGCTTTAAAACTCCAACAGTTACACCTGAAATGTTTGCTGCAAGATCGAAAAGATCGAACCCTTCACCTCTCTGGTGGCCATCCATATACTCTTCAAGAATTCCGAAACCAACTATAACAGAAGATGATAGGATAACAGACCAGTTTGAAATTCTTTTTGGAATTTTTCCAGTTGCCACAGTGTTATAAGACCTATCAAAAAGTGTTGCGAGTGGAATGACCGGGAGGTAAGAGAATATGTAATGAACACCTTTATCACACTGGGTTTCCTGTGCTATTTGTTCTGACCATGGTTTGATGTAAAAATCAACTGCCTGAGATGGATCCGCATGGTTTGGACTTGTAAACCTTGTCCATCTATCCAAAAAATACCATCTAAGATCCTTATTTAATGAAACAAGTAGAACTGTCCCAACAACTATTGAAGGAAGAGTTACTTTCATAACATCAGAAAAAGTTTGATTGTTGAAAATAGTTAAAGTGTCATCGTAAAAATCTTTTCCTTGAATTTCAAAGGAAAAAATATTTAAAGATATGAAAGAGACCAGAATGATTTTAAAGATAAAATCTTGAGATCTCTTTTTCAAGAGTCGACGAATCAACATCTCTTTTCAAAACTCCTTTCTCAGCGATAGATATCATCCTTCTCTCTTCGGAGATAACTATAACAAAAGCGTCACTCTCCTCTGAAAGCCCTAAAGCGGCTCTATGCCTTGTGCCAAGGGTTACTCCCTGAATTGGATTTTCAGAAAGTGGCAGGATAGCTGAAGCGGCAACCATCCTTTCATCCTTTATTATAAGGGCACCATCATGTAGTGGAGATTTTGGAGAAAATATAGAAACAATGAGATCGGAATTTATTGATGAATTCAAAACTGTTCCACTTTCATAAAAATGCTTCAACCCAACATCACCCTCAAGAACTATCAAACCACCAAGGCCTCTGTCAACAAGTTTCTGCACACTTTTAACTATTTCATCTATGTAGGTTTTTCTTTCCTCCCTTATAAAATATCTGACAAATTTTGATTTTCCTAAAACTGTTAAAACTCTCCTTATCTCAGGTTGAAAAACAACTATAAAGAATATTATCCAGATAGATTTAAGACCGTTCAAAATCCATGTCAACCCTCTAAGATTCAATATATCAGCAATGAAAGTCAAAAGGAATATAAGGAATATCCCTATGAACATCTGGACTGCTCTTGTTCCCTTCAAAAATCTTAATGCCTGATAAACTATAACGGCAACTAAAACTATATCTATTAAATCCAGAACGGTTATTTTTATCAGTGACACAAAACCTCCGATGCAATTTTTAAAGCATCATAATTTTCTTTAACATTGTGCACTCTAAAAATTTTTGCTCCATTCATAAGACCACATATATTTGCTCCAACCGTCCCATAAACCCTTTCATGCTTTTCTCTGTTCAAAACTTTTCCTATAAAACTTTTGTTCGAAACTCCAAGGGTTATACTTTTTTTCAAGGTCGAAAATATTTCGAGATTGTTAACTATCTTTAAATTATCCTCAACACTTTTACCGAAACCTATTCCTGGATCAACAGATATTTTTAAAGGATCTATACCGTAAGTTAAAGCTTTATTTATTCTCTCTTCAAGATAATCGACAATCTCGATAAGAAGATCATCATAGGTTGGGTTAACCTGCATATCTTTTGGAGTACCTTTTATATGCATCAGTATCAAAGATGCTTTTTTCTTTGAGATAACTTCCCCCATATTAGGATCAAAAGAAAGACCACTTATATCGTTAACGATTTTAACACCTAAAGATAGAGCGTTATACGCTGTTTTAGAGTTGTATGTATCAACAGAAAGTATAAGATCTGGGAATCTTTTAACGATATTTTCAACAACAGAAAGAACTCTTTCCATCTCCTCATCAACACTAACAGGTTCACTGAAAGGTCTTGTTGATTGCCCGCCTATATCAATAATATCTGCTCCCTCCTGAATCATCTCTTCAACTCTTTTTAAAGCATTTTCAACATTGTTATATTTCCCACCATCATAAAAGGAATCTGGAGTTACGTTAAGTATTCCCATTATCAAGAACTTTTTTTTCTCCAAAAGATCAGTCCCATCAACAAAAAAACTATCTTTGAACTCAATCCTGTCAACTATAAAATCCATACTCTTTTCAAGGGAGAAAGGTTGACCTTTCAATTTTTCTCTCATCTTCAAAATCTGTGATTTCGATGCAGCGAGAAGTATGTCAGATTTATCAGTTTTACCTGAAATAACATCCCTTCCTATAGAACAATCACACCCAACTGAAAGAGCTGTCTGTTTTAATATGTTAGCAAACTCTATTTTTGCATCCTTGAAAAATATAATGTAATAAAAAGTTTTTTTTTCCATCAACTCTATAGAGTATGGATCACATTTTGTTTTTTCTATCCATTCTTTAAAACTCTTTCGATCCTTTTTAAGGAGGTAAATCTTCATCTACTTTCACCAGCTTTTATAAGGTTTAAAGCTTCCTCTCTGGTTATTGATTTCTTCATCACACCTCTAATTGCACTTGTTGTTGTGTAAACACCCGGCTTCTTTATCCCTCTCATATAGAGACACATCTGCTGAGCCTCAACTATAACCAAAAGCCCCATAGGTTTCAAAAGTTTGTTCAAAGTATCAGCGATATCTGTTGTCATCCTTTCCTGTATCTGTGGTCTTTTGGATAAAGTATCCACAACCTCGAGTAGATTGGAAAAACCTGTTATCTTGTTGTTTGATGGGATGTAGGCTATATGAACATACCCAAAAAATGGAAGGAGATGATGTTCACACATGGAGAAGAAAGGTATATACCTTAAAACTATCATCTCATCCTGATTTTTTGTTTCTATAAGTTTTATCTCTTTTTTTACATCTTTGAAAAGTCCTGAAAATATCTCTTCATACATCAAAGCAACCCTTTTTGGAGTTTCCTTCATCCCCTCTTTATTTATATTATCTCCAAGTGAGTCTATTATAAGTTGAACACCTTTTTCAATTTTTTTTAAATCTAAACCTTTAGATGCTTTGGTCATTTTTTACCTCTTCTTTCTTTTCATCCTTCTTTAAAAGTTCAAGTTCTTCTCCTCTCATTATTCTGTCAATATCATCACTATTAAGAGTTTCTCTTTCAAGAAGGTAATTTGCCATTTTATTCAGTTTATCAAGGTTGTTTTTCAATATATCTACAGCCCTATTCATAGATTCATCAACTATCCTTTTAACTTCAGAATCTATCATCTTTGCAGTTTCATCAGAAAAATCTTTTCTCTGGGTTATCTGTCTTCCAAGGAAAATCGAATCGTTAGGATCAGCATACTGTATTGTTCCAAGTTTTTCACTCATACCCCACTCACAAACCATCTTGTGCGCAATCTCTGTTGCTTTTTGAATATCGTTGCTTGCTCCAGTTGTAATATCACCAAGTGCAACTATCTCTGCAGCCCTTCCACCTAAAAGGGAAACGAGATTATCGAGAAGATAACTTTTTGAATACATATGTCTATCATCTATAGGCAAGAATTGTGTAACACCGAGTGCCATTCCTCTTGGAATTACAGTCACTTTAAAAACCGGGTCAACATTTTTTAAATTTTTAGAACAAATAACATGTCCGGATTCATGGTATGCGCTTATTTTTCTTTCATTTTCAGATATAACGGCAGATTTCCTTGCAAGTCCCATAAGGATCTTATCCTTCGCTTCTTCAAA
>LGFX01000006.1 GCA_001508335.1 candidate division TA06 bacterium 32_111
TTTTTAAAAACATTCTCCTTTTTATTAAATTGAAAAAAATAGGAGTCGATTTTTTAACACTTCTGCAATTATCTTTCAACACTCTTTTAGAAAAATTTTATGATAGAAAGATAAAACTTTTCAAAAGGTTGATACTTTTGAATAGAACAAACCTCTCTCTATTTTTACACCTGATAAAGAAGTATAAAACCGACATTTCTTTCTTCTTTATTCCTCTTTCAGATTCATCTGCACATTATTTTTGGAAATACTCTGATAGAGAGAATTTTCCTGAGGTTACTGAAGATGAAAGAAAAAAATATAAAGATCTACTTCTTAAAGCGTATATGGAGATAGATGAGAGTTTAAGAAAAATATATGAGAATAATAAAGATCATTCACTTTTTATAATATCTGACCATGGAATGAAGCCGATAAGGGAAGGGAGTTTTAAAACACTCTCTTTAAAACAAAAAAGTTTTCTTGAAAAAACTAACCTTTCTGGAAAAGTTGAAATATTCTTTGTTGGATTGAATTCTGTTATAGTTATAAAAGATGGGAATGGAGTTGATGAAAAAGCCCTTATAAGGTTTTTCAAAAATATTATCATAAAACCTTCAGGCGAAAAATTCTTTGAAGTTGTTGAAAAGGATGAGAGTGGAAGGATATTTTTGAAAGTTACACAACTTGATAAGGGGAAATTCAGAGAGGAAGATTTTTCAAATATGAAAGTTTTAATTGGAACAGAATATGTTGATTTTCTTTCCCTTGTTGATATAAATGATATTGAGAGGTCTGCAGATCATGATAAAACTGGTATTTTTATAATATATGATAAAGAATTGAAGTATAAAGGTAAGGTTGAAAACTCTACGATATACGATTTCCTTCCAACACTTCTTTCCTACCTTGGTTTACCTCTTGCAAAAGATTTTGATGGTAAATCTATTTACGATTTTTCAAAAAAAGTAGAGGTTGATACTTACGATTTCCTTGTAAAAAGAAAGAAGGAGAAAATTGAAAGGGATGATGAGTTCGTTAAGGAAGAGTTGAGAAGACTTGGATATCTAAAAGATAAGGGGTAAAGATGAAAGATTTTCAGGCAGTAATTTTGGCAGCAGGTATTGGTGAAAGGTTAAAACCTGATACTGACAATAAACCAAAAACTATGTTAAGGGTTGGAAGAACAACTTTTGTTGGGCTTATAATTGACAACATTTATAAAAATGGTTTAAAAGATATAATGGTTGTTGGTGGTCACAAGTTTCCAGTTTTAAAAAGGTATATCTTGGGATTGGCTAAAAAATATAAAGATTTGAATTTTACATTCGTTGAGAACAAAAAGTATCAAGAGTACAACAACTGTTATACTCTTTTTACGGCACTTCCACACATAAAAAAAGATTTTATAATTTTCAACAGTGATATAATTTTTGATGAAAAGATTTTGAAAAATTTGTTGAAATATGATCAGAACTGTATAGTTGTTGATAATTTTAAAAGACTTGGTGAAGAGGAGATGAAGGTTCTTTTGAAAGAAGGGTTCGTGTCTTCTTTATCTAAGAAAAATAAAATAGAAGATTCTGTTGGAGAATATATAGGTATAACTATGGTAAAGTTTGATGCTATAAAAGCGATGATGAAACATTATGATAAATTTGATTTTTTAGCAAAAGGTAAATATTATGAGGATCTTCTTGTTGATATTTCGGATGAAGGTGTTTTCTTTAAACCTGTTTACACTGATGGACTATTATGGACTGAGGTTGACACATTTGAGGATCTTTATTATGCAAGGGATGTTATTTACAAAAAACTGAAAAATGGAAAATAATGAAAAATATCATTCTTATTCTTATAGATGGTGCAAGGTACGATTTTGTAAAAGAAGAGGGTTTGTATAAAGAAATTTTTTCCAAATCTTTATGGTATAACAGGTTTTACACAGCATCCCCTTACACTATAGGTTCAATGCATGCTCTTTTTACTGGACTCTATCCTAAAAACAATGGAGTTGATGGGTATTTTAACCCCAACAAACTTAAAAGGGAAGTTAAAATTTTACCTCAGTACCTAAAAGAGAAAGGCTATTTTACGCTTGCCAATATACCAAGCCCTGTTGTTATGGCAAATAGAGGTTTCGATATTTACACTCTTCATGATGAATACAATGAGGATGTTGAAAAGAAACAAATAGATTTTGTTGAAGAGAATAGGGAAAAGATGTTAAAAAGTAAACCATTCTTCCTTTACCTACACTATTCAAAGATACACACATCACTTGTTAACAATGTTTTGAATGTATATAACGATAGGTCTGAAGAATATTTTAACAATGTTGAAAAGAATAGGGAAAGGTATAAAAATGATATAAAAATTTCTGGGGATTATTTAAAAAAAATAATAAATCTTGTAAAAGATTCTAAACTTTACGAGAATACAGAGATCTGGGTTCTTTCAGATCATGGTGCATCAACAGGTGAAGTATTTGGAGAGAGGGCTTACGGTGTCTTTCTATACAATTATACCCTGCACAATTTTGTAATAAAATACAGGGAGGATAGAAGGGAAGATGATTACAGGTTGCACTCCACAGTTGACCTTTTACCTATCCTTCTAAACTCTTTAGGAATTGAAATACCTTTAAATATTGATGGAAGGTTAGAAAGGGAGTATGTTGAAAGGTCGTTCTTCAAAGAAAGGAAAAAGGTTTATGAGATTTATTTTGAAACAGGTGGAGTTGATGGACCATTCCCATCTCCAGAGAAACATAACATTTTTGGAGTTTTCGATGGGGAAAGAAAGTTGGTTCATATTAAAACTATAGATAAATTTCAACAATTTTTAGTGAAAGATGAAAATGATATTGAAGTTAAAAATATAGATAAGGATTTGAAAAATAAATTGATAGATTATGAAAAAGGATAAAAAAGTCCTTCTTTTATCTCACCTATGGCCCAAATCTCCACAAAGGTTAACCCCATCAACAGGGATATACGTTTATGAGCAGGTAGAAGAGTTGAGAAAATTATGTGATCTTAGAGTTTTCGTTCCTGTTAGGATAAATCCAAATTTGAAAGAATTTTTTTTAATACCTTTCAAAAAGAAAGTTTTGAAGAAGTTCATTTTCAAAAGTAAAAAATCTTTTACATTTTTAAAATATCCAAAAATATTTTCAAAACATTTTGATTCTTTTTTCATCTCCTTCTATTTATACATAAAAACAAAAAAAGAAAGATTTGATATAGTACATTCCCATACTCTTTTCCCTGATGGTTTTTCTTCCTACATCTATTCAAGGTTGAAAAGGATACCTTTTGTTGTAACAATACATGGTTCAGACCTTATGTTAATAAACGGAAGACCATTTGATAAACTGTTTGTTAAATTTTACTTGAAAAAAGCGAAAAAAGTTATAGTTGTTAGTGAAAAGATGAAGTTGATACTTGAGAAGGATTTTAAAATAAAAAATTCTATAGTTATAAGAAATGGAATCAAGGAAAGGTTTGATATGACAGACCTTTCAAAAAATATACTTTTTGTAGGAAGGTTGACTGAAGTGAAAGACCCTTTGATTATGATAGATATTTTTTATGAATTTTTGAAAGTAAGAAAAGATTTTAAATTAAAGATAGTTGGTGATGGCCCTTTAAAAGAAAAAGTTTTAGAAAAGATAAAAGGGTATGGTATAGAAAAATTTGTAGATTTTGAAGGTTTTGTAAAAAGAGAGGATATAGGTAAAATCTATTCAAAATCCTTTTTGACTCTTATTACAAGTAAATCAGAAGGATTTCCTACAATACTTTTTGAATCCTTTTCAGCAGGTCTTCCAGTTATTTCTTTTGATGTTGGTGGAGTAAAAGAGGTTGTAAAAGATTATAAAACAGGTTTTATTATTCCCAAAAGGGATAAATCACTCTTTGTTGAAAAACTTGTTGAGGCTGTTGATTATGGATGGGATAGAGATTTTTTAAGAGAGTACTCTTCCAATTTCACATGGGAAAAGATTGCTAAAAAAATTTTTGAGGATGTTTATTAAAAAAGGGGGCTTTTTAAGCCCCCTTTTTTTATTTTCAAGAAAGATTACTTTAAGATTGTAACCTTCATGTTATCTTTCTTTGTTCCCTGTGTCAAAACAACATAGTAGATACCTGAAGAGAGTTTGTTCTGATCAACTTTAACTGAGTACCTACCTGGACTCATAACACCATTTGCGAGTGTTGCAACGACCTGACCTGTTACCGAATATACTTTCAATGAGACGAAATCTTCACGGTCTATTGAGAAGTTTACATTGAAACTACCTTTAACTGGGTTCTTCTCAAGTTGATAGAGTTTGAAAATGTAAGGGTTGAAGAATTTCAAGGATGTTTGCCCGTAAGTTACCTTCTCTCCACCCAGTGTAACAAGGTCAAGTTTATAAGTGTATCTTCCATTCTCAGATAGTTTGTTATCAATAAACTTTGTTGATCTGAAATCTACAGAACCAACAACCTCAAACTGCCCATTATCTTTTGCTCTTGAAATTTCCCATACTGAACCGTTGTTAACACCTTCCTTTTCCCATTCAAGATAAACATCCGCACCTTTCTGTGTTGCAACAAGAGATACACTGTTGAGTGCTGTTGTAGTATTATTTACTGTGTAAACTTCATCAGAGGTATTGAAAGAATAACCCTGATAGTTTACAGCCCTGACTTTGAAGTAGTGTAATCCTTTTACATCTGGAATTACAAATGTAGCCGTTGTATCCGTTGTTGTAAGTACCGAATCTTTTGATGTAGCATAGAAGTTCGGATCAGTTGATCTGTAAACTATATACTTTGAAACAAAGTCTTTAAGAGGATTCTTCTTCCAAACAAGGGTAACCTCATTTATAGCATCGTTGAATGTACAAGATGTTGGAACAAGGTCAACCTGTTCTGGTAAAACAAGTGCAGTGATATCTATTTTTGTTACCTCTGAGTTATCAAGGTTCATAGTCCACATATAATATTTGTTTCCAAAAGCATAAGGAACAGCAGGGCTTACTCCATCTGATGAAACTTCCTGAATTGCTATATCGTATGCAGGATAGTTACCCTGCACCGATGGACATGAAATGGTGTTTATTGTTTTAAATTCAAGGTCTGATGGAACTGATGGATTGTTTATAGGATATTTTCTGAAAATAAGGTTTTCAAAAATATTTACTGACCAGAGGCATGTTCCATCCCATTCTATACCTCTACCGTTGTTCCATCTTCCACCATAACTTGTTCCATCAAGAAGTGCTGCTCTATCCCATGCTGTTGCGAGAGTACCAAGGCTTTTCCTTACTCCATAGATAGATTCTTCAAGTGTTCCATAAGTCTGCCAGTAACCGTAGAGTGAATCGTTACTATCAAATGTAAGACCTCTTACTCTTTTCATAACTGTTCCTGCATAATCGGAGTTTGGCCATCTCAACCTTCCAACATTAACAGTTGAACCAGATGATAAGTCATAGCAGTATGCTGAATCACCTGATGAGTACCAAATTCTTCCCGAAGCATCGTGATCCATACACATAAGATAGTTTCCCCCTGCATAAACGAAAGAGTCTTTTACTACATTTCCCCATGTTGAAAGATCAAGTATAAACATCTTTTTAGCACCGGTTCCATATATGTTCCCAAGTCCAGTTCCAGCTGCTAAGAAAAGCCAATCTGTTAAATCAGGGTAATACATAAGATCTATTCCCGCTGCATCAGTTAATGAACCTGAAATGTTTTTGGCTTCCATTGTATAAAGTAGAGGTGTTGAATTCAGTTTGATACCGAATTCAAACTCATTTGAACCGTTTGAGGATGTTACATAAACTGTGAAGAAAAGTATTGTGTCTATTGGACAACCTGGTTTTACCTTTATTCTGAAAATATCACTTGTGTTTGAAACTGTTGCGAGTGAATTTATGGTTCCATAAGTTGCTGTTGAATCAAGAACTGTTGCAAGTCCATATTTATGTCTTAATTTTGCAGTAACACTTGAAGCGTTACCACCAACATTCTTTATCGCTATTACAAGGTCAACAACCTCATCTGGATCTACGGAACCGTTATTGTTTGAATAGTTTGTCAAAGTATCTAAAACTGTATGTGATTTGTAAGCAAAGGATGCACCAGCAGGAACGGTTGCATTATCAACAGTAAACCACATTGTATCACCAGGTGCAGAAATTGAGATTATGTAAGGTCCAAAATTTGTTGTTGAACCGTTTACATTAGCACCAGCCTTTGTCAGGTTTGTAAACTCGTAATCATCACCTGCAAAATATGGTGCCTGTCCAGCATCTCTGTATATTGTATCTCTTGAATAGGTTACATGTATCTGTGGATCGAATCCTCTCTGTTCAACCCAATAAGTATAATAGTCAGGTCCATCGTTATAATATGTCCCCTTTTCAGATGGGTCGTAATGAACTATTATAAGACCATGCTCTGGTAAACATGATTCAAAGAATCCTTTGTTTGCTCTATTCTCAACAAAGAAATATTCACCAGCAGATGTAAATGCTGAGTTTCTAACCATTATAAATCTTGGGCCACCTTCTGATGAATCAACGGAAAGGCCAACAACAAAATACCTTCCATTTGTTGTAATCAACTGATCCCAATCATCAGGCATAAATCCTGATTCAGAATCACCATTTTCTGGATAACCTCTGAAAGAGTACTGTAACATTGCACCAGGATGTGGTGGTCTTGAACCTGCTTGAATTCCATCACCTGTCCATGAACCAGCATCCATAAGTGACCAAACATCTGCCGGTTCACCTTCATACCCGTAATCGTATAGATCAGGTGCACCGAAAGCATGGAATGACTCATGAGCATGAACACCTATACCCATAGTGTATGAACGGACAAACTGTGTATCTAAAAGTTGTGCTGATGTCCATGTTTTTGAAAGAGAATCTGTTAACTCACCTGCGTTGGTCGGGTTTCTAACTGTTGCACCTGTTGTTGTTGAAACTGTTGTTGTATATTTTGTAGCCCACATATCTTTCGTTGAACCTGTTGCAGACTGCTCACCACCTGCACGAACAACTATCCAGTGATCAACATACCCATCCCCATCACCATCATAATCACTGTAAGCGTTCTGATCAGCCCTGTGGGGAGTTGTTTTCATTCTTCCAGAACTTCTATAAATTATATCCTGCATGTATGTGAGTTCAGCACCATCACCATAAGCACCATAAGTTTTACCTGATGATACTGGTCCCTGAACATGACATGCTGTGTCTATAATCCACCTTCCGAAAGATATCTCTTTGAAGAATGTTCTGAAAGACCCTGGTGAATTTGAGAAAAATACTGAATCCCAGTATAAAGAATCGTGTGCTGTTCCACCATGCGCTCCAGATGTAAAACCGCTTCTTAAAGTCCAAGAGTTAACATCCCAATTGTTTGGTTTTACTGTTCCAAGAAATGAGGAGTCATCGAAACATCCTAAAATAACAAGGAACTTCCTATCTAAATAACCATCTTTTGTTGCTTCATCGTTGATGTTGAAAAGTTTTGTCCAGTTTATCTGTTTCAACTCATTTCCTGGAAGTGCGGCAACTTTATCTGGATCAGGTCTTAAACCTTTTGGGAATGGTGGATTGTCCTTTCCAACCAAAAATAATGATGGGACCAAAAGTCCATCAACCTTGTTAGCATAAGTCCACCATCCTTCACTGTTTCTGATGATAGCATACCTATCCTCAGTTTCAGCGAAATGGAAATGCTCATCTCCCTTAAGTTGGGCTATGAACTTTGTTCCATCTGGTTGTTCAAAAACTCTAAAACCTGGCCTTGCCGGAACAGCGAAAACTGCTACAGCAACAAAAAGAACAACCAGAGTAAGTGTTAAAAGTTTTTTCATTTAACCTCCTATCTTTTCATTTAAAATAAGATTTTTTAAATTCATAATAAATTTTTAAGCAAAAATTATACCAAAGATAAATTATATATTTTGAAATACTTAAGTTAGGTAAAAAGAATTTTGTTAACAAAATTTGCATATTTTATTTTTAACAAAATCTAACTTATTATAAAATAATATCTTAACATAAATTCCAATTTAGATTAATTTCCTTGAAAGTGCAAAAATTACACTTTTTTATTGACTTTTTGTGAAATTGGATTATGATTACCGAAAGTGAGGTTTATATGAAAAGATATGATGTTGTTATAGTTGGTGGTGGTTCTGGTGGGTATTTCTGTGCTGAAAAGATAAAAGAGTTTGATCATTCAAAAAGTGTTTTAATAGTTGAGAAGGATAAGATAGGTGGTGTTTGTCTCAACTACGGTTGTATTCCCACAAAATCTTTCATCTCTGTAGCAGAGGTTGTTGAAAATTTTAAAAACTCTGAAAGATTTGGAATAAAATCATCTTTCACCTTAGATTTTTTGAAAGTTTTTGAAAGGAAGGAAAGGATAGTAAAAATACTTCAGACAGGACTTTATAAAAAACTTTTAAATTTAGGAATAGATATAATATTTTCAAAAGCTCATTTACGCTCAGACGGTACAGTTGAAACTGAAAATGGTGAGAAATTCCAATTTAAAAATCTTGTTATTGCTACTGGAAGTGAAGATACACAACTTCCTTTTGCCCCTTTTGATGGAGAAAATATATTGAATTCAAAAGAATCTTTATCTTTAAAAAATATCCCATCAAAAATAGTAATAATTGGAGGTGGAGTTATAGGGTGTGAGTTTGCAACATATTTTTCAATATTTGGTAGTGATGTTACAATAGTTGAAATGTTTGATACTCCTCTTCCTTCAACAGGTAACACTTTTATAAAAGAGAATGCAAAAAAGATTTTGCAGAAAAATGGGATAAAATTTTTAGGTTCAACTAAAGTTGTTTCAATTGATAACTTGAATAGAAAGGTTTCCCTTTCAACAGGCGATTCTTTAGATTTTGATAAACTTATTGTTGCTGTTGGAAGAAAACCTGTTGTTGGTGTTGAGATTGAAAATGTTGGAGTTGAAAAGGACCAAAAAGGTTTTATAAAAACTGACTGGTTCAAGAGAACAAATGTTGAAAACATATTTGCAACTGGAGATGTAACTGAAGGACCTATGCTTGCTCACAAAGGTTACCATGATGGTTATATCGCTGCTAAAAATATTTGTGGTTTGAAAAGTGAAAGGATGGATTACTGCTTTATTCCTTATTCAGTTTTTACAATCCCACCTATGTCACACTCAGGCAAAAGTGAAGATGATTTGAAAAGTGAAGGTATTACATATAAAATTTTGAAAAGTAATTATGCCGAAAATGGAAGGGCTGCAACCTATGAAGCGAGAACAGGTGAAATTAGAGTTTACCTTTCGAAAGAGGATAAAATTCTTGGAGTTGATATTTTCGGTAAAGATAGTGATATTATAATTCATCAACTTTTACCTTTAATTCAGAATGGAATAGATTATAAAAAGTTGAAAGAGACAGTTTTTGTTCATCCAACACTTTCAGAGATCGTTTCTGAACTCAGATGATATTGACTTTAAATTTTAAGCGGTTATACTTTCTTTATGAATTTTTTTAAAAAAGGAAAAAAAGAAAAAAGGGTTAAGACAAGGGAAGAAAAGATAATCGATTGGATAGATGCTATACTTTTTGCAATAGTTGCAACATTCCTTTTAAAATCCTTTTTCATCCAGTCATATATGGTTTTTTCAGGTTCAATGTTGAACACACTCAAGATAAACGATTTCCTTTTCGTTAACAGGTTAAAATACTCAACAAATGTCCCTATAACTTCAGAAGAGATAATAAGGTATAGAAATCCCAAAAGGGGTGATATAGTTGTTTTCAAATTCCCTTACGATGGAAGACCTTTTGTGAAAAGGTGTGTTGGCCTTCCTGGTGATACTATCCAAATAATAAATAAAGTTTTGTACATAAATGGAAAAAGTTACGATGAGCCATTCGTTCAACATATAGATTCTGTAACCTATCCACATATAAACGACTTTTACAAAGGTTATCTCTCAGATAAAGAGTATCAGAGATTATGGGAAAGTGGAGAGTTCTACAGGAACAGATATTTCTCAATACTTCCAAGGGACAATTTTGGACCTGTAGTTGTCCCTTCCGAACATTATTTTATGCTTGGAGATAATAGGGACAACTCTGATGACTCAAGGTTCTGGGGACCATTACATAGAAAATATATTGTTGGAACACCTTTCCTTTACTATTTTTCGATAGATAAAAGTCAACCTATCTGGAAAATCTGGAAATTTATTAGATTTGAAAGAATCTTAAGACCCGTCAAGTTTCAAACCTATGAATATAAATAAAAATGGTAGCGGGGGCAGGATTCGAACCTGCAACCTTTGGGTTATGAGCCCAACGAGCTACCACTGCTCTACCCCGCGGTGATTTTATCATTATATACATTTAGATATAATTTGTCAAGTGTTTTCTGAAAATGGTATTGACTTATAAAATTATTCTATTATATTAAATAAAACACTAAAAAGGAGTTTAGAATGAAAGTTAAAGTTGATCAGGAAAAATGTATCGGGTGTGGTGTTTGTATCAATACCTGTCCTGATGTTTTTGAACTTAACGATGATTCAAAAGCACAGGTTAAAGATGATGCAGATTTTGATTCATGCGACCTTGATGAAGCAATCGATAATTGCCCAACTGAAGCGATCAGTGAAGATTAATAATTTAAAGCCGGTTTTTACCGGCTTTTTGTTTCTCATATTTTTAACCGTAAATTCAAATATTCTCCTTATAGATTCCATATCAACTAAAAATAATTTTTTTAACTATGAATTCTTCTTTATAAAAAGTGTAAAACTCTTTTCAGGAGAAATGATAGGGAAGATAAATGGAAAGGTATTTTTGACTGAGGATTCTACTAAACTTTATATAATAGATAATAAAAATTCTTTCGTTATCGGTTATGACAAAAAAGGTGTTTTTGAAGAGATAGATGGTAAAAAATATTACCAGAAGGATGAAAGTATTCTAAAAGATCTTGAGATAACGACCACCTTAAATCCAATTGAAAAATTAAAAAATTGTAAAAATAATTCTGGTAAAGATTTTCTGGAATTTTTCCCGGAAAATGGGAAAGTTGATATTGTGAAGATTTTCTTTGATAAAAATTTTCTTTATGATTCAATTTTTTTTATTAAAGGGAAAGATACAATAATGTCAACTTTTTATAGGTACGATGATAGGATGTTTCCTATTGAAATAAAAACCTTTGATAGATTGAAGATGGTTGTAGAAAATATAAAAAACTATAGAATAAAAAATGTTGATTTTTATGAATAATATAATATACTATAAAAAAAGGAGGTTTTGATGAAATTAAATCTTTTAATCGTTTTGTTAGTATTGCTTATATCCATTTTTGTTTTTGCAGCATTCACCTTCACATTCAATATTTCCCAGTGCTGCTGTTATACATACAGTAACGGTAAGAGTGTAAAAACTGTTTCAGTTTCTCCATACTCAACAGGAATGAACTTTATTCTTAATGAATAAAAAACTTTATATAGTTTTTTCGTTTCTATTATTTTTTCTATCAACACACGCAACAACACAGGCGTGTGTTGATATTATAGATTCAATTTTTTCAAACACAAAAAGCATGAGTGGAACTTATACTAAAGAGTTAAAACTCCCTAATAAAAATTATACAACGAAAGTTTTCTTCTATGAGGATTTTGAAAATAACAGGAAAAAGTATCTTATAAAGGATAGTGAAAACCAAACCGAAATATTTATTTTAAAAGATACAGTTTTTATAATTTTACCATCAGAAAAGAGAATTTTCTATTACACAGGTAACGATTCTTTGAATTTCGCATCGAAATTTTTCAACATTAACCTTTTCGATATACTGAAAGTTGTTGTGACATATTCTCAAAGGGGAAGTGTTGAAACAAAAAATGTTAAGGGAGTTTCATATTTAAAATACGAAGATAGGGATAATCCGCTAATGCCAACACTACTCTTAAAACTGAACAAAGATAATCTTCCAGAGATAGTTGAAATATACGATAAAAACAACTCTATCGTATTACAAACATTTTTAAAATCTTACAAAGAAAATCTGCCAAGAAGTATAAAGACATTGACAAACCTTTATGGTAATGTTGTAGAGGAGAATGTTACAGTAAAAGTCTTAAAGTTGAACGAAATTTTAAAAGATACCATTTTTTATTTTGAAAGAAAAGGGTACAAATTAGAAGAGTTCGAAAAATACTTAAAAGATGCGGGTATAACTCAGTGGTAGAGTGTCAGCTTCCCAAGCTGAAGGTCGCGGGTTCAAATCCCGTTGCCCGCTTGTGTTGACAAATGAAAAAAAAATGATAAAATAATCTAAACGGAGGTGTTTAAATGAAAAAAACATTGTTTGTTTTAGTGTTAGCGTTTCTTCTACTCTCCCTGTTCATAACAGGTTGTGGTCCTAAGAAGGCTACACAGGCACAACTCTCTCAACTTGAAGAGTTGAGGATGGCAGCTGATCAGGCAGAGGCTCAGGTTGCTGAGTGCCAGAAAAAAGTTGAAGAATTGACAAAAGAGAAAGAGACTCTTCTCAAAGAGATAGAAGAGTTGAAAAAAGAGATCGAAATCTACAAATAGAGAGGTGAAAGATGAAAAGTAAAGTTTTTATTGTTGTTTTGTTGTTGATCCTCTCAACGGTTCTTTTTGCTCAGAATCAGAAGATGACTGAAACTGAAGTTTTGGATGCTATTTCTATGGAACAGGCAAGACTTGATGCAGCGAATGCAAAACTTGAAGAATGTAAAAATACCCACTCACCACTTATGACAGAGGTGGAAAATCTCAGAAAAGAGAAAGAGGACCTTATTGCCCAGTTGAACAATTTAAAAGAAACGAGAGGTTTCTATACAGTTAAACCTGGTGATTGGCTTTCAAAACTTGCTGAATACAAAGAGGTTTATGGAAAAGGTGGATGGAAGAGATGGCCAGAAATATACAGAGCAAACAAAAGACTCATTAAGGACCCAAACCTCATTTATCCAAATTGGAAGTTAACAATTCCAAGACCGTAACAAATTCAGTATGGGCTGTTTCAAAACAGCCCATCAACCTGCTATGATTCAATTAGAAGAGAAGATAAAGTTATTTTTCGAAAGGTACCCCAAATACAAAGATTTAATAGATTCCAATTTAAAAGGTGATATTCTTTTTTCCAGTGGTAACTATTTTTTTGAGGGAAGTGAGGAGAATCTTTTAAAATTGAAAAATATTGTTTACAAAATTTTAGAGATAGAGAACGATAAAGGGTACCTTGAAAGGACGGATGTTGTTAGTTCAATTTCCAAAAGTATAAATGACCTTTCCTATGGAAAAGAACAGAATATATTCTATCTCCCTAAAAAGATAATAAAAGCGAGAACAAAGGGACAGGAAAAATATATAGAATCTCTGAACAGGTACGATGTTGTAGTTTCTATTGGTCCTGCAGGAACTGGAAAGACTTTCCTTGCTGTAGCGAAGGCTTTGAACGAACTTTTAAAAAAGAATGTTTCGAAGATAATTTTAACAAGACCTGCTGTTGAGGCTGGAGAGAATCTTGGATTTTTACCGGGTGATCTTAAAGAGAAAGTTGATCCCTACCTGAGACCACTTTACGATGCTTTATACGATCTCGCTGATAAGGATAGGATAGATAGGATGATAAGGGATGGAATAGTTGAAATAGCGCCACTCGCATATATGAGAGGAAGGACCCTCTCCAACGCCTACCTACTTCTCGACGAGGCACAGAACACAACTTCTATGCAGATGAAGATGTTTTTAACACGACTCGGTGTCAGGTCTAAGGCAATAATAACAGGTGATGTAACCCAAATAGATCTTTCGATAAGAGCATCTTCTGGACTTGTTGAATTACATGATATAGTTAAAGAGATAAAGGAAATTTCCTTTGTCCACCTCACATCAGAAGATGTTGTCAGGCATCCACTTGTAAAGGATATTATAGATGCGTATTCTTCATACAATAAAAAATAGTATCAGAATTTACTACTTTGAGATAATTCTTGTTTTGATACTCGTTATTTTTTTCAACCTATTCTATCCTTCAACATTTTCTAAAATCCCACAACTGAAAAAAGGTGATATATCCCCAAAAGACATAATAGCCCCTTTCACTTTCGATATTATAAAAAACTCCGAAATACTTTCAAAAGAGAAAGAGAGAGCTTATGATAATACACCTCCTGTTCTTGTTTATGATGAAAACAGAAATGTAGAAATTCTTAATAGTTTTTTCTCTTTTAAAGATTTAGTTGATTCTTTAAATAAAAATGTTTTTAAAAGTGATGAGAGAAGAAAAATTTTAAAAGATAGTGTAAAAAACATTTCCGATGATCTTGTAAACATTCTTTTTTCTGAAGAATCGAAAAATGTTTTTAATTTTGTTGAAAAATCTTTAAAGTATACTCTGGATTTTGGTGTTATTGGTGATAAGAGTGTTATCCCTTTTGGAAAAGATAGAAAGGTATCTTTAAAAATAGGTAATAGAGAGATCTTGAAAAATGATAACGAAATATTTGATCTTAATGAAGCAAAAGAACATTTAAAAAAAGAGATTATAAAAAAGTATTCAGGTAATTCCTATCTTTTGAAGTATGCTCTTGAAATGTTTCAATATTTTTTAAAACCTAATATATTTTTCGATAGGGACGAAACATCTTTTAGAAGGGAAAAAGCGAAAAATGAGGTTTCCGAAAAAGTCGGAATAGTGCTAAAAGGTGAGATAATTGTTAGGGCGAATCAGGTTGTTGATCAAACGGTTGAAGATAAAATATATTCTTTGAATATGTTCCTTAAAGGTGAGGATAATTTTAAAAATAAGTTTTTGAATACCCTATATAAAAATCTCATTTTTATAATAACTTTCATACTTTACATAATTTTCATAAACACCCAGTTTCCAAAACTGAATTTGAGAAAAAGGGACAAACTTTTCGTTCTATTCCTTTACCTTATAAATCTTGGAATTTTTGGCTATTTTTATGAGTTGCCAAATATAGAATATATTGTTCCTTTGATTCTAACATCAATACTACTTTCTTTACTTTACAGTAAAACCTTTTCTCTTATAACATTACTTTTCATTCTAACATCTCTTATACTATATTCAGGTATGAGGTTGTATGGCTTACTCGCAGTTTTAGTTTCATCTTTGTACTCGATATTTTTCGTAAAGGATGAAAATATTAAAAAGAATTTTTTTGGAATAGTTTTTAAAATTTCTATTATAAATTTATCACTCTCATTCTTTATAGAACTGTATAGGGAATCACTATTATCGAACATTTTTATTGCTATGCTTTACAGTTTTATAAACCCGGTTCTATCTTTTGTTATTATGATGTTTTCGATAAAATACATTGAAAATATTTTGCATAGGTTAACGAACATTACGCTTTTTGAACTGTCGGATCTTAACAATGAACTTTTGAAAGAACTATCTGAGAAGACTTCTGGAACCTACAACCATAGTATTATTGTTAGTAGACTTGCCGAAAAAATTGCTAAAGGTGTAGATGCGGATCCTTTACTTGTTAGGGTTGGCTCATACTACCATGACATTGGAAAGATGGAAAAACCGGAATACTTTATAGAGAATCAATTTAAGGGAACAAATCCACATGAGAATTTGCCTTACGAGATCTCTGCAGAAATTATTGTTGAACATGTTAAGAATGGTTTAAAAATAGCTCAGAAATACAAATTACCTGAAAAAGTTCAGAGGTTCATAATTACCCACCATGGAACAACCAATGTAGGATACTTCTATGAAAAGGCAAAAGAATCGAACAAACCTTTTAATCAGGAACTTTTTAAATATCCGGGTCCTCTTCCTTCCTCAAGAGAGGAAACTATAGTTATGCTTTCAGATTCTATTGAAGCAGCGGTAAGAAGTGTAAACATTACGGATGATGATGGTTTGAAAGAGATAATAGAAAAGATTATAAACAAAAGAATGGAGGAAAAGCAATTCAATGAATCGAACATAACTTTGAAAGATCTTGAAAGGATAAAAGAGATTTCCTTTGAATTTTTTAAAGGGATCTACCATCCGAGGATAGATTATGTTACAAAAAAATAAGATCAACATCTACAACAAACCAAGAAAGATCAAAAAAAGTGTTAAAGATCTAAAACTTTGGATAGAGGATATTCTCCTTCTGAACAACCTAACAGGTTTTGTTGTAAATTTCATCTTTGTTGATGAAGAAGAGATAAGGTATATGAACAAAAAATATAGAAGGATAGATAAACCTACCGATGTGATATCCTTTTCACTCATAGAAGGTAAATTCGTAAAATATTCTTACAACATGCTTGGAGATGTCTATATTTGTACCGAACAGATAAGACCAAAAAATGATAAAGAGATCTTAAGGAGAATGGTTCATGGGGTTTTACATCTTATCGGATATGACCATAAAAGGGAGAAAGAGTTTAAAAAGTTCTTAAAACTTGAAAATAGATATCTATCTCTTATAATTTGATGCTTTACATTTCCCTTTTTCTTTTATTCTCATTTTGCTCATTTTTGATGTCAGGTATAGAAACTTCTTTCTTCTCACTTTCAGAGTTTGAACTACATAAACTATCAAAAAAGATAAATTTTTTAAAAGAAATCTCAAAAAATAAAAATATCTTTTTATTTTTTTTAATATCTTTAAATACCTTTGCAAATGTTGGAATAGTTGTCTTTGCTAACAACATTTTTAGTTTGATAGGACTGGGCGATTATTTGAAAATATTAGAGGTATTTTTTTTACTTTTATACATTTTATTTCTCTGTGAGATACTTCCAAAAACACTTTCGATTTACAAAAAAAATTTATTTTTAAAAAGTTTTTACTTTTTTCTTCCACTCTTTAAAGTTTTTAAAATCATTTTAAAAATCTTTCTGAAGGAAAAAAACATAAAGATCAAAAAGATAGAGACAGATTTCGATTCTATATACGACTTTCTTGAAGAACATAAGGAGAGTATTGAGAACGAATTCTTATTTTTGAAAAGTTATAGCGAATTGAAGGATGTGAAAATTTTTGAGTTTTCGCAACAACCCGAAAAGATAATTAGCATAAAAAAGGGTAGTTTGGTAAAAGATGCTATATCGATTTACAGAGAGAAAAACTTTTCAAGAATACCTGTTTTTGAAAATGGAAAACCTGTAGGAGTACTTTATTTGAAAGATCTTCTTTTTAAAGATGAAATGGAAAAGATAGATAAATATTCTAAAGATTTCGAAAGAGTTGATTATGAGAGCAGGTTGTATGAGGTTTTCAATTTGATGATAAACAAAAAAACTCATATTGTTTTGATTTTCAAAGATAACGATTTTTACTCCATCGTTACACTTGAAGATATTATAAATAAAATTTTAAAAGGTTTAAAAATAACGAATGTTTAACCTATTTTTTGCTTTTATCTTCCTTATCCTTTCTTCATTTTTCTCAGCGAGTGAGATGTCCTTTGTTTCATCGAACAAAGTTTTTTTGAAGATACTTTCCAAAAAAAGTAAACATTACTTAAACCTTGTAAATTTTTTGAAGAGACCCCAAAACTATCTTTACACTATTCTTATCTCTAACAATCTAACGAATATTCTTATAACTACCTTTGTTGAAAGATTTTTTGTACACAAAAATTTAAACATTTCGCCAATTTTCTCTACCATCTACATTTCCTTTATAGTGATGATTTTTGGAGAGATTATCCCTAAATTTTTAGTTTCAGAAAAGAGTGAGTTTTTTGCTCTTTTTTTCTTTTACCCCATAAAGGTTTTGTACTTTCTACTCTTTCCTTTAATAAAGATAATAACCAATTTGAACAGAATCTTTTTAAGAAGGGAACATTATAACAGGATGATACTTGAGAGTGAAAATATAAAAGAGATTCTTTTAAAGAATCTTGATTTCAAAGGTGATACAGGTATAGAAGAGGATATTGTAAAGGGAATATTCAAAATTAAAGACAGGAAGGTAAAAGATATTTCTGTTAAAAGGAAGGAAGTTTTGATGATCCCTTCCGATATAAAAATTGAAGATTTGAAGGATATTTTAAAAAGTACAAAAAAGATTTATTCAAGGATACCTGTCTGGGAAAATAGCATAGATAACATTCTTGGTGTTTTGAACATTTTCGATATTCTGAAAACTGGTGATGTGGAGATAAAAAACATTTTAAGAAAACCCCTATTTGTAAGTGAGTCGATATCTATTGGAAATCTATTGAAAGAGATGAACGATTTTAAAGAAAGTTTTGCTATAGTGATAGATGAGTATGGAGGTTTTGAAGGTATAGTAACAAAAGAGGATGTTGTTGAAGTTATTTTTGGAGATATCGAAGATGAGCATGATAGATTTATAGAAGAAGATTACACACTTGGAATTGAAAAAGGGGAGATCCCGATAGATGATTTTTGTGAGAAGTACAATGTGAAAATTAAAAATGGTCATTTTACAACTCTTTCAGGTTATATTATTTATGTTTTGAAAAGATTCCCTGAGAAGAATGATATTGTAATTGTTGATAATAAGATTAAAATAATTGTTCTTGAGGTAAAAAATATGGTTGTTAAAAAAGTTAAAGTAGAGGAGATAGTAAAATGAGGATAAATACAAAAGACGTTTTTTATCTCGCTTTGGGAATAATACTCTGTTCGGTTGGATATACATTTTTTCTTGTTCCAGGAAAGATAAGTACCGGTGGAATAGCAGGTATTTCTATGGTTTTACACCACCTTTTCAAAACACCTTTTGGTATAGTTCTTATAGTACTTAACGTTCCATTACTAATAATAAGTATAAAAATGTTCGGAACATTATTCGTTGTAAGAACATTGGTTTCAATATTTCTTATAGGTTTTCTTTCAGATTTACTCACCTATTTAAAGTTTTTGATTTTTGAAGGTAACCAACTCCTTGCCACACTTTATGGAGGAGTAATTTTAGGAATTGGGCTTGGTTTCATATTCAAGGGAAAAGGTTCAACTGGTGGAAGTGATATAATTGGAAGGTTGATAAACAGATACACTTCAATATCTATTGGAACATCTATTTTTATAGTTGATTCTATAGTTATAGGATTAACAGGAATTGTTTTTAAAAGTTATGAACTGATACTGTACTCCTACCTTTCCCTTTACCTTTCATCCAAAATGATAGATCTTGTTCTTGAAGGTCAGGATTATGCAAAAGGAGTTTTCATATTCACAAACAAACCAGAAAAGATATCGGATGAGATAATGAATAAATTGAGAAGAGGTGTCTCAGGTTTTGAAGGAAAAGGGATGTATTCTAAAGAGAACAAAACCGTACTTTACTGTGTAGTCGCAAGGAGAGAATTATCGATTTTGAACAAGATCATCGAAGAGATAGATAGGGATGCTTTTGTTGTTGTAGAGAATGTTTATGAAGTTATGGGAAAGGGTTTCCCGAGAAGATGATAAAAACAAACTATATAGAGACTGAATGTATCGTGTTCAAAAAAAGAAAATACCTTGAAAGTAGTGCAATTTTAGAGGTTTTTACACCTATATTTGGATGTAAGAATTTTTTAGTTAAAGGTATTTTTAGGAAAAACAAGAGATTCTACTCGCCACTTGAGCAGTTATCGGTCAACTCCGTTCAGATATTTTATAAAGAAAATAGGGAACTAAATGTAATTACAAAAGCCTACCTTCTCTTCTACCCTATGGGAGTAATTAAGGATTTGAATAAATTCAATTTCGCGGTTGAGATGATAAGAATTCTAAGAAAACAAAAATTCCCGACAGAGAGTGTTCAAAAACTGTATGAACTTTTAAAAGTAACTCTGAACATTCTTGATAAAAGTCAAAAAAGTGATGAGGTTTACCACAATTTTCTTGAAAAATATTTAGATATTGAAGGATATATGAATGATAGGATAAAAAGTGAAAACATTAAAAGGATGTTATTAAAAGAAAGGATAAAACATTATGAAAGTATAATAGAAAGGACAGTGGGATGAAAAATTATAAGGGTGTAATATTCGATCTGGATGGAACTTTAACGGATTCAAAAGAAGGTATAATAGATTCACTTGATTATTCACTAAAACATTTTAAAGTTAAAGTTGAAAGGGAAAGTTTGGGGAGATATATTGGAGAACCTCTATTCAAAATTTATAGAGAAGTTTTAAAAACTGATGATAGAGAGAAGATAGATCTTGCTATTAGATTGTATAGGGAGAATTTTGAGGTTGAAGGTATGTTTAAAAATAGAGTTTACGACGGTGTTGAAAGACTTCTTTATGAACTCAAACTTTCAGGGAAAGATATTTTCCTTGCTACTATCAAACCAACGAAATTCGCTACAAAGATTTTAACCCATTTTTCTCTAATAAAATATTTTAAAGGTGTTCTTGGAACAGAAATGGATGGGAAAAACTCAAGCAAAGAGGAACTGATAGGTCTTATAATAGAAAAGTACAAAATGGATAAAAATGAGGTTGTGATGGTTGGTGATAGGAAGAGTGATTACGATGGAGCAAAATATAATGGTATAGATTCGATAATAGTTGGTTATGGTTATATTGATGAGAATGAAAAAAAGTTGATAGAACCAACATTTTTTGTGGATGGAATTTTAGAACTTAAAAAAATTTTGATAGGGGGAAAGGATGGGTGAAATATGTTTCGATATTGAAACTTTGGGAATCGATGATGAAAATCTGGATGATAAAATTTTAGAATATTTTGTAAACAGGGAAGAAGGTTTTAAAGAGAAGAAAGGTTTATATCCTTTTTCTGGAAAGATTATCGCTATATCGATTCTTGATGTTGATAAAAATTTAATCGAAACTTTCTATTACTCGTCCCAGAGTTCTCTTTTTGATAACAGGTTTGTTGATGATCACTTCGGTTTTAAAAGAATTTTTATAGTTTGTGATGAAAAGGAAATGCTTAAAAATTTCTACGATAGGGTAAAAAATGCAAGAAGGTTCATAACCTTCAACGGCCTTAGATTCGATTGTCCTTTTATAACATTCAGGGCAATAATAAACCGAATTACTCCAACGAGAAATATAAACACTCCAAGATTCAAAAGGGAAGAGCACTACGATATATACGATGTTTTAACTCTATCTGGACTCGTTAAAGGAAATTCTTTGGATATATACTGTAAAGTTTTTGATATACCTTCTCCAAAAGAGAACATGTCCGGAAAGGATGTTGAGAAATTCTTTAGAGAGGGAAAATTTTTGGATATCGCTAAATATTGTTCTCTGGATGTTTATTCAACTTTTCTTCTATACCGGAAGATTAAAGATTATTTCTGATACCTTACAACTCTGTTTCTACCAAATTCTTTGGCTTTGTATAGCGCACTATCTGCATAGTTTATAAGGAGGTTCTTCTCTTTTGTGTCATCGGGAAAAAGAGAGAAACCTATACTTACCGTAACTTTAAGTTCTTCCTCTTTTACCTTAATTTTCTTTTCCTCTATCTTTCTTCTGATATTTTCAAAAACATTTTCAAAAGAATCATCCTTGATGTTTGTTAAAACTATAACAAACTCCTCTCCGCCATACCTTGCAACGAGATCGGTTTTTCTCACAGATTCGTTGAGTATCCCAGCAATATGTTTTAACACCTGATCACCTATCTGATGTCCATAGGTATCGTTAAATTTTTTAAAATGGTCTATATCTAAAAGACCGAGAGAAACTTTTTTTTCACTTCTCTGAGCGTTTAAAAGTATCTTTGATAGTTCATCCTGAAAGAATCTATGGTTGTATATACCTGTCAAGCCATCTTTTATAGCAAGGTCTTTTGTCCTCTGGTAAAGGAAAGATTTTTCTGATGCGGTTTTGGATATATCGGAAATGAAATTCAAAAGGAAAATTTTAGCTGGATCTAACAAAATTTTTTCTTTCAAGATCATAATCAAAAAAATTTTCTTTTCGTCATCAAAGAAAATTGGAATGGAAATGGCTGCATCGAAAAGCCCTATGCCATCCCCCTTATAAAAAAGGTACATTGGAATCTCTCTATCTTTAAGGTTCGTTTTGTAGTATACTTTATCTTTAAGAGCAAAGAAGAGAAAACTCTTTTCCGAAATTTTTTCTGAAAAATTTTTGATAGTGGAATCCGTCATAAGCACTTTTAAATTATCTTTCTGGAAGGAAACGAGAAAATAGTTTGTATAATTTATCACCATTTTCAAAGATTCCGTTACTGTTCTTATTATCTCTTCAAAGTCGAAAGTTTTTGAAAGTTTATGGGTTATATCGTTTAAAATTGAAATCACGGTTGCTTCAGTTTTTGCCTGTTGAGCGTACTCTGCGAAGTTCAAAATCATTCCTATCTGATCGGAAAAAAGTTTCGTTGTCTCCATATCTTTATCGGTGAACTTTTCTTCATTCCCATCGTCAACATATAGGACCCCAACACATTCTCCAGATTTTATTACAGGCAGAGAGATTATAGATCTTACCACGGTGTCATTTCTGTATAGAGACAATTTTGAAATATCCCCTATAAAAAGGTTATCCTTTATACTCTTGTGATCTCTAACTACAGAGTAAAGGAAGTTCCCTCTGTTGGAAAGGGTTTTTTTTAAATTTATCTCCTCTGAAGAAATACCAGCCTCTATGAAAAGGTAATCATTATCCTTGTTGTATAGAAAAAATATTACGCTCTTACAGTTTAAAAGTGTTCTTAAAGTTGAAAGAAGAGAAATTATTGCCTCATCGATAATGTTTACAATCATCCTGTTTCTTTCAGAATAATCATTTAGAATTTTTTCCTTCTCAAGCATGAAAGGTGAAACTTCAATTATTTTATTTTTTGATCTAATATTTTCAAACCTTTCTTCAAGGCTCTTCTTTTTTGATTTTTCTTTACCAGTGAGAATTAAAGAGATAGAAGTTAGAATTGTTAGGAATATAGAGAATACAATTTTATCCTGATTGTAAAAGAGTGTCCGTATCCATAGGAAAATAACGAAAAGAACGAAATAGAATAAGACCTTTTTCCTGTCATAATCTAAAATCTGAAGAACTATTGAAAAAGAGAGAATTACAAAATATAGAAACCATCCGAAATTATTTTCAAGAAATGGAACAACGAATGTTATAGGGATTAAAAAGATGAGGTGGTTTAAATAAAAGAAAAATCTTATAAAATAGAGAGAAAGAAAAATTAAAAATATTATGGTTAAAGTAAGTTGATAGATTAGAGAAACATTGAAATTGAAAACAACATTACCTATAAGGGATGTTATGAAAAGTATAAATATAAAAAGTGTCAAGTTCAGGTTCTTCATAAAAGTTTATTATATTGAGAATATATTAAAGAGTCAATTATTATATTGATTTTTAAATAAAAAGAGTTATATTAATTTTATGTTCAACTATGAAGACCTGATTTTCAAAATTAAAGAGTTAAACCCCATTGACTCCGTTATTTCAGAGTATGTTAAGTTGAAAAAAAGTGGTAAATCATTAAAAGGACTATGCCCATTCCATTCTGAAAAAACTCCATCCTTTTTCGTAAATACTCAGGGAGGCTATTTTTATTGTTTTGGATGTGGAAAGGGTGGTGATGTTATAACTTTTATTCAGTACATTGAAAATGTTGATTTTAAGGATGCTGTTGAGATACTCGCAAGGAAGAGTGGGATAGATGTAAAAAATTATATCAACAATCAGGATAGGGGTATAGCCTCAATAATTTTCGAGGTTAACAGATTCTCATGTGAAGTTTACCAGAACAATCTAAAAAAAAACCAAAATGTTCTCTCTTACCTTGAAAAAAGAGGGTTGAGTAGGGATGATATATCCTTGTTCATGCTTGGTTATGCTGATGGTAAAAGGACACTTTTAACAAAGATAAATGAAAAAAAGATGAGGATAGATGATTTCATAAAAGCGGGACTTGTGGTTAAAAACGATGATGGTAGGTACAGAGAAGTTTTTTACAACAGAATAATGTTCCCCATAATATCCATTACAGGAAACATAATAGGATTTGGTGGGAGGGTACTTGGGGATGAAACCCCAAAATATGTTAATACACAAAAGACCCCTGTTTACACGAAAGGTGATTTTCTGTATGGATTGAATCTCAGCAGGAAGCATATATCTGAGGAAAACTATGCCATCCTTGTTGAAGGGTATATGGATTTCATATCACTTTACAGAAGTGGTATAAAAAATGTTGTTGCACAACTCGGAACAGCATGTACGGAAAATCAGGCAAAGATCTTAAAAAAATTTTGTGAAAAAGTTGTTATAATGTACGATTCTGATGATGCTGGACAAAATGCAGCTATGAGGTCGATACCTATTCTTTTAAAGGAGGGTCTTATAGTTGAGGTGTATAAAAATGAAGGTTTCAAAGATCCCGATGAACTGGTAAAAAAAGTAGAGAATGTATCATCAGATTTTTTAAAAAAGGATTTTTATGATATCGTAAAATTCTCCTCTTTCTATTTTTTTAAGAGAGAAAAAGATAGAATGCTTGCCAAAAAACATCTTCTGACTTTTCTTTCAAGTTCTGTCAACAGTATAGAGGATAAATCTTTGAAATTTTTGTATAGGGATATTGTAAAAAAAGAACTTGGCTTTGAGGTGGATATTACACTAAATAAAGAGAAAGGAAAAAGTGAAGTCGGAAAGGTGGAAAATCAAGGAAACATCTACCTCGAAATAATTTCACTGATGCTTTCCGATAGGGAAGCATGTAAAACTTTCTGTTCTGAAATTGATGAAGGTGAATTTCTCGATCTTAATCTTAAAGGTGTTTTCGTTTCTATATGCAATTCTTTAGATGAGAGATGGGAAAACAGTGTTGACTTAATTTTAAAGAATGATAAAATTTCTAATTTTAAGAATAAAATAATTGAAAGGATGGAATATTTTTCTCAAAATTCACCTGATGAAAAAAAGATAAAGGACATTCTTTCAATTTTAAAGAGAAAAAAATTAGAGAAAAAGATAGAAGAATTGAACACCCGGTTAAAAAATTGCACCGATGATGAAGAAAAGGACAGGTTACTTGAGATAAAAACTCTTCTTTTAAAAAAACTTAAAGGGGGAAGATAAATGGCAAAAAATTCCAAGAACTATGATCCTCTTGATGATATTATTGAAATGATAGTTAAAGAGAGTTCAAATGATGGAGAACTATCGTATCAGAAACTCAATGAACTTTTACCTGAAGATTTTAGAGTGGATCTTATTGAGACACTTATAAAGAGAATGCAAAGTTTAGGGATAGTTCTTGTTGAGGATGAAACCGAAAAGGGATTAGGAGAAAACTTTTCAAAAAGTGATGAAGAGAAAAAGGGATCCGAAGAGGTCAGGAATGATGACCCAATAAAAATGTATCTTAACGAAATGAAGTCTATAGATCTTTTAACTAAAGAGGAAGAGGTTGAGATTTCGAAAATGATAGAAGAGGGAAGAAGGGGAATACTCACAAACCTATTTTCTATTGAGAAAACATTTTCATATCTTGATGATTTCTTTAAAAAGGTTGTTGAAGATGGAGAATCGATAGATCAGTATTTCCATATAGAGGATCCAAAGATATCATCGGAACTATCACAGAAGAAAAAGATACAGAGGTTGAAAGCTCTCTATGCTAAGGTTAAAGAGATTTCAAAGAGGATAAAAGAGTTGAAAAAAGGTTATTCCAAAAAGAAAAGGGAGGACAAAGTTCTCGTTGACCAGAAGGTCGAAAGGCTTTTTAAGAGTTTGATCGATTGTATCGAGGAACTTCAACTCAATCCTTTATTTTTAAACCAGTATATACAGGAGTATAGAGAAATATCGAAACAGATAGATTTTGAAAAAGAGAAATTGAGGATGATAGAAAAAAGGTTTGATTCCCCAAAAGATGATATTTTAAAGAATTCAAAAGGACATGGAACTGTTCCCTTAAAATACAAAAGAAAAAATATCAAAAGAAACGATTTTAAAAACGCTTCAGTTGAGATAGAAAGAATCCAAAGAAGAATAAAAGAATACGAACAGAATCTGAAATGTAATTGTGATGAATTTTGCAAAATAGTTAAAGATCTTGAAAGTTATCAAAAAAAACTTAACAGAGCGAAAGAGAGAATGATGGAATCTAATGTCAGGCTTGTGATCTCAATAGCGAAAAGGTATACCAACAGGGGACTTGAATTCATGGATCTTATTCAGGAGGGTAACGTTGGACTGATGAAGGCTGTTGAGAAGTTCGATTATCAGAAAGGTTATAAATTCAGTACATACGCAACCTGGTGGATAAGACAATCTATAACAAGAGCGATAGCTGATCAGGCAAGAACCATAAGAGTCCCGGTTCATATGATTGAAGTTATGCACAAGGTTGTTAAGGTAACGAGGAGTTTGATGCAGGAACTTGGAAGGGAACCATCGGAAGAGGAGATCGCTGAAAAATTGGATATGCCACTCGATAAGATAAAGAGTGTTTACAAGATAGCACAGGAGACGATCTCATTGGACAAACCTATAGGAGATAGCGATGAATCAAAGTTCAGCGATGTTATAGAGGATGTTGATCAAAAATCTCCTCAACATCATGCGATGCTTTCGATGTTGAGAGAAAAACTTGACCTTGTTATTTCGGACCTTTCTCCAAGACAACAAACTGTTCTCAGGTTGAGATTCGGTTTACAGGATGGTTATGAAAGGACACTTGAAGAGGTCGGGGAGATTCTTGATGTTACAAGGGAAAGGGTTAGACAGATAGAGGCAAAAGCACTTGAAAAACTCGCTCATAAAAATAGAGCGGATATGTTAAGACCATTTCTGGATATAGAATCATGAAGATTTTATTCGAATCAAAAGTTTTTGATGGAAAAGGTTATAAAAATTTTCTACTTGTTGAGAATGGGAAAATAGTTTCGATTCAAAAGGAAAGGATTGGAGACTATGATAAGTTCGTTGACCTCAAAGATAAATACATATATCCATCCTTTTTCGATTCACATACACATCTTGTATGGTATGGGCTCAACCTTTTAAGATGCGATCTTAATGGTGTTATTTCTGTTGATGAAATAGTTGAAAGGATAGAGAACTATTTGAAAGTAAACGGTGATAGCGATTTTGTTATTGCTGAAGGGTATGACGAAACCAAATTTGAAAAGGAAGAAAATCTTGATAGAAAAATTTTAGATGTACATTTTAAAAATATCCCTGTTATCGTAAGAAGGGTTTGCGGTCATATTGCTGTTTTCAACAGTGAGGCTTTAAAATTTTTGAAAAAATCAAATTATATAGAAGATTTAAAAGGTGATGGAATTTTAAAAGAGGGTGTTGTTCTTAAATTGAATAAAATTTTCAAACCTTCAAAAGATGAACTTATAAAAGCGTTCAGAGTTGCACAAAGAAAATTTTTATCACTCGGTATAACTTCAATCTCTGATATGGCTACCTTCGATTCTTTAGAGATATATAAAGGTATTGATCCAATTTTGGATATATTTTTTTATTATCCATGGGAGAACGAAAAAGAACTTGAGGGTTGGACTGACAGAAAAAAGATAAAGTTGAAAGGTCTAAAGGTTTTTACTGATGGTTCAATCGGTGCTTATACCGCAGCATTATACACTAATTACAAAAATGGGTTGAAAGGAAAGATATTTATAAGTAAAAGTGATTTCAAAAAAATAGTTTTAAAATCTAAAGAAAAAGGTTATCAACTCGCTATACACTCCATCGGAGATAGGGCAACCGATTTCGTCCTTGAAAACCTTTTGGATCCAGAAGGTCATAGAATAGAACATTTTGAAATATCCTCAAAAGAGCAAATAGATAGAGTTAAAGAGAAAGGGATATTCCTTTCTATGCAACCCAATTTTATAGGAAACTGGGCTTTGAAAGGCCAGATGTATGAAAAGAGGCTGAACAAAAAGTATTTTGAATTCAACAATGTTTTTGGATACATTTTAAAGAAAGGTATACCTTTAGCTTTTGGTTCGGATTGTATGCCCCCTTCACCACTTTATGGTTTAAACTCCTTAAGGATCGCTGAGTTTAAAGAGCAGAGGATCTCTTTTAAGGATGGTTTTAAGTGTTACACTGAGGGAAGCGCAAAAATTGTTGGTGAAGAAAAAAGGTTTGGCAAGTTGTCAGAAGGATTTAACGCTGATTTTATAGTTACGGATAAAAGGATAGATGATCTTGATGTGAAAATTGTTGAAACTTACAAAGAGGGAAAGGTTGTTTTTAAATTAAAAAAGGAGAGAGTATGATACTTTTATTAATCTTTATTATCATCGCTGTAGTAATTTTTTTATCGAGAGGCATTATAATCGTAAGGCAGGCAGAGGTTGTTATTATTGAAAGGTTTGGTAAATATAGAACATCTCTGAACAGTGGAATACATCTGATAATACCTATTATAGATACTATTCGTCCTATAGCCTTTGGTTCAAAATCTCTTATGAGAATAGACCTGAGAGAGCAGGTTTTAGATTTCCCTCCACAACCTGTTATTACAAAAGATAACGTAACGATGCAGATAGACACGGTTATCTATTATCAGATAACGGAACCTTATAAGGCTATGTATGAGATAACCAACATCGTTTATGCTATTGAAAAGTTGACGATAACGACAATAAGAAACGTTATCGGAGATCTAACCCTTGATGAGACATTGGTATCAAGAGCAAAGATAAACAGTGAACTTCAGGTTATTCTTGATGATGCTACAAACAAATGGGGAGTTAAGGTAAATAGAGTTGAACTTAAAAATATAAATCCTCCCGCAGAGATCCAGGAAGCGATGACGAAACAGATGAAAGCTGAAAGGGAAAAGAGAGCCACGATACTTCTTGCTGAAGGTGAAAAGCAGTCTAAAATCCTTATCGCTGAAGGTGAAAGGGAGAGTAAGATAAAAGTCGCTGAAGGTGAACAGCAGGCACAGATACTTGTTGCTCTGGGACAGGCGCAAGCAATAAAATCTGTATTTCAGGCTATTCATGATGGAAAAGCAACAAACGATGTTATAACTTTAAAGTATCTTGAAGCACTTGAAAAAATCTCCAACGGTAACGGTTCAAAAATTTTCATACCTTACGAGGCAACAGGGATTCTATCATCCTTAGGTAGTTTGAAAGAACTTTTTAAAGAAGATGGGAAAAAAGAATAGAATATTTGATTTCATAAAACTTTTAAGGGTGAACAACTGTATAATAGGTGGTTTTGGGGTTCTTATCTCATACCTTCTTGTAAGATTTGAATTCAATAATCCACACTTATACTTAGGTATTCTTGCCGTTTTCTTCGTTATGGCTGGAGGAAACATCATTAACGATATTTTTGATCTTGAGACAGATAGGATAAACAAACCAGAAAGACCTCTTATAAATTCGAGATTCAATATGAAATTTGTAATTTTCATTTACCTTTTATTCTCTCTTCTTTCAATCTTTATATCCTTTTATCTTTCCTTCAAATTGTTTTTGATAGTGATATTCTCAACTGTAACACTTTTTTTCTATTCCTACAAACTCAAAAGGATACCCTTTCTTGGAAATTTTATAATATCTTTACTTTCCGGACTTCTCTTCATTTTCGGTTCAGAGATAGCAGGGGATATTTCAAAAGGTATATTCCCTGCTATCTTTGCTTTCCTTTTGACTCTTGGAAGGGAAATTTTAAAAGATATAGAGGATGTAGATGGTGATAAATTTATTGGAAGAAGAACACTCCCAATAGTTTTGGGAGAAGAGAACTCCCTTTTCTGTGCAATATTTGTTTTTTTCATCCTGATCATTCTAACATTCATTCCATACCTTTTGGGAATATACAATGTGAAATATATGTTGATCTCCTTTTTCGGAGTGGATATAGTTCTTATGGTTCTTCTTTTGATATTTTATATTTACGACGATATAAAAACTAAAAGGGTAGTTAACACTCTAATCAAATACGATATGTTCGTTGGGCTTTTAGCTTTATTCTTTGGAGGAAAATGAAAAACATTCTTTATTATTCCTTTATAGGTTTTGTTCAGGGTATAACGGAATTTTTGCCTGTTTCCTCATCAGGTCATATAGCATTATTGAAAAACCTTTTTGGGATTAAAACTGAAAACCTTTTTTTTGAAACATCCTTACACCTTGGAACATTCTTCTCCCTTTTAATATTTTTTAGAAAGGAGATTTTTAGTTTACTTAATGAAACTTTTTCTGAAATAAAAGAGAAAAGAAAAGATAAAAAGAATCTAAATTTCATTTTACTCGTTTTGGTTGGAATAATACCTGCAGGATTTGCAGGTTTTTTTTTGGATGATATTGTAAGCAAAATTTTTACAGATACTCTTCTTATAGGTATATTTTATATTCTTCTTTCTGTAATTCTTTTTTCAACAAAGTTTTCAAAAAATAAGGGGAAAGATCTTAACATTTTTGATTCGTTGGTTATCGGTATTTTTCAAGTTCTTTCACTTTTACCAGGTATATCGAGATCTGGAACAACGATTACAACTGCACTCCACCTTGGTATTGAACCTAAGAAAGCATCAGATTTTTCTTTCTTTATGGCTATGCCTATAATTTTGGGTTCATTTCTTAAAGAACTTTTTGATGTAAAACTCCATTTCGATTTTACAATCCTTTATGGTGTTTTAGTTTCATTTTTAACTGGATATTTAGCTTTGGTTTTACTTTATAAAATTTTGAAAAGTAAAAAATTTTATCTTTTCTCAATATACACATTTATTCTTGGAATAATACTTATTGTATGGAAAATAAAACCATTCTTCTGATTTCTGATACTCACAACGATCTAAACTCTTTTAGAATTTTAAGTGATAGGTATAAAGGGAAAAAGTTTAAAGCATCGATACATCTTGGGGATGTTGTTGATTTTCAAAACCTTTCCATTTTAAGAGATATATCTTACGAATTCTATCTTGTGAAGGGTAATAACGATACACTTGATCTTAGAACTTCAAAAATTTTAAGGGCTCTTGATATATCTTTTTCAACTTCACCTTTTGAAATTTTTATAGAAAATTTTGGATACATTATACTTATGCATGAGCCATTCTTTTTGAAAGATTATCTTCAAAAGGAACATCCAAAATACATTTTTTATGGACATACCCACAAAAAAGATTTAAAATTTGAAAATGGTAAAACTGTTGTAAATCCAGGTTCACTTTCATACTTTCTCTCTAAAGAAAAGACTTACGCTTTGATAGATGAAAAAGGAGTTAGGTTTGAAAAAATTTAAGTTCTTCTTCCTTATCTTTAATTTTTTGTTTCTATTGAAAGGAGAGAGTATTAAGATAACTGCAGTTGGTGATATAATGGTTGGAACAGTTTATCCTTACCTATCTGTTCCAGAAGGTGATGGTTTCTACCTTTTTCAAGAGGCTGAATCTATAATCAAAAAAGGATATATAAGGATAGGTAACCTTGAATCAGCTCTATCAGATTCAGGTAGTTTGAGAAAAAATGTTGTTGAAGGAAAAAGTTATGCTTTCAGAACGCCTGAAAAATATGTTAAATCTTTAAAGAATGCTGGTTTTAACATTTTAAATATCGCTAACAACCATATAAGAGATTTTGGAGATATTGCAGTTTATAGAACAAAAAAAGTTCTTCTTGAAAATTCCATTCAGTACACAGGATTTACAAACGATTATGGAGTTTTCAACATAGATGGGAAAAATGTGTGTGTTGTTGGTTTTTCAAACTATACTCTGATGAACGACCTTACAGATCTTAAAAGAAGTTATGATCTAATAGATTCCATTTCAAAAGTATACGATGTTGTTATAGTAACTTTCCATGGAGGTAAGGAAGGAAAGGATGCTATGCATGTAAAGGATCAGGATGAGTACATGTTTGGTGAGTATAGAGGCAACATTTACAGATTCGCACATACAGTAATAGATGCTGGAGCGGATCTTGTAATAGGGCATGGGCCACATGTTGTAAGGGGATTGGAATTATATAAAGGAAAACTTATTGCTTATTCTTTAGGTAATTTTATGACTTTCTCAGGTATAAATATATCTGGCGTTAATGGACTTGCTCCAATTCTTTATGTTGAAATCGATCCTTCCGGTAACTTCCTTTCAGGGAGAATATACCCTTTTAAGCAGGTTAGGTATAAAGGTGTATTTTTTGACAAAGATTACGAGGTTGTTAAATTGATAAAAAGTTTAACCGAAAATGATTTTAAAAATAAGATGTTAAAAATAGAAGATGATGGGAGTATCAGTATAAGATGATAAAACTTTTGATTACTACATCTTTTCCGCCATACAGGGGAGGTATATCCCATTACCTTTACACTATTTTTAAAGAGTATGAATTTAGAAGCGAACTTGTTGTTATTACACAAACTCCATCCTTTACTGAACCTGAAGAGGATCTCACAATTTTTAAGGAGATAATAAGATCAAAAAATCTTCCCCTTGAGGGTAAATTCCACAGGCTTGATTTCTATTTAAAAATTTTGAAGTTTTATATAAAAAATAGGGGAAGAATAGATTATATCTACACCGAATCTGTTATTCCAACAACCATATTTTCCTTCCTATATAAACTTTTCTATCCAAAAACAAAGATAGTTTGTTTTACTTATGGAAGTGAAGTTAACATTGTTGATCCTTACATAAAAAGAAAGGCAAGATTAGTATGTCTTATAAAAAAGTTTCTTCTAAACAGGGTTGATAGAATAATCACCATAAGTTCGTACACAGAAAAGATTTTAAAAAGAATAACAAAAAAGGATGTTTACATGATTTCACCAAGGTATGATGGTGAAAGGTTTGAGGGAAGAGAGCATAAAAAAAAGGAAAAGATTGTTTTGATTTCTGTTGCTCAACTGACTCCAAGGAAAGGTCAACAGTATGTTTTAAAATCTTTAAATTCTTTAAAGGATGATTTAGATTTCTTATATTATATCGTCGGTAGTGGAAGTTATAGGAAAAATTTGGAAAATCTGATAAAAAAATATAAACTGGAAGAAAGGGTTTTTATTAAGAGTGGCTTGAAAAATAGAGAAGTTTATAAACTTTACAGAGAATCTGATATATTCGTTTTACCAGTCTTCTATTACAGGGGAGATTTTGAAGGTTTTGGAATAGTTTACCTTGAAGCAGGTGCTTTCAAATTACCTGTTATCGCTACAGGTTCAGGTGGTTCGAAGGATATACTTATAGATGGTTTCAACTCTATTCTTGTTAAGGAGAGGGATTATAAAAGTTTAAGGGATGCTATTTTGACTCTTTCAAGTGATAATATAAAAAGAGAGATACTTGGTGAAAACGGTTATAAAATGTCATTCTATAAAAAGGGTGACACCTCTTTACTCACATTCTAAAAAATATTGACTTTTACATCTTTGTAATCTAAAATAATAACTAATGGCGAATGGGAATATAAAAAATCTATTTAAATCCTTTCTTATTTTTGTAATCTTATCTTTGATATTACTTTCTTTTGTTTACCTTATAACAAATATTTTACTTGTTAAGTTGGTTTACCAGAACCATATTTCATACACAAAAAATCTTGTTAAGATAGCAAAAAATGGTATAAACAACTATTTGGAAAAAATGATAGAAGAACTTTCAGTTTACAGTAAAAATAGAGATATAATTCTTTTAAATGAAAAGGGTAAATTTTTGATAGATTCGATTCAAAAGGTCAACAGTTCAAGATATTCAAATGTAACAAGGATAGATAAAAGTGGGAAAATAGTTTACACCGCTCCTTTCAACAGAGATGCTATAGGTAAAAATGTTCTATATCAGGAACATAACAAAAAGTTGTTTAAGAATAAAACAATCGTTATTTCAAAACCTTTTTTAGCGGTTCAGGGATATAGAGCCATCGCTGTGGCAAGTCCTGTTTTTAGGGATGAAAATTTTGATGGGGGGTTCACATACCTTCTCCCATTTTTAAGGATTTATGAGGAGTTTCTCTCATCTGTAAAACCTACGAAAAACTCTTTCTTGATAGTTTTTAACGATGATGGGAAGATAGTTTATTCACCAGATTACTTCAAAGAGTTTGATGAAATTTCGGGTGTAAACAGGTTTTTCTTTGTTGAAGATACTTCTCTTGTTGATTCATCTGAGAACTTTTCATCTCTTAGGATATCATCTTTGAACTCTTTCGGTTCCTTTAATAAGAATGAAAAGTTTTTACTTTTAAAATCCTTTATAGAGATATATGGTCAAAAATGGTATATATACTGCTATTCACCTGAGAGTGAAGTTAAAAGTATTTTCAACTCTATTTTTAGATGGCAGACAACCTTTATAATAGTTATTTTTATAATGATCGTGATAGTTGCGGTTTTCCTTGTAAAGTATCTTCAAGAGAGGGTAAGTGAGGATATAGAAATTTTTAGAGAGATATTTGAGGAGAAAAAGTTAACTGAATCTGAAAAGGATTTTTATGAAAAGATAGTTTCAGGAATAATAAAAACTAAAGATATTTTTCTTTTCACTATTAAAAAGGATGGTGAAATTTTCTTTTCAAACAACAGAATAAGTTATAAAAAAAATTTCTTCGATATAGTTGTTGAGGAAAAGGTAAACTCTGTTAAAGATTCTATAAATTTTGTAGTGGAAAATGAAGTTTCAAAGATGGTCTTCATCCCAATAAAGATGGGGAAAAATATTGTTAATATGCTTTTCAACATATCATCCTTCAATCATAGGAATAATGTTTTTATCCTTATTTTTGGTTTCGAGTACAACAGTATGAAAGATTGGAAACTTTCCGAGGATATTTTTGCTGAACTTTTCTCTAAGTGGTATGATGATGAGAGACCTTTATGTGTTATAGATAAAAATGGAA
The DNA here is from genome assembly GCA_001508335.1 of candidate division TA06 bacterium 32_111. Taxonomy (GTDB): domain Bacteria; phylum Hydrothermota; class 32-111; order 32-111; family 32-111; genus 32-111. The sequence continues at coordinate 34,845 of LGFX01000006.1, forward strand.
ATATAGTGGCGAGAAATAAAACTTTTGAAGAGAATTTCGTAGAGCGGAACATCTATGAAATTTTTCAAGAAGAAAAAGAATTGAAAGTTAAAAATATCGTTAACAGAGTTAATTTCGATCTTGAAAATATAACACTTGAAACCAACATTGAAGGTAAAAATTATAAGATCATCTTTTCACCTTTTTACAACCAACTATTGAAAGTGGATTATATTTATGTAAAATTTGAATGATATGAAAAAAATTGTTGTTGGGGTTTCAGGTGGTGTTGATTCACTATCTTCAGTACTTTATTTCAAAAATTTGAGTTTCGAAGTTTTCCCATACTTTTTGATACTCTCTGAAAAAAATCTTAAAGAGAAGGAAAGGGTTGTTCAACTTTACGAAAGATTAGGGTTTAAATTGATAGTTGAAGATAGAAGAGATTTTTTCAAAGAAAAAATAATAGATTACTTTATAAAAACTTACAGGGATGGAAAAACTCCAAACCCATGTGCTTTATGTAACAGGTTGGTAAAATTTCCACTTTTGGTTTCAAAGATGAAAGAGTTGGGTTTTGAAAAGTTTAGCACAGGTCATTATATAAGAGTTTTTGATGGATTTCTTTACAAAGGTAAGGATGGGAAAAAGGACCAATCCTACTATGTTTCAACTGTAAAGAAGGATGATTTAAAATATTTTGAAAATTCTAATACATCTTTTCTTACAAAGGATGAAATAAAAAAATTCGTTTCAAGTAAAGGTTTAGAGTTAACTTTAAATGAAAGTCAGGATATATGTTTTATAAGGGATAACTATATTAACTTTTTAAATGAGAATGGGTTTTTGGATGAAGAGGGAGATATGGTTGATGAAAACGGAAATGTTTTAAAAAAACATTCAGGTTATTTCAAGTACACTATAGGTCAGAATGTCAAGATAGGAGGTCTTGAGGAGAAATATTTTGTTAAAAGTATAATACCTTTAAAAAACAGAATTGTTGTTTCAAAAAGGGATGATTTAAAATTAAAAGAGTTTTACTTAACTCCTCTTGAAATATTTTCAGAAGAAAGGGAAGGTTTAAAGGTTAAAATAAGGTACAGAAACGAAGAGGTTGAATGTGAAATAGAAGATTTTAAAAGTAAAATAAAGGTTATCACAAAAGATTACATTTACGGTCTCACCCCTGGACAGATTGGAGTTTTCTATAAAGAGGATAGAGTTGTCCTTTCTGGAGTTATAGAAAAATAGGAGGTTTGATGAACAGGGAAAGGTGGAGTTCGAGAGTTGCTTTTATTCTTTCAACTATAGGTTCAGCCATTGGTCTTGGAAATGTGTGGAGGTTCCCTTTCGTTGCATACAGAAATGGAGGTGGAGCTTTTTTGATCCCATACTTTATCGCTCTCTTTGTTGCAGGTATCCCACTTCTTATGATGGAAACCGCAATTGGACAGAAGTTTCAAGGGTCTGCTGCAAAAACATTCTCTACCATTTCAAAAAGGTGGGAATGGCTTGGGTGGTTTTCTATTTTCGTTGGAACAGTTATCTGTTCCTATTATGCTGTAGTTCTATCATGGGCTTTCAACTATCTTTTCTTCTCTTTAAATCTTTCCTGGACGATATCTGGAAGTGTGAATTTTTTCTTCAACGATTTCTTGAAAGTTTCTTCAACACCTTTCGATTTCTCATTTTTCAATTTGAATATTTTTATCGGTCTTCTAATAGTTTGGTTTATTACCGGGTTTGTTATAATTAAAGGGATAAAATCACTTGGTAGATTCAACACCTTTTTGCTTCCTCTATCCTTTTTTATATTACTTGTTTTACTTTTAAGGGGAATAACTTTAAAAGGTTCTTTACAGGGGGTTGAAAAATTCTTTACACCTGATTTTAACAAACTCCTCTCCTTCAAAGTATGGGTTGAAGCTTTTTCTCAGATTTTTTATACACTCTCTTTAGGTTTTGGAATACTTATAGCGTATGCGAGTTACAGGGATGAAAAAACAGATATAGCAAACAACGCAAGGATAACAGGTTTTACAAACTCTCTCGTTGAGTTTATAGCAGGGACAACTGTTTTTTCCACCGTTGGTTTTCTTGCATTTACAAGCAATGTCCCTATAGATTCTTTAAGGTTGGGTGGGCCAGGTCTTGCCTTCGTTACATATCCTGAGGCTATTTCAAAGATACCTGGTTTTCCAAATATCTTTGGTATACTATTCTTTTCCATGCTTCTCTTTTTAGGTTTAACTTCACTTGTATCTTTGATTGAGGCTGTTGTAACAGGTTTAAAGGATAAGTTCAACTTTTCAAGAAAAAAATCTGTTTTTATAATCGTTGGGATAGATCTAATTTTTGGTTTACTTTACTGTTTCGGTAGTGGTATTCTATGGCTTGATATAGTTGATCACTGGATTTTAACTTATGGACTTCTAATAGTTGGTTTTTTTGAAACGGTTATAGTTGCATGGTTTTTTGGAAGTGATAGGTTAAGGAGTTTTATCAATTCGGTTTCGGAGGTAAATGTTGATAAGTTTTTTGAAATATCTTTAAAATATCTTGTTCCAACAATTCTTATAATTTTGTTACTCTTCTCAATATTCAGTGAATTTAAAAAACCTTATGAAGGTTATCCAATAAGTGCAAGGATTTTGGGTGGATTTCTCATTGTATTTTTAACACTTTTTATCTCATTTATTGTAAGTAACGGTAAGAGATGGAAGGATGTTTCAAATGCAGGCAAACTTTATCTTATATTACTTCTTTTAGTCTCCGTTTTTTATATGCTTTTTGAAAAGTATAGGGGAGTAAATTGGGGAGCACTCTTTTTCTTTTTGACCGGATTTTTTATACTTACGGGAAACATTTCTCATTCTATTTGGATTGCTATAAAAAATGAGAGGAAGAAATCTTTGAAAGATGAGTTACCACCGACAACATTTTGAATTGGTGCCGGGGAGGGGACTTGAACCCCTACGGGAAGCCCACACGCCCCTCAAACGTGCGCGTCTGCCAGTTTCGCCACCCCGGCAAGTGCCAGGACGCAGAATCGAACTGCGGACACACGGATTTTCAGTCCGTTGCTCTACCGTCTGAGCTATCCTGGCTTGAAATAAAAATATTACGAAAAAATTTTTAAATGTCAATAGTTTATTTGTAAATTATACTTGACAAGATGCTTTTATTAGATATACAATAAAAATATGAGAAAAATTCTCATACTTTTAACTTTTATAATCTTTTGGAAAATATGGGGAATAAACTTAAACAAAATCGATCCAACGATACTTTCATACTTTTCAGAGGATTTGGGAGAAACTTTTTCTTTTAAAAAAAGTTTTTTAAAATTTAGTGTAGAACCTTTGGAAAAAGACACAATTTTATCATACGATTTTTATCTTAAAAGAAAGAGTAAGGAGATTTTACCAGTTATTTTGAAAGGGGATGTTGAAAGGTTAAAAAATTTTATTAACCAAAATGTTAAAATAACCGATTCTATAGTTACAGGTTATATAGATTTTTCAACTTTGAAAGAGATCTCAGACTCCAACTTTTTAATATTCTGTGAAATTTCAAAACCTGTATTCCAATCTTCAGATAGTGCAGCCTATTTAACAAGGATATCCCAAATGGTTGGTATGGGATATGATGGAGAAGGAGTGAACATAGGATTTATAGATGATGGATTTTCTCCTTCCATTCCGATTTTCAAAAAGGATAACATTTCGAAATTCAAACTCATATGGAACCAGAAAAGTTTTTCATCCTTCCCACCACAAAATTTTGGATACGGTGAGGAGATAGACTCTTTTAAGGCATTAAACTACGACATCGAGGATGTAAAAGGTCATGGGACATCACTTCTTTCTATACTATCATCAGAATCATACTTTTTTGAAGGGCTGATAAAAAGATCAAAAATAGTTGCTGTAAACACTTTCCTTAACACAAAAAATCTTCTTGATGGCATAAAATATATTGTAGATAGGTGTGAGTATTTCCAAAAACCTTTCGTTCTTTTTATGCCTTTAAACTATTTTTGGGGCTCCCATTCTGGTGAAGACCTTTTTGAAGAAGCGATAAAAGAACTTTTCCCTTTAACATCTTTGAAAAGGGGAATCTCTGTGCCTGCAGGGAATCTTGGTAACATGAAATTGTATTCTAAAGTTTATGACAACTTTCAGATAAAAGGTGAGGATCTCTTTTCAAACAGTTCGGTTCTTTTCTTAACTGATAGTTCGAAAAGTTTTGACCTTGATATTTTGTGCAACGATTTCCTATCTTTAAGGTTTTTTGTTCTTTCCGATGGGGATCTTTTCCTTTCAGAATGGATAGATTTGAAAGAGAATCCAGTTTTCTATTTTTCAGAACCGGATTTCTTTTTAGGCTTTGGATACAATAAAGATAAGAATTGTTCACATCTTATTTTTGAACATCAGAAAAAAAATTATCTTGGAATACAGATCTTTACAACCGATAAAGAAAATCCAGTAGAATTTTTTATTGCAAGAGGTGGAACTTTCGTAAAACCATCATATGAGAATTTTTACGATGGTGAGAGAAAAAAAAATCTCTGTTCCCCTGCATCGGTTGAAAATGTTATATCCTCAGGTTCCTACATTTCAAGAAGGAACACTTACCTTTTCGTTACCGATGATACGCTTTTTACCATTTCATCTTTCAACTCAAAAGATGATGATATTTTAAAACCTGACATATATTCTCCTGGTAAATACATTCTATCTTACAGGGTTGGTAGCGATGGAATAAGTTACAAAGATTCTTTTGGTTTCTTTCTTGGAACCAGTTATTCCTCTATATTCACAGGGGTTGCACTTGTTCAACTTTTGCAAGCTGACTCCAATCTGAGTGTCAAACAACTTTACGAACTTATAAAAAAAGGAGCTGATATCGTTTCAACAGGATACTTTGACCAGATAACAGGTTATGGATTTTTGAACGTTTTCAGGAGTTTGAAGAGTCAATCTGTGAGAAAGGATGAGATATTTTTAAGGATAGAAAAAGATAAAAGTTATGTTAAGATTTTTCTTAAAGATTCAAAATACAGTATAGTTGAGTGTATCAACATTACAACTTCAAACCACATTGAGGTTTTCAAAAATTTTGCTATTGACAGAAAACCAAAAATAGGTAAAAATAAATATATTTTAAAAATTTTGAATGAGTTGGGAGAAAAAGAAGAGATAATGGTTGATGTTGAGTTCTTTAAAAATATTTCACCTTCAAATGGAGGAAAAGTTTTCGATCTAAGTGGAAGGGAGGTTTTGAAAAGTAAAATCAAAAGGGGAATATATTTTGAAATTCTGGATGGTAAAAAATTCAAAAAGTTAATCAAATTTTAATTGGAGGTTTTATGTTTAAAAAGGTTCTTATTCTATCGATGGTTTTTCTTCTATCCATACTTCTTTTTTCCTACACGGGTCCAAATGTGAAGTATCCTTTCAAACAGACATCCTGGGCTGGTGGAGAGGGACAGGATATTTTCAACGATGAGACTAAATTTTTAACTTCTGAAAGGATACATTTTTTAACATCACCACTTACATTGGGATTTATTGAGGATACAAATTTTTCAGTTGTATCAACATATCCACCATCAGCCGCTGGAGTTGTTGGAACAGTTAACGATCTTCTAAACATTAACGATACTATTTATGCTGTTGGTGGTTTAAAGGCTAACCTTTCATACTCAACATCTATGGGACAAACATGGACATCATTTGATACTCTACCAGTTAACCAATCAAACTGTGAGTTGTTAACGATAGAGAAGGTTCAGGATACAATTTTTGCAGCAGGTTATTGGGGAGCTATAAATTTTGGTTTTATTTATAAAAGTGGTGATATGAAGAGTTGGGATACAACTTTAACACAACCTGTTCCCGATGCGGCAAGAATTTACGATATTTTCCATCTTGGAGGGGATACTTTCCTTTTGGCAGTAGGTGATCCTGACCCGAACTCTGCAGATTTCGACGGGCAAATTTTCTGGACTTATGATAGATTCCAAACATACCAAAGAGTTGATACTATAGGATACCTTCTTGTTACAAAAATTTTAAGATACAATCAAGATACCCTTCTTTTAAGTTGTGACAATATACTTTATGGTGAACCGGTTCTTTTCTCATTCGATAATGGTGCAAGTTGGACAACTGTTGGGGTTGTTGATACATACTTTACAAACAATGGGGAACCTTTCGCTATAATGTCTCTTGAAAAGATAGGTAATTCAATTTATGCTGGAAGTTACGGTGCTTTTGGTGGAGGGCTCTACAGGTCAGATGATTTAGGGGCTACATGGATTACACTTGATACTTCCGGTATCATCCCTGACACATCCGATATAACAGGTATATACTCCCTTGATAACGGTTCAACAATCTATGTAACAGCAACATATCCAGGTGGTTTATACAAATCTGTTGATGGTGGTTTAACTTTCACAGTTTGTGATAACACTTTAACAGATATAGGTGCTGTTGGTTTTACAAAACTTGGTGAACACACATACGGTGTTGGAACAATAAGTTCAACTTCAGGTGGAAAGGTTTACTATGATAGTTACTATAAAAACGGTTATCTTATATCTTCAGTTATAAATGTGGATAAGTACGATTCTGTTCTCGTTTCAGATTATTTTGATCTTTACAACATCTTTGTAACTTTCAACAAACCAGCCTTCACAACCTTCACCTTGAAAGTTCGTTCATGGAATGATTCAACAATGACAGGTGCACCAGATTGGTCAACATGTCCTTCAGTTACATCCTACAACGATTATTCTAAAAATCTCACAAACATCTCTTCCGTTGTGAACAATGCAGGTCACCATTACATCCAGTATAGGATAGATTTTACAACATCAAGGATGGAACTCTCCCCCAATGTTGATTCAATATGGATAGAAAAGGTTTCAGGAATTGATGAAATCACGAAGGTTTCAAAAGGTATATCAATAAGATTTCTTTCAAGCACAAAACTCTCAATCTCTGGAAAAGAAAAAGATAATTTGAAAATATTTGACCTATCCGGAAGAAATATCTTTTCTAAAAAACTTACAGGTGATGAATCTTTGGTTGACCTTTCAGGATTCTCTTCAGGTAAATACATATTAAAAGTTTACTCCAACAAAAGAGAAATTTTATCTAAAGATTTCACAATTATAAAGTAAAACATAAAAGGGTGCAGATAACTGCACCCTTTATGTTAAAAATGCAAAAATTTCACTTTTTTCCCCATTGCTTGAACAACTAAAGTAGGTAATATATAATATAAAAAAATTTATAAAATAAAATGGTATATTTTTTGCTATAGTATAAACCATGTCTGGAAAAGTAAAAAATCTTGAACAAATAAAAGGAGGTAAGATGAAGCGAATTCTTACAGTTTTGCTTCTTGTTTCCTTTATCCTTCTTTTTGTTGGTGCTAAATCCGTAACAAAGGATGTTGTTACAACCACTTTACCAACTATGGATAATGGAACTTTAACAAACCCTCTGGCTGATGGTTTTAAATCCGTCACAAAGGGAAAAGAGATGGTAAAAGCGATGAAGGACCCAAATTGGGTTCATCTTCCTTACCATGATTTTGATGTTAGGAATGGAGAACCTAACATTCCATCAGATTTAAAGGCAAAGTTGACAAAGGATGGAACAAATTACTACATTTTGAAATTCTCAGGTCCAGTACTTGAAAAGTACAAAAGTGAACTTTCAAACTACGATGTAAAATTCGAATGGCCTGTTCACAACTATGGTTACATAGTTAAGATGAGAGATGGTGATGTTGAGAAAATCTCTCAACTTCCTTACATAAAATTCGTCTCTCTATGGCATCCAGCATACAAAGCATCTCCAAAATTTTTAAATTCAAAATCTGATTCAAAAAGGGAGATGGTTGTAAGGCTTTTTAGAAATGGTTCCTACTATGATGTTTTGGAAAGTTTAAACAAAATGGGTGCAAAGGTACTTGACAAATCAGAGCCAACAACAGCATTAGCAACATTTTTGGTTGAAATTCCAGAAAGTAAAATAGCAGAAATAGCTAAAATTAAAGATGTTTACCTTATTATGCAGTATGCTAAAAAGTATCCAAGAAATGATGATGGAAGAGCAATTATTATGAATGGAACAACAACTGTTGGTGATACAGTTATTTGGAATGAAGGTGTTCGTGGTGCTGGTCAGATAATAAATGTTACTGACTCAGGTATTACTGTTGGACACTACCAGTTTTATGATTCAGCAGTTCCATTGACAACTTGGGGATACTATCCAACTCACAGGAAAGTTATAGCATATTTACCGTCACATCCATCATTTTTAGATACTTTAAATTTTGGTGACGAAAATAATAACTCTTACCATGGAACACACACATCTTGTACCGCAGCAGGTTCTGATGAAAATTATGCAACATCAAATTATGATGGTATAGCGAAGGAAGCAAAAATTTTATTTATGGATTGTGGAAATAATGTTGATGCTTTCTTATGGGTTCCAATAGATTGTTATTCAATGTTTGATACAATGTATGTTCATGGTGCAAGGATTACTTCAAACTCCTATGGACCTTCAGTAAGTTCATATCCAGAACTTGCTGGTGCTTATGATGAAGGTTGCCAGTTAACAGATGCTTATATGTGGGATCATAAAGATTTCAACGTTCATTTTGCAGCAGGTAATGATGGTTCAGGTGCAGGGACAATATCTGGAACAGCATGTGCTAAAAATGTCTATGCAGCAGGTTCATGTTCTGAAGCATCCCCAGCATCAGTTTCATCATTCTCTTCAAGAGGACCAACAGCTGATGGAAGGTATGGTGTTACACTTTTAACACCTGGTGAAACTGTTATGTCAGCAGATGGTTCAACAAGTGGTGGTACTTCAAACTATGTTTCAATGCAGGGAACATCAATGGCAACACCATTCTCAGCAGGAGCAATAGCACTTATAAGGGATTACCTTGCTCAAGGTTTCTATCCTACAGGATCACAAATCACATCAAATGCTATAACAAACCCATCATCCGCACTTATAAGAGCACTTGCTGTTAACTCAGCAAACGATTGTGGTCAAACTATACCAAACAACAACTACGGTTTTGGAAGGCTACAATTGAATAACTGTTTGTTCTTCTCACATTCTGGTTCAACATCTCCAAAAGCAATTGTTTTCGATGACAATCAGGATGGACTTTTAACTGGAGAATATGTTGAATACCAGTTCAATGTTACAGATGGTGGAAATGAACTTAGAGTTACACTCGTTTGGACAGATTATCCAGCACCATTCTTTGGTGATAACACTGTTACAGATACAACACTTGTTAACGATCTTGACCTTCAGGTCTACGATCCATCAGGGAGTTTGGTTTCAGGGACAGACCATTTGAACACCATAGAACAGTACAGGAATTTAACTCCAGCAACAGGTATATGGAAAGTTAGGGTAGTTGCAACAGATTGCCCTGTTTCCCCACAACCTTACGCTATAGTAGTTTCTTATAGTGTTAACAATGTTAACAACGGTTCAGTTAAATTCGATAAAGCGGTTTATTCTGTTATAGATTCTTTGGCAACAATATCTGTTACAGATTTGAATCTACCTGACAATTCTACTTTTGATGTAAAGGTCTATTCAAAACTTGGTGATACTGAATATGTTACACTTACAGGAACAACAGGTCTTTTCAAAGGATCTGTTCAGATGGCATATCAGTCACCACTGAATAATGACGATGGTTACCTTGGTGTTAACAAAACAGATACAATCTGGGCTGTTTATAATGATACACTTCCAAACGCAACTGTTACAGCAAAAGCGTTGATAGATAACAGTACATTCACAATATACAATGTAAGGTGTGAAAAGGCAGAAGGAACTAGAGGTTTCATAGCATGGAACACAACAGAGCCAACAACAGGAAAGGTCTATTATGGACCAACAACATCACTTGGTTATGAAACAGCAGAAAATCCAAACCTTGTTTACGACCACTCTGGTGACCAAGCGGTAATTGTTTCAAACCTTACACCAAATACAGTATACTATTTCGATGTTGAATCGAAAGATCATAAAGGAAATGTTGTTAGAGATGATAACAATGGTTCACATTACCAGTTTGCAACCGTTGATATAGCAGGTGCGGATATTTTGGTTCTCGTTACAGATGATAACCTTGAAGGGGAACTTTTCGCGCATCCAGATTTCTTGGTTTACGCTATCGAGCAGGGTGGATGGAACTATGCATGGTATCAGACATCACTCAACAATTTTGGTCAGATACCTGTTGATTCTTTGATGAGAAAGTTCAAAGCTATATTCTTACAGTCTGGTCAGGAAAATTATCCACAACTTACAAAAACACAGGAAGAGTCATTGAAAAAGTATGAAGCAGGTGGAGGAAGGATAGCGTACACAGGACATGATTTTGGATGGGGCATGGCTTCATCTGAAGGTTTCTCTTATGTAGGAACCGATAGAAATGATTCACTCTTTGTTATAAACTATATGATGGGAAAATATGTGGGTGATATAGTTGCAACTGGAAACTTCACACTTTATGGAGTAACAGGAGATCCTATCTCTGGTTCATACACAGCAGGTGTTCCATACAATCCATACAGAAGTGGTGCTGATGGTGACTCAATGACAGGTGTCTCTTCAGCATTCGTTGCTGGAACATCAACAAATGTTTGGAGATGGAATGCATCAACAGGTCCAGTTGTTGGAACAAAATGGGAATCAACAAACAACCTTGGAACAAGTGGTGTAGGTGTATGGGGTGGATACAAGACGAGAGTTATTTTCAATGCCTTTGAGATAACACAGATTGATACTACGAATCCAACATCAACAACAAGAACAAATATTCTTAACAACAACCTCATATGGCTTATAGGTCACGACCATCCAGATGTTACTATAAGTTCTCCAACAACAGGAACAACTTACACAACAAACACTATTTCAATATCATGGACAGCAACTGCCTACGGTGGTGCTTCTATAGATACAACTTACTTGTACTACTCTCCAAATGGTGGTGATTCATGGATACTTATAGCACAGGGAACAACTTTAACATCACCTTACAATTGGGATGTCTCATCACTACTTAATGGAAACAAATATAGAGTTAAGGTAAAAGTAAAAGATAAAGATGTGTATCCTGCAATGACAGGAGAGGCTTCAACAGGTAATTTCACAATTTCAAGAACTGATGGTGATTATCTTGGTCCTATAGTTTATGCTGGTTCTATACAGGCTGACCCATCACCAGTTGGAAATGCTGCAGGACTTGGTGTTCCAACATCATTTACAATAACAGCGATAGTGTGTGATTCAACAACAGGTATGTCAAATATAAGTAGTGCAGAATGGTCATACGGTCCGGAAGCAGCACCAGCAGGAACAGGTAACGCGATGACTGCTGTTGATGGTGCTTTTGATGAAATGTATGAAGAGGTACAAGCTACAGTTTCCTCAACTGTTGGATGGCCTGTTGGTGAAATTAAAATATGGGTTAGAGGTAGGGATGCATCACCTGCAAAAACACCTTCCAACTGGGGAGATGCTTTCGAAGGATCAGTTATAGTTGTTGACGCAACAGCAACTCTTACAAGAGTTGAGATGACAGAGATTTCTGCTATTGCTGATAACAACTCGATCACTTTGAAATGGTCAACAACATCTGAACTCAACAACTCCAAATGGGTAATTGAGAGGTCAACTGATGGCAGGAATTTTGAAAATGTCGGAAGTTTGGAAGCCAAAAACATTCCATCAACATACACATTTACAGATACAAAGGTAAATGGTGGAACTGTTTACTATTACAAAGTTTCAGACATTTCAAAATCTGGTGTTAAGACTGAGCATCCAGTTATTAAAGTTGTTGCTTCTGGAAAACCGAAACCAACAACATTCGCTCTAACACAGAATCAGCCTAACCCATTCAAAGATGTAACAACTATAGAGTACGCTGTTCCAGTTAAAGGGAAAGTTACTCTTGAAGTTTACGATATAACAGGAAAACTCGTAAAAACACTTGTTAATGAAGTTAAAGATGTTTCCTGGTATACTGTAAAATGGAATGGTAAAGACAATTCTGGAAAGAGTGTATCAGCTGGCGTATACTTCTACAAACTTCAGGCATCAGGATATGAGTCTATGATGAAGATGACTTACCTTAAATAGTTAAGGTAAATGGAAATAATAAAAAGCCCCCTTTTTGGGGGCTTTTTTATTTGTTAGAATTTCTGTATCTTATGAAAAGTAATATTGAAGAGAGAAGAATTATAATAATAGAAGTTATCTGGGAGAGTGAAACTATTTTAAATATGAGAGCGTTTTTTGAATACTCTCTCAAAAAATCAACAAAAAACCTTTCAAATCCATAAATTATAAAGAAAAGGTAAAATATCATACCGTCAAATTTTCTTCTTTTGTTGTAAAGGTAAAAAAGGATGAAAAAAAGAAGAAGCATTGAGAAAGATTCTATAAGTTGTGTTGGAATAACTGGAAGTGAACAACAATCTGTAGGTTTTATAAGACCCTTTTCAAGTTGTTCCTGATATGGTGGGGGAAAATTCTCTCTTGGAAATCTTACTCCAAACCTTTCAGATATCTTTCCATAACAGCATCCGTTCAGAAAACAACCTATCCTTCCAAAGAATATCCCGAGTGGGAATGCTGTAGTTATGATATCTCCAACTTTGAAAAGATCGAGTTTATTCCTTTTTATATAAAAAAGTCCTGAAATCACTCCACCTAAAAGTCCACCGTAAAAGACCATTCCACCTTCCCAAATTTTTAGAATCGAAAACAGATCCTCTTTGTATAGATTAAAATTTTCAACAACGAACCATAACCTTGCTCCAACTATCCCACCTATTATTATGTAAACTGAAAGATCGAACAGAACATCCTTGGATATTTTTGATCTTTTAGAAAGGTAAAGGATCACTAAAAGTGATGCTATAAAAGCTATAGACTGCATCAATCCGTAAGAGTATAAAGTTAAATTCCCGAAATGAAATATTATTCTATGCATTTTAGACTCCAACAACTTTTTCTATACCTTTTACACTTTTCGGAATTTCTCTTGATAGGTTCTCACAACCTTTCTTTGTAACAAGTATGTCATCCTCTATCCTTAACCCTATCCCTTCTTCAGGTATATAAATTCCAGGTTCTATAGTTAAAACCATATTCTCTTTAAGTTCTGGCATATACCTTGGTGTTTGAGAAATATCGTGAGTATCAAGCCCAAGCATATGTCCAACAGAATGTGGATAATATTTTTTTACATCCTTCACATCCTTGATATATTTCAAACTGATCAGTAATTTTCCTATAAGTTGGTTTGTTTTTTCGTTCAACTCTTTCAAACTTATACCAGGTTTTATACTATCTATTATTTTTTCTTGAACTTCAAGTAAAGGGTTGTAAAGTTTTTTCTCCCTTTCGGTAAATTTTCTTTTTGGTGGAAAAACTCTCGTAATGTCAGCTGAATAGAGTTCATATTCAGCACCAACATCAACAAGTATCAGATCTCCCTTTTTTACCTTCTGGTTGTTAGAGGTATAATGGAGTGTTGCTCCATTCTTTCCTGACGCAACTATAGAAGGGAAGGCTGGAACCAAAACTCCATTTTTTAAAAATATGTATTCAAGATCAGCCTGAACCTGGTATTCGAACATCCCTTCTTTTGCATTTTTCATACAGTTAAAAATCCCTTCTTTTGTTATTCTTATAGCCTCTTTTATGCATTCTATCTCATATTTATCCTTAACAGCCCTTAAAGGGTATATTATGTTGTTTACAGGAAGAAAGGATTTTATCTGTGGAAAATGTTCTCTCAACTTTAAAATTTTGTAATGGTTGTATCCTAAAAACTCCGTTACCCTTTCATTTGAAAAATCATAGTAACATATAGCACCTTTGTTTACAAAGTTTCCAAAATGGAAGTAAAAATCTTTGTTATAAAATACATTCTCAATACCTGTTTCCTCTTTAACCTCTTTATCTGATTTTTTCTTTCCGGTCCAGACTTCATAATATGGGTTGTTCTCTTCGACAAAAAGCATCTCCCTTTCTTCCTTCAGACTCTTAAAAAGAACTAAAGTTGATGAAGGTTCCTTGTAACCGGTAAGGTAGAAAAAGTTTGAACTCTGCCTGTAGATGTAATTGTTCTCATTATTCTTCTCTTTGAAGGATGCGGAATCTAAAAGAAGTATAGAGTTGTTTTCCATCATTTTGAAAACTTTTTCTCTCCTTTTTTTAAACGTTTCTTTTGGTATCATAACTTTCTCCTTATGGTTTATAAACTTCAAATTTAAAATCTTTTACTATCCTTTTAACCTTATCGAAACCGAAAACTGTTTCACCACTTTTATGTGAATCGGAACCTGTTGAAACAACTTTTCCACCTAAATCTTTATAGAGTTTTAGTATCTCTAAAGAGGGGAACTGTTCCTTACATTTATGTCTTAGACCACTTGAGTTGATCTCAAGAATTATTCCATATTTTACAACCTTCTTTAAAATCCTTTCATAAGAGTTTTTGTACCTTTTGAATGTCTCTTGATGGTTTTGAAATTTTGAGTATTTTTTGTAGTAATCTATATGTCCGAGTATGTTGAAGATTTTGAAATCAACTATACTTTCGAGTTGTGAAAAATATTTTTCATAATCAACTTCAAAAATACTTCCTTTATCCTTTTCAATTTCAACTATCCAGTCAGATATAACAACACCATCCACAAAATGTAATGAAACTATCCTGTAATCGAAAGGAAACTTTTTGAAAGATGAGATTATTTTTTTTTCATAATCCTCTTCATAGGAGGATTCTATTCCAAGAAAGAGTTTAATTTTATTCGAATATTTTTTTTTTAGATATAAAAATTCCTCTAACTGTTCTTCACCTTTATAAAACATGTTACCTGGATCGTTACTGTTGAAATCGAGATGATCGGAAATACCTAGAATACCAACATCTTTCGATATCGCTTCAACGATTATATCCTCCATCTCCCTTTTCGAATCGTATGAGTAGAGTGAATGGTTATGTAAATCTACCATAGAAAGAATTTTAACAGTTTAAACTTTCAAGTCAATATATTGACAAAGTAAGGTTTATAAAATAAAATTATAATATTAAAATTTTGAAGGAGGATTTATGCATAAAAAATTGTTTATACCAGGGCCAACCGAGGTTGTAAAGGAGGTAAGGGATGCTATGGCTTGCGAGATGATAGGTCATAGGATGAAGGAGTTTTCTGAACTTTACAATCAGGTTATACCTAAATTACAACAGATTCTTTACACTAAAAACAGGGTTCTACTTTTTACCTCATCCGCAACAGGTTGTATGGAGAGTGTTGTGAGAAACCTTTCAAACAAGAAAACACTCTCATGTATGTGTGGTGCCTTCTCCGATAGATGGTACAATATAGCGGTTGCTAATGGAAAGAAGGCTGATCCTTTAAAGGTAGAATGGGGATACGCTATAAAACCTGAAATGATTGATGAAAAGTTGAAAACGGGAGAGTACGATCTTGTCACTTTGGTTCACAACGAAACTTCCACAGGTGTGAAGAATCCTATTGAGGAGATCTCTGAAGTGATGAAAAAGTATCCTGATGTTATTTTCGCTGTCGATGCTGTCTCATCTTTGACTGGATACAAGTTAGAAGTTGATGCCCTTGGAATTGATGTTATTCTTGCAGGTGTTCAAAAATGTTTTGCTCTTCCACCGGGACTTGCCGTAATGACAGTTTCACAGAAAGCAGCCCAAAAAGCGAAAACTGTTGAGAACAGAGGTTACTATTTCGATATAGTTGATATGTTGAAGTACGATGAAAAGGGACAGACACCTTCCACACCTTCTATATCACATATAAATGCTTTAAATGTCCAACTCGATAGAATGCTTGCTGAGGGCATTGAGAACAGATTCGCAAGACACAAAAAGATGTCAGACACTATTTTCAACTGGGCTGAGGAGAAAGGTATTGAGAAGTTCCCAGAGAAAGGCTACGAATCCTGGACTGTTGTAACACTTAAAAACAACAGAAACTTTAACATTTCAGAACTGAACAAAGAACTTGGAAATAGAGGAAAAACTATTTCAAACGGATATGGGAAACTCAAAGATATAACATTTAGAATCGCTGCAATGGGAGATCTGACTCCTTCAGACATAAATGAACTTTTAAATGATATAAATGATATTTTAAAAATTTAAGGAGGAATTATGAGAATACTTGTGAGTGATAAGATCTCTGAATCAGCGGTAAACAAGTTAAAAAATTTGGGTCACGATGTTACAGTGAAAACTGGGCTTCCACCTGAGGAACTTGAAAAGGTTATAGTAGATTTTGATTGTATTATAGTAAGAAGTGCAACTAAGGTTAGAAAAAATATAATAGATGCTGGAAAAAATTTGAAACTGATAATAAGGGGTGGGGTTGGAGTTGATAACATTGATGTTGAGTACGCTAAGTCAAAAAATATTGAGGTTAGAAACACTCCAGCAGCATCGAGTGAATCTGTTGCAGAACTTGCTATAGGACACATGTTATCCCTTTCAAGATCTTTAACTGTTGCTGACAAATCTATGAAGGAAGGAAAGTGGGAAAAGAAAAAATTTCAAGGGAATGAACTTTACAAAAAGACTCTCGGTATAATCGGACTTGGAAGAATAGGAAGGGAGACTGCAAGGATAGGCTTTTACGGTTTTGATATGAATGTTTTGGGTTACGATCCCTATGTTAAAGAGGTTTCAAAACCACCTGTAAAAATCGTTGATCTCGATACACTTCTTAAAGAATCAGATTACATCTCTTTACACCTTCCTTTGACCGAAGAAACTAAGAATATGATTTCAACTGAGCAGTTCAAGAAGATGAAAAAAAACTCTTTCCTCGTTTCATGTGCAAGAGGTGGGATAGTTGATGAAAACGCTTTACTCGATGCTTTGAAGAACGGTTTGATAAGAGGTGCAGCACTGGATGTTTTCCAGACTGAACCGCCAGTTGCAGGTGAACTTTTCACTCTCGAAAACTTTGTAGCAACACCACATATAGGTGCACAAACATTTGAGGCACAGGAAAGGATAGCTGAAGAGATTGTAAGTATAATTTCAGAATACAAATGATAAAAAGGGGGATTTTTATCCCCCTTAAATATGTTAAAAAAAATTTTTCAAAAAATTCATCGTAAAATACTCTTTGAAATTTTTATTGATACTCTTATAAGATTGTCATCCATTTTTTTTATAATTTTTTCAGCTCATATTTTTCTTAACAATCTCTTCCCTAAAGAAAATCTCTTTTTCATATTCATATCGATTTTTATTTTCATCTTTTCTTTTAAAGATCTTATTCTAAATTCTGAAAGAAAGAGTGTTGAGTTTTTTAACGGTATCAACAGAGAACTTAAAAATGTTCCACTCGTTCTTTTTGAAAATCTTGAAAATGGGGAGAAGATCTTTACCAAAAGTTTAAAAGAAGAGTTTATTGGTATAAATCTTAAAGGAAAAAATTTTTACAGAAAAGATTTTAGAGAAAAAAATTTAAGGTTTTTATTTGTCTCTGTAATAATTTTTCTTTCAATTGTAACATTTTATCCCTTGCTTCTTTTTAACACTCTGAATCTGACTGAAAAAAGAGTTGTTTTAAAAAATTTTGAAAATGATTTTAAAATTTTATCTTTCAACTACGGAAGTATTTCCGGTAACATTTTTGTAAAAAGGGATGATGGTAAAATTGTTAAATATAGAGAGGGAAAAGATTACAGTTTGAACTCATACATTTTTTTTAAAGGACCGAAAGTTGAATCCAACATGTTGAGTTTAAAACTTATAAAAGGTTTTCTTATAGATTCTATACTGACGGAAGTGATTCCACCTGAATATATCTTACTTAAAGGTTTTACTTTAAAAGGAAAATTTTTGGATATTTTAGAGTACTCTTCTTTTATAAGTAAAATTTTTTTCAACGATAAAACAAAATATGAATTCCAGTTGAAAAGAGTTTTAAAAGATACAACTCTATACTTTGGAAAAGGCAATATAAAGGATTCTATAAAAGTAAACATTTTGAAGGATAAACAACCTTTTGTTAAAATTGTTGTTGTAGAGAATGGGCTCGGTTTTAAGGATGAGGTTAACATACCTGTTATATGTAGGGATGATTTTGGTAACGATTCTATTTACCTTCATTTTCAAAGTGAAAGCGATTCTTTTTTCCTTTCTTATAAAATCTTTGGAAAGGATACCATACTCATATTCAACCTTAACCTTGAAAAGATAAGAGAAAGATACAAAAGGTTATATTTCGTTTTAAAGGATAACAACCCTTACAGAAGACAGACAACTTCATCACAGGTTATAGATCTCATAAAAGGAGAGAGTATATACTCCTTTATAGATTCGACATATTTAAAAGGAGATTTTTCTAAAGATATAGATAGTTATTCTCAAAAGGTGATGGAGATTTTAAATGAACTTGAAAAAGAAAAGAGGATGGAAAATGTGAATAAGTTTAAAGAGGAGTTGAAAGGGTTGAATGAAAGTTTTGAGAAAGTTAAAGAGGAGTTGAAAAATATATCTGAGTATAAACTCCCTGAGAACATTTACAAAAAGATGGCTGAACTGAAAAGTGAACTGGACAGGTTGGATAAAAAAATGATAGAAAACTTGAGTTCCTTACTGAATAAGGATCTTGAGATTATTCCTGAGAAAGAAAAGAAAAGTATAGTTGATAAACTTATAAGGGAGAGTAATGATATTGAAAAAGATCTCGAAAAACTTAAAAATGTGTTGAAGGACCTTAACAGAATCTTCTCTTTGAACAGACTCAACGAGGAACTTAAAAAACTTATAGAAACTGAAAAAAATATTATTGAAGATAAAGATTTGAAAAAACAGGTGGAGGTGAGTGAAAAACTTGAAGGTTTGAAAAATGAAACTATAAAAAATGAGGATTTGAAAGAGTATGAAGAAGAACTTTCAGATATAGCAAAAATCTCAAAAGAATCTGAAAAAGATTTTTCAAAGATAAAAGATGTAAAAGATAAACTTGAAAATCTAAAAAGTAAAGTTGAAAAGAATCTGGAAAAAATGTCTGGGAAAAGCGAAAGGTACAACAAGGAGATTGTAATCTCAACACTCCTTTTCATTGACCAGATAATAGATAGTACCCAGAATCTTCAACTCGTTTCAAACCTGTACCAGTCTATAATCGATTATACCGGAGAGGATGTAACCTCACCTCTAACCATCCTTTTGAAAACAGCACAAAGGATAGCGAAGCAAAATGGTAACAATCTTTTACCTCTAAAGGAACAGAATGTGATGATAATCAACTTCCTTTTGAAGGATGAACCACAGGGAGAGGGTGCAAGTTCACTTGAAAGGATTGCAGAACAGTTATCATCTATGTCAAAAGAACAGCAATACATTTCACAGATGTTATGGGAGATGTTTGGAAAAGGTGAGATGAAAAAAAACATTCTCGAAATGCTTGGAAGTATGGAAAGAGAACTTGCTGAGAAGATGAAAAGGTTAGGTGAGCAATCTGCAAAAGATGTTGGTGGGACTCTCTCTGAACTTTCCGACTCTTTGAAAGATGTTGCTAAAGATCTGAAAGATGGAAAAATCGATGGGGAAGTTTTAAAAAAACAGGAAAGAATTTTAAAAAGGATGCTAAACATTACAAAATCGATTTATAAAAAAAGAATAGATGAAAAGAGGGAAAGCACCACAGGAAAAGATTATGAAATACCTGTAAGGATAATTCAACCAAAGGATTATGGTTACAAAAAATATCTTCAACTAAAAAAAAGGTATGAGGATGTTGAAAAATTTAAAAGGAAGGAATGGATACCAATTATTAAACTCTACCTACAGGAAATTATGAATGAATAGAGTAAAAAAACTTTTATTTTTTTTGTTAACGGTAATAACTTTAACCCCTTTTTATCTGGGGTTCGAATCATTGGATGGTATAGTTAAAAGTGGAAATTTTAAAATTATTCTTGAAGAGATTGATTCTTCTGAAAATAAGGAGAAAATATTAAAACTGGTTTTTAAACATAGAGAAAAATTTAAGAAGCCTGATTACGAGTACTTTTTAAGGAGTTTGATATTAAGGGAAGGTTTGCCTGAAATCTATTTAAACTTTTTTAAAAAGGATGTAATATTTGAAAACGAATACATTATTTTTCTGAAATATTTCAGGGATAAAAATGATCTTGAAGGTTATATAAAGTATATCCTTAGATTCGATGATGAGAAAAATCTGGATTACAAGAAGATTACGGCACAGTTAGCATCTGAAGGGCTTGATAGAACAATATATGAAAGATGCTTGACAAAAAGTAAGTTGAAACTTTTTGTTACAGCGAGATTGTTCACTTCAACAAACGATGATATTTATGCAAAAAAATTACTTGATTTTGACCAGAGGTATATTCTTGAAATATTCGATTCTGATATTTTAAATTTGAAAAATAAGATAAAACTTGTTAACCTTTTAGATTTAAAAAAAATTGATAAAAAACTTTTTTACGATGAAATTTATCATATATCATTCTACGATCTTGAAAATGACTATACTGAGTTTCTAAAAGGTTCTAAGTTTTACATTCCATACGAAAGTTTCAGAAAAATTTTTAAAGGTGAAGTTAATGACAGAAATTTAAACGATACACTTTTTTATCCTCTCTATCTTATCTTTAAAAGGGATAACCAGAGTTTTTTAAATTGTATGAAAGGAAAGAAGGATAGTAGAGATGGAAACGTTTACTATCTCTATTTTCTTTACTACCTTTTGAATTCTGACCAAAAGAATCTTAAAGAACAACTTTCAAAACTTTTATCATCGAATATGGATATATTTGTTAAAATAAAGTGCACGAACCTATATATGCTTTCTAAAAAGATATCTGATGGACAATTCTTTTTCTACTACTTTGCTAATGATTATGAAAATATGAGACCTTTCATTTTAACTGTTGGAAAGAGGAGTTATCTTTACTATAAAACACTTATAGATGAAGGTAGATTGGAAGAAGCCGAAAGATTCAAAGAGAACTCTTTTGATGATATGGAACTTATAAGTGAGATACTTCTATTCGAGATAAAAAATGGTATAATTAAAAAGTATGATGTTGAAAAGTATCTTAAAAAATATCCAAAATCACCTTTCAAAACTCTTTTTATAAACTATCTATGAAAAAAATTATCATATTAATCTTTTTATTCCAAATAAAGATCTACTCCTATACATTTATTCCTATGGATGTAACACAAACGGATCATCTTAAATCCTACGGAATAGTTTACAGGGCTCTTGAAAATGGAGTTAACGTTTACTGGCTTTTAAACTACAGAGGGGGGAGTTTTATCGTAATGTCTGATAATTATGAAGGGGAGTGTTTGAAAGAAGGTGTTCTTTTTTCAAAGATCTCTGAGGAAAAGAAAAATTATCTCCTTTCTGAAGTTGAAAAGAGTGTTCTACTTGAAAAAGCACCAAAACTTGCCGTCTATTCACCACCGGGTAAAGAACCATGGGATGATGCCGTTACACTCGTTCTCGATTATGCTAAGATTCCATACGATGTTATTTACGATAGAGAGATTTTAAGTGGAAAGATAAACGAGTACGAATGGGTTCATCTGCACCATGAGGATTTTACAGGGCAACTCGATAGATTCTATATTTTTTCTTTTTACGAAGAATGGTTTCAAAATCTTATTAAAATGCAAAAAAAACTTTCATCTGAACTTGGATACGATAAGTACTGGAAAATGAAAAGGGATGTTGCAAAGCAGATAAAAAATTATGTCCAAAAGGGGGGATTTCTTTTCGCTATGTGTTCTGCAACAAATTCCTTAGACGATGCTTTATCTTTAGGTTATCAGGATATTATACCTTCTTTACTTGATGGTGATGGAACAACTTTTCCACAGATCGATTATTCACAGACTATCGCTTTTGAAAATTTCAAACTTAACGATAAACCAACAATTGAACTTGATGATATAAATTATGAACCATCCAACAGACTGGAATGGGAGAATAAGTATTTTAAACTTAAAACTTTCTCTCCAAAATTCGATCTTGTTGAAGCGATGTTAACGCAAAACCACACAGACAGGATCAAAGAATTTTTGGGTAGAACTACAAGTTTCGATAAAGGGAAAATCAAAAAGGAGGTTGTTGTTCTCGCTGACAGTTACGATAAAAATTATGCAAAATATATTCATGGATTTTTTGGAGAAGGTTTTTTCACTTTTCTTGCAGGGCATGATCCAGAAGATTATGTGCACTATGTGAACGACCCACCAACAGAACTTTCATATTTTAAGAATTCACCTGGATACAGACTCATCCTCAACAACGTTTTATTCCCAGCATCACAGGAAAAGAAGAAAAAAACATGATCAACCTTTTGATAAGACTTTTCTATAAAATTTTTCTATTTTAAAACTCACATTCTCCCATGAATATTCCAATGCTCTTTTTTCTCCGTTTAACTTAAGATTCTCTCTCAACCTTTCATCATCTGAAAGAAGGATAAGTTTTGAAATAAGATCATCATCTGAAAGTGGGTCGAAGAGTAGCCCATTTTTAAAATTTTCTATAACCTGAGAGTATCCATGGATGGAGGATGCTATAACGGGAGTATTGCAAGCCATGGCTTCAAGTAGAACTATCCCAAAAGATTCCCCACCTAATGCTGGAGAGCAGTAAATATCTGCGGTCCTGTAATATTTTGGTATATCCTCTTTTTTAACGTAACCAGTGAACAAAACTCTATCCTCTATATCTAAATCTTTCACCAGCCTTCTTGCAACAACATCCAAAGGTCCCTTTCCTGCAACTATGAGTTTAGCATCCTTTTTTACCTTTAAAAATTTAGAAAAAACATTTATAATTTTCAAAACACCCTTTCTTTCATCCAGCCTTCCGAGGAAAAGAATTTTCGGATAGCCATCGATATCGAATCTATCTCCATCCTTTTTAAAAAATTCTACATCAACACCAGCAGGGATTATCTCATAATCACCGGGAAAGTATGACTGCATAGCGAGTTTCGCAGTTTCTGATATTGCAAAATATCCGCTGATTTTATCAAGATATTTTTTATAAACTTTTCTGAAAACTTTTGAGCCAAAATCATAGAATTTAAAACCAGCATTAAGAAAAGCGGCTATATTTGTTGTTTTCGAATAATGTAAAGCGAAAAATGAAAGGGAAGGGAAAAATGGACCATTCAGATGAACTATATCAAAATGGTTATTGTAAAGAAGATTCTTTACCTTAGAGGGTATTTCAAACCCGGAAGCCATAGTTGCGTATGATTTGTTCATTGGGATTAAAAGAACCTTTCCGAATCTTAAAACATCCTTTTCTTCCTCTTCATTTTTGTAATGTGTTGTGAGTATCCTAACATCGTTATTATGTTTTTTTAAATAGTTTGCCAGATAGAATGTGTACTCTGAGATACCTGATGGGTAGGGATAATATGGGTCTGAAACTATAAGTATCTTTAAAGGTCTATTTAACATTTTTGTATCTATCTTTTCCTGAAAGATATTTGAACATTATAGGTTCCTTCTCTTTCAAAATTTTTTCGATCCTATCGGAAATATTTCTTATCTCCCATTGGGCATGTTTATCAGATCTCAACCTTACAAAATGGTATAATTCCCTTCCATTCATCTTTAAAATCAAACACCTTTTTGTTGCGTTCAAAACTGCATAGTTGTAAAGTAGAGGGTTTTTTTTATAAAGTTTTTTTGCTAAAAGGTAAGACTCTTTCTGTAATCTTAAAAGTTCTTTTTCAAACTTTGTTCCCTTTAAAGTAGCAGGAATTACAGGTTTTGATTTCAAGGAGTATCCCTGAGTTATCAAGGTTGCTATCCTGTGTCTTTTAATCTGTGCAAAACATGATGAAGAACATATTATCCTAAAAGTGTAATCTGCTATTTCAAACTCTCTTGGGGGTTTATCGTAAGATTCTAAATTTTCAAAAATTTTGTCTATGATATTTTCCTTAAAATCTTTATCCAAACTTTTTTTTGTAAGGCGCTCTCCATCTGTATGGAAAAGGTAAGTTTTTATAAAAAGGTCTGAAAAGTTTTTCGTAAAGTTTAAAATTTTTACATTATCACCTTTAAGTTCATACTCGACCATATTCTCATTATTTTTAAACTTTTCTTTTCCCTTTGTGTATTTTATTATAGATGGGGCAAGTTTTACCGACTCTCTTTCAAGTTCTTCTCCAACCTTTGTTAACTCTTTGATATTTTGGCTTTTCAGTCTGGAGATCATGTACTCTAAAGTTCTTCCATTCACTGTCATACCACACTGTGTGAGAGTGGATAATGGTAAAAAATATCTTGAGTCCTCGCTTGATGTTTGTTTATCCTCTGTTCTGTTCAAAAACTCGAAAGATTCCTCATACAAAGAAAAAGCTTCCCTGTTAAAATCTATATATTCTTTTTCAAGATCTTTATCATCTTTCAACTCTTCAGGTATAAGAAAACCGTTTTTCATGTTAACGTATCTTTGAGATTTTTCTGTAAATGATGCTAACCTGTGATGCTGAATGTACTCTATGGAAAATCTTGAAATATCGACAAGATCGAAGTTAAAAACAGCATGTTCAGCTATAGATGAATGTCCAAGTTGAAAAACTATCTTTTCGTTTGATCTTCTTGCATTCTCGATATCTTTTGCTGATTCTTCTCTTAACTTTTCGATACTCTTTTCAGATCTTGAAATCCTCGCATAGGCTGCACATATTGTTTCTGGAGTTTTATAATTCTCACTGTAATCTTTATCAAAGTTGAAACCTGAAATTTTTACTCTCATCTGTTCCTCAACATTTTAAGAAACTCATCCTCATCGATTATTTTAACACCAAACTTTTTCGCTTTCTCTAATTTTGATCCAGGTTCAGAGCCAACTATAAGGTAATCAGTCTTTTTGGATATATTTTCTGAGAAGGTTCCACCATTTTCAAGAATAAACTCTTTAATCCTATCCCTTGTAAAGTTCTTCAGACTCCCTGTTACTACGAAACTTTTACCTTCAAGAATATTGGCTTTTACTGTCTTCTCAAATGTTATTCCAAGATTTTTTAGTTCCCTGATCAAATTCAGATTCTCTTCATTTTTAAAGAAGAGTACAATATTTTTTGCAGTCTCATCTCCAACACCTTCAATTTTTCTTATACTTTCAAAATCTGCATTTATCAGATCCTCTATACTTTTGAAATTTTCTGATAACCTTTCAGATAAAAACTCTCCAACATTCTTTATACCCAAAGAATAAATGAATCTTTTTAGTGTGGTTCTTTTTGACTTTTCAATGGAGTCAAGTATATTCTTTGCGCTCTTTTCTTTTATACGGGGTATTTTGAAGAGTTTCTCATAGTTCAACCTGTAAATATCAGGAATAGTTTTTACAAGTTGATATTCGAGAAGTTTTTTTACCATCATCTCGCCAAGATTCTCTATATTCATTCCACTCTTTGAACAAAAATGTAAAAGTGATAGTTCTATCTGAGCAGGGCAATTTTTATTTATACATCTTAAAGCTACCTCCCCCTCATACTGGACAAGTTTTTGACCACAGGATGGGCATTCCTTTGGCTTCTCAATCCTCTTGCAATCCTGATTTCTTTTTTCCTTTATCACCTTTACAACTTTTGGAATTATCTCACCACTCTTTTCAATCAAAACGTAATCGTTTAACATAAGATCCAATCTTTCAATCTCATCGAAGTTATGGAGGGTTGATCTTTTTACTGTTGAACCTGAGAGAAAAACTGGTTCGAGGTTTGCAACAGGAGTTACAACTCCTGTTCTACCAACCTGGAAGGATACTGAAAGAAGTTTTGTAACTGCCCTTTCAGGTTCATACTTGAAAGCGAAAGCCCATCTTGGAGATTTTGAAGTGTATCCTATCCTTTCCCTCAATTCCAACTGGTTAACTTTTATTACAATACCATCTGTCTCATAAGGTAAAGAGTACCTTTCATTTTTGAACCTTTCTTTAACATCCAAAACATCTTTTATGTTTTTTGCTAAATAGTATTTTTCTATGACAGGGATCTTTAAATCTTTAAGGTGTTCCAAACTATCTGAATGTGTTTTTTCTACTTCAGTGACAACGGTATGTATCCTTATAGATAGCCCTCTTTTACTAACCTCTTTTGGAGAGAGTAACTTTAAAGTTCCAGCTGCCCCATTCCTTGCATTTGAAAAAGAGTACATCTCTTGAATCTTTGTAAATCTTTCCTTTGTGAAAAAAACTTCTCCTCTGATAATAAGTTCACCATCGAATTTTTTCTCAAGTTTTAAAGGTAATTCTCTTATTGTTTTTATATTCTCCGAAACATCGTCACCAAAGATCCCATCTCCTCTTGTTAGCCCTTTGAAAAAAATCCCATCCCTGTATATTATTGAAACTGCAACTCCATCTATCTTAGGTTCAACTACATAAGAAAAATCGTTACCTATAATGTTTTTTATCCTTTTGTCAAAATCCAATATATCACCATCAGAGTATGTGTTATCGAGGGAAAACATTTTTGGTTTATGTTCAAACTTTTCAAAATTTTCAATATTCCTTTCGGAAACTCTTTGTGTTGGAGAGGTAGGGGAATAGAACTGTGGATATTTTTTCTCGAGTTCTAAAAGTTTATGGTAAAGTTTATCGTATTCGTAATCATCTATAAGTGGTTGGTTCAAAACATAGTAATGGTAATCGTATCTTTCGATCTCTTTTCTCAAACTCTCTATAGTCTCTTTTATCCCATCTTCTTTCATAGGTTTTTGCCGTGGCAGTTTTTATATTTTTTACCTGACCCACAGAAGCAAGGATCGTTCCTTCCAATCTTTTTTGTCCTGTTAACAACAGGTTTGTTTTTTACTTCTTTCTCATCAGAAATGTTTGTTATTGTTTCTTTTATAGTCTCCATCTTTTTTATTTCACTCTTTCTTATCTCCATCTGTTCAAAGGAAGAAAGGAATTTATCAGAAAACTGTTTGAAGAGATTATCCATAAATTCGTTGAAAAGAAAATAAGCCTCCCTTTTGTATTCTACAAGTGGATCCCTTTGAGCATAACCTCTAAGAGAAATACCTTCCTTTATTGCATCGAGTTCGTAGAGTTGTTCTATCCAGAGGTTGTCTATTGTTCCTATGAAGATGTTGCATATGTTGAAAAGTAGTAAATCTACCCTTTTTGAGAAAAGAGAGAATTTTTCATCGAATATTTTTTCTATCTCTTCCTTAACGGTTTCTATAAATTTTTCCTTTTTTATCTGTTCATCTTTTATATTGATAGAAATTTTAAAATTGTTTAAAAGGAATTCGTTTACTTTTTGAATATCCCACTCTTCAAAATTTTTACTTCCATCTATGGAAGAGTCTAAAAACTCTTCAGCGGTCTGCATAACATTTTCCTTTATATACTCTGTTATCTCGTTGAAATTTTTTTCATAGTAGTTGTAAACGGTTTTATGAATCTTTTCGAAAATTTTCTCGTCAAAATTTTCAAACTGGATTTCCTTTAAATCATCACAGTTGAAAATTATTGAAAGTTCTTTTAAAAGTTCCCTTTTTGTTTCAAAAGAGTTATTTTTCGTAAACTGTTCTTTAAAATTCAAAAGTGTTTTTAAAAAGAGTTCCCTGTCAAGAAACTCTATTGTAGGTTTCTTTTCAAGGAAATAGTTTCGTATCTGGTAAACCACCTCTCTCTGTTTGTTTATGACATCATCGTACTGTAAAAGGTATTTTCTTCTTTCAAAATTCAAAGATTCTATTTTTTTCTGAGCACTCTCTATTGATGATGTTAGAAGTTTATGGGAGATATTAACATCCCTTGAAGAGATACTCTCAAGTCTTTTTATCATGTCACTCATCCTCTCATTCCCAAATATCCTCATAAGGTCATCTTCAAGAGAAACTGTGAAAAGTGAAGCACCGGGATCTCCCTGCCTTCCAGATCTTCCCCTTAATTGTCTATCGATTCTTCTAGATTCATGTTTTTCAGTTCCAAGAACGAAAAGCCCCTCAGGGAAGGATAAGGTAGGATTACCCTCGTTATCGAAATCAACATAAACTTTTCTTTTCTCAATATCTTTTGGATCTATCGTCTCTATAACAAATCTTTCCCTATCATTTTTAAAGGTTGTATCGTCCGTTATAAGTATTTTGTCCAACCCGTTTTTATCAAAAGTGAAATATATAGATTTATCTTTTAAAAACCAATCTTCGGTTAAAATAGTTTCATAGAACTCTTTAGATTTTAAAGATGTATAGATAATAACCGGTTTTTTATTATGTTCCTCCTTCAATTTTAAAGCCCACATAAGGCAACTTCTCTCATGCAACATTCTTACACTTTTCCCAAGTTTTATATCTGTTCCCCTTCCAGCCATATTTGTAGCAACAGTTATGGCACCCTGTAGTCCTGCTTCGGCAACGATTTTTGCTTCCTTCTCATGGTACCTTGCGTTAAGGATATTGTACTTTAAAGGTTTCCCAGTTAAATCCTTTCTTAACTTTAAGAATGAATCGAGGTATTCACTCGATTGAACCGATGCTGTTCCAACGAGAACAGGTATACCAGCATTATGGAGTTTTACGATAAGATCGAGTGCATATTTGATCTTTTCATCCTTCCTTATGAAAACAAGATCATCGTAATCTTTTCTTATAACTTTTTTGTTTGTTGGAACAACTATAACTGGTAGTTTATAGATATGCATAAACTCTTCAGATTCTGTTTCGGCAGTTCCAGTCATTCCAGATAATCTTTCAAACATTCTGAAAAGGTTCTGTAAGGTAATCGTCGCAAGGGTTTTTGTCTCCTCTTCTATCCTTACACCTTCTTTCGCTTCTATCGCTGAATGCAAACCTTCTGAGAACCTTCTACCAGGCATCAACCTTCCGGTATGTTCATCAACTATAACTATTTTGCCATTCTGAACTATATACTCAACATCTTTTTCAAATAGGGTGTAAGCTTTAAGTAGTTGGTGCAACGCATGTATCTGCTCACTTTTTACAACATACTTTTGCATTATCTCATTTTTTCTTTTATTCCTCTCTTCCAGATCTTCAAAATCTTCCTCTATTTTTTTCAACTCTATAGAAAGTTCAGGTGTTTTGAAAAATTCTTTATCTGAACTTATCTTTTCAAAATAATCTTCACCTTTATCCGTAATGTTAACAGCGCCACTCTTCTCATCTATTGAGTAGAGTAGTTCCGTGTCAAGAGTGTACAAAAGTTTATCCCTTATAAGGTTGTTTTCCATCCTTTCCATCTTTGAAAGTATCTCAGAATTCTGCATCAGTTCTATTATCTCTTTCATCTTTGGGAGGCCTCTTTTACAGGTCAAAAATCCTTTGATTCCCTCCTCTTCATTCTTCTCCTGATAATCCTTTTTAGCCTTATCAAAGATTTTTCTCACTATCTCTTTCTGGCTTCTTACGAACTGATTGACAAAAGGATTTATCGACCTGTATAGTTGTTCTGTCCTTTTTTCCGAGGGGTCACCAAAAGGGAAACCTGATATTATTAAAGGAGTTCTCGCCTCATCTATTAAAACTGAATCAACCTCATCTATTATCGCATAATAGAATTTTTCTCTTAAAACTTTATCGGATCTCTGAAAAGCCATATTATCGCGCAGATAATCGAAACCGAACTCGTTGTTGGTAACATAGGTTATGTCACAGTTGTAATTTTTCCTTCTTTCTTTTGCATCCATACCTGTTTGTATGAGTCCTACTGAAACCCCCAGCATTTCATAAACTGGATACATCCATGCTCTATCCCTTTTTGCAAGGTAATCGTTTACGGTTATAAGGTATGCTCCATTCTTTTTCAGAGAGTGCAGGTAGAGTGGCATAACTGCAACGAGAGTTTTACCTTCACCTGTTGCCATCTCAACTATGTTACCTTCAAAAAGCCCAATAGAACCGATAAGTTGGACATCGTATGGAACCATATCCCAAACGAAATTCATATCCTCATAATGGTATTCGTAATTTTTATCGTAAAGTTTTTTCATCACATATTTTACCAGCGCAAAACTTTCAATTAAAAGTGATGATATCTCCTCACCATTCTCTATCCTTTTTCTGAACTCTTCGGTTTTTTTGATAGGGGATAGTGAGGGATCTTTCAAATAGTTTTCATAAACGGAATTTATCTTTTCAACTGTTATTTTATACTCTTTCAACTTTTTTTGTGTATAGGTTGGGAAAAATAGGTTAAGAATGTTTTTCATCAATTATCTCCTCTAATCTCTCAAAGATAGATTTTTCGTTTATCCTTTCAACCTCTTTCAATATACTCACAGACCCCATTTCGACAAATTTATCATTGATACCTATATTTATAACTCTATTTTTATAACCATTCTCACTTACTATTCTTCTTACATACTCTCCAAATCCACCTGAAAGGATATTCTCTTCAACAGTTAATATAGTTTCATCATTTTTTATCTTTGAAAATAAAAGTTTCGAATCGAACGGTCTTAAAAATCTCGCGTTTATAACTGTTGGAAGGAATCCATATTTTTCTTGAATTTTCAAAGCGGCATCCTTTGAAGGGTAAACCATACTACCTATAGCAACTATTATTATTTTTTCTCCATCCAAAATTATTTCACCTTTGCCAAATTCAATTTCTTTTATTTCATTTGAAATATCAACTCCGTATCCTTCACCTCTTGGATACCTTAAAGCTATAGGTCCTTCGTTGTACTCTATTCCAAGTTTAACCATACTTCTCAGTTCATCTTCATCTTTCGGTGACATTATTACCATATCTGGAACTGTTCTAAGGTAGGAGAGATCGAATAGGCCATGGTGTGTTGGTCCATCATCTCCAACTATCCCAGCCCTATCGAGAACGAAAAAGATGTTCCTTTTCATCAAAGAAACATCATGTATCAACTGGTCGTAACCTCTCTGCAAAAATGTTGAGTAAATTGCACAGACAGGTTTAAAACCTTGCAAAGATAATCCAACCGAAAATAGAACAGCATGCTCTTCAGCTATTCCAACATCGAAAAATCTTTCAGGAATCTCTTTCCTCAAATGAGATAGCCCTGTTCCATCAGGCATAGCAGCAGTTATACCTATGATCCTATCGTTCTTTTTTGCAAGTTCCGTCAAACTCTTTCCAAAAACATCAGTGTATTTTGGTTTGTTTGAGGTTTTTTCGGAGAGTCCAGTCTCTTTATCAAACTTTCCAAGTCCATGAAATTTTGTTGGATCCTTTTCAGCGAAAATATATCCTCTTCCCTTCTGTGTTATTACATGTATCAAAATAGGTAAAGGATAATCTTTGGCATATTTGAATGTTGTGATAAGTTCTTCAATTTTATGACCGTCAAAAGGACCAAGATACCTAACTCCAAACTCTTCAAAAAATATAGTTGGGATGAAAAAGTTTTTTAAAGATTCTTTCATCCTTCTTGCAATATCTCTTGTTTTTTGACTTAAACCGTCAGGTAATTTTCCCATAAGTTGCCACAGATCATTTTTAAGGTTTGTATAAACAGGTGTTCTCTGTAGTTTGTTTAGATACTGTGAGATACCACCAACATTTTGAGATATTGACATGTTATTATCATTTAAAACTATAATTACCTTGTTTTTGAGAGTTGCAAGATTGTTTAAAGCTTCATATACGAGTCCATTCGTCATAGACCCATCACCTATTACATTTATAATCTCAAATTTTTCCTTCTTAAGGTCTCTTGCAACAGCCATTCCAAGTGCAGCTGAAAGTGATGTTCCTGCATGACCTACAGTTAGTTGATCATGTTCACTTTCAAAAATATTGTTAAAACCACTTATACCTTTGTATGTTCTAAGGGTAGAGAATCTATCCTTTCTTCCAGTCAATATTTTGTGAGCGTAAGATTGGTGACCAACATCGAATATAATTTTATCTTTTGGTGATGAGAAAACATAGTGGAGAGATATTATAAGTTCCACGGCACCAAGTGAAGGAGCTAAATGCCCGCCTGTTTTTGATGTGTTTTCTATTATGAAATACCTTATATCACTTGCGAGTTGATATAACTCTTCTATGGAAAGTTCTTTCAAGTCTTTAGGGGAGTTAACCCTTTTCAAAATTTCATCCATAAATTTTCCTTTCTATTTGAATACTATTGCTATGAGAACTCCAAGAAGAGCACCGAAAAAAACTTCAATGGGAGTATGTCCTAAAAATTCCATCAACCTTTTCTCTTTGAATTTGTGCTCTATCTGAAAATCCTCAACTATCTTGTTCAAAACCATTGCCTGTTTTCCAGCAGCCCTTCTCAATCCTGCAGCATCGTACATTATAACGAATGAGAAGAATGCAGCAATAGAAAAGTAGAGGGAATCGAAACCACCATAGAAACCAACAAGTGTTGTTAAAGTTGAAGATGTTGATGAATGTGAACTTGGCATTCCCCCAGTTTCAAAGAACCTTTTGAAATTTATCTTCTTGTGTTCGATGTAGTAACTTATTACTTTTATACCTTGTGCTGTTGTTCCACTTAAAAGTGTGATCAGAAGAATTTTTAGTGTTAACATCAATTTATCCTTGTTAAAAATAATTCTATTATACTTTCAACATTTCCTTTTTTGAAACCTATTTTTTTGGTTAATTTTAAAGCTTTTTTTGATTCCTCTTTTGCAAATTTTTTTGCTTTTTCAAGGCCGTAAAAGGATACATAGGTTAACTTGTTCTGTTTTTCATCCTTACCTGCAGTTTTTCCAAGAATCTGTGATGGTGTCGTATAGTCAAGTATATCATCAACAATTTGAAATAGTAATCCTGAATGTAATCCAAGTTTTTCAATCTCTTTTATTTTTTTCTTATCACATCCAAGAAGTATAGCAGGTAGAGCAAAAGAAACTTTTATAAGTTCTGCTGTTTTTTTAGTATGTATGAATTTTAAGGTTTTTTCATCCTGTTTAAAAAGTTGGCTTTTTGTATCGACGAATTGTCCTACAACCATTCCATCCATCCCAGCCGCTTTTATGAGGTATCTTAACCCTTGAACAAGATATCTCTCATCTACACCTGTTTGAAGAAAGACCTCTACAGCGTATGAGAAAAGTGCATCACCTGCAAGTATAGCAACAGTTTCATCATATTTTTTATGTAAAGTAAGTTTTCCTCTTCTAAGATCATCGTTATCCATTGAAGGAAGATCATCGTGTATCAAAGAGTATGTGTGTATCATCTCAATAGATAATGCTGCAGGTAGAAGTTTTTTTATCATACTTCTTTCAGCAAGTTCCTCTGTTACACTTAAAAATATAATAGGTCTTAATCTTTTTCCACCTGCGGAAATAGAATAGTACATTGCTTCATAAAGTTTTTCAGAATAGTTTCCTCTTTTAGAAAAATACCTTTTAAGATTTCTATCTATAAAATCTTTTTTGACTTTCAAATATTTTTCAAAACTACTCATCTTCACTCTCTTCAACGATTGTTTTTATCTTTTCCTCGTAAACCTTTATCTGCTCTTCAACCTCTTTAATAAGTTTTATTCCTCTCTCATACATCTCAATAGATTTTTTTATATCTATATTTTCATCTTTGAGGTTTTTTACTATCTCTTCGATCTCTTTTATCTTATCTTCAAGTTTATCATCCTTCATAGTTTCTCCTCTTCTATACTTTTAACATTTGCCTTTATATTTCCATCGTAAATCAAAATGTTAATATTTGTATCTATAGACAAATCTTTTACAGATTTTACTATCCTTCCCTTTTCGGTTAATGTTATAGAGTATCCTCTTTTCAAAATCTCTTTAGGATTCAAATTGTTAAGGTTTGTTTTTAAGATTTCAGTTTCCTTTTTTATACTTTCAAATTTTGTTTTAATAATGTTGTTAAGGTTATTTTTTATCATACCAACAAATTTTGTTTTTTCAAGAATTTTTAACATGGGTGAGTGTTTCAGTATTTCGTTTTTTAAATACTCTTTTCTATCTTTTATCACTTTTATTTTCCCTTCCAGAGAATTTTCCATCTCCTCAAGTAGAAAACCTACCATTTCCTTTTTTTTGTTAAGGGGAACAAGAGAGGAGATGAAAAAGTTTTTTTTTGTATTCAAAAAATCTTTTTTCGTTTGTTCTATCCTGTTTTTCAACTCCTTTTTTAAATCCTTTTTTGATCTTGATAAAAAATCAAAAATATCATCGATATTTTTTACAACTATTTCGGCTGCGGCGGATGGTGTTGGTGCTCTTATATCGGAAACAAAATCACATATGGTGAAATCGGTTTCATGTCCAACAGCTGAAATAATAGGTATTTTTGATTTTACAATCTCCCTTGCTAAAGTTTCATCATTGAAAACAAAAAGGTCCTCAAAAGAACCTCCTCCTCTGGCTATTATTATTACATCAACATTCTTTTTTTTGTTAAAATATTGCAACCCTTTTATAATACTCTTTTCACTTCCTTCCCCCTGAACTGTAGCAGGGAAGAGATACTTTTTTAAATATGGAGCCCTTCTTTTTAGAACATTCTGAATATCGTGTATAACTGAACCAGTTTCCGATGTTATTATTCCAATGGATAGTGGGTATTCAGGCAATTTTTTCTTTATACCTTTATCGAAAAGTCCTTCCTTTTCAAGTTTCTCCTTAAGTTTTAAAAATTTTTCGTAAAGTTCTCCAACTCCTGAAATTTTCATTTCAGTTATTATGATCTGGTATGTTCCCTGTTTTTCATACAGTGAAAGGTAACCTGTTGCTATAACTTTATCACCATCCTTAAAATCTTTTTTTATGTTAGTTGTTCTCCAGATAATACCCTTAATAAGGGAACTCTCATCTTTCAAAGAGAAATAGATATGCCCTGATCCACTTAATGTCCAGTTTGTTATCTCACCTGTTATTTTTAAAAGTGATG
Source organism: candidate division TA06 bacterium 32_111 (assembly GCA_001508335.1). Lineage (GTDB taxonomy): Bacteria > Hydrothermota > 32-111 > 32-111 > 32-111 > 32-111. The sequence continues at coordinate 69,826 of LGFX01000006.1, forward strand.
GGAACTTTTTTGAAATTGTCTCTTTTAGAATTTCAGTTAACTCTGTTACGGTAAAAATTTTTTCATCCATAATTCTCTTTCAAAATCAAAAGATTTTTAAAAAGTGTAGATACTGTTACCGGCCCAACACCTCCTGGAACTGGAGTGTAAACTTTAGAATACTGATAAGTTTCATAGGAAATATCTCCAACTATCTTACCTTCAAAATAGTTTATACCTACGTCGATCAAAATAGGTTGGTTATTTTGAACATACTCTTTTGTTAAAAAGAAAGGTTTTCCAACTGCGGTAACTATTATATCGGCTCTTTTCGTGAACTCTGGTATATCTTTTGATTTCGAATGTAAAACTGTTACAGTTGCTCCACCAAATTTTTTAGAAAGGAAAAGTAATGACAGGGGTTTACCAACAATTTCAGACCTTCCTATTATTGCAACATCCTTACCTGTAAAATCTATATTCTCATATTTTAAAATATTTATCACAGCCATAGGTGTTGATGGTGCTATTATAAAATCATCGGTTATAAGTTTCCCATAGTTGGTTGGGGTTATGCAATCAACATCCTTCCTGTAATCTATAACCTCTGAAACTTTTTTGATATCCAAATGTTCAGGTAAAGGCTTTTCAACTATAACTCCATCTATATCTTTGTTCTTTGATATACTTTCAATTTCAGTTAAAAATTTTTCTTCGGAAACTTTTTCATCAAAATTTACTATCTTTATATCTATCGAATAGTTCTGTGCTATTTTTGATTTTGACTTGATGTAAGAAAGTGTAGAAGGGGAGTCACCGACATAGACTACAGCAAGTTTTGGTTTATACTTTTCAAATTTTTCCCTGTTCTCCTCCATCATCAAATTTGAAATTTTTTTGCCATCAATCCGATACATATTTGAAGATCCTTTCAATTTTTACAGTTTTATAATCTGATTTTTCTATTTCGAGAAACAGACCGTTAATAATAAGATTTTTCTTCGCTACCTCGAACCTTTGGGGGATCTGGTATATTGTTCTTTTTAGTGCACCTTGTTTTTCGAAACCTATAACAGAATCTAAACTACCTGTCATCCCAACATCTGTTATGTAGCCTGTTCCATTTTCAAGTATTCTTTCATCTGCGGTCTGACAATGTGTATGAGTTCCTATAACTGCTGAAACCTTTCCATCAAGAAAAAAACCGAAAGATTGTTTCTCAGCGGTTGCTTCGGCGTGGAAGTCTACTATCCTTATCATTCTCTTTTTATCTTTGAGATGATCATCTATTGTTTTAAAAGGACAGTCGAGTGGTTGCATGAAAACTCTTCCACATAGGTTTATGACCTCCAAATCTATACCATCAACGTTGAAAACTTTTGCACCTTTCCCTGGAAGATCAGGATGATAGTTTAAAGGTCTTAAGATCCTTTCATCCTTTAAAAGTTCTATATACTCTTTGTTATCCCATATATGGTTACCACTCGTTATACAGTTTACTCCAAAGGAAAAAATAATGTCTGTTGTTTTTTTTGTTATACCGAAACCACCTGCGAGATTCTCTCCATTAACTATTATAAAATCTGGTAAGTAAATATTTTTTAAATCTTCTATCCCTTTCTGTAAAGCGTTTCTTCCAGATTTCCCAATGATATCTCCGATAAAAATTACCTTAAAATTATTTTGCATAATCTATAGATCTGGTTTCCCTTATAACCGTAACTTTAATCTGTCCGGGATACTTTAATTCCTGTTCAATCTTTCTTGCTATCTGGTGGGATAGTTCTTCAGATTCAGCATCAGAAATCTGTTCTGGAACAACTATAACTCTTACCTCTCTTCCAGCTTGGATGGCGTAAGCCTTTTCAACTCCATTGAAGCCGTTCGCAACCTCTTCAAGTTTTTCAAGCCTTTCTATATACGCTTCAAGAGTCTCTCTCCTTGCCCCAGGTCTTGCCCCTGATATAGCATCCGCTGCTGCAACGAGAACAGAAATAAGGTTCGTTGGCTCAACATCGCCATGATGACTTTCAATGGCATTTATAACAATAGGATCCTCACCATACTTTTTGGCAAGTTCAACACCTATTTTTGTGTGTGTCCCTTCAAAGTTTTGATCCACAGCTTTGCCTATATCGTGGAGAAGTCCAGCCCTTTTAGCCAGAAAACTGTTTTCAATTTCAAGTTCGTCAGCCATCATCTGGGATAGGTATGCGACCTCTTTAGAGTGTTGTAATATGTTCTGTCCATAACTTGTTCTATATTTCAATCTACCTATGAGTTTTGTCATCTCTGGATGGATATTTGAAATGTTCATTTCTGCGAGTGTATCCTCTCCAATATTTCTAATATTTTCATCCATCTCTTCCGTTGTTTTTTGAACTATCTCTTCAATCCTTGTTGGATGGATTCTTCCGTCGGAAATCAATTTTGTCAGTGATAATCTCGCTATCTCCCTTCTTACAGGGTCAAAGCCGGAAATTGTTACCGCGTCAGGTGTATCGTCGATTATCACTTCAACTCCCGTAGCATTTTCAAAAGTTCTTATATTCCTTCCTTCCCTTCCAATAATTCTTCCTTTCATCTCTTCATTTGGAAGAGAAACAACGCTTACCGTTGATTCAACAACATGATCTGTTGCAGATCTCTGAATGGCGAGTGTAATTATCTCCTTCGCTTCTTTATGTGCTTTCTGTAATGCTTCCTCTTTTATCTGCTTGATCATGTTAGCTGCTTGAAGTTTTGCTTCAGTTTCAAGGTTCTGCATCAAAATCTTGATAGCTTCATCTTTGGACAACTGTGCGATCTGTTCCAGTTTTAAATTCTCTTCCTCTATAAGTTTTGTTAGACGATCATTCTTTGCTTTAACAGTTTTTTCTTTTAAAAGTAGCTCCCTTTCTCTCTGTAAAAGTTTTGTTTCCTTTTTGGTTAGAAGTTCATTCTTCTTTTCAATATTTTTTTCCCTGTCCTCTATGGATTGTTCAGCCCTTCTTATCTCGTTCTTTTTATCTCTAACAACTTTTTCAAACTCTTCATTCTTTTTTGCTATCTCTTCTTTAGTTTCTAAAAGTGATAATCTCTTCTGTGCTTCAGCCTCCCTTTTTGCTTCCTCAACTATTTTTACTGCTTTTTCTTCGGCACTCTTTAACCTGTTCTCTATAGATTTCTTGCCCAAATAGTAACCGAGTGCATAACCTACAAAACCGAGTATTATTATAAGTAATGTCCCAATTATTGTGAAAATCAAATTCATGTTCATTTTAGACTCCTTAATTAAAATCCCCGCCGTACCGTGTGTATTATTTGCCTGAGCCCTTTGTTAAAGGTGGGAACCATAAGGCACTTTCACGACAATTCCTTATTGGAATTTTGCTAATAGTGTCAATTCAAGTTCCCTAACTCATAGTGTTGGTTCAGCAAAATATACTATCACGAGTAAAGCAGGGATATATAAACTATTTAATTTTTTCTACAAGATCGTTAAGTTTCTCTTCCAGCTCTTTGTACTCTTTCTGTAATTTAAAATATTTATCTATAATATTCATAGAAGCAATAACAACGATCTTTTCATATTTTTCACCAGAAAAATTTTTTGCTATATCGTTCATCTCGTCGGTAAGAAATTGAGCTACTTTTTGCGTATACTCTTCATCTGCGTCGGTCATTATAAAAAAGTCCTTACCGAAAATATGTAAAGTTAATTCTCTCGTCTGGTTTTTAGACATAGTTTATTATCCCTATTAAATCAAAGATCATCTATTTTTTTTAAGACTTCTTCAAGTTTTGCTAAGGCTTCTTCATCCCTTTTTTCAATATGTTCAAGTTTACTTTTTAAAGTGGTGTTTTCATCCTCAAGTTTTTTCAATTTTGAAGTGAGATCATCTATATATTTGCTTAGTTTATCTATCTTTTCCAGAAAATTATCCATTTTTCCTCCATAATAATATTAGAGCATTTTAAACTGTTGTCAAGGTGTAAATCCTTTCTTTAAATTTTCTGGCAATTGACCATCTCCACCTGAAAAAAACTTCTCTTTTGAGTTTTTGAAAAATGATACTTCCCCCTTGTTCCCGAACCTTTCAACTACTAAAACATCATTTTTTATCCTCATTCTTAAAGAGTTGAAAACTGGAATATCTGCACAATAGTAAACTGAGTCGGTGTTAACTTTTACAGGGAAGATTATATATGATCTATTTTTTATGTTTAAACTTCTCCAGTTTGTCGAATCAACATAATTTTTCCATAACATTATGTTAGAAACAGGGGAGTCAAATATAAAATTCCCCCCTGGGTTTATAAATTTCAAAGGGGTTTCGTTGTTATATTGGACAGTAAAAGTATCTATCAGATAATTGTCATCTATGTTATGGAAGGTTTTTATCTTCAAAGTCTCCTTTTGAGTTACATAATCAGTTTCAAGTAAAAATCCTTTTGGATTCAGATCCAGTATCAAAAATCTTATATGGAGAGAATCGTAAGGAATAGAATCCTTTGTATACTCCACAAATTGCCCTGGTGTCATAGGCAAAGGGTTAAATGTTTTTACCTTCCTGTTCTGGTCAACACATCCTGTTAGAAAAAGAAGAATGATAAGAAGGTTAAACAGATTTTGCAATTTTAACAAGTTCTTTAAAGGCATCTGGTTCATGTATCGCGATCTCGGATAACTGTTTTCTATCGAGTAGAACATTTGACTTTTTCAATCCATTGATGAATTTTGAATAGGATATATCATGCTCTCTGCATGCTATGTTTATTCTCGTTATCCATAAAGATCTCATTTCAGATTTTTTCTTTTTTCTATCTCTATATGCATAGACTAAAGCTTTTGTTGCCGCAGATCTTGCCGATTTATAAGCGTTAGATTTTTTACCAAAAGAACCTGATGCTCTTTTAATCCATTTTTTTCTTCTCGCTCTAGTCACCGGTGAATTTTTAACTCTTGTCATTTAGTCCTCCTGTATTAATTATGCAAAACCATTTTTATCGCTTTGACATTAGTTTTATCTGTTATTGTGGCTCTTCTCAATCTTCTTTTCCTTTTAGATGTTTTTTTTGTTAAAATGTGCGATTTATTAGCCTTAGACCTTTTTATCTTCCCATTTTTTGTGAGTTTAAATCTCTTTGCTACCATCTTTTTCGTTTTCAACTTTGGCATTTTGTTCCTCCTCTTTTTTCTTTTTCTTCAAACCCTCTTTGCTGAAAGAGAATATCTGGTAGATCCTTCTACCTTCAATCTTTGGTTTTGAATCTTCTATTGCTATATCTGAAATCTTTTCCTTAACTTTTTCAAGTATCTTTAAGCCATCATCAAAATGTTGCATCTCTCTTCCTCTGAAAATTACAACGAACCTAACCTTGTTTTTCTTTTCAAAGAACTTTCTAGCCTGGTTGATCTTTATATCAAGATCATGTTCGAAAATGGATGGTCTGAAATGGATCTCTTTTATCTCTGTTTGATGTTGTTTCTTCTTTGCTGTTTTTTCTTTTTTAGTCATCTCGTACATGTACTTCCCAAAATCCATTATCCTTACGACAGGTGGATTCGCATTAGGTGCTATCTCAACAAGATCGAGTTCCGCCTCCTGAGCTTTTTTTAAAGCCACATCAACGGAAACTATACCTAAAGCCTCTCCATTCTCTCCGATAAGTCTTACCTCTTTTGCTTTTATCTGATGGTTGATCCTTACTTTTTTTGTCTTAATAAAAACCTCCTTAAAAAAATAAAAGGATGGCAAAACCACCCTTCTTTTATTTTATATATTTAGCCTTTTCGCTTTTGCTTAAGGCGAGAAGCGGTGTTTTGCTTCTTCTTTTAAAGATTTTCATAAAAGAGTTTTAAAAACTCATTATAATTTTTCTTTCCAAGATCTCCATGCCCTTTCATCCTTACACTCAATTTTTCTTCTTCCGCCTCTTTTTTACCTATTATAAGCATGAAAGGAATATTCTCTTCTTCAGATCTTTTTATTTTACTGTTGATCTTTTCATCAGAAAAGTCAACAACGTATCTTATATTTTCTCTATCAAGTATTTTACATATTTTTTTAGCATAGTCAACAGAATTTTCACTTACAGTAAGTATGGATACCTGAACAGGAGAAAGCCATAAGGGAAATTTACCTGCATAGTTTTCGATCAAACCACCTATGAACCTCTCAAGTGAACCTAACAATGCTCTGTGTATCATGTAAACGTAATGCTCTTTATTGTCATCTCCAATGTAGGTAACATCGAACCTCCTTGGGAGGTTGAAATCGAATTGTATTGTTGGACCTTGCCACTTTCTTCCAATGGCATCCTCAAGTTTTATATCGATTTTGGGACCATAAAAAACCGCTTCCCCGGGCATCACTTTAAAATCTACCCCTTTCTTTATAAGAACATCTTTTAGACTCTCCTGTGCAAAATCCCATTCTTCAAGAGTTCCTGCATATTTGGATTGGTTCTCTCTATCCATCGTTGAGAGTTCAACGAAGAATTTTTTGTATCCAAATTTCTCTATCATGAAAATAGCAAAATCGTATACTTTTTCAACCTCCTCCTTCAACTGGTCGGGAGTGCAAAAAATATGTCCATCATCCTGGGTAAAACCTCTAACCCTTAAAAGTCCATGCAAAGTTCCACTCCTCTCATACCTGTAAACGGTTCCAAGTTCTGCAAATTTTATGGGGAGATCTCTGTAGGAATGTATTTTTGTTTTGTATATGAGAATATGTCCTGGACAGTTCATAGGTTTTAAAACGTACTCATCACCATCTATTTTAAAAATGTACATGTTCTCCTTATAGAAGTCGTAATGCCCTGATCTCTTCCATAGGTCGGATTTTGATATATGAGGGGTTATAACGAGTTGGTAACCTCTTTTTAAATGTTCGTCCTTCCAGAACCTTTCTATAATATCCCGTATCATTCCTCCTTTGGTGTTCCAGAAAATAAGCCCAGGTCCCGTCTCTTCAAAAATAGAGAATATTCCAAGTTTTTTTCCTAAAACCCTATGATCCCTTTTTTTTGCTTCCTCCATCTTTGAAATAAACTGAAGGAGCATATCCTTTTCAGGAAATGAGATTCCATAGATCCTTGTCAACATTTCTTTCTTTTCATCACCTCTCCAGTATGCACCTGCCGTAGAAATCAGTTTAAAAAACTTTATATACCCTGATGATGGGAGATGTGGACCCCTGCATAGATCGAAAAATCTGAAATCATATTTTTTAGAATAGTTTTCATAGTATGTTACAATTTCCTGATCTATATTCTCTACGAGTTCAATTTTGAATTTTTCCTCTTTCTCTTTATAGATTTTTAAGAGTTCTTCTTTTTTTATCTCAACCTTTTTGAAAGGGATATCTTCATCTATAAGTTCCTGCATTATCTTTTCAATTTCTACGATATTTTCCTCTGAGAACTTATAATCTATAAACTCAAAATCGTAATAGAACCCATTCTCTATAGAAGGTCCTATGGCGAGTTTAACATTCCTTTCGTTGCCTTTTAAATTCTTTGTAAATATCTTTACTGCCATTGCAAGTATATGTGAAGTTGAATGCCAGTAAACCTCCTTTCCTTTTTCACTTTCAAAATTATGTAGAATAATTTTGGAATCATCCTCAACGGTTGTATCAATATCGTACAATCTTCCATCCTTTTCAAAAACGAAAAATTTTTTGTCTTTGAAACTGTTTGAAGATTTTGTGTAATCGGAAATTTTATTTCCTTTTTTAAACTCGAAATCTATCCCATTTATACTTATCATAATCTTTTAATGGTGGGCGGTACTGGAGTCGAACCAGTGACCTCTTGCATGTCAAGCAAGCACTCTAACCATCTGAGCTAACCGCCCATCGTCTCCAACGGGAGTCGAACCCGTGTCGCAGCCTTGAAAGAGCTGTGTCCTAACCACTGGACGATGGAGACATCACCTTTTGTGAGTTTTAAAATATAAATTTCTAAAAGTTTCGTTCTCTACAAGAGCGTCGTTTATTAAAAACCAGTTTTCTACTTCCCTGTTTGTAGCAGCTATCCTTTCAGCAAGAACCTCTGAAATGTTTATAAAAAATTTTGCAACTATTCTGCCTGACAAATCCAAAAATTTTTCTATATCCCTTCTTGAAATCGTGTACGTTTCAAGATATGTTTTTGAAAGAACTGAAGCGGATCTTTTATCTCTCCTTAAAATGCCCATCTCTCCAAAAAAATCTCCTCTCGATAAAGTCGCGAGTAGAATCCTTTTATCTTTTCTCTCAATAAATATTTCCACTTCACCCTTATCTATAAGAAAGAGTTCGTCACCTTCATCTCCCTCTTTGAAAATCAGCGTATCCTTTTCAAAATTTCTTCTTTTCATAAAGGAGAGAATCTTTTCAATCTCTTCTTTTTCAAAGTTTGTAAAGAGCCGAGATTCCATAAAATCTCCTTATTAAGTTTGAGCCGTACTGGATTCGAACCAGTGACCCCCTGCTTAAAAGGCAGATGCTCTACCTGCTGAGCTAACGGCCCAAATTTTAAAAAGAATATTATATAAATCATTTAAAAATTGTCAATAGAAAATTTTTTTAAAATTTTAAATTTAGTTTAAAAATTATAATCCTTATAGGTAAGTATAGTGTGAATTTTGGAAAGAAATTAGGAAAAGTTATAAGTCCCAATATTTTTGAAACTTAGGAGTACTAATTTTTTTGATTTTTTTTTATAATTTTTTTCAAAAAAAAATTTTGACAAAAAAGTTCTGATTTCAAGGATATTTAGGATGAAAAAGAAAAATTTTTGATTGTAATGACTTGACAAAATTGAAAAAATGGTTATATTCTTTTCAAATACCAATCTCATATTCCCTCCCTAACCGGTTGGCCTCGCTTCCAACCGGGTTTTTTTTCTTGATTTTTAATGAAAACCCCATATAATACTTGTTATGGAAAAGGTAAAAGTCTCTATAGTTATCCCGTGTTTCAATGAAGAGAGCAATATTCCTTTAATAGTTGATAGGGTTGAAAATATTGTAAAAAAAATGAACATAAACAGTTATGAGATTATTCTTGTCGATGATGGTAGTTCAGATAGAACTCTTGAAAAAATAAAAACGATCTGTGAAAAGAATAAAAATATTAAGGGTCTTAGTTTTACAAAAAATTTTGGACATCAACTCGCTTTGAAAGCTGGCATAGATAATTCCAATGGAGAAATTGTCATAAGTATGGATGCTGATCTCCAGCATCCTCCGGAGTTGATCGAAGAAATGATAAAAAAATCTTATGAAGGTTACGATATAGTTTATACAGTAAGGGATGACAGAGATGAAAAGAATCTTTTTAAGAAGATCACTTCTAAACTTTTTTATAGAATTTTCAGATACCTTTCAGAAATAGAAATGGATGAGGGAAGTGCCGATTACAGATTGATAACGGATAAGGTTGTCAGGGAAATAAAGAAAGAAAAAGATCCTTTTATCTTTTTGAGAGGACTGATAGCAAACTATGAGTTTAAGTCCTTTAAAATAAAATATAAACCTTCAAAAAGAGTACATGGAGAGTCGAAATATTCCTTTAAAAAGATGTTAAATCTTGCATTATCCGGTATTTTTGGTTTTAGTCTCAAACCTTTAAAGATTTTGCTTCTTATTGGATTAATTTTATCTATGGTAACCATATTTTTCTACCTCTTTCTGATGATTTTTGATGGGATGGATATAAAAATATGGCTGATCGGAGAAACGTTGTCTGTGCTCAGTTTTTTTGTTTTCTTTTCCCTCTACATTTTTAGTTATTATTTTGAAAGAGTATTTTTTTTACTTTTTAATAGAAAAAATTATATCATTAAAGAAAGGAAAAATTTAAATTAATATATGTACTTTTTATTTTTAATTCTTTATCTTTTTTTTAATGTATTAGGGCTGTATCTGATAAAGGTAGGTTTTAACTCCGTTGAGGAGTTCAGATTCTCTCTTAAATTTTTTATAGAAATTTTAAAGAACTTTAAACTTTTAACAGGTTTGTTTATGTACATCTGTTCTTTTCTGGTATGGCTTGTTATGATTGCAAAGAGTGAGTTAAGTTTTACTCAACCTATAATCATTGGACTTATTTACCTTTCAACTATCCTTATATCCTTTATTTTTTTAAAAGAGACAATAAACTCTCTAAAAGTTATAGGTATAATTTTAATTGGAGTTGGAATAATTATTCTGATCATTTCCCGGTAGCAGGTTCTTTTTTAAATATTTTTATTGTGCCATATCCTATCGTCTCTATAGTATCGAATAACATATATCCATCTTTCATATAGTGAAAAACAAAATTGATGTAGTCAGTAAAAAATCTTTTTTTAGAATTGCCAAGGTATCTACCACTTGTGGTTGCTTCAGCCCGTGTTAAATATTCGGTTATTATTATATAATCAGGTTTATTTTTCTCTAAAATCTCTTCATAAGTTTTGAATCCTTTTTTTTCTAACAGTGTGTATTCGTTAATATTGTAAGTATTTTTTAAAGGAAACCAGAGATTAAGAAGAGAGAGTGTGACTGTGTTCTCAGGAACAGTTTCAGATATTCTTTTTTCTATTAGACTGTAAGGGGTATTATTTTTATCTTTTGAATAGAGAAAGATCATTCCGGCGAAGTTGTTCAAAATGTATATCACAGTCAAAAGAGTAAAAAGAGTGGTTCTAAAACTTTTCTTTTCCTCTTTACAATTTTTAATGGTTTCAAGAATTATCAGGAAGGAAAACAATGATATGGTTGAAAAGAATCTTAAACTTATCTGTTTTAGAATGAAAAAATTGAAAAATAAAAAAAATACCGCTAATATTGAAAGGTTTTTGTAAGTCTCATTTTTCTTGAAATAAAAAATACCGATTATTACAGATAAAATTTCATAGAAAAGTATAAAAACTCTTTTTATACCTAAAGAGTAATCTTTTACGAAATCCTTAATTTTATAAAAAGTTGATCCAAATTTTAATCCTTTGGTGTCATTTACCCTTGGGAACCAGTCTTTGAAGAATAGGGGAAGTGATTGTTTTTTAATGAGAATTATAAAAAGGATAAACAATAATATTAGAAAAATATTAGTTAAGACAAAATATATTAAACATTTTTTACTTTCCTTTCCATTAAAGATGGTATTGAAGAGTAGTATTATAAAAACGGAAATAGAGAGAAATGCATAGGATGGATGTGTCAAGAATGATAGAAACGAAAATATCGAAAGGAGTATTGTATTCTTTACATTTAAAGGATGAGAGAGTAAATAGACTGAAACCATCGTAAGGAGAATACCCAAAGACTCTGGCCTTATCGTTCTGAAAATAACGATGTAATTTACATTTGTGATTATGTAAGCCAGAGCTAAGATTCTTAAAAAAGAGATATAGTAATTCTTTTCAACAATATATTTAAAAAAAATAGTTAAGAGGATCAAGCCCAGGATGGAAGAGAATAATCTTCCAGAATAAAGTGTAGTTGGGAAAACTTTATAAAACAAACCAAGTAGAAAAGTATAGAAAAAGTTATCATCACCACCTCTCATTCCAACGTTTGTATTTTCAAGTATGTTGCTCTTTGCAAAATTGTAAGCGGTGTTAGCATACCAGGGTTCATCTACCCATACTTTTGTAATAGAGTCTAGTTTAAATGTTAGAATGAAAGCGAAGAGTAAAAAAACTGTTAACTTTTCCATTTTTTTCATAAAAAACATACTACATTTTTCTTTCAATATTGTCAATAGTTCTATACCCCAAATACTTGACAAAAGAAATTTCAGTTATATAATAAAAAACTTATGATAAATATAAATGTCTCCTCTATACCTGCTGGAATATCTGTTCAAACTTTCCAGTGGGTAATAAAGAGGGATGAATACGACTTTTTTAACGAAGATCTTTACATAGAAGGTAAGTTTAAGGTAAACAACATACATAAAACCCAAATAGAGTTTGAAGGGATTATAGAGTTCAGCCTTGAACTTATTTGTGATAGGTGTCTGGAAAGATTCAAAAGAGATTTTTCTGAAGAGGTTCTTTTCGTTTTGAAAAAGGATTATCTTGGTGATGAACTCGATATAATTAACTTTACAGATTACCTATGTGATATAACCGATTATATAAAGGACATAGTCGTTACTGCGATACCTTCAAAAAATCTTTGTAAGGATGATTGTAAAGGTATCTGTCCAAAGTGTGGTGTTAATTTGAATTATGAAAAATGTAAATGTAATATTTAGGAGGAAAAATGGCTGTACCAAAAAGAAGAAATTCGAGAACAAGAGGAAGAAAGAGAAGAACACATTGGAAACTGTTTAAACCATCTTTAACAGTATGTTCACATTGTGGTGCATTAACCAGATCCCATTCCGTTTGTCCAAACTGTGGATACTATAAAGGAAAAGAGTATATAACTATTAAAAAAGAGGTTTAAGTGAGAATAGTTCTTGATGCTATGGGAGGGGATGTAGGGATAGAAGTTAATATGGCAGGTGCTTACATAGCATCAAAGAGACTTTCAAGTGAAGATACCATAATTTTCGTTGGTAACGAAACTCTTATTGAGAAATACCTTAAAGAGAGGTATAGGGATTTCCCAGTAAGGTATGATATTGTTGGTTCCGAAAATGATGTTGATATGCATGATACGCCAACTTGGGCTTTAGAGAACAAAAAGAATTCATCTGTGGCAAAAGGTCTTCAACTCGTTAAGGAAAGAAAGGCTGATGCTTTCTTTTCACCAGGTAATACTGGAGTTATACTCGCTTTTTCCCTTATGAAAATTGGCAGGATAAAGGGTGTTATAAGACCTGCTTTAGGTTTCACCTTCCCTATTGGTAAACATCCTCTTATTCTTGATCTCGGTGCTACCCCTGATCCGAAACCTGAAAATTTATACCAGTTCGCACTACTTGGAATAGAATATATGAAAGTTATGAGAGGTATAAAGAATCCAAAAGTCGGATTGCTTTCAATAGGCGAAGAGGACTCAAAAGGCTCAGTTATATATCAGAAAGCGTTCGAACTTATAAGTAATGATAAGAACATAAATTTTTATGGAAACATAGAAGGTGGAGATTTTTTCACTGATAAGGTTGATGTCATAGTAACCGATGGATTCACGGGAAATATAGTTTTAAAATTCGCAGAAGGGATGATAAATTGGGTTAAAGATAATCTTAAAACATCTTTAAAACCTTTACCTTTAGCGATCTTAGGTTTAACTCTCTCTGCTCCCGGGTTTTTAGGATTACCTTTCTTTTATTTCTCGATAAAGAAATTTTTGAAAAAAGCCAGTTACGATGAATATGGAGGAGCACCACTTTTAGGTGTTAATGGTGTTGTTCTTATAGGTCATGGGAAGTCAAATCCAAAAGCGGTATCAAGTGGAATAATGAACGCTAAATATCTTGCTTCAAAAAATCTTGTTGAAAATATAAAGAGAGTTTTTGAAAGGAGTGAAGGTGAAAAGGATTAAAATAATCGGAACAGGTTCATATCTTCCTGAAAAGGTTCTGACTAACGACGATCTTACAAAGATGGTTGATACAAGTGATGAATGGATAACCCAGAGAACTGGAATAAAAGAAAGACATATAGCATCACAGGAAGAAGCAACGAGTGATCTTGGAGTGAAAGCAGCAAGAAGGTGTTTTGAAACTTTCGATATAGACCCCAAAAGTATAGATTGTATAATCTTTGGAACTGTAACACCTGATAAACTTTTTCCTTCAACAGCTATATATGTTCAAAAAGCCTTGAATCTTCCCAACATTCCTGCTTTTGACATCTCAGCAGCATGTTCAGGTTTCATATATGGACTCGCTATTGCTAATGGTATTATAAACTCAACATCTATGAAAAGGGCACTCGTTTTAGGTGGAGAAACCCTTTCCAAAGTTACAAACTGGAATGATAGATCTACATGTGTTCTTTTTGGAGATGGAGTTGGTTGTGCCGTTGTTGAAGAATCACATGACCAATCAGGTTTACTTTCAATCTATATAGGTGCTGATGGAAATATGGAAAATCTTTTACATCAGCCAGCTGGAGGCTCCAGAAACCCAGCTACTTTTGAAACCGTTGAAAAAAAACTACATACAATACATATGGAAGGAAATGAGGTTTACAAATACGCTGTTAACACTATGCAGATGGCTGCTGAAAAAGCGTTGTCTATGGCTAACATATCTTCAGAGGATATAAAATGGTTTGTCCCTCATCAGGCTAACATTAGAATAATTGATACAACCGCAAAGTATTTGAAAGTTCCAAAAGAGAAGGTTTTTGTGAACATAGATAAAACTGCAAACACATCGGCAGGTTCTATTCCTATAGCGTTGGACCAGATGAACAGAGATGGTCTTCTGAAAAAGGGTGATATAATTTTGATAGATGCTTTTGGTGCAGGTTTCACATGGGGTGCTTCGGTTATAAGGTGGTGATATGAAAAATGTTTTAATGTTCCCAGGTCAGGGTTCACAGTACGTTAAGATGTGTTTCGATCTTTACAAGCACACTACAGTAAAAAAACTTTTCGATCAAACTTCTGAAATCATAAACGATGATATTTCTAAGATAATGTTTGAAGGACCTGAAAATATTCTTACTGAGTCAAAGAACGCTCAGGTGGCAATACTTTTACACTCATATTCTCTTTACTCTCTTATCAAGGATAAAATAAAATTTGATGCTGTTTGTGGACACTCTCTTGGCGAGTATTCAGCTCTTCTTGTTGCTGATATTTTCGATTTTGAAACGGCGATAAAACTTGTAAGGAAAAGGGGAGAGTTGATGAGTTTTGCTGGAGAAAAGGCTAAAGGGAGTATGGTTGCAGTTATAGGTTTGGATGTTTCAAAGATAGAAAAAATAGTTTCATCCATTGAGGGTGTTGTGGTTGCAAACTATAATGGAGACGCACAAACTGTAATCTCAGGTACGGATGAAGGAATAGACGAGGTTTCCAAAAAGTTGAGTGAAGAGGGAGCAAGAAGGGTTATAAAACTCAACGTTTCTGGTGCTTTCCATTCACCACTTATGAATTACGCTTATGAAGAGTTTTCAGATTTTATAGAAAATTTTGAGTTTAAAAAACCAAAATGTTATGTTCTTATGAATGTTTCAGCTGATTTTGAGGATGATCCAGAAAGGATAAAAAAACTTTTGAAAGAGCAGATCGTTAGCCCTGTTAGATGGACACAAATTTTGAAAAATCTATCCAAAAGCGGTTATGAGAATTTTTATGAGATAGGGCCATCCAAGGTTTTAAGTGGTATTGCAAGGAAGATGTTTCCAGATAAAAAAGTTTTCTCTTTTGAAAAGGATGAAGAGATAAAAAATTTTTTTAAGGAGTGAATATGGAATTTAAAGGTAAAAATGTCATAGTCACAGGTGGTTTGAGGGGAATTGGAAAGAGTATACTTTTAGGTTTTGCATCCAAGGGAGCAAACGTTATAGTATTCGACCTTATAGATGAAAATCTGAACGAAACGAGAAGTGAAGTTGAAAAATTCGGTGTTTCTTTCGATTATTTTAAAGTTGATGTTTCAAATTTTTCTCAGGTAGAAAAGGTTGTTGAAGAAATTATAAAAAAGTATGAAAAAATAGACTTCCTTGTAAACAACGCTGGAATAACAAAGGATAACCTTCTCATAAGTATGAGTGAAGAGGAATGGGATAAAGTAATATCCGTTAACCTTAAAGGGACATTCAACTGTAGTAAGAGTGTTGTTAAATACATGATTAAAAAAAGATCAGGTGTTATCATAAATATATCATCAGTTATAGGTATTATGGGAAATAAGGGACAGGCAAACTATGCTGCAAGTAAAGCAGGTATCATAGGTTTAACAAAATCGCTTGCCAAAGAGGTGGGCTCAAGAAATGTGAGAGTTAACGCTATAGCTCCGGGATTCATAGAAACTGATATGACAAAAAAACTTCCAGAAGAGGTTGTGAAAGAGTATGCAAAACTGATCCCTCTTGGTAGAATGGGTAAACCGGAGGATGTAGCTAACCTTTGTTTATTTCTTTCTTCAGATAAAGCAAGTTATATAACCGGGCAGGTTATTCATTGTGATGGTGGAATGTTGATGTAGAACAAATAAGGAGGTATTTAATGTCACAAGTTTACGAAACAGTGAAAAAACTTTTGGTTGAAAATCTTTCCATCGATGAAGCCAAGATCAACGAAAACGCAAACATAATGCAGGATCTAGGAGCGGACTCTTTGGATCTTATGGATCTTGTTAACGAACTTGAAAAAATCTATTCGATAAAGATCCCTCAGGAAGATTATGTAAATTTGAAAACTGTTGGAGATGTCGCAAAATATATAGAAGGCAAGATAGCAAAATAAATTTGAGGCGGGAATTCCCGCTTCTTTTTTTAAAAAGGAGATAATCTGATGAAAAGGGTTGTAGTAACCGGTATTGGAGTAATATCCTCGATAGGCAACAATCTCGAAGAGTTTTCAAAAAATCTTTTTGCAGGTAAAAGTGGAATCACAAAGATAACAAAATTCGATACCACGGATTTCGCATCGAAAATCGCTGGAGAAGTGAAAAATTTTGATCCAGAGTTTGTTATAAACAAAAAAGAAATGAGAAGGATGGATAGGGTAACTCAGTACGCAATATATGTAACGGATGAGGCACTTAAAAATTCGAAGATTGAACTCGATAAGGTAGATACGGATAGAGTTGGGGTTATTATAGCATCAGGGATAGGTGGAGTTGAAACATGGGAAAACCAGCATTCCATATTTTTAAAAGAAGGTGTTGAAAGGTTAAGCCCCTTCTTTGTGCCGATGATGATAGTGAACTCATCATCAGGTAATGTTGCTATAAGATATAAACTGAAAGGTCCAAATTTTTCTATCGTTTCCGCTTGTGCTTCAAGTGGACATGCTATAGCGGATGCTTACAATCAGATTATACTCGATAATGCTGACATCATGGTTTGTGGTGGTGTTGAGGCTTCAATAACACCACTTTCTGTTGGTGGTTTTATAGCTTTGCAGGCTCTTTCAACAAAGAATGATGAACCTGAAAAAGCGTCAAGACCTTTTGATGCCTTAAGGGATGGTTTCGTTATCGCTGAAGGTGGAGCTGTTTTAATACTAGAATCCTTAGAACACGCTTTAAAAAGGAACGCTCCAATCTATGCAGAGATAACTGGTTACGGTTACAACGATGATGCCTACCATATAACTGCACCAGATGAGAGTGGCGAAGGCCCGGCTAAATGTATGATGCTTGCTTTGAAGAAGAGTGGAAAAACTGTAGATGATGTTGATTATATAAATGCACATGGGACATCAACGAAGTTGAACGATCAGATGGAGACACTCGCAATAAAAAAGGTTTTTAAAGATAGAGCCTATGATATAAATATTTCAAGTACAAAATCTATGCATGGCCATCTCCTTGGCGCTGCGAGTGCAGTCGAATCTATAGCGACTATACTTGCGATTAAAAATGGAATAGTTCCTCCAACGATAAACTACCAGAATAGGGATCCGAGCTGTGATCTGAACTATACTCCTAACAGCGCTGTAAAAAAAGATATAAAATTCGCTCTTTCCAACTCTTTCGGTTTTGGAGGGCACAATGTAACTCTCGCTTTTGCTAAATATGAATGATAAAGATTTAAAAGAAATGTTCAAAAAGATAACAGACATTGAAGTTGAAAATGTTGAACTTTTGAAAGAATCTTTAACACACCGTTCAAAGGGTGAAAGCAGATCTTACGAAAGGCTTGAATTTTTGGGTGATTCAATACTTTCCTTTTTAACATCTGAACACCTTTACAGAAAGTTAAAAGAACTAAACGAAGGTGAACTTTCGAAAAAAAGGAGTGAGATAGTTAACAGGGAAAACCTATCTTACATTTTTTCGAAACTCCATTTTGATGAAATTATATTCGTTGATAGAAAATCTTTGAAAAGTATACCTGATTCCATAAAAGAGGATATTATAGAATCAGTTTTTGGTGCTATTTATATTGAGAAAGGAATAAGGGGAGCAAAAAAATTCTTCAAACTGGTATTGAAGAATTCAAAAGATATGCCTGATGATTTTTATGCGAAAAATAGATTGCAGGAGTTATCACTTTCAAAATATAAAAAGTTACCTGAATTCAAAACTGAAGTTTACAGGGAAGACAGATTCAAATGTGAAGTTTATCTTGATGGTAAATACTATTCACAGTCATTTGGAAGGAGTAAAAAAGAGAGTGAAAAAAAGGCAGCCAAACTTGCAATAAAAAAAATCGAGAAGGAGAACCTATGAATATCATTGTTTGTGTTAAACAGGTGCCTGACACCAGTCAGATGAAATTTGATCCTGAAACAAAAACTATAAAGAGGGAAGGTGTTGAAAACATAGTTAACCCCTTTGACCTTTACGCTGTTGAAGAGGCTTTGAGGATAAAAGAGAAATATTTCCCTCAAGCTACCATAACAGCGATATCTATGGGGCCAAAACAGGCTGAGAGCGCTTTAAGAGAAGTTATATCAATGGGTGTGGATAGAGCGATTCTTATCTCCGATAAATCTTTTGCTGCAAGTGATACACTCGCAACAAGTTATGTTCTCTCCGAAGCGATTAAAAAAATTGGAAGTTTCGATCTTATACTTTTCGGTAAGATGGCAATAGATGGAGATACAGCTCAGGTTGGACCAGAGGTTGCATCACTTTTAGATATACCTCAGATAACTTTTGTTAGAAAGATAGTTGAAATAAAAGAGGATTATCTTATAGCTGAGAGAAGTATGGAGGATGGTTATGAAACTTTGAAAGTAAAACTACCTGCAGCATTGACTTGTATTAAAGAGTTGAATGAACCACGTCTTCCATCTTTGAGGGGGAAGATTAGAGCAAAAAAAGAGGAGATACCTGTTTGGGATGCAAATTTTTTAGGAATAGATCTTTCGAAATGTGGGTTCAAAGGTTCCCCAACCTGGGTAACCAAAGCTTTCACACCAACGATCCAAAAAGAGAATATAATCTTTTCTGATGATAATCAGGAAAAGAATGTTGAGAACCTGATAAACGAGTTGAAGAAAAAATCTATCATCTAAGGAGTTAATATGGAGTTGAACGATTATAAAGGAGTAATGGTTTTTATAGAAAACAGGGAAGATAGGATAGAGGGAGTATCGTTGGAACTTTTGAACAAAGGAAGGGAACTCGCTGATAAAAGGAATGTTGAACTTATAAGTTTGATCTTGGGATACGATGTTCAAAAGTTTTCCGATCAACTCATAAAAAGAGGGTCAGATAGGGTAATTGTTGTTGATGACATAAGTTTGAAAAATTTTGTTGATTCAACTTACACTAACGTTGTTGTTGAGGTAGTAAAAAAATATAAACCTGAAATTTTCCTATCAGGTTCAACAAATCTTGGAAGATCCCTTTTTCCGAGAGTTTCTGCTAAACTTGAGACAGGACTTACCGCAGATTGCACAGAACTCGATATTGATTCTGAAGATGGGAAACTTTTACAAACAAGACCAGCAGCAGGTGGTTCGATTATGGCAACCATAGTCACACCAAATAAAAGGCCTCAGATGGCAACTGTAAGACATAAAGTTTTCAAAGAGGCACCTGTTGATGAAAGTAGAAAAGGTATAGTTGAAAATTTTGAGTTCAAAGATTGGATGGTTGATGGAAGGGTAGAGTATATCTCTTTCACAAAAGATGAAACACAGACTGTTAACCTTTCTGATGCGGATATAATAGTTTCAGGTGGAAGGGGTTTAAAGAGTAAAGAAAACTTCAAGTTGGTTTTTGAACTTGCGGAAAGTTTAAATGGTGCTGTTGGTGCTTCAAGACCTTGTATTGACGATGGATGGTTACCTTTCTCCCATCAGGTTGGGCAAACAGGTAAAACAGTTTCACCAAAAATATATATAGCAATAGGGATATCTGGAGCCATACAACATCTTGCTGGAATGAAATCCTCTGATGTAATTATTGCGATAAACAAGGATCCAAACGCACCAATATTTCAGGTTGCAGATTATGGAATAGTCGGCGATCTTTTTGAAGTAGTTCCAATACTTCTGAAAAAATTGAAAGAGGGATGAAAAAAAATATTCGTGTTTCAGCAATGTTTCCCTGCTACAATGATAGGGAAAATATTCTGAAACTTGTTGATAGGGTAGAAGAGAGATTGAAAAAATATACTCTTGACTATGAGATTATAGTTGTTGATGATTTTTCAACCGATGGGGCAAGGGAACTTCTATTGAAAAAAGCAGAAGAGAATCCAAAATTGAAAGTTATATTACACGAAAGGAATATGGGATACGGTATAACTATTGTTGATGGCTTGAAAAATGCTCAGTTTCAATATTTCTTCTACACTGATGGAGATGGTCAATACGACCCAGCAGAGATAGAAAAACTTATAAAAGTCTTGGATGAGGATACAGTTCTTGTTAACGGTTACAAGATTTTAAGGAATGACCCACTTTACAGAATCATAATAGGTAAACTTTACAACACATTCATGAAATTTTTTTTTGGAATAAAATTGAGAGATATAGATTGTGATTTCAGGATGATAAAAAAAGATATTTTCAAAGATGAAGAATTCTTTTCAAAATCTGGAACTATATGTATCGAGATGATAAAAAAGATAGAACTTAAAGGTTGTAAAGTTAAAGAGGTTGGTGTGAACCATTATGAGAGAAAGTTTGGGAGATCACAGTTTTTTAACTTTAAAAGACTGTTTGTTGTGTTTTTACATTTGATAGTTTTATGGTATAATCTAATTGTAAAAAGGGTGTAGGTGTTTATGAAAAAGTTAAAAATTAAATCCGTTTTACTTCTTGGAGGTCTTGGTTTTATAGGTTATAACCTTTCAAAGTACCTTCTTGAAAAAGGGTTAAATGTAACGATATTAGATTCTAAAAATGTTTCATCAGGTTACAACGATTTTCATTTGATAAATCTTAAAAAAGAGAGGGTGAATGTTATTGAGGACAGTATAGGTAATGCTGAAAAATATAAAGAGCAGATAAAAAATTCAGATTGTGTGGTTGATCTTGCCGCTTTGATAAGTCACTATGATTCAATGAGAAGTCCACTTTTCGATATTGAAAACAACACTATAGAGCATATAAAATTTTTAGAGGTTTTAAAGAATTTCAAAAATAAAAAGGTTATTTATATTTCAACAAGACAGGTTTATGGAAGACAGGAAAAATTCCCTGTTGACGAGAATTCAAATCTTAATCCTATTGATGTAAACAGTATAAACAAGTACACAACCGAAATGTACTATTCTCTCTATTCAAGATATTATGGATTTCCTTTAACCATTTTAAGGTTGTCAAACATTTATGGTGAAGGAATGCACATCAAAGATAAGAGGTTATCATTTATTGGTTGGTTTTTCAACAGAGTTATAACAAACAATCCTATTGAACTCTATTCTGATGGCTCAACCTTGAGGGACCTTCTCTATGTTAAGGATCTTGTGAGAACAATATACAACAGTATACTGGTTGAAAGTACAGGTATTTTCAATGTTGGTTCAGAAAATTCATATCCCTTAAAATTTATTGCTGAAAAACTTGTCAAACTTAATCCAAAGTCCTCTATAATCTATGTACCTTTCCCGGATGAGTTAAAAAGTATAGACATTGGATCATTCAAACCTGATATCAGTAAAGCCAAAGAGTTCTTAAACCATAAAGAGGAAACTACTTTGGAGGAAGGTTTAAAAAATACCTATGATTATTATCAGAAATATAAAGGTTATTATCTATGATACCTATCTGCCAGTTGAACAGGGATAGGGAAGAGTTTGAAAGGATAAAAAAAAGACTTGATGAATTCTTTCAAAGGGGAAGATTTATTCTTGGCTATTATAATGGGAAGTTTGAAAAAGTCTTTGGTAATTTTATAGGTAAAAAGTATGTTGTTGGAACTGGTAACGCAACCGATTCTTTGTTTCTTATTTTTAGAATACTTAAATCAAAAAGAGTTGGTCTATGCGCTTCAAGTCCACTTCCATGTGCACAGGCTATAAAGAGGGCAGGTTGCGAGATAGTTCTTTTCGATACCTACGATAACACAGGGCTTATAGATATAGATAAATTTAAAAAAAGTAGAAAAAGAATAGATACTCTCCTTGCAGTTCACCTTTACGGTCAGGCAGAGTATGTCGAAATTCTCAAGGATATATGTGAAAAAAAAGGAATAACGCTTGTTGAGGATTGTTCCCAATCTATAGATACATACATAGATGATAAACATACAGGCAACTTTTCAACACTTTCAGCATTTTCCTTTTATCCAACAAAAAATCTCGGATGCTGGGGTGATGGTGGGGCTGTTGCAACTGATGATAAAAATCTTTACGAAAATCTTCAGCGGATGAGGAATTATGGGCGTGAAGTGGAATACTCAGCTATGCAGGAGGGTATAAATAGCAGGCTGGATGAAATTCAGGCACTCGTTCTTCTTGAAAAAATTAAAAGTTTAAAGATTAAAAATGAAAAAAGAAGAAGGATAATGAGAATTTACAAAGAAAGTTTAAACAATAAAAATGTAACTCTACCATCTTTAAGATACTTTGAAACTTCAAACGGTCACCTTTTCCCTGTTTTTTCAGAAAGGAGAGATGAGTTGAAAGAGCATCTTTTAAAAAAAGGGATCTTAACTGAAGTTCACTACCCATATCCTTTACATAAACAGAAATATTTCTATCAGGAGTATTCGTTACCTTTTTCTGAAAAGTTATCCAAAATGGAACTATCTTTACCTATATTCCCGGAAATGACGGAAGATGAGATAAAAAAGGTTATATACGGGGTAAATTCTTTCAAATGAGAGATATTGAGTTTGATAATGTCGATAAGGTTGAAGAGAACCATTTCTGGTTTAGAAACAAAAGAAGGATAGTTTCTTATTTCTTTAATAAATATTATAAAGGGGGATTGATCCTTGATTCAGGCTGTGGAACTGGAAGAGATCTTAAAGATTTAAAAAATAGTATCGGAATGGATTACAATTTTTATGCACTTAAATATGCAAGAAAGTATTGTGATAAACTTGTAAACGGTGATGCCAACTTTCTTCCTTTTAAAGACAAAACTTTCGAAATCATTTTTTCCTTTGACCTTTTGCAACATAAGGGAATAGATTTTGATAGAGTTTTAAAGGGGTACAACAGAGTTTTAAAAAAGGATGGTTATATTTTTTTGAATCTGCCGATGTTTGATTTTTTGTATTCAAAACATGACCTTGCTGTTGATAACTCTATCAGATTCGAAAGGAAAGATTTGAAAAAATTTAAAAATTATGGTTTTTCAACAGAAGATAAAATATACTGGAATTTTGTCCTTTTCCCTTTGATAGTTTTTCTTAGAAAGTTTATTTTTCAATTTTTTTCCTACGATGAAATTTCAGATGTTAAAAAGATGGGTAAATTAACAAACCTTTTACTTGATAAAATTTTTTCTTTCGAGTTTGTTCTTTCTTTGAAAAACATCTTCCCTTTGGGGCTTTCCTGTTTCATAGTTTTAAGAAAAGAAGTTGACCTTTAAGATAAATAACCTATAATAAAAAAATGGATAGAAAGTTAAAAATATTTATTTTTACTATCCTTTTTTTTATATTCTTTTATAAGATTTTTTTTGGTTACGGTTTTTTGGACGGGGATCTACTCGACGAGTATCTTCCAAAATTGACTCTTTTGAAAAATTCTTTATCCGCTTTTAAATTTCCTCTTTACGAAAAATCTTTTGGACTCGGATTTCCAATATACAAGGATATACAGAACTCTTTCTATTACCCTTTAAACTGGCTTGTTTTTTTGCCTTTTGATATTTTTATAACAGTTAATTTTTTGATTCTTTTAAATGTTATAATTTTTTTCTTTGGTGTTTACAAACTATTATACAAACTGAAAATTAAAAAAGATTACTCTTTTCTTTTATCTGTAATTTTTACATTCTCTTCTTTTTTTGTTTCTCATATTCCACATTATACTATTCTAACATCTCTTTCAATATCACCCTTAACACTCTATTTTCTTATAAACTTTTTTGAAAATAGGAAAAGGAAAAATTTTATACTATCTGTTCTTTTCTTTTTACTTGTTTTAATTGGTGGACATCCACAGATATTCTTTTATACAGTTTTTTTATCGTTTTTCATCTTTCTTACAAAATATAGGAGTACAAAAAATTTTTTATACTTATTTATGATAATTTTCTTTTCGACATTTTTATCACTATTCGTTCTAATGCCTACTTTAAACCTTTTCAAATACTCTTACAGAGTTAGACTTCAGTATAACATTTTACCTTTAAAATATCTTATCCTTTCTATTTTTCCAGATCTTTTCGGAGGAGTTTCACCCATCTTTAAAAGTTCCTACAATGGTCTTTTTAACATAAATGAAACTTCTTTCTATTTTTCCATGATATTTTTCTTCTCTTTCAACTATTTTTTGTTTGCCACTTTTTTCAAAAAAAAATTTAGAAACTTTAGAAAGATTTTAATACCAATTTTTTTCCTTCTCCTCTCATTTTTTGATCTTTTTGGTATTAAAATATTCCTTACTCCAACGAGATCTTTATACCTTTTTATAACAACTTTCATCTTCTCTTTTGCTCTTGATATGTTTGAGAATATTGATGAAAAATTTATTATTTTTAATGTTTTCGTTTTTGGTCTTTTGCTCACTCTGATTCTCATGAAAGGGTTCGGTTATGAAAGGTATATCGTTCAGATAATATTTTTTGTGATATACTCTCTATTCTTCTACCTAATGTTGAAAAAAGTTTTTACCGAAAGAATGAAATTTGTTCTTTTAGTATTTATAACCTTTTTTGATATTTTTTTATCGACAGGAGGAATTTTAAAATACGATAGGTTGAAAAGTATAAAAAACTATCCATACGATTTTTTGAAAGATAAATATGTTATTACTTATATACCTGAAAATGTTCTATTTTATAAAAATTACATAAAAGATTATTTTAAGACAGATAATCTTGAAACCTTAAAAAGGTATTCTACATTTGGAAACAGGGGAGTTTACTATAATTGTTATTCCTTCAACCTTTATCAGAATTTTACCTTCAAAAAGTATGTTGAGTTTTTCGATGATCAAATGATAATGCAGGGTGGTTTTTCAAATATAAATTTTCTTTTCAATCCTTTAACTTTAAATTACGACTATCTTTTCGTTCCGGATATTCCAATAATTTTAAATGTTAAAGATTTCATAAGAATAGATTTCAAGGATGGTTTTTCTGATACACTTATAATATTCTACACTGGAGATTTTAAAGATGTTAAAGATTATAGAGTTGAGGAAGAATATTTAAAAAATGTGAAGGACTTGAAATCAGGATTAGTTTATATAGATGGGTCTTTAAGGATTTTTGGAAATGGGACGATATATATGGTTAAAAGTTTTAAAGATGGAAAAATTTTACATTTCCCATACCTTTTTGAAAATTCTAATTTTGAAAAAATTTCTGAAAAGCCTTTTTACCTTTTTAAAAAGAAAGATAGTTTAAAAGAACCCTATTTTATAACAAATCCGGTAGATGGCAGTTTCGTAGAAAAAGATAGAACCTTTATACCTTTGGATCTTTTTATGGGAATTTTTATATCGGTGATATCCTTCTTAGTGATGTTATTTTATTCTAAAAAGGAGTTTGAAAATGTTTAAAAAATCGATTCTATTTTTTTTGGCTATCTTCTCTTTAACACTTTTCGCTTTTAAAACAAACAGAAGCGATTATTTTTTCGATCTCAGACTTGATGATCAAAAAAAGGAGATAGGTGGTTATGCAATTATTAACTACAAAAATTTTTCTCAGGATACACTTGATAAGATCGTTTTCCATCTTTACGCTAACTATTTTAGAAATGGTAGTCCTTTCTTTGAAAAGAAAGTTGATCCCCAAAAAGAAGGGTTCACGCAAGTTGATTCAATTTTCGAGGAGGGAGAAAGGAACGATTCTTTCGTTGTTGATGAAACCGTTGGGTACTTGAAGTTGAAAAGAAAAATCCTTCCAAACGACTCTATAAGTTTAAAGGTCTATTTTAAGAATAAGGTTCCATATCCATTCTTAAGGGAAGGCTATGCAAAGGGGAAATATGACATTTCGCAATGGTATCCAAAAGTTGCAGTCTACAAAGATAAAAAATGGGCTGATTTCAAAATAGGAAAGAACAGTGAATTTTTCAACGAATATGGCGACTACTTTTTGAAAATTGAAATTCCCAAAGAATATTTCCTTTTCTCAACTGGAAGAGTAGAGTATGAGAAAGAGGATTCGATATTTCTCGATTCACTTCTAAAGGATAAAAATTACAAATACAAAACTGATAAAAATGATGATACACTGTTCAAGGTTGTAAAGGTTTCAGCGAGGAATGTGAACGATATAGCATTTTCTCTCAGGAAAGATTTCTCTTACATTAAAAAATTTAAAGATGGTCTTGAAGTTGAAATAGTGTGTGATAGAAAAAATTATAATACTTACAATGAGTTTGTTGATAATGTTTTTGAGATGGTAAAATTTTACTCTGAAAAGTATTTCCCATACCCTTACGATAAGTTGACTATAGTTGATGGACTTTTGAGAGCGGGCGGTGGAATGGAATATCCACAGTTTATAGTCATGGGACCAGTTATAAGTATAGATAAAAAGTTCAGAAAGATTTTAGATTACAAATATCTTGAAGACGTTTTATGTCATGAGATCTCCCACCAATGGTTTTACCTTATTAGTGGGTCAAATGAGGCTATAGAACCTTTTATGGATGAAGGGTTCGCAACTTACTCCGAGATAAGTTATATGGAAAATAAGTTCCATCAGAAAAACCAGATTACACTTTTTGGTAGAAAAGTAATAGATCTTTTTACTCAACACTACCTTAATTTTTTAAATCTTCAGAAGAATAAAAAAAGTGTTCCAATAAACTATTCATCCAAAGATACAAAGGATGATAACTATGGCGTATTCTACTCGAAAGGTTATCTTATAATTAAAAAGATGGAGAACCTTTTTGGTAAAGATACCTTTGCTCTTTATATGAAAGAGTATTTTGAAAAGTACAACTTTTCACATCCAACCATAGAGGAGTTTTATAATTTTCTCGTCCAAAAGAGTGAAGGGAGATACAAAACTTATCTCAAATATCTTATCTATGAAAATGTTTACACAGATTTTTATCTTTCAAAAGTTTTTGATGATAATGAGAGGGTTAAATTTGTAGTAAAGAACAATGCTTTAATCGATTTACCTGTGGATGTAAGGATAGATCTAAAAGATAAAAGTTCGAAATTTTTAAGGTGTGAAGTTGATAAGGATACTATAGAGTTGAAAAAAAATGTTATTAAAAATATTGTTATTGACCCCACATATTCCTCGTTGGATATAAAGTACAATAACAACTTGTTGAAAAAAAAGATTAGAACACATTTTTTTCCGGAAATTTTTGATATAGATGCTTACAACCTTTACATATTTCCATTCTTAAAATACACTATTCTTGATAAAACCTCTTTAGGGATCGGTTTGTATTTTTTCGATCTTCCTAAAATTTCTTCCCCATACTTTTCCATTATAGGAGATTTTGATGGTAGATTTTTTGCAGGTTACAATATTAAAAATAGTTCTTTTTATGTTGATGGTGAATTCAACTCCTATCAGGATGGGCATGTTGGAAATGGAATTTTTTACAAATTCACAAAAGAACTTTTATATGTTGAACCAAAATTTTTCTATTTTCAGAATGAAAAAGATTTTGGGCAGATATTTGAAGTTTCATACTATTTTAGGAAAAGTTTGTCACCTTCAGAATATTTCAAATACCTTCTTGAAGAGGGAAAAGTGGCATCTTTTAACATGCAATACAGATTTTATAAAAAGGTTAAAGATGTAAAATTTAAAGGGGAAATGGATTCAAAAATTTACAGCCCCGTTATATACTCTGATTTCAAATCTGCAAAATTGAAGACAAATTTTGATGCGAGTTACGATTATAAGTTTTTCAAAGGAAGTATAGAATACGATGGAGAATTTTTGAAGGATGAGAGTAACAAAGAAACATCGATAAATCTGTTTTCGAAAAGGGGAGCTTTGTTCGATAGAAAGAATAAAACTTTTTCGAAATATGGTGTCACTCTGACCGATATCTCTTCAGGTTATGGATACCTAATAGATTCAACCAAAACTTACTTTGTATTTAACAGGTTCAGATTGAAACTTAATTTTCTTTATCAGGATTTCATAATAGCAGGTAGAGATATGGATATATTCTATCAGACTGGACTTCTATTCAATATGGGTGATTTTGGAAAGGTTGAAATACCTGTTTACAATAAAGAAAAAGGTCTGATAATAAAAGATAATCTCTATCTACTTTTCAGTATTAACCTTGTCAAACTCTTTTGATTTAACTATTGACTTGTATTAGATATTTTAATATATTAAAAAGATAAACATAAGGAGTTTTTATGAAAAAGTCAACCTTTATAACCTTGTTTATAATTTCAATTTTTGTAATATTGTGTATCAATGCAATTATAGTTTTTCTTTTTACTCCAACAAAATCTTCAGGAGAAAAGGTTAACACGAAAGAACTCCTTCAAAACGAAAGAACAGAAATGGGTTTTAGTATCGCATCCGTTATCGCTGGTGCTGTTCTGGAACCTCTTCTTGACGAAGATGAAGCTCCAATAATGGATGTTGTAATTTCCACTGTGAAAAACTCGGGTGGCCTTATAGATTATGTTCTTGTTGTTGATTCTGAAGGCACTCTCTTTGGGGACTCAAAAAAACCTACAAATGTTTTGAAAAGTTTTAACTATCCGAACATAAAACTTCTAAAGAGTGAAAACAGGCTGATCCAGGAAGCTGATAGTAACATTATTGACATTGGACTGGCTATAAAAACTGGAGATAAAAAGAGGGGAGAAGTTCATTTAGGTCTTAAAAAAGTTGTTTTTGAGGATAAGGGTGGAGAGAAAAAAGAATCCCCTATTCTCGCAATTATCTTAAATATAATTGTAGGAATTATACTTTCCTTTATATTCGCATTAATCCTGTCTTCGAAACTGTCAGCAAGTGGAGATTTCGTTAACCTGAGATCGGCAAAGATAGAGGAACTGAGAAAGCAGGAGGAGGAAATTCAAAAAACTCTGGCTTCAAAACAGAATGAGATAAAAAATAAAGAAAAGAGAATCGCTGAACTTGAAAAAAAGATCCAAGAGACAGGTTCAAAGTACGATGAGGTTGATAGAATAATAAAGGAAAGTGAACAGGAAATAAATGAAAAGAGAAAACAGGTTGAGTTCTATGAAAACAAAATCAATGAACTTGTTGAAAAACAGAAAAATCTTAAAGAAGAGATAGATAAAGTTAAGGAGGGCAAAACATCTGATCAGGAATTAAAGATGTTGAAAAATCAGATAGATACTTTTAAGATACAACTTCAGCAAATAATAAGTGATATTGAAGTAAAAAGAAATGAGGAACAGAAACTCTCCGAAAGGATAAACCAACTCAAAATGCAAGCATCACAGATTCCACAGAGTGTTCAATCAGGTGGAGGAATTTCAAACATGGATCTTGAAAAGAAGAGAAAAGAGGAGTTTGAAATAACTCAGAGGATAGTTGCAAAAAGAAAAGAGGAGATAGCTCTTTCCCAGAGGCTTGAACTTAAGAGAAAGAAGGAACTTGAACTTACTGGAAGAATAGAGATGCTTGAAAAGAAGTTGAAAGATATGGGGAATAGTTAGTATGGAGAGAGATTTAAAAAGATTACAGGAAAAGTGGAATAGAAGGTGGAAGGAACTTTCACTTGAAAAATTTAAAAACGATCCCAAAAAAAAGAAATATTATTTACTTGAAATGTTTGCATACCCATCAGGGGATCTCCATATGGGTCATTTAAGGAACTACGTTATAGGGGATGTCCTTTACAGGTACAGAATCATGAACGGATATGATGTTTTACATCCAGTCGGATGGGATGCTTTCGGTTTACCTGCTGAGGGTGCAGCTATAAAAAGAGGTATAGAACCTGACAAATGGACATACAACAACATAGCTGTTTCATCTTCAACTTTGAAAAAGATGGGACTACTATACGATTGGGATAGAGAGGTAATAACATGCAGAGAGGATTATTACAAATGGACACAATGGATTTTTATAAAACTTTATGAGAATGGGCTTGCATACAGAAAAAAATCTAATGTTAACTGGTGTCCATCATGTCAAACAGTTCTTGCAAACGAACAGGTTGAGCAGAACAAATGTTGGAGATGTGGTAGCGAGATAACAAAAAAGGAACTTGAGCAGTGGTATTTTAGAATCACATCCTACGCTCAGAGGTTACTCGATGGTCTGGAACTTTTAAAGGATTGGCCTGAGAATATAAAAACGATGCAGAGGAACTGGATAGGAAGATCTGAGGGGGTAACTGTAGAGTTCAGAATCAAAGGGACAGACAAAAGTATAAAGGTTTTTACAACAAGACCTGATACTATTTTTGGTGTGACTTTTCTCGCTGTAGCACCTGAAAATGATATAATCAAAGAATTAAGTTTTGATAAAGAAAAGAAGGAAGAGATCGAAAAGTATATTGAGAAATCTATAAAGAAGAGTGAGATAGAAAGGAGTTCAACTGAAAAGGAAAAGGATGGTGTTTTTACAGGATACTATTGTGTTAACCCTTTAAACGGAAAAGATGTTAAACTTTTCGTTTGTGATTATGTTCTCTCTGGATATGGAACAGGGGCGGTTATGGGTGTTCCAGCTCACGATCAGAGGGATTTTGAATTTGCTAAAAAATATGATATTGAAATAATACAGGTTATTAAACCAAAGGACTCGGAATGGGACTTTTCCAAAAGTGCTTACGTTGATGAAGGGATAACTTTAAACTCTTTGGAGTTTTCGAATATGGACTCTTCCAGGATGAGGGAAGAGGTTACAGATTACATAGAAAAAAAAGGTTACGGTAAAAGAAGTGTAAACTACAGATTGAGGGACTGGCTCATATCAAGGCAGAGGTATTGGGGTGCTCCTATACCTATGATACATTGTAAAGAATGTGGAATAGTTCCCGTGCCGGAGAATGAACTTCCCGTTCTACTTCCAGAGTCATCTGAGGTTGATTTTACTCCCAAAGGTAAATCACCATTATCAAGTCATAAAGATTTTATGAATGTGAAATGTCCAAAATGTGGCAGAGATGCTTTAAGGGACCCCGATACTATGGATACATTCGTTGATTCCTCCTGGTACCATCTTAGATATGCGGATCCTAAAAATGATAAAAGGATATTCGAAAAGGATATTGTTGATAAACTCTTACCAGTTGATATGTATATAGGTGGTGCTGAACACGCTAACGGTCATCTTATATATTTTAGATTCATCACAAAAGTTTTAAAAGACCTCGGCTTTTTATCTTTTGAAGAACCAGCTATGGCTCTCTTCAACCAGGGAATGATAATGGATAAGAATGGAAAGGTCATGTCAAAATCGGCAGGTAACGCTGTTCCTGTTGGTCCTTTCGTTGATAAATATGGGTCAGATCTTGCAAGAGGAACCGAACTTTTCATAGGACCTGCTGGTAAGGATGCTTTATGGTCTGAGGATGGTATAACTGGAATTTCGAGATTTCTTGAAAGGTTTGATAAATTCGCGTCAAAATATAATAAACTTTTGGTTAAGAATTACACCCCTAAAAATGAAGTTGAAAAGAAACTCTATGTTAAATTGAATAGAACAATTAAACAGGTTGGAGAGGATATAGAAGGTTTCAACCATAATACAGCTATAGCCTCTCTTATGGAACTTTTGAATCTCCTTTATAAGGAAGAACAAAACCTCTCATTTGAGTTTTTAAATTTTGTAATGTATAAATACACTCAACTCATCTCACCTTTTATACCTCACCTTGCTGAGGAGATATATGAAGGTTACAACGAAAAGGATTCAGTATTCCTTACCTGTTGGCCTGAGTATGATAAAGAAAATCTTGAAGAGGAAAAGATAACTATTGTAATACAGATAAATGGAAAAGTTAGAGATAGAATGGAGATTGAAAAAGATACTACGGAGGATGAACTTCTTAAAGAGGCTCTTTCAAGTCCAGTGGTGAAAAAATATCTTCAAGATGGGAACTTGGTAAAACATATATATATCCCCAATAGGTTGATAAATCTTATAATCAACAAGTGAAGTATCTTATTGTTTGTGAATTCGATGGAAGAGGATTTGAGGGGTGGCAGAGTCAACCTTCAAAAAACACTGTTCAAGACAAAATAGAAGAGGTTCTTTTAAAAATTTTAGGTGAAAAGATTAGAATTGTAGGTGCTGGAAGAACAGATGCTGGTGTTTCAGCTTACAGATACCCCTTCTCTTTTAAAACTCAAAGAAAGATTAAAGATATGAAGAAATTCTTACATAGTATAAACTCCCTGATAGAAAAGAGAATATTCTTCCACTCTATAAAAAAAGTGGATGATGATTTTTCCGCAAGGTTTTCCTGTAAAATGAGAGTTTACAAATACTATGTTTACAACGGCAACAGTCCTTTAAAAAAGGATTTTTACTGGCAGGTTGATTACAAGATGGATTATGAAAAAATAAAACAATTTGTTGAAGCGATTAAAGGAAAACATGATTTTTCTTCATTCTGTAGAAAAAAATCTTTGCTCGAAAGTAACGTTGTTAATATGAGTAAAAGTGAAGTAAAGATAAAAGGAAAAGAGTTGGTTTTTACATTCGGAGCGGATAGATTTTTGCATAATATGGTCAGATTCTTAGTTGGAACGGCAATAGGTTACGGAAGGGGGAAAATAGTTGCTAACCCTTTAGAACTGTTGAAAGTTAGGAATGTAAAATATGCAGGGAAACTCGCTCCTGCTGAAGGTTTAATATTTTATAGGGCTTATTATTGAAGGAGGTCTTATGAAGTTTTTTATAGATAGTGCAAATCTTGATGAAATAAAGGATCTTGTTAAAAAGGGAATAGTTGATGGTGTAACAACCAATCCTTCTCTCATCCTTAAAGAGAAAGAGAGAACTGGAAAAAGTTTCGAAGAGATAGTATCTCTTATAGCATCCGTGGTTGAAGGACCAATTTCAGTTGAGGTTAACTCTCTTGAATATGAAGGGATGATAGAGGAAGCGAAAAATTTAGCCTCCATCTCGAAGAATATAGTTGTAAAAATACCTATGACCGAGAACGGTTTGAAAGCCGTAAAAACTCTTAAAAATATTGGAATAAAAACTAACGTTACTCTTGTTTTTACTCCAGTTCAGGCTGTTCTTGCTGCGAAATCTGGTGCCACCTATGTTTCACCTTTCATAGGTAGAATTGATGATATTTCTGATGAGGGTATAAAAATAATAGAAAAGATAATGAAGATATTCAAAAATTACAATTTTGAAACAAAGGTTATCGTTGCTTCAGTAAGAAATCCGATTCACATTTTAAATGCTCTCGAAATGGGGGCAGATATAGCAACCATTCCTTACAAAGTCTTTACTCAACTTATAAAGCATCCTTTAACTGATTTAGGTATAAAAAGATTTTTGGAGGATTATGAAAAA
This sequence comes from candidate division TA06 bacterium 32_111, assembly GCA_001508335.1. GTDB lineage: Bacteria > Hydrothermota > 32-111 > 32-111 > 32-111 > 32-111. The sequence goes on from LGFX01000006.1 coordinate 103,400, forward strand.
AGCAAAAATTGAAATCTTATCACTTACAATTCTATTCTTTTATTTTATTATATCAGGTTGCCAACCAGCAGCAGTTGATAACGACGATTACCCTGTACACGACACTCTAACCCTTATTCCAACTAAAGCAAAGATGGTATGCAATAGGGATTATTATCCTTTAATGTTCTCTCTTTTCGATAATTCCCAAAAGAGTATATTCTGTGTTATGTACAATATAAACAGTTACGAATATGATAACGAAGTTACAAGATTGGTAGATAGACTAATAGTTGCACATGAAAGGGGAGTTGTTGTAAAAGTTTTGCTTGAACAATCCGATTGGAACAGTGATGTTACAAATTCAAACCATAAGGTTGGTGATAAACTCAAATCTTATGGTGTAGACGTGAGGTATGACCCTTTGACTGTTACAACCCATTGTAAACTCTTTATAATAGATACACTCTATGTTATGGTTGGTTCTACAAACTGGACTATAAGTGCTGTAAATTCTAACAATGAAGCTAACACTCTACTTGAAGGTGAAGAGATAGCACTTGATTTTATAGGTTATTTTGAGGATCTTTGGAAAAATTCTTTTGATGGGAGATAGGATGATAAAAAGGTATTCAAGAGAGAAGATGTCTTACATTTGGTCTGACGAGAATAGATACAAAAAATATCTTGAAGTTGAACTCGCTGTACTATATGCATATATGAAAAGTAATGTTATCAGTGAAGATGTATACAACGATATAAAGGGGAAAGCGAAGTTTGATATCAAAAGGGTTGAAGAGATAGAAAAAACTGTAAGACACGATGTTATCGCATTTTTAACCGCTGTTGGAGAGAATGTTGGTGAGAACTCAAAATACATTCATATGGGTATGACGAGTTCTGATATGCTTGACACTGCAAATGCTCTTATATTAAGGGAATCATTAAACCTTATAGATAAAGGTGTTTCACATCTTAGGGAAACTCTTTTTAAAAAGGCTCTGGAAACAAAAAATATTCCGATAGTTGGAAGAACACATGGTGTACATGCTGAAACTACTTCCTTAGGTTTAAAATTTCTCACGATAGTGGATGACCTTGATAGAGTAAAAGATATGATAAAATTTTTTAGAAAGAGTATTGCGAGGGGAAAAATATCTGGCGCTGTTGGGAACTATGCTAACATCCCTCCCCAAATAGAAGAGATAGCTTTAAAAAGGTTATCTTTAAACGTTTCGAGGATCTCATCACAGATAGTTTCAAGGGATATCTATTCCGATTATCTTTTCCTTCTCACAAGAATAGGTTCTATTATAGAAAAACTCGCATTGCAGATAAGACTTCTCCAAAGAACAGAAACGAGAGAGGTTGAGGAACCTTTTCTTGAAGGACAGAAAGGTTCTTCTGCGATGCCACATAAGAGAAACCCAGTTCTCTGTGAACAGATGTGTGGATTATCAAGGGTTTTGAGAGGGTATCTTCTCTCTTCACTTGAAAACATTGCTCTCTGGGATGAAAGGGATATAAGTCATTCCTCCGTCGAAAGGATAATACTCCCTGATGCTTCGATACTTGTTGATTATATGCTTGACAGAATCTCTTATATAGTAGGAAATTTAAAAATTTATGAAAAAAATATTGAAAAGAATTTTCTTGCATCAAACAACCTTATCTTTTCCCAGAGAGTTTTACTTTTTTTGATAGGGAAAGGTTTAACAAGAGAGGATGCTTACTATCTTGTTCAGAGGAATGCTATGGAATCATGGGAAAAAGGGGGAGATTTTAAACAACTTCTTAAAAAAGATAAGGAAATATTAAAACACTGCTCTGAAAAAGAGTTGGATAAACTTTTCGATAAAAAATATTATTTAAGATTTGTTGAGGATATTTTTAAAAGATTTTCGTAAACAAACTTTTTAAAAGGTATATTTTAGATATTGATTCCAATATCTCAATCCTATCGTAAGTTTCAAAAGGATCTTTACCGTAAGAGAAGACTCCGTGATCCTTTAGAATTATAGTATCAGATATTATAGATTTTTTCCCTAACTCTTTTGCGAGTTCTAAAGAACCGGGTTTTAGCCTTTCAACTATTTCTATTTCCCTTTTAAAAATCAATTCAAACTCCGTATGAGTTTTTTTAAGATTAAGGTTAAAATCTTTCTTATTCAAATATGACGCTAAAACAAGAGAGTATCTTGTATGAAGATGAATTACACATTTTATATTGTAACCTTTTTTAAATAGAAAATCGTAAATCGTAAGATGTGTAAAGATTTCTGAGGAGGGTTTATTTTCGTTTAAAAGTAAAATTTTTTCACCTTTTTTATCTATTGAAAAGATCGATATATATTTTTTAGGCTCATCTTTAATCTTATAGAATCTGCTTCCAGTCGATGTTATGAGAAAAGATTTATCTTTTAAGTTTTTCAACTTTTCGGGAATTTTTACTTCACCGTAAACTCTATTTTTTCTATTTTTATCAAGAATTATGGATATGTTTCCTGAACCACCTTCAGAAAGGTCTTTTGTAAAAATGTTTTCACTTAAAATCTTTAAAGAAGATAAAATTTTTTTCACAGTTTATCCGTTAAAGATTTTTTCATAATTTCAAAAAGTTCAGAGTTTTTATAAAAAATTTTTTCTATTCTAAATTTTTTAGAGTAGAAGAATCCTAAAACATCACTCCCTGTATGATCACCTTTATAGGAACCTTCCTCCTTATTTACCGAAAACTCTGAAATATCTGTGAATTTTATTTTAAAATTATTCAACGTTTTTAAAAGGTTCTCTTTTGAAGAGGTATCCACATTATTGATGAAGTATGAATCCATAGTATGGAGTAAAGAATCTGTGAATGTTCCCACGAAAACAGGGTTTGCAGTTGCATGGTCTGAAACTAGTATAACGGTTGTATTTGTTTTTGAAGCGAAATCAAGAACTCTTTTCACCATCTTTTCAGTTTCCAGAAGTTCAAAGATAAGTTCTTTGAATGCTGTATAGTGTGAAGCGTGGTCTATCCTTCCGGATTCTATCATCAAAAAGAACTCTCTGTTCATCTTTTTCGATCTTTCATAAAGATAATTCAATCCATAATCAACCATCTCTGTTAGCGTAGGTTCTTTAACGGTATCCTTTTTAAACTCATAAGAAAGGTGTGAGTTAGAAAATAATGCTATAACTTTTTTATCAGTTCTTTCTTTCAATCCATTTTTTTCTTTAACCACCCTATATCCTTTTTTTGTGAACTCTTTTAAAAGGTCCTTTTTATCGAACCTGTTTTCTTTCAGAAAATATTTTAATCCTCCACCCATAACCAGATCTATATCCTTTTGGCTGAGTTGTAATGCAATATCGTATTCACTGTTTCTATCTTCAACATGAGAGTAAGTTGAAGCTGGAGTTGCATGGGTGACCCTCGTGTTTGTGATAACTCCGGTTAGAAAAGAATTTTTTTTGCAAAACTCTATTATATTTTCGACATTTTTTTTATTTTTATCAATTCCTATAAATCCATTCTCAGTTTTAAAACCTGTAAAGATCGCTGTTCCTGATGCTGCAGAATCGGTAATATATGTGTTATCAGCAGTAGTTTCACAGTAAAATATTTGTGAAAAATTATCGAAAGAGATACCTTTTAAAGGATCTGGGGATATCTTTCTGATTATAGATAGGCAATCGAAGTTCATTCCATCAGTTATAATCACTATAACATTTTCAGCGATAAGAAAATTAAAGAACAAAATTAAATATAACAATAAAGAAAAAAATTTAATTTTCATTTTTTCTCCTTTTTAAAGATTATATTTCCAAAAGATTACTTTTCAAGGGAAATTTTTTAATATTGAATTTTATGAATAATAATATATAATTAACTTTTAAAAATATCGGAGCGTAGCGCAGCCCGGTTTAGCGCACCAGCATGGGGGGCTGGGGGTCGCTGGTTCAAATCCAGTCGCTCCGATATTAAGAAGGAGAAAAGATGAATTTTCAGGATATTTTTTTAAATTTGTCCAAATATTGGGCTTCAAAAGGAGCGTTGATATACCAGCCATACAACAGTGAGGTTGGTGCTGGAACTTTCAATCCCGCAACATTTCTAAAAGTTCTCGATAACGGGGAATGGAATGTTGCCTATCTTGAGATCTCCAAAAGACCAAAGGATGGAAGGTATGGTGAGAATCCAAACAGATTTCAGCAGTTCTATCAGTATCAGGTTATTTTACAACCAGCACCAAACGATGTTATGGATCTTTATGTTAAAAGCCTTGAACATATTGGAATAGATTTGAAAAAACATGACATAAGGTTCGTTGAAGATGATTGGGAATCACCCACACTCGGTGCAAAAGGTCTTGGATGGGAGGTCTGGCTTGATGGTATGGAGATTACACAGTTCACATATTTTCAGCAGGTCGGGTCATTTCAGTTGAAAGTGATACCTGCTGAAATAACCTACGGCCTTGAAAGGATATCAATGTTTGTTCAGAAAAAAAACTCTATTCTTGAAATGAACTGGAATGATAGTTTAACTTGGAAAGATATTATGCTTGAACAGGAGAAAGAGTTCTGCATCTTCAATTTTAAAAAATCTGATCCAGACTTTATTATGGATCAATTTTTAAGGTCTGAAAAAGAGGTGGATAGACTGCTTTCAGAAGAACTCATATACCCAGCTTATGATTATGTTATAAAATGTTCGCATTTTTTCAACCTTCTTGATGCGAGAGGTGTTATCTCACAAAAAGAGAGAGCCAACTACATAATGAGAATAAGAAACCTTGCGAAAAAGGTTGCTAAAAAATACATTGAAAGAAGAGAAAAGGATGAAAAATAAAATATTTTTTGAGATGGGCTTTGAAGAGTTGCCTGTATCTTCACTTAAAACTATCCAGAGAGATTTTCCTTCGAAACTGAAAGAATTTTTGATTTCCAGAAACATAAAAGATTTTGAAATTAAAATATTTCTTACCCCAAGAAGGTTGGCTTTATTTCTTGAAAATATTCCAGAAAAAACTGAAAGGAAAGTTAAACTCTTAAAAGGACCTCAGGAGAAACTCTTCTACAAGGATGGAAAGATAACCCGGGTTGGTCAGGGATTTTTAAAATCAAGAAATATCGAAGAGAAAGATATAGAAATTAAGGATGGGTATGTATGGTATAGAAAAGAGGAAGAAGGTGTAGAAGTATGGAAGATATTTTCTGAAAATATATTCAACATCATCAACTTTTTAGATTTTGAAAAAAGGATGAGATGGGATAACTCGAAAATAACATTCCCAAGGCCTATAAGATGGGTTACATCTTTTTTTAATAACCAGCGCATAGAAATAAATATCGGTAACTTAAAAAGTGGAAATTATACCTTTGGTAACAGGAATACTGGTAATATAAAAATACCAATTTTCAACGGTAATGATTGGTTCGAAAAGATAAGGGAAAATTATGTTGAACCATCATTTGAGATAAGAAAGGAGATGATAATAAAAGGTATTAACGATATTGTAAATGGAACAGACCTTCTTCTAACAAAGGATGATGAACTACTTGAAGAGGTTGCATACCTTGTTGAGTATCCTGTTATTTTTAAAGGAGAGTTTGAAAAAGAATTTCTGAAACTACCTAAAGAGATCATAATAGCAGCCCTGAAACAACATCAAAGGTATTTTACTCTTCAAAACGAAAAAGGTGAACTATCTAACTTTTTCATTTTCATTTCAAACTCGCCCTTTGCTCAAACGGATGATATTGTTAACAACAATCAGAGAATCATAAGATCCAGACTTGAAGATGCACAATTCTATTTTGAAAACGATATTTCAAGAAGCATGGAAGATTATGAAAAAAGGTTGAAGGATACACTTTTCTGTGAGGGGCTCGGTTCTTTTTATGAAAAAATTGAAAGGAATGTAAAGATAGCTGAATACCTTTTAGATACTCTCAAATTGGATGATCTAAAAAGTATCGATCTTAAAACGGTTGGACTTGTTAGTAAATTTGATATAACAACAGATATGATAAAGGATGGGAAAGAGTTCACAAAACTACAGGGTATAATAGGTTACCATTATGCAAAAATAAAAGGTTTCGAAGAGGATATTGCAAAAGTTTCCTACGAACATTATTTCCCTCTGACCGCATTGGATAAGAATCCAACAACGGAACTCGGTAAAGTTTTTTCAATAGCCGAAAAGGTTGACAATATAGTAGCAGCTTTCGTTTCAGGTAATAAACCAACAGGGAGTAAAGATATAATGTACGTTAGAAGGGATACCTTATCATTGATTTCACTTTTGGTTACAGATCGAATATCTCTTTCACTTTCTGATACTTTTAAATTTTCAACATCACTTTTAAAAGGTGAAAAGTTTTTTGATGAGATAATCAGTTATATAAAAAAGAGGGTTGAAATATTTTTTAAAGATTATTTCAACATAGATTACGATGTTTCGAGATCCTTCTTAAAGAATGGTAATGTTGACCCATACGATATAAAGAAGAGGTGTGAAAAAGTAATTTCTTTGAAAAATGATGAAAATTTCAGAATTATGGTTGAAGGACAAAAAAGGGTTACCAACATTTTGAAAGGTATTGAAAAGGTTGAAATGATTGATTTCGATTTCGATAACGATTATGAGAGGAAACTCTTTGAGATGGGAAAGTCAGTTTCAGAGAGAAATAAAAAACTTTTTGAAGTGAAAGATTATGAAGGTATTTTGAAAAATCTCCTTTCTTTGAGAGAACCTATAGATAGATTCTTTGACAATGTTCTTGTTAACGATCCTGATGATAAAAAGAGAAAAAGAAGGTTGGCTCTTCTATTCTTTATTAGACAGATATTTCTTGAATTTTCAGATCTTTCTTTTATAGTTTTTGAACAGATAGAAAACAAAAAGGATGAAGCATGAGATTTCCAAGAGGTAGAGCACTACTTGAAAATACAAACATTGAATTCATAAATTTTGATAACATACTTCACGCCGGGAAAAGGGAAAGATCACATAGGATACATGGTTATGTTTCTTTGATATATCCACAGGATGTTGATCTTATTTTCCTATCTTTAGGTGAGCCGATAAATGCAGCAAGATTCTCCCAGAACTCAAGAAAGTTAATCTCTATAAATGAGGTTGTTAAAAGGGTAAAGGAAGCGAATGTTGGAATAATAAACATTTATGAAGTACCTGAAGAACTCGTTTTACTTATGGTTTCGACTTTTACCTTAACACCTATTTTGAAAGATAAAGATTACACGGAAATTTCAGTTGAAAAAATGGTTGCTCAACTTGGTAAAGAAAAGTTTTCAGGTTTTCTTGAAATAAAGAAAGGAAACGAATATTTTTATTCCATCTTTGAAAAAGGTTTACCCACAAGGGGATATTTTGGAGATAAACTGAATGTTACCATAACCCCATCACTTCTTTTGCAAATTTTAAAATCAACATCGAAGGATGGTAGCAATGTAAAATTTTCTCTCTTTGATAAACTACCTGAAAGGATAGAACAGGCTACACCTCCAACAATTCAACTACTTTTAAAAAGTGTTAACAATATCATAAAAGAGTTCGCTGTTTCATATGGACCGACATTTGCTAAAAAGGGAGCTCTAATTGCAAAATCACATATAGATGATGATTACAAATTCATGAAGGATATTACAATTACAGGTGTTGAACTTTCAGGTGATGTTCTTGCGACTAAAGATGAGTTTGTAAAAGCTATGGCTGAGTTCGTTAACAGGTTTATGAAAACATACGATGTAATATGTGACGATAAGATAAAAGAGGAAATTTTTAGAAAATCTTTGAAAGATTTTAGATTCGCCTTAAAATCTTTGGGGTTTTTCAACTATACCATGTTTAAAGATGAGTAAACTTTACATCATTCCAAAAGACATAGGAAACATAGATGACGTTTCTTTAAGAGTTAAAAAGAGTTTAGAAGAATGTGATTTTATAGTTTGTGAGGATACGAGGGTAACCGGAATATTCATAAAAAAACTTGGAATTGAAAAAAAAGATTACATCTCTTTTACAGAGTATGATCAGATAAAAAAAACTCCAACGATAATAAGAAAAATTAAAGAGGGCAATATTTGTGGACTGTTGAGTGATTCAGGAATGCCTCTTATTTCAGACCCTGGATACTATCTTGTAAGGGAAGCTATTAAAGAGGATGTAAATGTTATACCCTTACCCGGACCTGTTGCTTTTGTTACTGCTCTTGTTGGTTCGGGGCTGCCAACAGATTCGTTTACATTTTATGGATTTCTCCCAAAGAAAAAGGGTAAAAAGGAAAAAAAACTTAGGGATGCTTTGTCAAGGAACGAAACTTCAATATTTTACGAATCACCGTACAGGATAGAGGAAACTTTGAAAGATATATACAGGATAGATCCAAAAAGGAATATAGTTGTAGCGAGAGAGTTAACAAAAAGATTTGAAGAGTTTATAAGGGGCTCTGTCGAAGATGTTTTAAAAAAGGATTGGGTAAAAAAAGGAGAGATAGTACTTTTGATCGAAGGAGATAAAAATGGTAAATGATAGAATAAAAAATCTTTTCAGATCTTTCTTTAGTCCAATAGTGAACATTTTTATTCTTTTAAAAATACATCCCAACTTTTTAACCATAACAGGTTCTTTAATTTCTCTTTGTGCTGGTTTACTTTACACTAAAGGTTTTTTTGTATACGGTGGATTGGTTCTTCTTTTTGGTTCTTTGTACGATACTTTTGACGGAATGGTTGCAAGAAAAACAAATAAGGTGAGTGATTTTGGTGCTTTTCTTGATTCAACCCTTGATAGATTCAATGAGTTTTTCGTTCTAACTGGTATTTCAATATTTTTTTATAGAAACAAAATGGAGATATATTCACTTATAACTATTTTTGCTATCTTCTCTTCAATTATGGTTAGTTATACCAGAGCAAGGGCTGAGGGACTTGGGATAGAGTGCAAAAAAGGTTTAATGGGTAGAGTTGAAAGGATGATATTTTTAATTGTAATTTCTTTTTTACCATTGAATATTTACAAATTTATGATAATATTATTTACATTCCTGACTTTTATAACTGTGGTTCAAAGAATTTTGATTGTAAAGACTGGAATAAAAAAGAAGGAGGTTTAAAAAAATGGCTAAGAAGAGTAAAAAGATAAGGGTCGGGATCATAGGTGTAGGGAACTGCGCCTCATCTCTCGTTCAAGGTGTTGAATTCTATAAGAATGCAAGAGAGAATGAAATGATCCCTGGGCTTATGCATGTAAATCTTGGTGGATATCATATCTCTGATATTGAGTTTTCCTGTGCTATAGACATCAACAAAACTAAAGTTGGAAAAGATCTTTCAGAGGCTATTTTTGCACACCCAAACAACACATTCAAATTTACTGATGTTCCCAAATTGGGAGTAAAGGTTGAAAGGGGAATGACTCACGATGGAATAGGAAAGTATCTTGCAGAGGTAATTGAAAAGGCACCTGGAAAGACTGCTGACATAGTTCAACTTCTTAAAGATACAAAGACAGATATGGTTATAAATTATCTCCCTGTAGGAAGTGAAGAAGCAACAAAATGGTATGTTGAACAGGCACTTCAGGCAAAAGTTGGTTTCATAAACGCTATTCCTGTTTTTATTGCGTCTTCAGATTATTGGGCGAAAAGGTTCAAAGATGCGAATCTCCCTATAATAGGTGATGATATAAAATCACAGGTAGGTGCAACGATAACGCATAGAGTATTAACTTCACTTTTCGTGGATAGGGGAGTTAGGCTCGATAGAACATATCAATTGAACATTGGTGGAAACACAGATTTTTTGAACATGCTCGAAAGGGAAAGACTCGAGAGTAAAAAGATATCAAAGACTCAGGCTGTTACATCGATTCTTCCTTATAAAATTGATGAGGAAAACATCCACATAGGTCCATCAGATTATGTTGCATGGTTGAAAGATAGAAAATGGTGCTTTTTGAGAATGGAGGGGACAACCTTTGGAGAGGTTCCTTTGAATCTTGAACTGAAACTTGAAGTTTGGGATTCTCCAAATTCAGCAGGTGTAATAATAGATGCAATTAGATGTTTGAAACTCGCCTTGGATAATAAACTTTCAGGTCCACAGATAGAACCAGCATCTTACTTCATGAAATCTCCACCAGTTCAATTCCCTGATTCAATATGCAGAAAGAAGACAGAGGATTTTATTGCCAAATACTCTCTGAAATAGTATGGAAGGACTTTTTATCACTTTTGAAGGTGTTGAAGGTTGCGGGAAAACAACACAGGCAAAATTGCTTTATGAGTTCTTAAGACAGAAAAATATAGAATGCGTCCTCACCCATGAACCGGGCGGGACGCGAATTTCTGAAAAGATAAGGGAAATTTTACTTGATAGTGAAAACGGAGAGATGGTTTACCTGACGGAACTATTTTTATATCTTGCAAGTAGATCTCAGCATACCTTTGAAAAAATTATGCCCTCTTTAAAGAGTGGGAAAGTAGTTATTTGTGATAGATATTTTGATTCCACATTAGCATATCAGGGTGAAGGAAGAAATATCCCAAAGCAGAAGGTAATCGAGATAAACAACTTTGCAACAGGTGGATTGATACCACATCTAACATTTTTGATAGATATTGATGTTGAAAAGGGCATAGAGAGGATTAGAGAAAGGAAAGGTTTCGATAGGATGGAAGGTCAAAATACGGAATTCCATAAAAGAGTTAGAGGTGCTTTCCTTTCTCTTGCAAGAGAGAATAAGGAGAGATTCAGGATAATAGATGGTTCAAAATCCATTGAACTGATACATAAAGAGATAGTCAACATAGTTTTAAATTTTATTTAGGAGTTTTCGATGAAAAAAAATATAATTCTTACTTTACTTATGGTATCTATGACACTCTCCGTGATAGGATGGTTTGTGGTTGCTTACGGTCAGGATAATAAAAATACAACATCCTTAAACATATTCTTCAATCCAGAGATGAGAAAGTTCGTTCAGATTCTACAACTTCTTAAAGATTCTTATTATAGGGAAGTTTCAGATTCAGAACTCCTTGATGAAGCTATAAATGGTATGTTGAAAACTCTTGATCCCCACTCTGTTTATATTTATAAAGAAAAGGATCTCCAGAATTTTTATACCCAGACAACAGGCACTTTCGGTGGAATAGGATTCAGAGTTGGAGTTAAGGATGGCTTTATTACTGTTATCTCTCCTATAGAGAACACTCCAGCTTCAAGAGCAGGAATAAGAGCCGGTGATATCATAGTTATGATCGATACTATTTCAACTGATGGAATGGATATAGATATGGCAGTATCTTTGATGAGAGGTGAGCCGGGAACAAAAGTTAAGTTAAAGATAAACAGGTATGGGACTTTGATAGATTTTGATATAATAAGGGAAATAATAAAGATCAAATCTATCCCCTACTATGGAATGATAGATGATTCTGTTGGATATATAAAACTCACACAGTTTACCGAAAATGTTGAAAATGAGTTTTACCAACGTGTTAGAGATCTTTTTGAAAAAAGAGGGGCAAAAAAACTTATTGTTGATTTAAGACAGAATCCAGGAGGACTTTTAAACAGTGCTATATCAATATCCGATATATTTTTACCAAAAGGTGCCCAAATAGTTTCTACGAGGTCTAAAAACCCAGCTATGGATTATGTTTTCAAAGCTACCCATCCAATATATAAAGGATTCTTTCCCCTCATTGTTCTTGTTGATGATGGTTCAGCGAGTGCATCCGAGATAGTTGCAGGTGCTTTACAGGATTGGGATAGAGCTTTGATTTTTGGTGATACAACTTACGGTAAAGGCTCTGTCCAATCGGTTATAGATTTTTCAAAAAATAATAAAAAAGATAAAGGGATACTGAAGTTCACAACCGCAAGATATTTCACCCCTTCAGGGAGATCTATCGACAGAGAGTTAATAAAATATGAAAAAAGTGAAAAGGATTCTAGTAAATATTACACACTCGGTGAGTTAAACAGAGAAGTTTATGGGGGTGGGGGAATAATTCCAGATTTCGTTTATCAGGAAAGACTCCTCACTAAAGTTGAGATAGATATTTTAACAAAACAGGCTTTGATGGAGTTCGTTTCAAAATATCTATCAAAGAATAAAGTGGATAAAAATTTTGTTTTAAACTTTGATAAAAAAATTTTTAATGAATATCTCTCATTCCTTGTAGGAAAAGGTATAGATATTGAAGAGATCAAGAAAGATACAACAGTTTTAAAAAATGTTGAAGATCAACTCTTATACGAATTTGCAAGAGAGGTTGGTGGAGAAGACCTCTTCTATAGAGTTTTTTTGAGGAAAGATTTCCTTGTAAACAAATCTTTGGAGTTTTTAAAAGGTTCAAAGGATATAAATGATATGTTCTTTAAATTGAAAAAGAATTGATTTGATGGGTATAAGAATTTTAGGAGGTAGTTTAAAAAACAGGGAACTGTTAAGAAAGGGTATAAAAAAAGATTTCGTAAGACCAACAACAGCGATAGTAAGAAAATCGATTTTTGATAGTATAAAGGATGTAAAAGGTTTTGTAGTTTTAGATCTTTTTGCAGGTTCTGGAATTTTAGGTATGGAAGCCCTTTCAAGGGGAGCTTCCAAAGTTATTTTCATAGATAAAGATAGGTATCTTATAAATAATTTAAGAGAGAATTTAAAAAAGTTTGATCTTTTAGAAAGAAGTTTTATTTACAATACAGATTTTGAAAATGCTGTAAGAGTTCTTGAAGAAAAGGATGAAAAATTTGATCTTATATTTGTTGATCCGCCTTACAGGTTAACAAATATCTATAAACCTTTGAAACTTTTGAGTGAAAAAAATATTTTAAAAAAGGATGGTTTTATTGTTAACCTTTCTTATCTCTCTGAGGTTGTAGATGTTGGGAATTTTAAAATTTTTAAAGAAAAATCTTTTGGAATCACAAGAATTCTTTTTTTAAAGGAGTTGTAATGAAAGTTATATATCCAGGCACATTTGATCCTATAACCAATGGACACCTTGATGTTTTAAACAGAGGTATTAAACTCTTTGGTGAAGTTATAATCCTCGTCTCCTTTCATCCTTGGAAAAAAACTCTTTTTAATATAGACGAAAGAGTAGAGATTATAAAAGAGGTAGTTAAAGATTACAAAAATGTAAAGATCGATAGTTATACGGGTTTACTTGTTGATTATATAAAAAGTAACAGAATAGATGGAGTAATAAGAGGTTTGAGGGCTGTATCAGATTTTGAATATGAGTTCCAGATGGCGCTTACCAACAGAGAGTTGAACAAAGAATTTGAAACCATATTTTTTATGACAGATATTAAATATATGTACCTTTCAAGTAGTATGGTAAAAGAACTCGCTAAACTTAATGCGGATATAAAAAATATGGTCCCTCCATATGTTGAAAAAAAGTTGAAGGAGAAATTTAAAAATGTACTTTGACCCATACAGAGAAGAAAGAAGAATCGTTCCAACTTTAATCTTTATAAATATTGTAGTATTCATAATCCAGCAAATCTTTTCAGATTTTTTCATCTACTATTTCTCTCTCATTCCTCTATTTGTTACAAAGAAGTTTTTTTTGTGGCAATTCTTTACTCACATGTTTCTGCATGGTAATTTTTTCCATCTCTTTTTCAACATGTTCTCTCTCTTCATTTTCGGAATAAACCTTGAGTCCATATGGGGAAGTAAAAAGTTTTTATCCTACTACATAGTTTCTGGACTTGGTGGTGGTATTCTACATTATATTATAAATCCATACTCTCCGATACCTTCTATTGGCGCTTCTGGTGCTATATATGGAGTTTTACTCGCTTACGGTCTGACATTTCCCGAATCTATTCTTTACATAAATTTTTTCATTCCTGTTAAAGCGAAGTATGCTGTTTTGATTTTCGGTGTGATGGAACTTGTTTTTGGAATTACTGGAACTGCTTCAGGTATTGCACACTTTGCTCATCTTGGAGGGTTACTCTCCGGGCTTCTTTATCTAAAACTTGAAAGGTTTATTTATAAAAAGGTTTCATCGATTAAAAAAACAAAGATTTATAGGAATTTAGAGGATATGGAAAATGATAGAAAAAGAGAAAGGTTGAATGAACTTTTAGATAAAATATCCCTGTCAGGATATAACTCTTTAACGGAAAAGGAGAAATTTGAATTGGATGATCTTTCAAGATGGTTTAGGGATAAGGAGTAATTTTTATCACTCCTATTCAAAATTTTTAAAAGAAAAGTTCAATGAAGAAGTATATAAGATCTCCCTTGCAACTGGAGGGACTTGCCCAAACCGTGATGGAACAAAGGGGTATGGTGGTTGTATATACTGTTCATCTTTTGGAAGTGGTAAAGAAACTTCAAAAAGTATTAAAGAACAGGTTGATCTTTTCCTATCCAATGTTAAGAAAGGTAAAAAGTTCATAGCATACTTTCAATCCTTTTCAAATATGTATAAAAATAAAGATTGGCTGATAGAACAGATAGATATGTTAGCATCTTATGAAAAAATAGTTGGAATATCAATTGCGACAAGACCAGATACGGTTGATGATGAAATACTCGATTACCTGAAGGACAAAAGTTCAAGATTCTTTATTCAGATAGAACTTGGGCTGGAAAGTTCAAACGATATAACACTTCAAAAGATAAACAGAAAGGATGAATCGAAAACTTTTTTAGTTAGTTGTGAAAGGATAAAAGAAAAAATACCTGAAAGCCATCTAGTTGCACATGTTATAATAGGACTTCCAGATGAGAACTTTTATGACTTCGAAAACACTGTAAAATTTTTCTTACTCTCAAAAAGTGATGGGATAAAATTTCACCATCTTTATATCGTTAGGGATGCTTTGATATACAATCAATTTGAAAATGGAAAGGTGAAACTTTTGTCTGAAATGGAATATATAGATATCTTTCTGGAACTTTTAAAAATCATTCCACCCGAAAAGATTATACACAGGGTAAAATCCTCAATGATACCTATAAACCTTGTTGCACCTCTTTGGACAATGGATAGATTCTTCTATGAGAAACTTTTCAAAAGAGCAAAGGAGAAGAGAATATTTCAGGGAATGAACTATGGGAATAACTATTTTAACTGTTGGCAAGATTAAGAACGATTGTTTTTCTGAAATCTTTTATGATTATTTTGAAAGGATAAAGAAGTATAGAAGTGTTGAAATAAAATCTGTAAAAGATCATGGACAACTGAAAGAGGACAAACAGTCTATAATGGAGAAAGAGTCAAAAAGTCTTATTAAAAATTTAGAAAAAAACTCTTATAAAGTTCTTCTTGCTAAAGATGGAAAGATGCTTGATTCTGTTTTATTCTCCAAACTTCTTGAAAAGGGAAATATCTCTTTTATAATTGGGGGTGTTTTTGGAGTTAACAGGGAAGTATATGAAAAAGTTGATTTTGTTCTTTCACTTTCAAAGATGACTTTTCCTCACAGGATAGCAAGGATAGTCCTTCTTGAACAGATATATAGAGGTTTAACTATATTGAATAAGGAGAAGTACCATAAATGAAATTCGAAGAGTTGGAAAAAGTTTATGAGAATGGAGACTACGAAAAATTTGTAAAAAATTTTCTTGAATTTTTTAAAGATGAATCCGATCTACATAGATTGAGGCTTTTATTCAGAGCAGCAAACAGGATCAACTTTAAAGTTTTTGATATGGTGTCAGTTGAAGATAAAGAATTGAAAAATGATGTTGATTATCTTTTCAACAGATTCCTTTTCGAAAAAAATTTTGATGAAGAGAACCTTAGAAGGTTATTTAAAAATATAATTTCGAAGGAGAGGAAAGATCTTTACGATGATTTCATGATAATTTTTCTTGAAAGGAATGGAGAAATATTTTCGGACGAAAAGATTTTAGATTTTCTTTTGAAAAATAAAAATAAAAGCATGATTCAGGATTATGCAAAAAATCTCAAGGACAACAAAAATCCTCTTATAAGTTTTATTTCTGAACTGATTCTTAAAAAAGATTACAGTTTGAAATTAAAAGAACTGTGCAAGAGTTTCCCAACCGCTGAAATATCTTTTGAACTCTTTTTACAGGATATGGAGGATGAAAAAGGTTACCTTAACTTTTTAAAGGGCCTTGAATTTAAGAAAAATACCTTTGTTATCTATAACAACGATATTAACAGAATAGAGAACTTTGATCAGTCACTAAAAATTTTCACTCTGAAAGATAAACTTGGAAGAGTTAAAAGGGTAGATGCGAGAGAAATACTGTTAAAAACATCTCCCATAGAACAGAGCGATTTCAGGGTTTTGAAGTATTTTGATCCTGATAAGGGAAAAAGTATGAGTATCTGCGATCTTATAGTTTCCATTTTAAAGTATAAGAATAGTGGACTATCAAAAGAGCAGTTGAAAACCGAACTATCTTTCATATATGGAAAGGAGGCAGGTAACATTCTGAACAAAAAGAAGAAAGAGATAGAAAATTGTAAAGAGATAGAGGTTATTTATGAAGAACCTGTGAGATACATTTTAAAAAGTTCCCAAGAAAACGATGCTTTGAAATTTTTGGGAACCCTTAAAGATGAAAAAAGTATCAGAGATTTTATTTTCAAAATGTTAGAGACGAGGAAAACGGAGAAAGAGATTTTAAATGAAATAGTTGAAATTGTAAAACAAAAATGTGAAAAATTTAAAAACGAAATAATTTTTACAATAACTGCGGACCAAAGTTATATCGAGAGTAAAGATTTTACAAATTTTAACCTTTTTAAAAATCCTCTCTATAAAGAAAAACTTTTGATAAAAGTTTATCAGGAAGGTAATAGAATCGATTTTGAAACCTGCCTTAAGGATTTCGAAAAGGAAAGTATTGAAAATATTTACAACAAGTTAGATAATGATGGAAAGAAAATGATCGTTGAAATAGCCGAAAAATCTGTAAGGATAGGGAAACCTTTAAACTTTCTAGAATGGTATTTAAACTATCACCTTGATGAAAAACTTTTAAAATTGGATATAGATTATATCATTTTTAGATCTATAAACATTGCCAATTCACTTTCTTCCAAAAAAGGTAAGACAATGTTTGTTACATCTGTTAAAAAACTCTTTTTCCAATCAAAAAATAAAGGTCTGATTTTTTATTTGAAAGATTTCAAAAGGGACTCAGCGAAGATAATTTTCGATGAAATTGAAAAAATAGATTTCCTTACAGAACATCAGAAGGACCTTGTTAAAAGGGATATTTATGAAATTTTCCCTTCATTTTTAAAAGTAGATAGAAGTGATCTGATATACTCCACAAAAGAAGGTATTGAAAAAAAGAGGAAAGAGTTTGAAAATATAGTTAACACAAAATTGCCCCAACTTTCCAAAATGATAGGTGAAGCAGCAGCCCTTGGAGACCTTAGCGAAAATTCTGAATACAAGTTTGCAAGGGAACAGTATTCTTTCTTTTCTTCAAAGGCTGAAGAGTTAAAAAGAGAACTTGATAAAGCATTCCCAATAAATTTTAATAAGGTTGGTTGTGAAAGTGTGGAAATAGGAGTTGTTGTTGAGTTTGAGGACCTTACCGAAAAAACCGTTAAAAGTTATGCTATTTTGGGACCTTTCGATGCTGACCCCGATAACGGCATAATATCGTATCTTTCTCCTCTCGCTCAAAAACTCCTTGGAAAAAAGGTTGGGGATGAAGTTGAAGGGAAGAAGATTTTAAAGATATCAAAATGGAGAGAAAAATGAAAAAAATTTTATTTTATTTTATTCTAATTTCAAGTTTCCTATTCATAAGTTCTGAAAATTATTTCAAGAGTTCAAGTCAGATAAAAATAAAAAGTAACAACGATTCCATCTTTGTGATTAAAAACTTAGATTATCCCTCAAAGTTTACTTTGAAACCTTCAAAAAATGGGGAGTTCTCGATCAAAACATACAAAGGGGATTCGATAATAATTATAGAGGATAGTTCTGAAAAACTTATGGATATATTCTTTTTGAAAAATATGAAAATTAATGATATTTTGGAGTACAAAATAGATGTTTTTCAAAATTATAACATGGATGATTCTCTTCTCGTTTATCTAAAAAAGAGTTTTAGTGTGAAAAAGGATTACGATTCCTATTCAAAACTTTTAGATTTTCAGTTGGAAAGGAGTTACCAGAAGGCTGATAGTTTATTGGAATTTTACTATCTTAGCGATACAACAAATTTGAATATCATTTATAAAAACAGTGTTGTTTTGAAAGATATGAACAAAGACGATGAATCTTTTAATCTTTTGAAAAAGGCAGTAAACTATCTTGATACAACAGATATATCTTTCAACATAGCTTTGGAACTTATCTTCGATTATGAAAAACTCGATACAAAAGTTTTGACTTATATTTTAGATTTTACTTATAAAAATTTTTACAGGAATGAATACTTCATATATGTTTTATATCAGAGTATGGATCTTTATGAGAAAAAAATTATCGATAATAGGATTCTAAAAGATATGGAAAAACTACTCGATTATGAAATTTCGGATGACGCGAGATTTTCAGTTTGTGCTTTCTTCATCGATGAAGGATATGAAGTTGAAAAATCCATTCAAAATCTTGTCTCTCTATACGAGAGTGATATATATGGTAGTTATGGTGATTGGTTAAACTATTATCTCGCAAAAGGATATCTACTCTTGAAGGATTATGAAGAATGTGAAAAGTATTTGAATGTGGCAGAAAATGAGTTCAGTATGAAAGAGAGAGAAATATATCAAATAGGTTTTGACTACGGTTTAGCAACAGATGATATGGAAAAAATCAAGACATATGGGGTCAAACTTTTAAGTGAAAATATTTACGATGATAAAATTTTGCAGATAGTTGAGAAGAAAATAGGGCTTAACAGAAAGGATATTGAAAAAAAAGTTTACGATTATCTAAGATCACAAATGGATACCTTTGAATTTCCCGATTTCGAAGTTGAAGGTTTAGATGGTAAGAAAAAAAACATTTCCAGAATTGTAAAGGGAAAGGTTACCATTTTAAATTTCTTTTCCTCAAATTGCCCATACTGTAAGAAAGAAATCCCTATTTTAAACAAGATAAAAGAATCATTCAAAAAAAATAAAAATTTTGAATTTTTAGCCATATCTTCAGATAACCAGATTGAACCTTTAAAGAGATTTATAAATGAGACTAATTTTTCATATTCTATTTTTTATAAAGGCGGTTTGCTGATGGATAGTTTAAAGATTGAAGGTGTTCCAACAATTTTCATAGTTGATAGAGAACAAAAAGTGAGGTTTGTGAAGGTAGGATATTTTGATGAACTTTACGGTTATTTGAAAACAAGGATGGAATTTTTAAAGAGTTTAAAATGAGTTTCTATACGATTTTTATATCTTATATTCTTTTCAATATTTTTCTTTTTTTTAAGGTCAAAGATTTTTTTAAGTTTTTTACAGTTAACTCTTTCTTAAATGGAATTTTACAGTGTTTTATACTATTTTTGATTTTCTTGAACCTTCTTATCAATGTTAAGTATACTCTTTTAATATTAATTTCAAGAATGGATTTTTTTGAAAATGGGTATATATTCTTTAAGTTTCTTGAAAGAAACCTTTTTATAATTTTCTTTAAAACTGTATATTTTCTTTCCTTTTTCCTTTTTATCAAGCAGATCAATTCTAAAGAAGAAAAAATATAGTTTTTCTTAATTGACTTAAATTTATTTTAAATTATAATAATAAATTTAAAAAGGAAGAATTATGTTTAAAATAATGTTAAAATCAAAAATCCATAATGCTGTAGTAACAAAGGCTAACGTTAACTATGAAGGAAGTATAGAGATAGATCCTGCTATTATGGAAAGGTCTGATCTTTTGCCAAACGAGAAGGTTCTTGTAATTAATGTTGAGAACGGAGAAAGGTTTGAGACCTATGTTATAAAGGGTAAGAGAAACTCAAAAGTTATTGGAGTGAACGGCGGGGCTGCAAGATTAGTTCAAAAAGGTGACAGGTTGATAATCATGGCTTTCGCTTTTCTTTCTCAGGAAGAGATTAAAGATCATAGAGCAAAGATAGTGATTCTCGATAGGAAGAACGAGATAGAAGATGAGTTTACCAAAGGAATATAGAAAATTTTTATACTCTAAAACTAAAGAGGATAGTGTAAAAAAATTTTTAAAAAATTCCTCTCACATCCATACTGTTTGTGAAGAAGCGAAATGCCCAAACAGAGGATTATGTTTCTCTAAAAAAACAGCTACATTTCTTATAATGGGTGATATATGCACAAGGAATTGCTCTTTCTGTGCCATCAAAAAAGGTAAACCTCTCCCTTTGGATCATTCCGAAATAGATGAGATCTATAACGCTATTGAAAAGTTAAAACTCGATTATGTTGTTTTAACATCTGTAACGAGGGATGATCTTTCCGATGGAGGGGCTTCCTATTTTAACATTGTTTTACAAAGGATAAAAAAGAGTTATCCCGAAATAAAAACAGAGATCCTCGTTCCAGATTTCAAGCAAAATCTTGAAAACCTTAAAAATATTGATTTTTCATATGTTGATGTTTTCAATCATAACCTTGAAACGGTTAGAGAACTTTACCATGATGTTAGAAGCAAAGCTTCCTACGATTTTTCTTTAAATATGCTTAAAGAGGTTAAAAGACTTGATAAAATAACCAAAAGTGGTATTATGGTTGGTCTTGGTGAAAAAGATGAACAACTTGTAAAACTTTTTAAAGATCTAAAAAGTGTATCCGTTGATATACTCACAATAGGTCAATACATCTCCCCATCACCGAGACATCACAAAGTTGTAAAATATTATTCACAGGAAGAATTCAACAGGTTGAAAAAAATTGCTGAAGGAATCGGAATAGAAAGGGTTGTTTCAGGAATCTTTGTAAGATCCAGTTTTGAGGCATACGAAACTTTCAAGGGGTTAAAATGATTGATGAAAAAACCAAGGTTGTACTTTTTTTGAGCAACAAAGGTGGAACGGGAAAATCTACGATGATTGCGAACATCTCCTACCTTTTTGCAACACATTACAATGCTAAGGTTGGTATATTGGATATGGATTTCTATAATCCCGATCTACCATCCATTTTTGGAGTTGAAAATAGAAAGATGGGAATACAGAATAAAAAACTTTTACCAGTTAAAATATTACCAAACCTCTATCTTGCATCCTATGGTTTTTTCCTTACAGACAAAAAGTTACCCGTTATAATGAGAGGTGTTCAGGAGAAGTTGATTACAGAACAGTTCATTTTAGATACGGATTGGTCAGATTTTGATTACATCTTTGTCGATTTTCCTTCCAGTTTTTCGGATGGTGGTTTAACTCTGATGGATAGGATAGAATTTATAGATGGAGTTTTGATCATTACGAGTAGTCAGGATATAACTCTTATAGATACTGAAAGGTCTATAATTTTTGCAAACCAATACAATATACCTGTAATCGGTGTAGTTGAAAATATGATAAATATAACCTGTCCAAATTGTAAATCTGTTCTTGAACTTTACAGAAGGGAGAGTTTGGATGAAATACTTTCCCTTTACAATGTTGAGGTTATTGAGAAAATACCTTTCGATAGGGACCTTCTCATTTCGGTTGATTTGGGTATTCCCTTTATAGAGAAGTTTAAAGATTCAAACTTAGTTGAAAATTTAAAAAATATATGTGAAAAGATCATTCAAAAGGTAAAAAGGTAATGGAACTTTTCATCTCTCATATCTTTTTCAAAGAAAACTTTTTGGAGTTAGATTTCATATCAAAACATTTTGATGGTATAGAGTTGAGAGGAGAAAGGTTGATAAAAGGTTATGAAACTTTTGATTTTTTAAAGTTCCAAAAGAAAAATATTGGAACAATAGTACACTCAAATTTTGAAAATATTGATATTTCATCATCAAACGAATGGGAAAGAGTAAAATCTGTAAGGGAGGTTGAAAAAACGATTCCAATTGCGAAAAAATTGAACTCTATGTATGTTGTAGTTCATCCATCCGGGAAACTGAAAGATGTTCGTTCAAGGGAAGAGAGTTTAAAAAATTCTTTAAAATCCCTGTTGGAAATAAAAGAAACTGCAAAAATCTTTAACGTTGAACTCCTTGTGGAGAATTTACCTTCAGGTTATCTTGGAAGTGATGAGTTGGAATTAAAATATTTTGTTGATAAAGGTTTCAAATTATGTTTCGATTTCGGTCATTCACTATTAACATTTAAAAATCCTTTAGAAACAGTTGAAAAGTTTAAAGATTATATAAAAGTTTTACACATCCATTCCAACGATAGGAAATCTGACAAGCACGATTTTGTAAAAGGTGATTTTGATATGTATAAAGAGGTCATGGGGAAAATGTCAGATGATATTGTGGTGGTGATAGAAACAAATGAAGAAAAAAAAGATAATGTAATGGAGTTTTTGAATGGGTATCCATATAAAAAGTGAAAAGGAAATTTTATTGATGAGGGATTCTGGGAAGGTTCTTTCAGATATACTTTCTGAGATTGAGAAAAAAATAGTTGTTGGAATAACAACATTCGAAATAGAGATGGAACTTAGAAAACTTCTAAAAAAGAATAAGGTGAAGTCACCTTTTTTAGGTTACAGAGGGTATCCAGCGGTTAGCTGTATATCTGTAAACGAAGTTGTCGTTCATGGAATACCGTCTGATTACATTATAAAGGATGGAGATATCGTTTCCGTTGATATGGGAGTAAACTACAGAGGATTCATAACTGATGCTGCAAGAACCTTTTTGGTTGGTAATGTTTCAAAGGAAGGAATAAAACTTGTTGATGTTACTAAAAGATCCTTCTATGAAGGAGCAAAAATGGCTGTTGAAGGCAACCATCTTTACGATATCTCTTTTATGATACAGAAAACTGTTGAAAAAGAAGGTTTTTCAATTGTTAGGGATTTCGTAAGTCATGGAGTTGGGAGAAGACTGCATGAGGAACCATTTTTCCAGAATTTTGGCGAAAAAGGAAAAGGTCCGATTTTGAAGTATGGGATGTGTCTTGCTGTAGAACCTATGGTTAACCAGGGAACTTATCGAATAAAGATACTTAAAGATGGATGGACAGCAGTTACTGAAGATGGTAAACTTTCAGCACACTATGAGAACACTGTTCTTGTTGGGAAAGACACCTTTGAAATTTTAACTGAAAAAAATTAAAAAGGAGATAAAATGAAAAATGAAATTTTGTATCTTAGAAAAAATGGTTGGGAGAAATATGATTCTAAAGGTATAAATGAGATTTTCGATTATGGAAAAGATTATATCGAATTTTTAAAAAATTCTAAGACTGAAAGGTTGACTTTACAGTATCTAAAAAAATTGGCTGAAAAAAAAGGCTATTCTGAAGATGGGAAAGAAAAATTTTATCTTATAAACAAAGGTAAAAATATCGCATTTGTGAATCTGGGTAATGTATCACCACTTAAGGGAATAAAACTAATAGGAAGCCACAGTGATGCTCCAAGGATAGATATTAAACAGAATCCACTTTACGAGAAGGAAGGTATTGCACACTTTAAAACACATTACTATGGTGGTATAAAAAAATATCATTACCTTGCAAGACCTCTTTCCCTTTACGGTGTTGTTATTAGAAAAGATGGGAAAAGGATAGATATATCTGTAGGTGACAAAGAAGGGGATCCTGTTTTTACAATAAACGATCTTTTACCTCATCTTTCCAAAACTCAGTATGAGAGGAATTTAAAAGAGGCATTCGAGGGTGAGAAATTGAATATAATAGTTGGTTCAATACCTTTAAAGAGAGAGAAGGAGAATCCAGTAAAAAAGATGATCCTGAAAATTTTAAATGAAAAATATGGTATTGTTGAAGAGGATTTCATATCTTCCGAACTTGAGATAGTTCCGCAAGGGAGTGTTTTTGAAGTCGGTTTTGACAGATCTTTTGTCGGAGGTTATGGACATGATGATAGGATATGTTCTTTCACATCAACAACTGCACTGTTTAATGCAAAAAATAGGTATACTGTCTGTTCGGTTCTTTTCGATAAGGAAGAGGTCGGTTCAACTGGTGCCACTGGGGCGAGGTCTCTATTTTTAGAGGATCTGGTGATAGAGATTTTAAAAAGAAAAGAAATTAAACCTACCTATGAAAACATAAGAGAGGTTTTGAAAAACTCAGATTTCATCTCTGCTGATGTATCGGCAGGAATAGACCCAGATTTTCAAGAAGTACATGAAAAGCAGAATGGAGCAAAAATAGGTTACGGAGTAGTTATAACTAAATTCACAGGATCTGGTGGTAAAAGTGGAGCGAACGATGCCAACGCAGAGTACCTTTTCAAAATAAAAGAGATATTCAATAAAAATGATGTTACGTGGCAAACAGCCGAACTTGGAAAGGTTGACGCCGGTGGAGGTGGAACTATTGCGGGGTTTCTCGCTTTCTACAATGCCAACGTTATAGATTGTGGCCCAGCACTTTTAGGTATGCATTCTCCTTTTGAACTTGTTTCAAAAGTTGATCTTTTTGAAACATTCAAAGCCTATAGATCATTTTATGAGAGTAAAGAATAATTTAATTGAAATATAATAAAATCTAAGTTATAATAAAAAATTGAAGAAAAAGGAGATTAGATGAAAAAATATTTGATATTCATATTCCTTATCTTTTCAATTTCAATTTTTTCCCAGGAATTTAAAAGTTATTATTATTCACCGAATGAAGAGAATGTTTTGATGATAAGGGTTAACGTTTGGGGCTATGTGAACAATCCTACAAGTGCTCTTCTCCCTGATGGAACAGATCTTATTACAGCGATTTCTTATGCGGGAGGACCAAAAGAGAATGCTAATCTTAATAGAGTTGTTATAATCCATTCGGATGGTTCAAGACAGATCTGTGATCTTGCAAAGTTCAAAAATGAGAATTCAAGGGAACACAATCCTATTTTAAAACCTGGAGATACCGTAAGAGTTGGTGGTGATTTTATCTACCACCTTACAAGATATTTAAGGGATATTTACAATGTTGCAGTTATTGCTAACACTGTTTTCATCCTTTACACCTATATTTCAAAGTAAGGGGTTTTTATGTTAGAAGATTTACAGGATCAGGAGAAGTTATCTCTAAACGATTATTTGGCTATAGTTTCAAAATACAAATTTTTGATTTTGATAGTTGCACTTTTGATATTCTCACTTTCTGTTCTTTTCACATTTCTTGAAAAGCCTAAGTATACTGCAAAAACAGTTTTGATGTTTGAAAGGGTCAACACTGGTTCAACGTTCTTCCCTGTTACCGATCCACTTGGAATGGAAGCTTTGTTGAACAACCAAACTCAGATACTTAAATCCAGATCCCTTATGGAAAGGGTAAACCTTTCTTTGAAAGAGGATACAATTTTAAAACAGAAGGGTTATAAAAAAGTTTCAGCTTCAAGACAGAATCTTTCTATTAACAAGATAAAGGATACTTATATAATAGAAGTTGTCTATAAAAGCATCGACCCATTTTTAGCAGCTTACATAACAAATAAGATTGCGAGAGAGTATTACAAAATGAACCTTGATGCTATGAGGATGACAGTATCTCAGGTAAGAATCTTTCTTGAAGAACAGTTGAAAAAGATTGAAAAAGAGCTAAACAGTTCGGAATTACTTTTAAGGGATTATAAAAAGAGTAACAAAATTTCAAGCCTTGAGGATGAAACAAGAGTATTGATAGATCAGGTATCACAGTTTGAAACAGATTATAAAGGTATAATGCTAAACATAGATACATACACTAAACAGAAGGAATACCTTTTAAAAGAACTCGATCAAACACAGAAGGAAATGATTGAGAATATTTCAAGTTATAGAACCGATGTAATGGAAAACATTTTTGCTGAGATCTCAAAACTTGAAACCGATAAAGCGTATTTTATCTCTCAAGGTTATTCGAACGATCATCCAAAAATATTGCAGATAAATTCAAAGATAGAGAGTTTAAAAAAGCAGTTGAAGGATGAAACGGAAAAATCTTTGAAAGAGAATAGAGTTCAACAAAACCCTTTAAAGTATTCGGGAGAGATTATTCAACAGATAGCTGAAATTAACAACAATGTTTCACTTCTGCAAGCAAAAGCTGAAGGTTTAAAAAAGGTTATCGATGTTTACAACAGTAAACTTGAAAATGTGCCTGATAAATCTATACAACTTGTCAGACTTGAAAGGAATGCTAAGGTAAATGAAGATATATATCTTATGCTGAAGAGAAGATATGAGGAAGCAAAGTTACAGGAGGTAGCGGAAGTTGGTAACCTTTCGATAATAGATACTGCTGTTGTTTCAAAAATACCTGTAAGCCCTAAGAAGGAGAAAAATTTCCTTCTGGGAATAATACTTGGAATATTTTTCGGAGTAACCTTAGCTTTCATTCTATTCTTCCTGGATGAGTCTATTAGGACAGCGGAAGAGGTTGAACATTATACCGGAGAACAGATATTGGGAATAATAACCTACATCGGTGGAAATGGTAAGAAAGATAAGGTTAAAGGTGAAAAAAAGGTTACCGAAGATGAGATTGTAGAAAAGATAAGGAAAAAATTGATAATAAATATGGAACCGCATGCTCCAATCGCTGAAGCGTACAGGAGTATTAGAACACAGATAAAATATAGAAGCAAGGAAGGGGAAAAACTTGTTTATGTTTTCACCTCTTCTATACCTGGAGAAGGTAAATCCACAACTATTTCAAACCTTTGTATAACAATGGCGAACCTTGGTAAGAAGGTGATTTTAATTGATGCGGATATGAGAAAACCTGTTATTCATAAAATTTTCAATGTGAAAAACGGAATCGGTCTTGCACATTATATCAATAGAAAGGCTACCTATGAGGAGATTAAAAGGGATACTGAAGTAGAGAATCTTAAAGTAATAACCTATGGGACAAGGCCTGTTAATCCTTCGGAACTTCTTGAAAATCCAAAGATGAAGGAACTTCTTGAAATCTGTAAGAATGAGTTCGATTATGTTTTTCTGGATGCTCCACCTGTTAACGTTGTGACAGATCCAATAGTTCTTGCAAACTATGCCGATAAACTCTTATGGGTAGTTTCTCCTGGAAAAGTTAAAAGAAAAGACCTAAGACATGCGAGAAAACTTCTCGTTCCAGTAAAAAGAAAAATTTTAGGTGTTATTCTTAACAGTTCGAAAACTGAATTCTCTTCATACTATTCAGTTTACTATAAAAAATATTACGGAGAAGGTGAACTATGAAGAAAGCGATTATTACCGGAATAACTGGACAGGATGGCTCATACCTTGCTGAATTCCTCCTTGAAAAAGGGTATGAAGTTTACGGAATGGTTAGACGATCCTCAACCGAAAATTTTGAGAGGATAGAACATTTGAGGGATAGAATAAAATTTTACCACGCTGATCTTTTAGATTTTTCCTCTCTGATAGAGATGGTTGATGAGATAAGACCTGATGAGATTTATAACCTTGCTGCCCAATCTTTTGTTCCAACATCTTGGAAACAACCTATTCTGACAGGAGAGTTCACAGCTCTTGGAGTAACAAGAATTTTGGAAGCTATTAAACTTGTTGATAAAAGGATAAGGTTCTATCAAGCTTCTTCGAGTGAAATGTTTGGAAAAGTTCTCGAAATTCCTCAAAAGGAGACAACCCCATTCTATCCAAGATCTCCCTACGGTGTTGCGAAAGTGTACGGTCATTTCATCACCGTTAACTATAGGGAAAGTTACGATATCTTTGCATGTTCCGGAATTCTCTTCAACCATGAGAGTCCGAGGAGAGGTAGAGAGTTCGTTACAAGGAAGATAAGTGAGGGTGTAGCAAAGATAAAGTTGGGATTACAGGATAGGTTGCATCTTGGAAATCTCGAAGCGAAAAGGGATTGGGGATACGCTGGAGATTATGTTAAAGCCATGTATATGATGCTTCAACAAGACAGTCCATCAGATTATGTGATAGCAACTGGCGAGACACACAGTGTAAGAGAGTTCGTTAAACTCGCCTTTGAAAGGGTTGACCTGGATTATGAGAAATATGTTGTTGTTGACAGAGAACTTTTCAGACCCGCTGAAGTTGATCAACTTGTTGGGGATTATTCTAAAGCAAAAAAAATTCTTGGATGGGAGCCAACAGTTACATTCAAAGAACTTGTCAACATGATGGTTGATAGCGATCTGAAAAATTTAAAGAATAATGTTTAATGAAAAAAGAAATCGCTGTAGAGTATGCGGTTAAAAATACAATATTCTTATATATAGGAAATTTTTTCGTTTCGATTTCAAACTTTCTAATATCAATTTACATAATAAGAAAATTATCGATCGAAGAGTTTGGTTTGTACAGTTTCGTCTTAGGTTCTTTTTTCTTTGTTCAGATCTTTTCCCTTTCAAGCATCTCTACCATACTCAACAGATTCGTTCCAGAACTGATCGAAAGGAAAAGGTTCTCGATTCTAAAAAATCTTCTCAACTACTCTTTTCTGATAGTTTTTATCTCTCTTATTTTTATCGCTTTGCTTTTCAATATTTTTTCAAAAGAGTTCTCGACTTTTTTCAAACTTCCAGATATGGTAAGTTATCAGGGTGAGATAACTATTTTTCTTTTCGGCTATATTGTTCTGCTTTATGTTAGATCGTTATCATCTTCGACCCTTCTTCAAAAGGAGACAGCAATTATGAACATCACAGCTTCGATTCTAAGGGTTCTTGTTTACGGTATATTTATTTTCAATATAAATTTGAAGAAAATATTTTTGATAGAGTCTTTAACAAGTTTTTTCAACGCTTTTCAGATTTATTTTCTTGTTATTCTTAAATTTATAAAAAGAAATTTGAATAACGAATCCAAAGACAAGATAGAAAACTTAAAGAAAAGGATAGTAAGGTATGGTGTTTTATCCTTTTTCAACGAGGTTGGTGCTGGAATGATAAGCAAGTCAACAAGTTACTATGTTATCTCATCGATGTCAAATCCGGTTGAACTTGGGAAATATTCTTTCGCATACAAGATAAATGATCTTTTTATGAAGATATTTCCAATAGATCAGATAGCGAATGTTTTAAAACCTATATTTTTCATGAAATATGTTTCCAAACCTGACGACAAAGAGTATCTTAACAGAATGTATATTTTCCTTTACAAATTTTTCTTCTGGGTTTTCGCTTTTCTTTGCTTTTACTTTATTTCTGTTTCCGATCTGGTTATTAGGTTCGTTTTCGATCCGAAATATATCGATTCGAAGAGGATAACTGATATTATTTTCTTGTTTACTCTCTTCAACTCTTTTCAGATCCCACTCTCATTCGTAGTTCTTTCACTTGAAAGACTTGAGATCAACCTAATAAGCAAAATATCCCTTTTCTTCAATGTTGTTGGCTCGATAGTTGTTATAAAATATTTTGGAATAATTGGGGTAGCGTTTATTCTGGGAACATCCATTCTGATGAAAAACCTGATAATAGTTGTACTTTTGAGAAAATATGTAAAACTCTCTTTTCCTTTTGTTTCACTTCTTAAAACTACATCAATATCCCTTATATTATTTTTTGTAATTACAGTTGTTAAAAATCTTTTTGTTTTTAATAAAAATATTACAGCATACTCTTTCATAGTTTTCACATTTATCTTGGGCATTTTTCTTTATTATATACTCACAAAAATTGTTAACCCTTTTGATAATGATGAGAAGGATATAGTTAACAGTATGTTTAAAAAAGTTAAACTTTCATTTATTAGATTATGATACTTTCGAAAATAGTTCAAAGGTACAGAAGAATTAAAAAAATTATTCTCTCTTTCATTTGTTCAAAATTGCTTTTAAGAACGAATGGGTTGGTAAATTTTTATGGTGTTCCATATCTTTCACATCCTGAAAATATTTTTGTTGGTAAAAAAAGTACAATACACCATAATGTCACACTGAGTGCTTCAAGGGAGAAAAACTCTCTTGTTATAGGTGAAAGTTGTGATATACATCCATATTCTATAATAAGGGTTTCAGGTGGGAGAATAGTTTTTGGTAACCACTGTTCCCTCAACAGTTTTTCAATGGTAGTTTCAAATGGAGATATAATAATAAAAGACTTTGTGAGGATAGGACCCCATACACTTATAATCTCAAGTAACCATATTTTCAAAGATAAGGACAAAAAGATATTTCAACAGGGAGTTGAAGGAAAAGGTATAACAATTGAAGAGGACGTCTGGATTGGAAGTGGAGTAAGGATACTTGATGGGGTAAGAGTTGGAAAAGGTTCCATAGTTGCAGCTGGGGCGGTTGTTACCAAAGATGTTCCCGAGAATGTTGTTGTTGCGGGAATCCCAGCGAAAGTTATAAAGGAGCGATCTTGAGAAAAGTTCTGATCGTTTCAAAATATTTTTATCCTTATGAATCTGGTTCTGAAAAAACTACAAGGTACATCATTGATTACCTTATAAAAAGAAAGTTCAATGTTGTGTTTTTCTGTGTAAAAGGTGACTCACAAAAATTGAATGAAAGGGTTGTTTTTTACACTATAAAAAATTTTGAAAAATTCTATGATAAATTTTCTAAGAAAAAAATATTGAAAGAGTTTTTGGATGCTATTTTCGGTTTTATCTATATTTTAAAAATCATATTGAAGGAAAGGATTGATGTTATAAATATTCATTACGCTGAGAGTCTAATGTTTCCTGCGGTAATACTTGGTAAAATTTTTTCAATTAAAACTGTTATCTTGTGGCCAACAAGTTCAGTTTACCATCTTAAAAAATATGAAAAAAGGATAGTTTACATTTACAGTAAAATATCTTCAAAAATTTCAGATCTTTTCATCGCTAAAGGAATGGATGAGGTCGAGATTAAAAAGATTTTCAAAGTTAATCCAAAAAGACTAGTTTCAACTCCAAACCCTATAGAACAAAAAGATTATGATATACCCTTCCCAGAAAAATCGGAAAAGTTAGGTATCTACTATCTTGGTAAGTATAACGGTTTCAAAAGGCCTGATATACTTGTAAAATCTATAGGAAAAATGAAATCGGAGAATAGAAAAAAAATCTTTGTATCTCTGTATGGAGAAGGTGATTATAAAAGCAAAGTGGATAACCTTGTTAAAAATCTTGATCTTGAGAAAATTGTAAAAGTGAATCCACCAACAAAGGATGTTGAAGGTGTTATAAGAAATCACCATATTTTTGTTTACCCTTCCCCCTTTGAACCAGCTTTTGCGCAATCTATACTTGAGTCATTTTCAGCTGCTCGATTGGTTGTGTGCAAAAAAACAAAAGCTATGGAGAGGTATTTCAACGAAGATTCATATTTCGGTTTGGAAAGGATGGACACATCAAGTTTAGCAGAAATTCTCAACTTTATAGTTGAAAATTATGAGAAAGAGAAAATAAAAGGAGTTAAAGCAAGGGAGATTATAATTGAAAAGTTTAATTTTGACTACTTTATCGATATTCTTGAGGAGTGTTTATCGTGAAGATTGTTTACATAAGGTTTCAGGATTTTAAAAAAAGGTTTTACATTTCAAGTGAAAGGGAAATAGTCAGATCCTTCAAAAGATTAGGTTTAGAATCACAACTTATAGCTTTTGGTAAAAAGGAGGATGAACCAAAATTCGTAAAACTTTTCAACTCTTTTAAAGACATTAAAATACTTATCAAATTTAAAATCTCTTTATATCTTTTCAAAATGAGAAAAGAGAAGATAGTTTTTGTTTTTGATCCAAACTCTCTAATTTTATTTTTACCTAACTTTCTTTATAGAAAAATTTTAGGTGGAAAACAAAAATTTGTTTTAGATGTTAGATCTATTCCAGTTGTTAATCCGACAAAAAAGGAGATTGAAAGGTTTAAAACGGTTCTATGGTTATCCTATTTCTTTTTTGATGGATTTTCGTTCATCACCGATGAAACTAAAAAAATCTGTGAAGGTTACATTAAAAAAAGATTTTCAAATTACACAATCTATCCATCGGGAGTTAATGCAGATTGTTTTTTTGTTAGAAATAAAAATGAAAAAATTGTAAAAAGTTATGGACTTGAAAACAAAAAAGTTATTTTTTATCATGGTTCAATATCAAAGAAAAGAGGTTTAGAAGAACTGATAGAATCTGTTGAAAAATTAAAAAAAGATTATAAGGATTTAATACTTTTCGTTGTGGGTTCTGGAGACAGAGATGTTGAAAAAAATATAGTTGAAACTAAAAATATTTTATTACCTCCAGTTACTTATGAAGAGGTCCCTGAATATATAAGTGTTGCATCAGTATGTGTTTCCCCACTCCCAGACCTTATATGGTGGAGGGGAGCGAGTTCTTTAAAAGTTATGGAATATATGGCTATGGGAAAACCTTTGGTTCTTTCAGAGATAAAACCTCATCTGGATGTTTTACCTAAAGATATCAGAGGTTACATTCTTTATAAACCTACTTCATCTGAGAATCTTTACAAAGCGTTGAAAGAGTTTTTTGAAAATAGAGAAGATTATGAGAAGGAAGCGTTGAAACTTTCCCAATATGTTAAAACTAATTTTTCCTACGACATTATAGCAAAAAGGGTTTACGAATTTTATAGAACCAAACTTTTTGGAGAAAATGATGAATTTTTATATAGAGAATAAATTGTTAAGAATAATTTTTATTTTATTAGTAGTATTGTTAATACTCTTTTTGGGAAAAGTGGACACTTTAAAAATAGCCCTTGTTGGAGTATTACTATTAACTGTTATAGTTATAACCAATGTCGAACTCGTCATCTTCTATGTTGTCTTTCTCATAATCTCAACTGTACTTGGAAGAGAGGCCTTACCTCTCAAATTGAAAGGTCTTTCCATGTATATCAGGTATCCAATACTTTTCATAACGCTGATGAGACTCGATATTAAAACTGAAAATTATAAAAGGATAATAAAATTCATAATATTAATGTCGATTTTACAGGTTCCAACTTCAATATTTCAATTTTTGAATGGAAACAGAGCTGATTGGTGTGGTGGTTTTCTCGCAAGGTATGGTAGTGGAATAAACGCTGTTTTGATGACGGTTATGTTTTTGCTAACCCTTGGAAAGATGATAGTTGATGGTTTCAAGTTAAGATATGTTCTCTATTCTCTTTTTTTTATGATACCACTTATGCTATCATCGGCAAGAGCCGGATTCATATTTTTTGGAATATCAATGATATTTATGTTCCTCGTTTATATATTGCACGTTAGATTTAGTTCAGTTTATTCGATGTTCTTAACTTTGGTGGGAATAGTTCTGATATTTTTAATATTCTATTTAACTCTGATATATGTAGTTCCAAAATTTGAACCCGAAACAGCGAAAACCTTACAAACTATATCCTCTGTCGAAAATATAAGAAAGGAGATGGTTGGTTCATATACAGAGGGGAAATTTAAGAGGTTGAGTAATCTACTCTTCTCTTACCAGTATTTGAAAAGTGATATACTTGCCTTAACTTTTGGAAATGGGCCTGGAACCGTTGCTATATCAACAAATTTCGGGACATCCTCTTTTATGAAAGAGTATGAAACGGTATTTGTTCCATCTATTTCACTCCCTTCTTTTCTACTTGATATAGGGCTTGGTGGAGTGTTTATACTTACTGTTATTTATTTTTATATTATATTTTTCTCTCTTTCTAAAGCGATACATTTAGAGGATAGATTTTTAAGGGTTATATCCTTCGCTTTACCGGGGATATCGGTTGTTTATCTTGTTGCTTCGATATATACCGCTGTATGGGCTCAGGAGGCTTTACAACTGGTTCTTTTGTTATCTTTTGCTGCGTTAATTGAACCAGCTTCAAAAGCCGTTAAAAGAGAAAAAAGTTTTGCTGTTCTATTTTTGAAATATATAAAACCTGGGGAAAAGAGTAGTGATATGGAAACCTTAAAAATACTGCAGTCAAATGAAATAAAAGATGTTTTTATAGTTTCAAGGGAGGATAACGGAAATCTTATTTGGCTTATCGATAACAGAAATAAGTATAAAGGTATGAGGTTTAAATTTGTAAAGGTTCTTAAAAATACTCCATTTGACCAGATTTTTATAATAGAGTCATTTCTTGAAAAATATAAAGTAAACCTCTTGTTCTTTTACGGTGAGGAGAATAATTTTATTAAACAAAAGGATTTTATTAGAAAAATTATAATTTCAAAAGGTTCACATCTTAAAATTTTTGAAGATGATAAAGATATCAAATCATTCATTCTAAAAGTTGATAAAAGGGATAGTGTGAAATTCATTTATCTAATAAAGGATAAAGGATTAACTGATAAGAAAAATTATCTTGAAATTATTGAAAGTGAGTATAAAGAATACAATATTCCACTTTCCGTAAGTAAAAAAATTTTAAACATCGAAAAAGGGAGTGAAAATGTACAATAGTATAGATGTTCCTTTATTCATAACTATTGAAAAAGAAGCTCTTTTTAATGTGAAAAGGATTCTTGAAAAAGCGAACCTTTTTATAAACAATCCTGTAATAGTTACAGATAAAGGTAAATCTTACGATTACGCAAAGATAGTTGGCAAGAGATTGAAGATAAAAAAGGATAGATACATCTTTGTTAACGATAACACCTACGAAGAGGTTAAAAGGGTTGAAAGGTTCGCAAGGAGTTTGAAATCGGATTTTATAATTGGTATCGGAGGTGGGAAATCTCTCGACATAGGAAAATTCGCTTCTTTCAGGTATGGGGGATATTTCTTAAGTGTCCCTACATTGCCATCCCATGATGGTATAGCATCTCCGGTTGCTTCAATAATTATAGACGGTAAAAGGATGTCTGTAGGTGCTTCGATGCCTGTTGGTATAATAGTTGATATAAACGTTATAAAGAATTCTCCCAAAAGATTCATATACTCTGGAATAATGGATCTTGTTTCTAATATTTCCGCAATAAGTGATTGGGAATTAGCATATAGAAAAGGTTATGAGATAAAATACAATGGTTTTTCAAAAGCGATAGCATTCTCTGCTTCTGAAAGTGTTTTAAACTATGATGATAAAAATATATATAAAGATGAATTCATAAAAATACTTTTGAATGGGTTAGTACTTTCAGGTATCGCTATGGAGATAGCAGGGTCATCGAGACCTGCATCCGGAGCTGAACACAACTTCTCACACGCTTACGATCTCTTGTATCCTGATAATCAATTTTTACATGGTGAAAAGGTTGGAGTGGGTCATCTGCTGGTATCCTTTTTAAGAGATAGGAATGAATATAAAAAAATATTCTCATGTTTCAAATCATTTAAAATATTGGAAGAATTGAAAAATGTTTTTCAAAAGGAAGATAGAATTTTTGAATCTTTAAAAAAGGCAAAAGAAATAAGAAAGGACAGATACTCTTTTTTGAATGAAGTAACTTTTGATGAGAAAACTTTTAGAAGTGTTGTTAAAAGAGTAAAAAAGGATATATTTTCATTTTAACTTTTTTATATTTTTTATAATAGGTTTTATTTCATTTATAGTATCGTGAATTTCTTTAATACGATTTTCTATTTTTTGAGTATCGGAGCTTTCAATTATAGATTTTATCTCACAAAGTTCGAACCCAAGTTTTTGAAGATTTTTGATGAAATTAATATGTATTATCAGAGAATCTTTGTAAAGTCTTACACCCCCTTTTGATCTAACAGCAGGGAAGAACAATCCTATCTCTTCCCAATACTTTATCCTTCTTGAAGAGAGATTATATTTTTTACAGAATTCTCCTATAGAGTATAATTTCACTCCACCATCATCCTTTTCGTGTGGAAAACCAACCTCTCTTGATATTTTTGTGATCTCATAATCTGTAAAACCTAACTGTTTAAGTTCAACTATCTTTTTTACTTTCTGAATATCTTTACTGAAGAAAAATAATTCAGGTTCCTTTTGGGCAGGGAAGATGATTTTTTTTTGAACGAGTTTCAAAAGAAAATCTTCTGTTGTTTTTGTCTCAACTAACATATCGTTAAGTGAAATTATATTTTTTTCTCCATATTTGAATCATAAACTATTGACAGTAAACTGTCAACATTTTTCTTTAAACATAAAATTTTTCATAGAGATAGGAAAAGTATATTTAAAAATATTTTTTCGAAAAATATTTTTGATATGTAAATTATCAAATTTCGAATACTTAAGAACAACCTCCCATCATTTTGAAATTTACCTCTTGACAAAATTGAAAATGGAGTATATATTTCAAATTCTTAATTTTTTTATTTAGAAGTAATTCTACAATTTGAAAATTATTTAATCTTTTTAAGGAGGATTAAATGGCGAAGGAGAAATTTGAAAGGACGAAGGTTCATATGAACATAGGGACGATAGGACATGTGGATCATGGGAAGACAACGTTAACA
>LGFX01000013.1 GCA_001508335.1 candidate division TA06 bacterium 32_111
GATATAATTGAACCTGAAGTTGTCGAGAATAGTGATTCTCTTATAAAAGTTGAAATTGATGATGATAAATATTATCTTATTTACGGTTTCAGGGATGATTTAGGTTCATCCTTCATTTCGATAAAAAATATTGTTGGTGATACATTAAATATTTACCTGGATAGTTTGAGATATTTTTCCTTAACTAATAAAAAATATTTGAAAAGTTTCAAGAATTTTGAAAAACTTTCAAAATATAAAAATGTTAAGGATAAAAGGAAGATGTTGATATTTTTAGACCTTAACAATGAAGAATCCATATCAACACTTTTAACTAACAGAGATTTTATAAAAAGTTTTGATGGTTTCATCTATATCTTTACAAACAAGGATGATAGGATCTTTGACCTGTTTTATAAAGAAAATATCTCTATTTTTAAAATTTCTGAGAATGATTTCAAAAGTTTCGAAATCAACATTTTTCCAACAATAACTGTAATTGAAGGAAATAAAACTCTTTATTGGATTGAAGGTTTAAACCTTAACCTGAAAAGTATTATTAAGTTTTAAAAAGGGGAAGAAGAAAGAGCTAAAGAAATAATAAAGAATTTTAAAAAGTAATCTTTTTATTTTTTTTAAACTTTTAACTTCCTATAATAAACAATATTGAATATTTAACTATTTTCTGTTATTATATTTATTTAAAATAGGAGTTTTATGGAACTGAATTTCTCAAGAAGGATGAGTATAATAAAAGTAAAAGTCCAGAGGTTTTGGATATTTTAAAAGGTATTTTAAGACAGTACGTAAGAAAAGTTGAAGATAATGTTGAAAATATAACTTTCGATGTTACCGATTCTGATGAAACGAAAAGGGTTTTCGAAGAGGCTGAAAAGATAGCACTTGAAAATGGGGATATTTACATTGAACCTGAACATTTTGTTATCGCTATTTACCACCTGAACCCAGAATCGAAAGAATCACTCGATTCTGTTGGTTTTAACGCTCAGACATTTAAAAATCTTGTTAAGAATCCAAATTTCAGGATGAGAATAAAAGATTATGAGGAAAAGGGTAGTATAAGTATAGATGAAACGAGTTCAACACCTCTTGCTGATTATCTTTGCAAGGATCTAACCAAACTCGCAAGGGAGAATAAACTTGATCCAGTTTATGGTAGGGAAGAGGAGATAGCAAGGATTATACAGATTCTTGGAAGAAGAAAGAAGAATAATCCAGTTTTAATAGGAAAACCTGGAGCAGGTAAGACAGCCATTGTTGAAGCCCTATCTGAGAGAATAGTTAAAAATATGGTTCCAGAGAATCTCAAAAACAAAAGGATTCTATCGCTTGATGTTGGAATGCTTGTTGCTGGAACAAAGTATAGGGGTCAATTTGAGGAAAGGTTGAAAAATCTTATCAAAGAGATCGAGGAGAACAAAAATATTATACTTTTCATAGATGAACTTCATGTAATTATTGGAACAGGTGCTGCCGAAGGTTCGATAGATGCCGCCAATATGCTTAAACCTCAACTTTCAAGGGGTGATATACAGTGTATAGGTGCTACAACACTTTCCGAATACCACAAATATATTGAAAAGGATGGTGCATTGGAAAGGAGATTCCAGCCAGTTGATATCAAAGAAATGAGTGTTGAAAAAACTCTTGAGGTTTTATACCATGTCAAAAACAAGTATGAAGAATTCCATAACGTTGAGTATACGGATGATGCTTTAAAAAGTGCAGTCTATCTTTCTGAAATCTATATAACCGATAGAGTTTTGCCAGACAAGGCTATAGATGTTATAGATGAATCAGGTTCAAAGGTGAATATGGATTTCTCTTTCAAAGTTAACAAACAACTTGAAATATTAAATAATGAGTTGAACGAAATAATTAAAGAGAAAGAGTTTTTTACATCGGTAAACAAATTTAAACTCGCTGGAGAAAAGAGAACAAAACAACTGGAAATAGAGAAAAAGATTAAACAACTTAAGGAAGGTATCTCGAAAAGAGCAAATAGATTAAAAGTTAACGAGAAAGTTGTCAAAGAGGTTATATCACAGTGGACCGGGATACCTGTAGATAAACTTAATATGGATATACAGAACGATCTAATAAAACTTGAACAGGAGTTCAGAAAGGAGATAGTTGGGCAGGAACATGTTATAACGAAAGTTTCAAAAGCGGTTAAATTGACTCTCCTTGGAATAAAAGATCCAGTAAAACCGAGAATCTCTATGCTTTTTCTTGGTCCATCAGGTGTGGGAAAAACATTCTTTGCAAAAAAGATGGCTTCCATACTTTTCACAAAGAAAGATTCTTTTATGAGATTCGATATGTCAGAGTATTCACTTGAACATGAAGTTCAAAAATTGATAGGTTCACCCCCTGGCTTTGTTGGCTATGAGGAGGGTGGCAGGTTAACAGAGTTTGTGAAAAGGAATCCTTTTTCACTCCTTCTTTTCGATGAAATCGAAAAAGCCCACCCAAATGTTTATAATATTTTTCTACAGATACTCGATGATGGTATTTTAACTGATTCCTATCATAGAACTATAGATTTTAAAAATACGATAATTGTTTTCACATCCAACATTGGAACATCTGAAAATATATTCAAAAAGGGTATAGGTTTTTCTGAGAAGGATTTCGATGAGGAAAAGTTCCAGAAAAGTATAATGGAAGAGGTAAAAAAGAGTTTTAAAACTGAATTTTTAAATAGACTCGACATGATAATAGTTTTTAACAGTTTGACAGAGGAGAATATAAGGGAAATAACTTTAAAAAATCTACAGAATCTATCTGAGGTATATTCTAAAAAAGGTTACAATATATCTTTTTCCCATAGGGTTGTTGACTATCTAGCCAAAAAAAGTTTTGATAGAAATTTCGGAGCAAGAAACGTTTCAAGAGTCATTCAGGAGAATATTGAGAATTTTATTACCGAAGAGATCCTACATGACAAGTTCACAACACATAATGAAATCTTTTTTGACATTATAAAAGATAATATCGGTGTGTTTTATGGAGAAATCATAAAACAGCATGAGGAGGAAATTTGAAAAAATTTTTTTATCTCTTTATACTTTTTTGTTTATATTTAATCTCTTATCCCCAGAAGATTTTAATAGATAGAATATTCGATATAGAGGTTGAGGGAAACAACTTTACATCAAAAGAGTTCGTTATAAACAGATCAGGTTTGTATATAGGTTCACCACTTACAGATAAAGATGTAGAGAACGCAATAAAGGATCTTTTTTCAACAGGTTTTTTCAAACAGGTTGAGGTTAAAAGTGAAAATAAAGATTTAAATGGAATAGTTAAAATAATTGTTGAAGAGAATGCAAGATTGAAAAAGATAGTTTTGAAAGGTAACAGGAAAGTTAAAGAAAAAGATCTCACAGACTCACTTTCGGTTCAGGTGGGAGATTTTTTAAACGATTATGCGGTTTTTAAGATTAAAAAAGAGATAGAGAATGTTTATCACCAAAAAGGTTTTCTCAATGTTGAGATAAAAGATTCAATAGGTGAAAATCAGAATGGAGAGGTCAACCTTTTCCTTTTCATAAAGGAGAATGAATCTGTAAGGATAAAAAGGATAGAGATTATTGGAAACTATAAGATTACAGATGAGCAGATAAAATCTAAGATGAAGACAAAAGAGAAAGGTTTTTTAAGAGACGGTTTATTCAAAGAGGAAGATTTCGAAGAGGATAAAATACTTATAGTTAACATACTCAAAGATAAGGGTTTCATCGACGCCACACTCGATTCTGTTGTTAAGGAGTACTCCTATGATAATAGGTTTTTATTTTTGAAGATATATGTCACCTTGAACGATTTTTACAGGATTGGAAAGGTCACCTTTTCAGGAAATGAAAATGTCCCTGCCGATGAAATAGTGAAAAAGATAACTTTGAAGGAAGGTGAACCATACTCTTTAAGTAAAGTCAACTTAACTCTATCTTCTATAT
The DNA here is from genome assembly GCA_001508335.1 of candidate division TA06 bacterium 32_111. GTDB lineage: Bacteria > Hydrothermota > 32-111 > 32-111 > 32-111 > 32-111. The sequence continues at coordinate 3,963 of LGFX01000013.1, forward strand.
ATGAAATGTATATGGATAAGGGATTTATAAACGTTAATGTTAGAGAGGAGTATTTAAAAGATAATGGGATATGTAATATAGATTTTAAAATAGTTGAAAACAAACTCGCATACATAAATGAAATCATAATTTCCGGGAATGAAAAAACTGAAGATTTTGTTGTGAGAAGAGAGATCCTATCTTTACCGGGAGAGGTATTTAAGAGAAAGGATCTTGTGTTGAGTTTTTCTAACCTTTCAAGGACAGGTTATTTTGAAAATGTTCAGATAAATCCAAAACAGACTGAAGAAGAGGATAAGATAAATATAGAGTTTCTTGTCAAAGAAAAACAGACTGGAGAGTTTAACATTGGTGGTAGTTACAATCAGGTTGATGGGTTAACAGGTAATATAACTATAAAGATAAAAAATATTCTTGGAAAAGGTTTATCAACCGAATTCCTTCTTGAAAAGGGTGCATCGATTTCCAATTTTTCATTCAGTTTTACTGAGCCATACTTTTTAGGTTACCCTGTTGTTGTCGGAACAAGAGAGTATTACACAACGAAGGATAGAACATACTATTATGATAGAAGGGTAGGTGGTAGTTTCACAACAGGTTTCTTTTTGTCTGAAAGGTTGATGACAAGATTCTACACAACTTACAAACTTGAACAGGTTTACACTTACGCAGATTCATCATACCTTAGTATACTTGACCCATGGATAAAACAATTTTTGGGAGATAAAAGGATACTTTCCGAAATCTCACCATCTATAGTTAGAGATTCAAGGAATAGTGATTTCTTCCCTGATAATGGTGAACTTTTAGGTTTTTATACAGGTTTCGCTGGTGGTTATTTGGGTGGACAAATAGATTACTATAGGATGAATCTTGACCTTAGGATATACAGAAAACTTTTCTGGAAATTCGTTCTGATGGAAAGGATTGCTTACGGATTCATAGATTCTTACAAAGATATAGAGAATATCCCATTATCCGAAAGGTTTGTCCTCGGTGGTGTTGGTAACTGGGGACTCAGAGGTTATCCGGATAGAAGTATAGGTTACGCTCTCGATGGTTATGTTGTTGGTGGAAGGGGTGCTTTACTTTTAAATTCGGAGTTGAGACTCTCTTTGAACGATATGGCTTACCTTATTCTTTTCTATGATGTTGGGAACAGTTATAACTCCATCTCTGAAGGTTTTAAAAACAAATTTCTTCCACTTTATTCTGGTCTCGGTTTGGGAGTCAGATTGCAGATCCCCATGGTTGGTTTAATGGGGATAGATCTCGGATACGGATTCTCAAAAACTGAGAATGGTTATGGACAGAGATGGGAACCACACTTCCAGATCGGAACATCTTTTTAGGAGGTTTGATGAAAAGGATAATTTTTCTTTTCATAATTTCTTTGTTTTTTATGAACTTTTTTGCTGAGAAGATAGGTTACATTGACTCCAAGAGAATATTTCAGGAATATAAAGGATTGAATGATATAAACAGAGAGGTTGAGAAAGAGTTGTCAGATTGGAAAAAAAAGATAAACAACCTTCAACAGCAGATAGACTCACTTGAAAAAATCTACAACGAACAGAAGAGTATGCTTTCGGAAGAGTTGAATTCCAGAAAACAGAAAGAGATCAACGATAAAAAAGATTCACTCAACAAATACATACAGGATATTTATGGCGAAGGAGGCAGATCCTCAACGATAAACAAACAGATGTTGAAACCTGTTGTCGATAAGATAAATTCGATAATCAAAAAGATAGGTGATGATGAAGGTTATACAATTATACTCGATTTTGCGGATGGGAATATACTTTATGCAAAAAAGGAGATAGATTTGACTGAAAGGGTTATAGAAGAACTCAATAAAGATTTTTTTGTCCCAGTTTCCGTTTTACAGAGGTATATAGTTTACGATTTTGTTGCTGAAGACAAGGAGACGAGAAGTGAGCAGTACCATATAAAACTTGCAAAATCTCTCTACCAGTCTTTAAAGGTTGAAAATAAACTTGAACCTGTAAGTATAAACGATGTTAACTCCTATCTACAAAATATGGGTGTTACAAATATTGAAAATTTGAAACCTGCGGATGCTTTGAGTTACGCCTTCACCTTGAATGCTGATTATTGCTTTATGGGAAAGGTAAAAATGGTTTCAGGTAAGATAGTTTCTGAAGTTTCAATTTACGATGTGAAAACAAGAAGGCTTCTTAAAACTATAAATAAAGAATCTACAAGTGATATAGATTTCAACAATAAAATTTCTGAATATATATCCGAAATAAAATTGTTGTTAAAAAAGTGAGGTTTTATGGAAGATAATAAGAAAGATTTTGACATTGTAAAAATAATGAAGGTTATCCCACACAGGTATCCTATGCTTCTTGTTGATAGGATATTGGAGATTGATGAAAAGAAGGTTGTTGGGAAAAAATGTGTTTCAATGGATGAGCATTTTTTTCAGGGGCATTACCCACAACATCCTGTTATGCCTGGAGTTTTAATAATAGAATCACTCGCTCAAACAGGTGCTATGCTTATCTCCTACTATATTGAAAATGTAGAGGAAAAGGTTCCCTATTTTGTTAAGATAGATAGAGTTAAATTTAGAAAGCCGGTTTTCCCCGGCGATGTATTGATAAACGAGTGTGTTTTAAAAGAGCATAAAGGGAATTTCTTTGTTTTGGAATGTAAATCTTATGTTGATGAAAAGGTTGTGTGTGAAGGGGAATTAACAGCTGCTATAGTTGACAAGGAGAGATGATAGATGTTAAAACTTTACAACACATTTTCAAAAAATGTTGAAAATTTTGATCCAATTTCAAAAGATGGTTTCGTAAGAATATATTCCTGTGGAATGACCGTTCAGGATACTCCACATATCGGTCATATTAGAGCCTTGATCACAGTTGATATTTTAAGAAGGGTATTGAAATTATCCGAATACTCTCTTTTCTCTGTTTACAATTTTACAGATATTGATGATAAACTCATTACAAAAATGGGAGAGTCACACATAGATTACAGGATAATATCCCAAAGAAACATTGATGAGTTTTTTGAGGTTTTCAACAATTTGAACATACTACCATTCGATGTTTATCCAAGGGCAACAGGCCATATAGAGGAGATTATAGAACTGATATCCAAACTCTTAGAAAAAGGTTTCGCTTACAAATCTGGAGATGATATCTATTTTAGTGTTTCCAAATTCAAAGAGTATGGTAAACTTTCAGGTAAAAGGCTTGATGACCTAATTGAAGGGAAAAGGGTTGAAGTTAACCAGAACAAGGAAAACCCTTTAGATTTTGTTTTATGGAAAGGTGCAAGGGATAACGAACCTTACTGGTATTCTCCTTTTGGTAAGGGAAGACCTGGCTGGCACATAGAATGTTCTGCTATGAGTATGAAGTATTTAGGTGAATCTTTCGATATACATGCTGGAGGAAAGGATCTCATTTTCCCTCATCATGAGAATGAGATAGCCCAATCCGAATGTGCAACAGGTAAACCTTTTGCAAAATATTGGATTCATAACGGTATGGTAAATTTGAAAGGTGAGAAGATGTCTAAATCTTTAGGGAATGTTTTTAAAGCAAAAGAACTTCTCAAACTCTATGGGCCAAATGTTTTAAGGTTTTTCCTTTATAAAACACATTATAGAAAGGATATAGAGTTTTCCAAAGAAAGAGTTGAAGAAGCAAAAACCGCTTTTAAAAGATTGGTCCCTTATATAAGTGAAAATTTCGAAGAGGATAATATAGAAGTTGATATATATAAAGATTTTAAAAATGCTCTGGAAGATGATCTTAACACACCTGAAGCTTTGGGTATAATTTTTGAAACGGTTAACATGATCAATAAAAAAGAGAAGGAAGAGAATCTTCTTAAAAATACTCTATGTAGGATGTATAAAGATCTTGGTTTTATATTTGTAAAAAAGGAAAAGGATGATCTAACAGAACAACTCGTTGAAGTACTTTTAAAAATAAGAGAATCTATGAAGAAAGAGAAGAATTACCAAATGGCGGATCTCATAAGGGAAGAACTAAAAAAAAGAAAAATTGTCATTAATGATTTAAAAGATGGTGTAACATGGAAGATAGAAGATTGATCTCATACAACATTTTGGAGGATCTTTTTAGAAGGAGTATCCCTTTAAAGAAATCGTATGAGATAAGAGTTCTTGGAAAAGATAAAAAAACAGCATCCTATATAAAGGAACTTGTTTATGGAGTTGTCAGATACAAGATTTTGCTCGATCATATTTTAGAAGAGACAACCGATAAGAACATAAACAACCTTTCAAGGAAGGTTCAGAACCTTGTGAGAATGGGTATATATGAAATATTTTTTATGAAACATAAGGATTATGCGGTACTTTCAACTATAGTTGATATAGCGAAATCCCAAATGAAAAATCAGGAGAAATTCGTTAACTGGATTTTGAGGGAGTTTTTAAGAAAGAAGGACAAGGTTGTCATACCTGATGATGATTCTATAGAGAGTTTATCAATAAAATACTCTTTCCCTGAACATTTTATAGAGTACCTTCTTGAAGAGGTTGGTCTTGAAAGGACGAAACAACTTCTCGAGTTTTACAATTCTAAGCCTCCAATTTATGCTTTCAGGATAGATGATCTCGAATACAGGGAATTTAAAAACAAAGAGAGACTAACAAAAAGAGAGTATATCCTCGACCCAATATATCTGAACATTTTTAGATCCTTACAACTTGAAGAAAGTATAAATGATGTTTTGGATCTATGTGCTGCACCGGGAGGAAAGAGTTTTCTCGTAAAATCGTTTCTTCCAAAATCGAAAATTGTTGCTATAGATAAAGATACTGAAAGGGTAGAGGTTATGAATAGAAATATAAAAAGGTTGAAATTAAAAAATATTACAACCTTTGCGGCTGATATTTTCAAACTCAACCTTGACAAACTTTTTGATCTAGTAATACTTGATGTACCATGCACTTCAACAGGAACAGTTAGAAAGAACCCTGATGTAAAATACAACTATAAGAAAAAAATAGATGGACTTGTTGAAATGCAAAAAAAAATGATAGAGAAGGCTGATGATTTTGTAAGGGAAGATGGCTTACTATTGTATATAACCTGTTCGATTTTTAAAGAGGAAAACCATGAGGTAGTTTCGAACTTTTTGAAGAAAAATAAGGACTATAAACTGATAAGTCAATTCTTCACTTTTGGAGATCCGTATAGCGGTGGATATGGAGCACTTTTAAGGAAAAGAGGAGGATGAAATGTTTGATAACACAGGGAAAATCGTAACTATATCTTTGATAGTTTCAATAATTGTTTCGATCGTCGTATCTACTCTTGCCGTTATTTTTATAACCCCAATTTTACCATCATCCAAAAAAGATGAAACGAACGAAAAGGTCGAGATGGTTGAAGTTCCGATGGTTGAAGGGCTTGATTATGAAAAAGCAAAAATTATTCTTTCAAATAAGAATTTGAACCTTTTCGTTGAATCTGAAAAGGTTAGTGAAAAAGATAAAGGTATTGTTCTTTCACAATCACCAATTGCTGGAGTTAGTGTTGTTAAAAATAGTGTTGTTAACGTTGTTGTTAGTGCTGGAAAAGAGAATGTTGAAAGTGTTCCTGTAGATACTCAGAAACTTGTTACTCTCCCATATCTTATAGGGCTGAATGTTGATGAGGTCAAAAGAGAAATAATCAATCTTGGACTTAAAATTGGAGATGTTAAATATGTGGATGATGAGAAGTATAAAACTGATCTTGTTGTTTCAACAGATCCAGTTGGAGGAGCAAGAATACCATCTGGCTCCGCTGTAAATCTTAAAGTATCTAAAGGGATCACCACAGTAGTGGTTCCGAATGTAAACTCGTTAACAAAAGAGGATGCCAGTGCAAAGATAAACAGAGCAGGTCTTTTTGTAGAAGAGATAATATATATTACAGATGTCGAATTCCCTTTTGATATAGTTATAAAACAGAAACCCGCATCTGGAACAAAAGTGAAAAAGGGAACCGGTGTAAAAATATGGATAAACAGGGAAAGAGAATGAAACTATCCTTTTTTAAGGTTAAACATTTGAAAGATGAAGTGAAGGATATCGATATCGATGAAAAGGGTAAAAAATGGGGTTGTTTTCTAACACTACTCGCTTTTATTTTCGTCCTAACCGGAATATTTTTGGGACAGATTTTTATGCCAATAATTTTAAAAACCTCAAAAGAGATAAAAGTTCCAGATGTAACTGGAATAACGATAAGTCAGGCAAGAACCAACCTTGAACTCGCTGGACTCGATATGAGAATCGCTGGAGAAGAGTATTCTGAAAATGTTCCAAGTGGAATCGTTATATCTCAAAACCCATTACCGAACAGTTCCATCAAGTTTAACAAGATAGTTGAGGTTATCGTTTCGAAGGGAAGTGAAAAGATAACTGTTCCCTTTGTAAAAGGTCTTCATATTTCAACTGCAACAGACATTCTCCTCAAGAAGGGTATAATAGTAAATGATACGAATTATATATTCGATAACAGATATGCTGAAAACATTGTTGTTGGGAGTGAACCACCTGAAAACAGTTTGATCTCTAAAGGTGGAACGATCTCCCTTTATGTTTCAAAAGGAAAGATTGAAAATTATGTTCAGATACCCAACTTTATTGGTCTATCATCAGATTCCGCTATTCTTCTTTCTTCAAAACTTTTAAAATATTTGAACCTTAAGATCGATACAATAAAAGGTAAAGGTAATAACTACTATGTAGTAAAACAGGTTCCAGATAGTGGGCAATACCTTAAAAAGGATGACACACTTAAAATTATATTAAAAGGAAGATGATGGAAAAGGATATTCAGATAATACCTTCCCTTTTATCTATAGATATAAAAAATCTAAAAAAGAGCATATCCTCGATTCCATCATACATAAAAATTTTACATCTCGATGTTATGGATGGGCATTTTGTTGATAACATAACTTTTGGACCACATTTTGTTAAAGTTGTTAGAGAGTTAACATCAAGAGAACTTGACTGTCATCTGATGATCGAAGAACCTGATAGGTATTATGATAGGTTTATAGATGCAGGTGCTACTCATATTTCCTTTCATATAGAGACAACAAAAGATACATTTTCTCTTATCAAGAAAATAAAGAAAAGAAAGGTAAAAGTTGGAATAGTTCTAAATCCTGAAACCGAAGTTGATAGAATAGTGCCTTATCTCGATCACATTGATTATGTCCTTGTTATGTCTGTTCATCCAGGTTTCGCCGGTCAGAAATTTTTGAATTACACTCTTAGAAAGGTAAAAAGATTGAAAGATTTAAGGGGAAAAAGAGAATACTTTATCCAGATAGATGGTGGAATAAATGATAAAACTGGGAAAAAAGCCATAAAAGCAGGTGCACAATGGCTTGTTTCAGGTTCATACATTTTCAAAGGTGATATTAAAAAAAATGTTGAAAGGATTTTGAATGGATAAGATAGGTATCCTGATAGTTGATTTTGGTTCACAGTACACTCAACTTATTGCAAGAAAGATAAGAGAACTTGAGGTTTTTTCAGAAATCGTTCATCCTGACCAAATAGGAGAAATTTCCCTAAACTCTTATTATGGGATTATTTTATCTGGAGGTCCCAACTCCGTTTATGATAAAAATTCTCCAGATATTGATCTTGATCTTTCGAAACTCGATATTCCCATTCTTGGTATATGTTACGGTTTGCAACTTTTAGCAAAAAAATTCAAAGGGGAAGTAGAGAGATCTAAAAAGAGAGAGTTCGGTTACGCAAAATTCCATATCGTAAAAAGAGATAAACTTTTCAAGGGTATTCCAAAAGAGATAAAGGTGTGGATGTCACACTCCGATAACGTTGTCAAATTACCACAAAATTTTGAAAGAACCGGTTACAGTCAAAATTGCAAAAACGGTTCGATGAAGAGTAAAAATGGAAAAGTTTATGGATTACAGTTTCATCCTGAGGTATACCATACCGATTATGGAAAAGATATTTTGAAAAATTTTGTGTTTGAAATTTGTAAATCTAAAAAGAACTGGACAAGCAATGATCTTATAAAAAGGATAGTTGAAAGAATAAGAGATGATGTTGGTGACAACTATGTTATTGGGGGACTTTCTGGCGGAGTTGATTCAACCGTTGCTGCTGTCCTTGTAAAGAAAGCTGTTGGTGAAAGGTTAAAAGGTTTCATAATAGATACGGGGCTTTTAAGAATGAATGAAGGAAGGGAGGTTTTAGAACTCTACAATAAAAGATTGAAACTCGATGTGAAGTATGTTGATAAGAGTAAAACTTTTTTGAACAGTTTGAAAGGTGTAAAAGACCCTGAAAGTAAAAGAAAGATAATTGGTAGACTCTTCATAGAATCCTTTGAAGAAGAAGCGAAAAAATTTAAAAAAGCGAAATTTTTACTACAGGGAACGATCTATCCAGATAGAATAGAATCAAAATCAACAAAGGGACCTTCAGCTGTTATTAAAAGTCACCATAATGTTGGTGGTTTGCCAGAGAAGATGAATTTGAAACTCGTTGAGCCTTTAAAGGACCTTTTCAAGGATGAGGTGAGAATGATAGGTTTGAAACTCGGTATCCCTTCAGATTTTATTAACAGACATCCTTTCCCGGGTCCGGGGCTTGCTATAAGGATAATTGGTGAAGTAACAAAAGAAAAACTCGAGATTTTAAGAAAGGTGGATGCTATATATATTGAAGAGTTGAAAAAAAATAGTATCTACAACGACATCTGGCAGGCTTTCGCTGTTTTTTTGCCTGTTCAAAGCGTTGGAGTTATGGGTGATGAGAGAACGTATGAAAATGTGGTTGCTTTAAGGGCTGTAACCTCAACAGATGGAATGACAGGAGATTTTTACTGGTTTGAAAAGGAAATTATCCAAAAAATTTCTAATAGAATAATAAATGAGGTCAAAGGAGTAAACAGGGTAGTGTATGATATATCATCAAAACCACCTTCAACTATCGAATGGGAATAAACTCCCTAAAATCTTTTTCTTCGATATGGATGGGACTTTATATCTTGGGGATATACTTATTGATGGTTCAGTCCAATTTTTAAACATGTTGAAAAACGCTGGAATAAAAAGGGTATTTCTATCGAACAACTCATCTAAAAACAGAAAGGATTATTATCTGAAACTAAAAAGAATGGGGTTTGAAGTCAAAGTTGATGAGATCTTCACATCTTTGAATGCAACGATTTTAAAAATGAAAAGAGAAAATATTAAAAAGATATTTCCACTCGGAACCCCATCCTTTGAAGAGGAGTTAAGGGAGAATGATTTTATTCTAACCGACAAAGATCCTGAAGTTGTTTTACTCGGATTCGATAAAAGTTTAACTTACGAAAAGATTGAAAAAGCGTACAGGTTTTTAAAAGGGGGAAAAAGATATATCGCTACACATCCAGATATCCTCTGCCCAACGGAGGATGGATTCATACCAGATATAGGTTGTTTTATAAGTATGTTTGAAAAGTGCACCTCAAGGTTACCTGAAATAGTTGGAAAACCAAATATAGAGATGATTACAAATATACTTAACCATTATTCTATAGATCGTAATGATGCTGTTATGGTAGGTGACAGGTTGTATACTGATATGAGGATGGCTGTTGATGCGAAAGTAATATCTGTACTTGTTCTTTCTGGAGAAACGAAGATTGAGGATTATGAAAAATCCAACCTTGATGTTGATATTGTATGTGATTCTGTTAAAGACCTTTTTACGGTATTTCCTTTATGAGAATATACATAATCGGTAAAAATGGACAGTTAGGTTTTGATCTTGATAGGGTGCTTTCAAAAAGATTCAAAGTTGATGGTGGTGGAAGAGAAACTTTCGATGTAAGAAGAGTTGATGAGTTCTTATCTTTTGTAAAAGGTAAATACGATTTACTTATTAACTGTTCTGCGTACCTTGATGTTGTTAAAAGTGAAAAGTATATTAAAGATTCCTTTCTTATGAATGCGATTTTACCTTCGGTTATTTCAAAATTCTGTTATGATAACAGAATCAAATTCTTCCATTTCTCAACCGATTATGTTTTCGATGGAAGGAAAAAAACTCCATATGTTGAAGTTGATAGATGTGATCCCTTGAACAACTATGGTTTGTCAAAATATGTTGGAGAAAGGATGATCCTTGAGAACAACCCTGATGCAAAAATTTTAAGGGTCAGTGGTTTATACGGCAAAAGGGAGAGTAAATCTAAAGGGTATAATTTCGTTTCATTCATACTCAAAAAAGCTGAAAAAAGGGAGAAGGTTCAGATTGTTAACGACCAGTTCTTAACCCCAACTTACACTCTTAACATTGCAAAACAGGTTGAAAAGTTAATAGATTTTGATATATCAGGTATAATTCATTCTACGGATGAGGGAGAAACAAGTTGGTACGATTTCGCATTAGAAATAAAAAGGGTTTTAAAACTTGATTTGAAAATTGAAAAAAGGGATTCACAGGATCTTTTTCCAAAAAGACCGAAATACTCTGTCCTTGAGAATGCTGTTTTGAAAAAAAACTGTATAAACATTATGAGAAATTGGAAGGAATCTTTAGAATATTTTTTGAAAGTGGATCTTTTGAAATGAAAATATTTTTTTATAGTATGGGTTGTAAATTGAACCAATCATTAACGAAAAGGTATATTGGCAATTTGGTTGAAAATGGCTGGGAAGTTTGTAGCGAACCATCTGATGCTGACATTATTCTTCTTTCCTCCTGCATAGTAACCGAAACATCTCAAAAACAGTTCGAAAATCTTCTTGAAAGGATGATTAAAAAATACCCTGAGAAAAGGTTTCAGGTCGTTGGTTGCTTTGATAAAAATTCACTTGAGAGAGATGTTGAATACATAGATCAGGAAAAAATATTTCAATCAAAAAATTCTTTCATCAACAGAACAAGAGTTGAAATACCTATACAGACAGGATGTAACAGTTTCTGCTCCTACTGTATAGTTCCATATTTCAGAGGGGAGGAAAAAAGTATAGGTATAGAAAGTATTTTGTATGAGGTTGAAAATCTTGTAAAAAGAAATGTAAAGGAGATAGTTTTAACGGGTGTCCATATAGGAAGATTCAACCATGAAGGGAAAAATCTTTTGGATCTTGTAGAAATTCTCTCAGAAAAACCTGTTGAAAGGGTAAGGCTATCATCACTCGATATAAGCGAGATAACTGAAAAGGATATAGAAAGGTTGGGAAAGATAAAAAAGGTTGTTCCATTTTTCCATCTATCTTTACAGCATGTTTCTGAGAAGGTTTTAAAGATGATGAAAAGAAAATATGACATTGAGAAGATAAAAAATATATTATTCTCTTTTAAAGAAAATTTTTATAAACCTATGTTAGGTTGTGATGTTATAGTAGGATTCCCTTTTGAGGATGATTCCGATTTTTTAGAAATGGTTGAGTTTTTTAAAGGAGGGGAGATTTCACATTTCCATATTTTCCCCTATTCAAGAAGGAAAGGAACTCTTGCATACTATTTTGAGAACAATAAAAATTCGAGAATACCAATTGATGAGAAAATGAAGATTATGAGAGAAATACATAAGGAAAGGAAAGAAAATTTTTTGAAATCTTTAAAGGGGGAAAACGAAACTATTATTTTTGAAGGTGTAAAAGATGGTAAAATTAAAGGGAAAGGTGAAAGGTATTTCGATGGTTATCTTGAATATGATGATAAGTTTAAAAAAGGTGATATAATAAAAGTAAAAATTTTGGATTATGTTGACGGAAAGGTAATCTGTGAAAAGAGAAACTTTTAAAATAGTAACTTACGGTTGTGAGATGAACGATTATGATAGTGAGGTAATAACTTCTATTCTTAAAAGTGATGGTTACGAAGAGGTTTTTGATATTGAGGACGCAAAAATTGTTGTTGTTAACGGATGCTCCGTTAGGGATCATGCAGAGAAGAGGGCTTTGGGTTTCATTCAGAGTTTAAAAGGTAAAAAGGATGGTAAAAGGTTCATTATAGCTGGATGTCTTGCAAAATCACTTGAAAATGAAAATATTTTTTTAGATGAGTCCTTTATAGTTTCGACGGAATATAAAAAATTACCTGAACTTCTGAAACAAAATAATTTTAAAAAATTTGAGATAAGTTCTGAAGGTAACTACTCTGATATTTTGAGAAACACAGATTTTACTTTGAACATCCCAATAATGAAAGGGTGTAACAATTTTTGTTCTTACTGTACAGTTCCTTACCTTAGAGGGGAAGAGGTATCCTTCAGTGTTGATGATATTATTGAAAATATAAAAAGGAATATCAACGAAAAAACAGGTGAGATAATGCTTCTTGGGCAGAATGTGAACTCATACAGTTATGATTCCTATGATTTTGTTAGAGTCCTCGAGAGAGTTGCAAAGGAGTTTAAAGAATTAAGAGTGAGATTTCTAACTTCACATCCAAAAGATTTTTCGCCCGATATAGTTAAACTGATGGCTGAATATGAGAATCTCTGCCCCCATTTACATCTTCCTGTCCAAACTGGTTCTGATAAACTTTTGAAACTTTTGCATAGAGATTACACTGTTAAGGATTATTTAGAAAAGGTTGAAATTTCCAGAAAAATAGTTGAAGATATTTCGATAACAACAGATATTATGGTTGGCCTTCCATACGAAGGGGAAGAAGATTTTAAAGAGACATTGAAACTTGTAATGGATATTCAGTTCGATGATGCTTTCATGTATAAGTTTTCGAAAAGGAAGAACACTCTTGCCTATTATATGGATGGTTGTGATAAAAAGGTCAGTTCATCAAGGTTGAAAAAACTTATAGATTTGCAGAGGAGTGTAAAGGAAAAGAAACTGAAAGAACTCGTGGGGAGAGAAGTTGAAGTTATAGTTGAGAAGGTCAGCAAAAAGAGTAAAAATGAGTTCTATGGAAGAGATAGACATAATAGAAGTGTTGTTGTTAACGGAGAAAATATAACAATAAAAGATAAAGTTATTGTTCGAATAGTAAAGATAAAAGGGATAACCCCCTATGGAATAAAAAAGAGGTGAGTATGAAAAAAGTTATAATAGTTATAAGTATAATTTTTTTATTTTGTTTTTCTTTTGAAACGGATATTAAGGAATTTTACATTAAAAGTGATCTATCATCATTGAAATTGTTACTTGATTCTTTGAAAGGCAAAAATATAGAACCATCAAGTTCTTTGTATTTTTACATAGCGGAAATTTCAAATGATATAACACTCTCTTTGAACTGTTACAAAACTGTTGAGGAAAGATATAAAGATTCCCCCTTTTATCCTACAACCCTTCTCCGACTTGCGAAATATTATTCTATCACGAGGGATACATCCAAAGCACTTACATACTATAGAAAACTTATTTCCTTGAAAGAAAAAAATCTTTTACCCTACGCGTACCTTGGAATCATTGGGATTTATGAAAACTACGCTGACATCAACAATTCGAATTATTGGATCACGAATTTTCTTAACGAGGTTGACTCGAGTCCATTTTTTAACTATTTTTCTTTGAATGAGAAAACCAAACATTCACAGGTCAAAGAAAAATTTTATTCTATTCAAATAGGTTCCTTTAAAAGTAAAGATAATGCTGATAAACTTTACAAAAGGTACAAGGATAAAAGTTATGATGTTTTTATAGTATTTGAAGATAACCTTTACAAGGTTAGAATCGGCAAATTTAAAAATGAAGAGGATGCAAGAAATTTTATGAAAATTTTTCAAAAGGCTGAAACTATACCTGCATGGATAGTTTATGGAGAATGATATGAAGGATAAGGATGTCCCAATACTTAAACAGTACAAAGAGATAAAATCGAATTTTTACGATTCTATACTCCTTTTCAGGATGGGAGATTTTTACGAAACTTTTTATGATGATGCCAAATTCATCTCTTCTTTTTTAAATATTACCCTAACATCAAGGGAATATGGTAAGGATAGGGTGCCACTTGCAGGCTTCCCCATAAAATCAGCGGATCAGTATATAAGAAAATTGGTGGAAAGTGGTAAGAAGATAGCGATAGCTGATCAACTCGAAGAACCGAATAAAAATGTAAAACTCGTTAAAAGGGGAGTTGTTGAGGTCCTAACTCCGGGAACGATAATGAGGGAATCTCTACTTTCTGAAAAAGAGAACAACTTTTTTGCCCTAACCTATATTGATGATGAAAAAAATGTTGTGTCAACCCTTGATATTTCAACTGGGGATGTTTTTATCTATGATTTTAAAGGTGATGAGAACATGCTCGATTTTTTGAGAGGAAAAGATATAAAGGAAATTGTTTCAAACCGTAAGTTGAAGGTCGATGAAAAGGAAGTTAAAGTTATAGATGAAACTTTTTTCAACTTTGAAGAATGTTTTGGAGTATTGAAAAATCATTTTGGCATGGACAGGATAGAGAGAATTAAAAAAATGGATGAAAAATTGGTTGTAGCATCAGGTGCTCTTTTGTCCTTCATAAAAGAAACATATTCAACATCACTTGAACAGGTTAAAAATATAGAGTATGTTGATCTATCCAAAAGGATGGTTTTAGACAGTCAAACTTTAAAAAACCTTGAGATATTTTCAAGGAGTAATGGAGAGTATGAAAATTCTTTTCTTCATTCAATAGATAGAACAAAAACTCCTATGGGTGGAAGAGCGTTGAGAGAAATTCTTAAATCTCCTTTCTATGAGAAAAACTCGATAAATAAAAGTTACGAGAATATAGAGAGAATGCTTTTAAAATATGATTTGTTGAAAAGCCTTAAAGAGTTGCTTTCAAATGTAGGTGATGTAGAGAGGATAAATGCAAGGATAATCTCTAAAAGGGCTACCCCACGTTGTCTTGTAAATTTAAAGGAATCTTTAAAAAATACTTTAAAAATATCTGAGATTGTAGAGAACTTATCTTTAGATATTGAAAGGATTGATAGGAACATTGTTGAAAGAGTAATCCAGATAATAGATATTTCCATAGATGAGAATGTTGTTCTTGACGGTGGAAAGGAAAAGTTTTTCAAAAGTGGATTCGATCCTGAATACGATAGGTTGAAAGAACTTTCACTCGAGAGTTCAAAATCGATATATATGATGGAAGATGAAGAGAAAAAAAGAACTGGGATAAACAATCTGAGGATAGGTTATTCGACCGTTATGGGATACTATATTGAGATAACAAATTCAAATCTTGATAGGGTTCCTAAAGATTATATAAGAAAACAAACATTGAAGAACTCTGAAAGGTTTGTTAACGAAAAGTTGAAACAGTATGAAATAGAAATTTTAACAGCAGAGGAAAGGTTGAACAAAATAGAGAGGGAACTTTATGATAAACTTATAGAAAGGTTGTCCTTTTACTATATCGATTTGAAAAAGGTTTCAACATTTATAGGTAAAGTTGATCTTCTCTATTCCTACACTCTTTTATCCTATGAGAATGACTATGTGAAACCTGAAATTGGTGATTTCTACGAACTTTTTATAGAGGATGGTAGACATCCTGTTATAGAGATAGTTAACAGAAACGAAAGGTTTATACCGAACTCTCTCTATATGGATGATAAGAGATCTTTGATACTTCTAACAGGCCCAAACATGTCAGGTAAATCAACATATTTAAGACAGAATGCTCTAATAATTCTTATGGCTCATATAGGGCTTTTCGTTCCTGCTAAAAAGGCTAAAATACCTTTGACTGATAGAATTTTCACAAGAATAGGAGCGAGTGATGATCTTTCCAAAGGTGTTTCCACATTTATGGCAGAGATGCTTGAGTGTTCAAATATAATTGAGAATATGACTGAAAAAAGTTTCATAGTTCTCGATGAGATAGGAAGGGGAACTTCCACTTTCGATGGTTTATCAATAGCCTGGGCTATAATCGAATATATACATAATCTAAAAGGATCACCAAAGACACTTTTCGCAACACATTACCATGAGTTGACTGAACTGAAAAGTAAATTACCAAAAATGTTCAACATGACGGCAAAGGTAAGAAAATATGATGACAGGATAGTTTTTTTGAAAAAGGTGGTTGAAGGGAGTTCTGATGAAAGTTATGGTATAGAGGTTGCAAAGATGGCTGGTTTACCCAAAGAGATAACGGATAACGCTTCACAGATTTTATCACTTTTAAAAGAAAGCGAGATGAATGTTAAAGAGAAGATGAGAGATGTTTCCCAACTCTCTCTTTTTAGAAGTTCTAAAGAGAATGAAAAGTATGAGGAAATTATAAAAATGATATCTGAAAAAGATGTAGAAAATTTAACTCCGATAGAATCTCTCCTTTTCTTAAACGATGTAAAAAGAAAGATTGAAAAGATTGAAGAGGACTAATCTTTTATTTTTTCAAAATTCTTTACTGTTAAAACTACTCTTGATTTTTTATAGTAAGTAACATACTTTAAAAGGTTAAAATTCCCATCGAAAATTAAAGTATCAGAGATTTTTTTATTCCTTTTATAGGTTACCATTCTAAGAGTATCATCTATTAGAAACTTTATGCTCTCCTCGTTTAAAAAAGGGTAGAACAGATGTTTTAAAAAATCGTTACTTTTTAAATCTTTTAAACTTTGGAATCTTTTCCTATCGAAACTTATATCTATATTTTTTTTATCCTTAAAAACTATACTTCCTGAGAGGTTTTTATAAATACATATATTTTTTTCACAGTACTCTACATTTGAAGAGAATCTTACCTCCTTTATATTTTCATATTCTTTAAATGAGAGCAAAAGAAAAGTTAGATAAAATATTTCAACTATCTTTATCATCGTACACAAGAACCTTTCTTGGTTTTGAACCATTCGCAGGTCCTATTATTCTATTCTTTTCAAGTTGTCTTGTTATTTTTGCCGCACGTGGGTATCCAAGTTTGAAATAGGATTGTATCATACTTGTGGAGATTTCTTTATGTTTCGAAACGAATTCTTTAACCTGTTCGAAAAGTGGATCCAGTTCGTTTTCACCTTCAACATTCCCATCAAGATTTTTGGCGTTTCTAATGTTCTCTGTATATCCTGACTCTTCTATAGGCATATGGTAAACTATCCTTGTTAGAAGTTGTGTCAACTTTTCTTTTTCTATTTCGAGTTCGTCACTGTACTGCTGCACAAACTCATCTATCCTATATTCACAACCCGGAGTGTTTGAAGGGTTGGTTATACATTGTATAAGTTCATTTTCGATTATAAGTTTTGATAGTTTTGCAGAATCCTTTACCTCATTCTCAAAAAGTTTTTTCATGTATGTTTCAGCCCAAAGGTTAACAATGTTTGTAGCTTCCTCAGTTTTTATGAAAGCTCCATGAGCCCTAACCGTTATTCCCTTCTGTGGAGGGATGTAAAGCATGTCACCTTTTCCAAGAAGTTTCTCTGCACCTGATGTATCTATTATAGTCTTCGAATCAGCCTTTGAAGGGACTTTAAAAGATATCCTTACGGGGAAGTTAGCCTTTATTGAACCTGTTATTATATTCACGGAAGGTCTCTGGGTAGCGAGTATAAGGTGAATGCCAACTGCCCTTGACATCTGTGCCAATCTAATGATATGGGTCTCTATCTCTTTCGACCCTGTCATCATAAGATCTGCCATCTCATCTATAATTACTATTATGTAAGGTTTTTTCTTATCACTCTTCCTGTTGTATTCTACTATATCTCTAACCCCAAGTTTCGCAAAAGCTTTGTATCTAAGGTCCATCCATTCAGCCAACTCTTTCAACATCAAAACAGCCTCTTTGGCATCTGTTATTACAGGTCTTTCAAGGTGAGGTATTCCGTTATAGATTGAAAGTTCTATCCTTTTCGGATCAACCATTAAAAATCTAACCTCTTCAGGTTGTGCTTTGAAAAGTATAGATGCGATTATACCATTTATACAGACAGATTTACCACTTCCTGTAGTTCCGGCTATGAGAAGATGAGGCATGGATGATATTTGTGCAATTATAGGATTGTTTTCGGTGTCCCTACCCATAACAACTGTCGTTGGATCGGAACTTTCAAGGAACTCTTTTTCTGTTAAAAGTCCTTTCAAAAAAACTGTAACCCTTTTTCTGTTCGGTATCTCAATACCTACAGCGGATTTTCCGGGTATATGTCCTAAAACCCTTATAGATTTTGCTTTCATTGCCAATGCAAGATCATCCGAAAGGGAAGTTATCTTGTTAACCTTGATTCCCGGTGCCGGCTCGAATTCGTATGTTGTTATTACAGGTCCAACATTAACGTTTACAACTTTGCCTTCAACTGAAAAATATTTTAGTTTTTCCTCCAATATTTTTATATTCTGTTTAATCTCTTCTTCATCCGCACCCTCTTTGATTTTAGGTGGGTCCTCAAGATAGTCCAGAAACTCTTTTTTGAATTGGTCATTCAAAAGATCTCTGTAATCTATATTCTGCTTCAACTGTGAAGTGATCGAAACTTTTTTCTTCTTCTTTTTCTTTTCACTTACAGGCTTCCTATCATCTTCATTCTTATATCCTTCAGAGAGTTCTATATCATTTTCTTCCGTTGTTTCCTCTTCTTTCTTTTTTGAAATTTTCTGGTGAATTTTTGAAACGAATTCAAAAATGTATTCTGGATTTGTGAGAAGTAGTGTTGGTATTATTATAAGAAAGGAAAGAATAAGAGTCAAACCTATATTTCCAAAAAAAGTGGAAAGTTTTGAAGATAACTTATCTCCCCAAACACCACTTATTTCTGGGTTGTTTGTTATATTACCAACAAGAATAGGTATAAGTGCTATCTGGGTTATGGAAAGTATTGATGGGAAAAAAATTTTTCGAAAATTTAAAATCAGCCCTAAACCTGAATAGAGGAGAAACGTCGGAAGGAAAAATGCTAAAACTCCAAGAAATCCGAAAGTTTTTTCAGCGATAAAGTATCCTGCGATCCCACCAAGATTTTTTTCTCTGTTTATACTTTGATACTGATGAAAATCATAGTTGTAAAAAGATATAAACAAGAATAGAGAAATCAAAAATAGAAAAATAAAAATTATGTAATTTGATAATTTTTTATCCTGTGAAAGTCCTCTTTTTTTGAATTGGAAGATTACAATAAACAAATATATTATAACGGAAACTAAAAAAAATATTTTAGATAACATAAATCAATTTTATCTTTAAAGTTTCAATTGTCAACACGCAACCTTCTTGTATTCATCGTAGGTGAAGTTAATGAGTTTTTCCATCATCTTTTCAGAAAAGTCGAACTTCACATTCGCCTTCTTATAGACTTCCGATATACTTAAAGATGAGCCAACGTTTAAGGCTGAAAGATAATCATCTATCGCTTTTTTAGGATTCTCTCTGTAATTTATCCAGAGTTGTAAAGCACCGAGTTGTGCTATACCGTATTCTATGTAATAGAAGGGGTGTTCAAAAATATGCAACTGTTTATGGTATGAAATTTTCATATAATCTTCATAATCTGACCAGTCAACAAACTTTTCTGAAAACTCGTTGAAAATATTTTTAAAATACTCTTTCCTTTCAGAGGGAGATATATTCTCTTTTGAGTAGATGAAATGCTGGAATTTATCAACAACGGCACACCAAGGGAAAAAGTTTATTATGTTTTCCAGTTGTTTTCTTTTTGCCTGTTTTAGAGAGTGTTCATCTTTATAGAAGATATCCCATTTATCGTATGTTAAAAGTTCCATACCCATAGATGCAAACTCTGCAACCTCGGAGGGAGTGCTCTTGTAAAAAAATGTAAAAAGATCTTTCACAGCAATGGTATGAACAGCATGTCCAGTTTCATGCATTAGAGTTCTCATGTCTGAATGGATTCCAGAACTGTTCATGAATATGAATGGAAGACCGGTTTTGTAAAGAGGATAGTTGTAACCACCCGGTGCTTTACCTTTTCTTGATTCTAAATCGAGATGTTTATTGTTAACTACCTTTTCGAAAGATTCTCCAAACCTTCTATCAACAGAATAAAAAACTTTCTTTGATTTTTCGATAAAATCCTCAGTGTTTTCAAAAGGTTTTAAAACAACCTCATCAGGTAAAGTTGCTGAGAGATCATAAGGTTTAACCTTTTCAAGGTTCAATTTTTTTGCTTTTTCTTTAACTATCTCACCGTAAATTGGAGTAACTATTCTTAGAACAGAGTTGTGAAACTCTTCACACTCTTTTACTCCATAATCGAACCTTTCAAGTTCTCTGAACCTGAGTTCGACATAGTTTTTAAAATTAGCGTTTTTCGCTTTTTTGTTTCTCAGTTCTGTTAACTCTGATAATAGATTTTCTATCTTTTCGGAATATTCCAGCCTCTTTTCAACTAAAGATTCAAAAGCCTCTTTTCTCTCAGTTCTATCCTTACTCTGTAAAAATAAAGACATTTGAGGAAGTGTGTACTCTTTCCCTTTGAATTTTATAACCATACTTCCAATAGTTTGTTGGTATTCCATAGTTTTTTTAGTTATCTCAGTATCGATTGGGATATTTTCTTTTCTGAAAATATCGACCTCATTTTTGAACCTTTTTATCAAAAGTCCCCATTTTTCTTGATCGATTTCTGAAATATATTTCGAGTTTACGATCTTTTTTAAAATTTCAAAACTTATCTCTTTCATCTTTGGTTCAATTTCATCGTTGAAAACTAAAAACCTATCACGATACTCTTTGTTTTGTGTATCCCTTGTCATGTTTATATAAGCCCATCCGAAAGTTTCTGAAACAAATTCTGAAAGGGAAGAAAAATCTTCAAGGAGTGTTAGAAGATCTTCTTGAGAGTTTATATTCCTTTTAAGGATATCATCATAGTAACCTTTTAAATCTTCCCAGCCTTTTACATCGATATTTAAGTTTTTGAAATCTTTTTCCATTTTTTCTCCTTTTGTTGTTGAATTTTTATAAAATTTTGATAATCTTTCTAAATGCATGTTAAAAATTTAAGTATAGTTAATTTTAGAAATTTTTCAAGTAAACTCTACACTTTTGAGGATAGAACTATGATAACTGGAGTCAATGGCTCCGGTAAGACATCAATTATAGAAGCAATTTATTATCTAACTAACTTTAAATCATTCAGGACATCCAATGATAAAAAACTCATTAAGATAGGTGAGGATAGTTTTATAATAAACCTTGAAGGGGAGAGGGGAGGAGAAGATTTTGTTTTAGGGATTATGTACAAAGATACCAAAAAGTTGCTTTCAATAAATGGTAATAGGGTATCAAAATTGATAAACGGTTTTGGGTTCTTTGTCTCAGTAATTTTTTCAACATACGATAAACTTCTTTCAGACAGGGTGGCTTTATACAGAAGAAAGTTTGTCGATAGGTTGATCTCAACTATTGATAACGAATATTTCGAAAATCTTATACAGTACCATTCTATTTTGAAAAGAAGAAATTTTATTTTAAAAGAGGAAGGTGATAAAAGGTTACTTGAAACCTACTCCGTTCAACTTTCAGAAAGGTCTCTTTACTTATATGAAAGAAGATTGGAATTTATAACATATTTTGAAGATGTTTTAAACCAACTATACGAGAAAGTTTTCGAAAGAAAAGGACTCGTTAAAGTTAAATATTTTTCTTCAAAGGATGGTGGGGATTTTAAAGATATTCCCCTTTTAGAAAAATTTAAAACCAATTTTTCTTTTGAAAAACAAAAGAAAAGGACCATGTTTGGCCCTCACCTTGATGATATTCTTATAACGGTTGAAAGTATACCTGTTAGCGATTTTGGAAGTGAGGGAGAAAAAACTTTGCTCGGGATAACTTTAAAAATTGCCGAACTGAATCTTATATATGAAAATATCGGAGAGTATCCTGTTGTTCTAATAGATGATGCATTTTCTGAACTTGATAGAATAAAGACAAACAAACTCCTTGAGATTTTTGAATCCTATCCACAGGTAATAATAACTTTTCCTAAAAAATGGGAGAATCTTGAAAACTATAAAATTATAGATCTCGATAGGGAAAAAAGATGAAACTTCTTTCAATTATTTTCGTAGCGATAGGACTTTCACTTGATGCATCAGCAGTTTCACTTGTATGTGGCTTGAACGAGATGAAAAGAAGATATTTGCTCTCTTTGAAATTAGGGACATTTTTTGGAATCTTTCAATCGGTGATGTTTTTAATAGGTTACTCTGTTGGGGTTGGATTTTCGATTTTTATAAGTAGATTCGATCATTGGGTAGCATTTTTCCTTTTAATTTTAGTTGGTGGAAAGATGGTTTATGAGTATTTTAAAAGAGAGGAAAAAAAATGTTTCAACACTGATTCCTTCTTTGTTCTTATTTCACTTTCCATAGCAACAAGTATTGATGCTTTGGCAGTTGGAATATCTTTCGCTTTACTGAGTTTTGATCTTTTGGTAACAACTCTCTTGATAGGTATAGTAACATTTTTTAACTCTTTTATCTTTACTATTTTTGGAAAATTTTTTAACAGGTTTATAAACAACAGATCAGAGTTGGTTGGTGGTTTGATCCTTATTGGTATAGGAATTAAAATTTTGATGGAGCATATTTTATGAAAAATTGTGCCTACTTTGATTCCCCGATCGGTTTGATTCTTATAGAAGAGCAGAATGGTGTTATAACAAAACTCGATTTTGTTAAAAGTAAAAGTGTAAAAATAAACACTCACAGAAGTAAAGTTTTGGATAAAGCATTGAAACAACTTGATCAGTATTTTAAAAAAAAGAGAAGGAAATTCTCTTTAAAAGTTTATTTCAGTGGGACAGATTTCCAGAAGGAAGTTTTAAAAAAAACATGTGAAATTGG
This sequence comes from candidate division TA06 bacterium 32_111, assembly GCA_001508335.1. Classification (GTDB taxonomy): domain Bacteria; phylum Hydrothermota; class 32-111; order 32-111; family 32-111; genus 32-111. The sequence goes on from LGFX01000013.1 coordinate 26,736, forward strand.
ATATGGCGAAACTCTTTCATATTCTAAGATAGCGAAGATGATAGGTAGACCAAAAGCTGTAAGGGCTGTTGGTAGTGCTTTAAGACAAAACAGAGTCCCCATAATAATACCCTGTCATAGAGTTATTGGAAAGGATGGGAATCTAAAAGGATTTGCTGGAAAAATTAAAGTTAAGGAATTTTTATTGAAGTTAGAAAATCCTAATTTTAAAGTATAGTTAACAAATTTTTCAAAAAAGAAGGTTTTATGAAATTTAACAAAAAAATTAGAAATATAGCAATTATAGCACATGTGGATCATGGTAAAACAACACTCGTGGATTCAATGTTCAAACAGAGTGGAATCTTTAAAGTAAGGGATGGAATAGAGGAAAGGATAATGGACTCTTTAGACCTTGAGAGGGAAAGGGGTATAACGATTGCTGCGAAAAACTGTTCTATCAACTATAAGGATATCAAGGTTAATATTATTGATACACCCGGTCATGCGGATTTTGGAAGTGAAGTTGAAAGAGCTCTCTTTATGGTTGATGGAGCGATTTTACTTGTTGATGCCTCTGAGGGACCACTTCCACAAACAAGGTTCGTTTTAAAAAAGGCACTCGAAAAAGATTTGAAAATAATAGTTGTGATCAACAAAATAGATAGAAAGGATGCAAGAATTAAAGAGGTTTCAGATGAAATATTCGAACTTTTCGTCTCTCTTGATGCAACGGATGAACAACTCGATTACCCGATTTTGTACGCGGTTGGAAGGGATGGTATAGCAAAAAGAAAGATCGATGACGACTCAAAAGATCTCACTCCTCTTTTTGAATCTATTTACAACTATATACCAGCCCCATTATATAGGGATGATGATATTTTCCAAATGCTTGTCTGCGATCTCTCCTATTCGGATTATTTAGGAAGACTTGCTATAGGAAAAGTTATCAATGGAAATGTTAAGAAGAATGACCAACTCGTTTGTATAAACTCAGAAAGAGGTATAATACCTCTCACCGTTACAAAGTTGCAGGTTTACGAAGGCAACAGGATAAAAGAGGTTGAGAGTGTTGAAAGCGGTGAAATAATTGTTCTTGCAGGAGTAGAAGATGTGAGAATTGGTGATACTATCTGTAACAAAGATTTTCCAAAGAGTTTACCTGGAATCTTTATAAACGAACCTGCCATTTCAATGGTTTTTACTGTTAACAGTTCACCACTTGCTGGAAGGGAAGGTAAAAATATTCAATCTAAAAAATTGAGAGAAAGGTTATATAAAGAAACTTTAAAAAATGTTGGGATTCAGGTTGAGGATAGTGTTGAACCGAACACTTTCATAGTTAAGGGTAGAGGGGAACTCCAACTTTCAGTTCTAATAGAGAGCATGAGGAGGGAGGGATTCGAACTTACAGTAGGAAGACCGGAGGTTATTTTTAAATATAAAGATGGGAAAAGATTTGAACCTATCGAACATATTTTCATAGACACTGAGGATATGTATGTTGGAATAGTGACTGAAAAATTATCTTTGAGAAAGGGGATACTTTATAACCTTTCAACGAATGCTAACGGAAGGGTTAGAATGGAATTTTTAATCCCTTCGAGAGGACTTATAGGTTACAGATCGGAATTCCTGACCGATACCAGAGGAACGGGTATAATGAATGGTTACCTTGAATGTTATGAGGAGTATAAAGGTGATATACCTTCAAGAACAACCGGATCACTCGTTTCTGAAAAAGAGGGAAAAGCTGTTGCTTACGCTCTATCATATCTTGAAGAGAGAGGGAGACTTTTTATAGTCCCAAACGATCCAGTATATGAAGGCATGATAATAGGTGAACACAGTAAAGAGAATGATCTCAATGTTAACCCAACCAAAGAAAAAAGGTTATCCAATATGAGGTCAGTTTCTAAAGACGATTCCATACTCCTAACTCCGGTTGTTCCTATGACTCTTGAAAAAGCTATGGAGTTTATAAAAGATGATGAGATGATTGAGGTTACTCCCAGATCGATAAGGTTGAGAAAAAAGGTGTTATCAACATTGGAAAGGAGAAGGTTGAGAGGAGAAAAAAAGGAGTAGAAGGAAAAAGGTTATTAAATATCTTTTAAAATTCTTGACTATTTAGTTTTGATAAAATATAATATAATTTTATGAAAAAATTAAAACTTCTAATATTAATCTTTGTTTTTTCGACGATTTTTGGTGCTGATATAAAAAATTCAACAGGTGCAATATATATTTCAAGGAATTACTTTTCCTATGTTGATTTTTTCAAATTCAAATCTATTTTAGATTCCTTAAATTTGAACTACTTTACCTTTTCGGATAGTCTTGATACTTGTATCTCTGAAACACTTGAAAAGGTAGTTCCTAACACTGTTATTGATTCTATAAGTGTTTCAAATTTCGATTACCTTATAATACTTGGTGGAAGGGGAATAATCAAAGAAATCGAAAACAAGAAACTTTTAAAACTAATAAAAGATGCGGATTCTACGGGGAAGTTTATTATCGCAATAGGTTTTGCTCCGGTTTTGCTTGTTAAAGCCAAAGTTACAGATGGTAAATTTATAACCATGACTAACACTTATGTTCTTTACGAGAAGGTTAAAGATGTTAAGATAAAGTATGTTGATAGGGATATAGTTTCCTCAAAAAACCTTATTACAACTCAAACAAACGAAAACCTTGGACTTCTTTTTTCTAAATTTATGGAACTTTACAATGGTACTTCTTCTACAGAGAGTTTTGGAAAGTAAAATTTTTGTTGATGGGCATATATTTTCAACAACCGGGAAAGGGCTTTTAATTTTTGTTTGTTTTAAAAAAGATGATATGAAAAAGCATATTGATTTTGAAAAGGTTGTCCAAAAAGTTTTAAATTTCAGAATTTTTGAGGATGAAAACAAAAAGTTCAACAGATCTATTAAGGATATTAAAGGAGAGATAATGCTTGTTTCTCAGTTCACCCTTGCAAGTAGAAATTTCGATGGTAACAGGCCTTCGTTCGATGATTCGTTAAGATTCGAAGATGCAAAAATTCTCTTTCAAAATCTTTATGAAAAGTTTTCTGAAAATATAAAAACCGAGAAGGGAAGTTTTGGAGATTATATGGAAGTCCATCTTATCAACGATGGACCAGCAACATTTATATTGGAGTTTTGATGAAAAGTATGACCGGTTATGTCAAACTCTCTAAAAGTATAAAAGGTTATGGAAGTGTAACCTGTGAAATCAGATCTGTAAATGGGAAAGGTTTGAACACCAACTTTAAAGTGCCCTATGAACTATCCATTCTTGAAAATGAACTTAGAAAAATAATATCAAAAAAGGTCAAAAAGGGAAATATCTCTGTTAACGTTCTTGTTAACTATTCAAGTGATTACATACAGAATTTTGTTGAAACGAGGATAAAATCACTTGAAAAAGTTATGAGGATGGGAAATTATGAAAAATTTTTACCTCTCGTATATTCGGATGTTTCGAACTATATTCCTCTTGTGAAAAAAGTTGAAAGGAAAACTCTCATATCCGTAATAAAACTTTTCAAACTTTCACTCTCCTCTTTTGTGAAATTCAGGGAAGAGGAAGGAAGTGAGATAAAAAAGATACTCCATCAATATATAAAGATCTTAAACTACAACATAAACTCTATAAAGGGATTATCAAAAAAGTGTGTTAGAGTGAAAAGGGAAAAACTTAAAAAAATTCTTGGTGAATACAACGAACAGTTAAAAAACGAACTCATTCTTTATGCTGAAAAAGTTGATATAACAGAGGAGATAGATAGGTTTAAAATACATTTAAAAAGGTTGAAAAAGGAAGAATCAGGTTCTTCAATAACCTTCATTTTACAGGAACTTCAAAGGGAAGCTAATACTATATCATCAAAATCTGAAGATATCAGAATAATTGAGAAAGTTATAAGAATAAAAGAAATAATCGAGAAGATGAAGGAGCAGGTTGCAAATGTCGAATAGAGGTTTTTTACTCATCCTATCATCACCTTCAGGTGGGGGGAAAACCACTCTGTGTAAAATGATACTCGAAAATATAAAAGATACAGTTTACTCCATTTCAGCCACAACAAGGGAGAGGAGAAGCGGAGAAGTTGATGGTAAGGATTATTTCTTTTTAACTGAGGATGAATTTTTGAAAAAAGAGAAGGAAGGTTTTTTTGCTGAAACCGCAATAGTTCATGGTAAAAGGTATGGGACACCTAAAAGTTTTTTAGAGGATATGGTTAAAAAAGGAAAGATAGTTGTTATGGATATTGATGTTGTCGGTGCTATGAATATTATAAAAAAATACCCTAACTCTGTTTCAATTTTCATAATGCCACCATCCTTTCAGGAACTTGAGAATAGGTTAAAGAGAAGGAGCAGGGATAAAGATGATGATATAAAAATTCGTCTCGAAAATGCGAAAAAAGAGATTGAATTTTCTAAACATTTCAAATATACTGTTATTAACGAAAATCTAAAAGATGCTTTTCAAAAGATAAAAGAGATAATAGAAAATGAAAAAAGGAGGATATAGATGAAAGTTGTTCCAATCGATGAGATTTATAAAAAGGTCAAAAACAAGTATCTCGCTGTTGTTCTAATTGCCAAAAGAGCAAAAAAATACAATGAAGAAAATTATATCTATTTTGACTCGAGAAGTGAAAATCAATCAAAAAATCTTCTAAAAAATGAACCGATAAAGGATGCTTTCAACGATTTCTTTGATGGACTTCTCGATGAAAGAATAAAGAATTATGAGTAATATCCTTTTAGGTGTTACAGGTTGTATATCAGCCTACAAGGCAGCATCTCTTATCAGGGAGTTCAAGAAAAATGGTGATGATGTAAAAGTTATTCTGACTCAGAATGGGTCGAAATTCATAACTCCTTTAACTTTGAGAACTCTCTCAGAGAATAAAGTTTACACCTCTCTTTTCGATGATGAAAACGAGTGGTCAACCGAACATATAAGTTTAAGCAGGTGGGCTGATATTTTTGTCGTTGCTCCCGCATCAGCAAATATTATTGGGAAATTCGCATCAGGTATCGCTGATGACCTTCTTTCAACAACATTTTTATCTTTCGAAAAGAATGTTTTAATTGTACCCACTATGAATGAATCGATGTTTGAAAACAAAGCAACAGTTGAAAATATAAGAATTTTGAAGGAAAGGGGAGTAGTTGTTATGGAACCTGAAGAAGGTTTCCTCGCTTGTGGAGAGGAAGGTAAAGGCAGATTCCCAAAGGTAGAGAAAATTTTCCTTTTAACGAATAGGTTGCTTTTCCCTGAAGAGAAGTTGAGAGGGAAAAGAGTGATAATAACAGGTGGTGGGACTTTTGAAAGGATAGATCCTGTCAGAGTTATCACCAACCTTTCTTCAGGTAGGATGGCTTTATCATTTGCAAAAGCATCTTTTTTCAATAAAGCGGAGAAGATACTTTTCGTTCATGGAAGGATGGATGAGAAACCCTTCGATTTCTCTGAAAACGTTTATGTTGAAAGTTCAGAACATATGAAAAGTGTTTTGGAGAAGAATATTGATCGATACGACATACTTATAATGGCTGCTGCTGTTGCCGATTTTAGACCAGATTACAGTAAAGAAAAGATTAAAAAAAAGGAAGAATTTGATCTAAAACTTTGCAAAACTGAAGATATTTTGAAATCTTTGAAGGATAAAAAAATCTTAAAAATAGGTTTCGCTTTGGAAAGTGAGAAACATTTAGAAGAAGGGATGAAAAAGTTAAAAGAAAAAAATTTAGATTATATAGTTATAAACGATAAAGAAAATTTAGGTAAAGAGAAAGGCTCTGTAGTAGTAATATCGAAAAACGGAGAAGAGTTGAGTATTAAAAATGTTGATAAATTTGAGATCGCATTGAAGGTTATTGAATGGATAAAATTTTGAAAAATATTTCAGATATACTTAAGTTCGAAAAAAAATTTCATAACAGGAAATTCGTTTTGAACGAGGAAATAAGTTTTATTTCTCCCTTTGAGAATTTAAAAGAAGAGGTCTTAAAATGTTCAAGTTGTCCGATCTATAAAACAATAAAAAATAAAGTTTTTGGAACCGGACCGATTGATGCGAAACTCATGATTATAGGTGAAGCACCTGGAGTGGATGAGGACAGGGAAGGTTTACCCTTTGTTGGTAGGGCTGGCGAGAAACTTACAAAGATGCTTGAATATATTGGTATATCGAGACAGGATGTTTTTATAGCAAACATTCTTAAATGTAGACCTCCTCATAATGCAGACCCAACACCTGAACAGATCTCAAACTGTTTCCCATTTTTGAAAAAACAGATTCAGATTATAAGACCAAAAATAATTTTGACTTTAGGCAGATATGCTGCAAGTGTTGTTACAGGTGGAAGTTCTTTGAGAATGGCAGATTACCTTAATAGGGATTTAACTTCCATATTTTTCAGTATACCTGTTATTTCTACATATCATCCTGCTGTTCTCCTCCATTCAAAAGGTGAAAAACTGGAAACGATAAGAAAACAGATGGCAAAGGATCTTAAAAGGTTAAAATCAAGGATGGATAAAATATGCTGAGAGAGAAAGGTTTTTATTCGAGAGAAGCAGAAATGGCTGTTCTTGGCAGTATAATTCTCGATGCACAGAATATCTTAAACGATATAATTCCAAAATTGAAAGAGGAACATTTTTATTTTGCTGAGAATAAAAAGATATATGCAACAATTGTTAAGATGTATAATAACGCTGAAAAGGTTGGTATGGTAACCCTGAAAAACAGGCTTAAAAGGGAGAACATTTTGAATGAGGTGGGTGGAGATGAGTATTTACAGAAACTTGTTGAACAACTGGATCTTCTACCTCACATAGATGAATACATTAAGATTGTTGAGGAGTATTATGTTTTAAGACATCTTTTAAAAACTGCAAAGATGATAAGTGATAACTGTGCAAGCGATCTTGAAGTTGATACGATTATTGAACAGGCGGAAAATGAAATCTTCAAGGTAAGGGAAGGTAGATACAAATCTGATATAGTTCCTATATCCGAAAAGATAGGTGAAGTTGAAAAGATGATAACAGGTTACATATCAAGGAAGGAACCTGTAACTGGACTTCCCACAGGATTTTCGGATCTTGATAAGATGACAACAGGTTTTCAGAAAGGAGATTTCATAGTTATCGCTGCAAGACCCGGAGTTGGAAAAACGAGTTTTGCCTTGAATATTTTAATGAACCAATGTGTAAAACCCAATCCTGAAGAGGATAAAAGGAAAGGACTAATTTTCTCCCTTGAGATGACATCAGAACAACTCATTCAAAGAATGTTATGCTCCTATGCCAATATTACTGGAACAGCATTAAGACAGGGAATTTTGAAAAAGGAGGATATCTACAATCTTTCGGTAGCCTATAAACATTTTGCTCAATCTGAGATCTATATAGATGATTCTACTAAAGGGACACCACTTGATATAAGGGCTAAATCGAGAAGGATGGCTCTGGATAAAAAGATAGATTTTATAATCATCGATTATATTCAGATGATGCATCTTGATAAAAAAGTAGAAAATAAGCAGGTTGAGATATCCGAAATATCAAGGTCTTTGAAACTTTTAGCAAAAGAGTTACATATACCAGTAATAGCGTTAGCACAACTTTCAAGATCAACCGAGAAGAGAAAAGAGAAACCTATACTTTCGGATATAAGGGATTCAGGTAGTATTGAGCAGGATGCTGATGTTGTTATTTTCATTCACAGGAAATTTGAACCTGGAACAACACTTGATAAAGCAACACTTATAGTTGCTAAACAGAGGAATGGTCCAACTGGAGAGATAGAAATGTTATTCGATTCTGCAAGGACACTTTTCAAACAGAAAGCTTAAATATGAAAAGTTTTATTGATGAGTTCATCACTATTTTTGGAGAATTTTTTCTTCTCTTTTATAACGTTTTTAAATCGCTAAAAAGAATTTTAAAAAATAGAAAGATAATAATTCTTGAGATATTTGAAATAATAAACGAATCTTTAGGGATATTCCTTCTCGCTTCACTTTTTGCCGGGATGGTTGCTGCATATCAGACAGCGTATCAGGCAAGAAATTTTTTACCTTTGATATATATTCCAACTCTCATCACTCAAGCCGTTGTTCTTGAGATAGGACCTTTAATCTCTGGGATAGGTTTATCTGGAAAAGTTGCAAGTCAAATATCTGCAGAGATAGCATCCATGAAAATTTCAGATCAGCTTGATGCTTTAGAACTTATGTCTATAGATCCTGTTGAATATCTGGTTATGCCAAAAGTTGTTGCGGCAATGTTCATAATTCCATTTTTGACTATCATATGTGAATTTTCCATTGTTTTCGGTTCTTTTATTATATCAGTTTTGACATTAGGTTTAAGTCCTAACGAATTTTTGGAAGGGACAAAAAGGAGTTTTCAATTCTATCAACTTTTTGGAGGTCTTTTCAAATCTATAGTTTTTGGTCTTTTCATAACTATGGTTGCATGTTTTTTTGGAATGAAGGCAAAAGTTGGAGCTAAATCGGTTGGAAAAGCAACAACATCATCCGTTACTGTTTCAACGATCTCTGTAATAATTCTTGATTATCTTATAACAAGGATTCTTTTTGTATGGTAGAAGTTAAAGATCTTACTAAAAGTTTTGGAAAGGAAGGAATTTTCGATATCAACCTAAATATAGAGTATGGGACAGTATGTGCTATTATTGGAAAGAGTGGTTCTGGAAAGAGTTTACTCCTTAAAAATATTCTTGGTCTTGTGAAACCGGATAAGGGAGAAGTTTATATTGATGGTATAAACATCCATAAGGCAAAAGAGAGTGAAATAAAAGAGATGAGAAAAAAGTTTGGGGTTCTTTTTCAGAATAACGCTCTTTTCGATTCTATGAGTGTTTTTGAAAATATCTCTTTACCTATAATTTACACTTTCCCCAATTATGACATAAAAAAACTCAACGATGAGGTTATAAATATCTTATCCCTCCTTTCACTTCCAGACATAAGGGAAAAAAGTATAAAACAACTTTCAGGTGGTATGCAGAAAAGGGTCGCCATTGCGAGATCCCTAATTACAAACCCAACACTTCTTTTTTACGACGAACCTACTACAGGACTCGATCCTCAAACAGGTAATAAAATAATTGAACTCATAAAAAATATTCATTACAAACTTGAGAAAACTACCGTAATAATAACACACGATTTGAGAGGTTTTCTCGATTTTGTTGATTGTGTAATACTTCTTGATAATGGTAGAGAACTTTTTTGTGGGAAAAAGGATGAATTTTTAAATTTTGAAAATGATATAGCAAAATCTTACCTTAAAATGGCAGGTTATTATGGAAGATAGAAAAGTTTTTATAATTGGACTTATAGTTTTTATTGGGGTATCTATTGTAATTTTCTTGAGTTTTTTTATGAACAGAGTTAGATTCTTTACTGACAACAACTATGTTCTTGTAAAGTTCTCACATGCTGATGGAGTAAAGGTAAACGATGAGGTCAGGTACAGAGGGGTAAAATGTGGAACTGTTGTTGATGTTCTTTTAAAAAGGGATTTTGTCCTTTTAAAATTGTGGCTAAAAAAAGATTTTACAGTTGGAAAAAATTCTCTGGTTGCTATACAGGATCTTGGTATAATAGGCGGAACGAAATATATATTCATACAGCCATCCGATGATACACTCTATAGATACCCTTACGACACTCTCGTTGGGATTAACAGAGATTTCAACATATCTGAAATCGGTATCATGGTTTCGGATATAAGAGAGATGGTTTTTAACGCAATACCTTCTAAAGAAAGGGTAGATGAAATAGTTGATACTCTCTTTTCAGCTCTGAAAAAGATAAACGATATAGTTGAAAAAAACGATAAGGACATCAGCAGTATAGTAACCCAACTATCCTACAGTTCCGATAAGATAACAACAATAGTTGATTCACTTTACCCTGCGATGTTATCTTTGAAAAAGGAAATAGAAATTTTTTCCGAGGGAAACGGAAGTGTTAAAAGGATACTTAGAGAGGATACTGTTTATATTAGGTTGAATGAGAGTTTGAGAAAACTTAACAGAATACTCGATCAACTTGAAAAAAATAAAATAATAAAGGGATGTCTGTGAGCAAAAAGGAAAAGAAAAGTTTTGTATGTTCTGAGTGTGGTTTTAAAAGTGTAAAGTGGCTTGGTAGGTGTCCAGAATGTGGTATGTGGGACACCTTCATCCTTGAAAAGGAAGAAGAGAAAAGACCTGATGCGGTTAAACCAATATCTGTTGAAGAGATAAAACTTAATAACTTTTCGAGGATAAAATTTTTTGACAACTCATTAAACAGAATATTCGGTGGAGGACTTGTAAAAGGTTCTCTTGTGCTTTTGGCTGGAAATCCGGGTGCAGGGAAATCAACATTATCGTTAAAAATAATTGAAAAATTACCAGATGATGTTAATGTTCTTTACTTTTCTTCGGAAGAGTCTTTTGAACAAATAAAGATGAGAACCGTTAGAGTTTTAAAAAATAAAAATTTCAAGATAATATCTTCAAACCTTTTTGAGGATCTTGTAAGTGATGAAAAACTTTTAGATTCCAGTGATCTTATAATTATCGATTCCATACAGATGGTTGGTTCAGAGAGGATCCCAACAATACCTGGATCTCCTACGACGGTAAAATATATCATGGGTGAATTGATAAGGATAGCGAAGAAAAAGAATATTTCGGTCATTATAATAGGGCACATCACTAAAGATGGGAGTGTTGCAGGTCCAAAAACTCTCGAGCATCTTGTTGATGTTATACTGTATCTTGATACTTTACAGAATGAGAATTTGAGGGTTTTAAAATCCAACAAGAACAGATTCGGCTCAACCGATGAGATGGCAATCTTCAAAATGAATGAGGAAGGCCTTCAAAGTGTTGAGAATATAGACAAGTTAAACCTTTCAGATTCGGATAGGGTTGGAAGGGCTATATCATGTACGGTTGAAGGTAGTATGCCTATTGCACTTGAAATAGAATCTTTGATCTTTTATTCAAAATATGGGGTTCCACAGAGAGTACCGACTGGAATAAATATAAGAAGGATGCAGATGCTTGTTGGAATATGTGAAAAGTATCTTGGGGTTGGTTTTGGTAATATGGATATTTTTATAAATGTATCAAACGGCATCTTTATAAAGGACCCTCAGATAGATCTACCTGTTATCGTTTCAATGCTTTCTTCTTTCAAAAATAAAATTGTAAGCAAAGAGAGTGCTTTTGTTGGAGAGGTGGGGCTTACAGGGGACCTTAGAGCAAGTGGTAATCTTGATTTGAGAATAAAGCATCTTGCAAATATCGGGATAAGAAAAGTGTATATACCTGCGGTAGAAAAAATTAAAACTAATATCGAAGTGGTGATGATAAAAAATATTAAACAGATTAAGGAAATCGTATGACAAACAATTGGGTTTACAAAGGATTTGGAAACGAGAATAGTTTTAAAGAGTTGGCTAGAAATTTTAACACTTCCGAGTACATTGTAAAAATACTTATAAATAGGGGAGTTGAACCCTCTAAAATAGGTCAGTTTCTAAATCCTGATGAGAATAACTTTTACGATCCATTTTTGATGAAAGGGATGAAAGAGAGTGTGGGAAGGATAAAAGAATCTATAGAAAAGAGGGAGAATATACTTATCTATGGGGATTACGATGTTGATGGTATCACTTCAACGTCGATACTTTACAGGTTTTTTAAGATGGTTGGACTGAAACCTTACTTCTTTATCCCACATCGCCTTGAGGAAGGCTATGGAGTTTCGAAGAACGGAATAGATTTTGCTTTCAGTAAAAATGTTACACTTATGATTACGGTTGATTGCGGCACTACAGCATTCGAAGAGATAGAGTATGCTAAAAGAAAAGGTCTGGATGTTATTGTTACAGATCATCATGAGGTTTCGGATAAACTACCTTCAGCGTTCTCAATAGTAAATCCAAACAGGGATGATGAAACATATCCGTTTAAATCACTTGCCGGTTGTGGGGTTGTTTTCAAACTCATACAGGCACTTGATAAGTCTATCGGTTTAGATTTTTCCGTAATCGATAATTTCATTGATTTCGTAACACTTGGAACTATAGCTGATGTTGTCCCACTTATAGATGAGAATAGAACCATCACATCAATAGGGTTGAAACATCTAAAAAATGTAAAAAATTTTGGTATAAAAAGTTTGATTGAGGTTTCAGATCTCCAGAGAAATCTTATAAATTCTTACCATGTAGGATTCATTCTCGCTCCAAGGATCAACGCCATGGGAAGGATGGATAATGCCACAAAAGCTGTTAATCTTCTCATCACTGATGATAAAAAGGAAGCTGAGAAACTTGCTAAAGAATTGAACAAAAAAAATAGGTTGAGACAGGAGGTTGATCAGGATGTTTATGACGAAGCGGTCGAGATGATAGAGAGGGGGTCTTTACATAAAAACCGGACGATAGTTGTTGCTAAGGAGAACTGGCATGAGGGGGTAATAGGTATAGTTGCAAGCAGATTGGTAGAAAAATATAACAAGCCAACCATAATGATCTCCATAGTTGATGATATTGGGAAGGGTTCAGGTAGATCCACTCAGAATTTTCATCTATACAATGCTTTAAAAGAACTTGAAGATATACTTTTATCTTTTGGTGGCCACCGTCTCGCCGCAGGAATAACTTTGAAAAGAGAGAATATTGAAGCATTTAAAATAAGGTTTGAAGAGTACGCAAAATTGATAAGTGAATGGAAAGATTACGAAAAGAACATAGAGATAGATTGTATTCTACCGCTTGACACTATAGATCTTGACTTCTATGAAAAACTTGAAAAACTTGAACCTTTTGGATATATGAACCCTCAACCTGTTTTTCTTTCAAAAAAAGTTGATGTGGTTGGGTACCCTCTTATTCTAAAAGATAAACACTTAAGGGTATGTTTAAAACAGGGAGAAAGAGCCTTTGATGCAATATGGTTCAACAATGGGAAAGAGATGATGTCAAAGTTGACCCAACCTGGCAAACAGTTCGATGTTGTTTATAACATAATGAAAAATGAATACAGTGGGAAGATACTTTTACAGTTAAGGATAATAGACATAATGGAGTCAGAATGAAAATTGAAAACAAAGATTTTTTTACATATGATCTAATTAAAGGTTACACCATAGCATTATCCCTAAAAAATAAAGATTATGTGAACGATAACGATATGAGTTTCAACTTTGATGAGAACGAAAAGAATAGGGAAAGGTTTTTTTCTAAAATAGGGATAGGTGGTTTACACAAGGTGAGGAATAAACAGATACATTCCAGAATAATACATAGAGCGGAAAAGGATATTGTAAAAGAGGGGGATGGTCTACTATCAACAGATTATGGTTACGCTTTATATTTACTTACAGCAGATTGTTATAACATCTTTTTTTCAACTGATAATGGAAGAACTTTTGGTTGTTTACATGCAGGTTGGAAGGGAATAATTGAAGGTATAGTTGAAGAGAGTCTAAAAATATTTAAAGGTGAAACTGAAGTTGTTGTACTTCAGGGAATATGTGAGAAACATTTTATTGTTGAAGATGAGGTAAAAGAACTTTTTAGAAAAAGGTTTAAAGAAAGTTATATAAGACGGGAAGGAGAGAAATTTTCCGTTAACCTGAGAAAAATAATAAACGATATATTGAGTAAAGAGTCTGATGTAAAGAATGTTGACCTTTGTAATGTGTGCAGGAAAGATATCCTTTTCTCATACAGGGAAGGTGATACTCTGAAGAGAAACATCTCTGTTATCTGGAGGAAAACGTAAAATGAAAAGATTTTTTCTTTTTTTAATTTTATTTTTTACTTTCATTTTTCTTTTTTCTTATGAAATAAAAGTTGAAAAGAAGAGGTTCGATTGTTTAACGAACTCTCCCTTAAAAGAACCTTTAATATTAAATCTTTATGTGGAAGACAAGGATACTATAAAAGAAGAAGATTTTTTGGTTGTTTTCGAAAAAGTTTATGGAGATATTTCCGTTGAAAAGGAGAGTTTGCATTTTGTTGATGGAAAGGTAACAGTATATCCAAAAGTTGGTAAAAAGATGGGAGCCAACATTTTAAGGGCTAACATCTTTTATAAAGGTTATCAGGTTGACAAATTCGATTTTAAAGTAGTTGGATTGAACTGGTTAGAGATAATCGTAACACTTCTTGGTGGACTTGGACTCTTCCTTTTTGGAATGAAGTTTATGTCAGATTCTTTGCAAAATTTTGCAGGTGAGAGGATGAAATACTTCATAACTAAGATGACAAAAAACACCTTTATGGGGGTTTTAACAGGTAGTTTGGTAACCTCCTTTATACAATCATCATCTGCCACAACCGTCATTGTGGTTGGACTTGTAAATGCAGGAATTATGACTTTAACACAATCTATTGGTATAATAATGGGTGCGAATATAGGAACTACAATGACAGCCCAACTCATAGCTTTTAAACTCGAATCTTTATCTTTACCAGCCATATCGATTGGTGTTCTTATGATTCTTTTCGGATCAAGAAAAATAAAAATTACAGGTGAAACCATTCTTGGATTCGGTCTTTTGTTCTATGGACTCGGGTTAATGTCCTCCTCTATCGCTCCATTGAAAGAATCTGATAAACTTGTTGAGTTTATGACAAAGTTCAATAATTCACCAATACTTTCAATGTTAACAGGGATGTTGATAACAATAGTGATTCAGTCATCATCAGCAACGGTGGGTTTAACCATGGTTCTTGCAGTTCAGGGACTTATAAGTATAAACAGCGCTGTTCCACTAATACTTGGTGAAAATATAGGGACTACGATAACCGCACTCCTTGCATCTTTATCATCAAATATCAATGGGAAAAGGGCTGCAATAACACATGCGTTATTCAATTTGATAGGTGTATCTTATATGATGTTAGGTATATATTTTGTTAAAATTAATGGTGTTCCTTTATACTACAAATTTCTTGAGTTGATAACACCTGGGAACAATCTATCGGGAGAGAATGTTCAAAGGTATATAGCTAACTCACACACAATTTTTAATGTTTTCAACACTATTTTATTTTTACCTTTCGCAAAAGTTTTAGAGAATATCAGTAAATTCTTAATAAGGGAGAAAAAGGATACTAAAGATAATTTCTTCATTCCAAAATATCTTGACAGGAACCTCCTTTTAAATCCACACCTTGCACTTTACAATGTGAAAAAAGAAATGATGGAGATGATAGATGTTGCATCAAATTCTATAGAACTCGCCACAAAAACTCTTGTTGAAAAGGATTTTGACAACATTGAACAGATTAAAAAACTTGAGATGAAAACGGATATTTTACAAAATGAGATAACGAATTATCTTATTTTGATTTCGAAAGAGGATCTGTCAGATCAGGAATTTGCCCAGATACCTGTTTTTATTCATTGTATAAACGATATAGAAAGGATAGGAGACCACTCAATAAATATAATTGAGTTTGCAACTTTTATAAGAGATAACAAAATCGAATTGACAGAAAAAGCCTACGATGAGATAAAAAGCATGAATGAAATTTTGCAAAAGATGATGAGGGAAGCGTATTTTGCTATTGAGGATCTTTCTGTGGATAGGGTTAACGAAATATTTATACTTGAAGATAAGTTGAACGATTTTGAAAAAAGGTACAACAGATCCCATCTTTTAAGGATATCTGATAGGTTGTGTTCAAATGAATCGGCAGCTATTTTTACAGATATTTTAACTTCATATGAAAGATGTGGGGATCATATTGCAAATATAGCTGAAGCTATAAAAAACAAATTTCAATGGAGTAAATATGATTAACTTTAAAAAACAACTTAAAAATATTCAAAATTATGTTCCCGGAAAACCTATAGAAGAGGTAAAGAGGGAGTTAAAGTTAAAGGCGGAGATATTTAAACTCGCTTCAAACGAAAATCCTTTAGGTCCATCACCGAAAGCGTTAAAAGTTGTAAAGGATTCTTTAAACCAGATCAACTTTTATCCTGATGATAACAACTTTTATCTAAAAAAAAGGTTATCAGAAAAATTGAAGGTGAAGGAGGAGATGTTAATATTGGGTAACGGATCGGTTGAAATAATAAACAGCATAATTTTTTCTTTTACTGAAAAAAAAGATAGAGTTTTAAGGCCTTCTCCATCATTCATAATGTTTAAAATCTCCTCACTTATAAATGGATGTAAAATCGTTGAAATACCACACAAAAATTTCAAAAATGATGTTTCATCCATAGTTAATGCTATAAAAAAATCAAAATTCAAAATAGTTTACCTTGATAACCCAAACAACCCTTTGGGTAGTATGATTTTTGAGGATGAGTTGAAATATTTACTGAGAAATGTTCCTTCAGATACATTGGTTTTACTTGATGAGGCTTATAACGATTATATGGATGACAGACTTAGAATTGATTCAACAAAATTTTTGAAAAAATATAAAAATTTAATAATACTCAGAACATTTTCAAAAATCTACGGTCTTGCTGGTTTAAGGATAGGTTACGGTGTTGCAAATGGGGAAATAGTTTCAGTTTTACAAAAAGTCAGGTTACCTTTCAACGTTAATCTCCTTGCACAGAAAGCAGCACTTGCTGCTATTGATGATTACAAACATTTAAAAGAAAGCAAAAAGTTGAACGATAAAGGTATTAAATTCCTTACAGAGAATTTAAAAAAGATGGGTTTTTTTGTAATTGATAGTTATACCAATTTTGTTACATTCGATTGTGGATGTGACTCAAAAGTAATATTCGAAAAGTTGCAAAAGAAAGGTGTTATCGTAAGGCCAATTGATAACTATGGACTAAAAACTTTCTTAAGGGTAACAACATCTACAGAAAGGGGTAACAAAATATTTGTTGAAAAGTTAAAGGAGGTTTTAGATGAGGTTCGATGATATTGTTGTAAAAGCGAAAGAGAGTAAAAAGGTTCTTTCCGTTGCATGTGCGGATGATGATACTGTCATAAAAGCGTGTTACGACGCTTATAGGGAAAATCTTTGCACTCCCATTTTTGTTGGAGACAAGAAAAAGATAGAAGAGATAATTGAAAAAAATGGTTTGGAAGAGGGTCTTTTTGAAATTGTTGATGAAAAGGATAGAGCGATTGCGTGTGAAAAGGCTGTTAAACTTGTAAGGGATGAGAAGGCAGATTTTTTGATGAAAGGATTCGTTGATACTTCGGTACTCGGAAAGGCTGTTCTTAACAAAGAATGGGGACTTAGAACAGGTAACTTACTTTCACATGTTTCACTTTTTGAAATAGATAGGTATCACAAACCTTTCATTCTTACGGATAGCGGATTCATAATAAAACCTGATCTTGACATGAAGGTGAACATCGTAAACAATGCGGTTACGGTTATGAGAAAACTCGGAGTTACCAATCCAAAAGTCTCGATACTCGCTGCCATAGAGAAGGTAAACCCTGATATGGTTGAGACCGTTGATGCACAAAATCTAAAAAAGATGAATACTGAAGGCAAAATTAAAGATTGTATAGTTGATGGACCTTTATCTTTCGATGTTACAGTTTCAAAAGAATCTGCAAAACACAAAAAGGTCGAAAGTGATGTAGCAGGGGATGCTGATATAATGGTTGTTCCTGATATAGCGTGTGGTAACATTATGGCTAAAACTATGATATATTGGACCAACTGTAAATTCGCAGGTGTTATAGTTGGAGCAAAAGCACCTGTTGTTTTGATTTCAAGATCCGATAATGAGAAGAATAAGATGATGTCAATCGCTTTCGCTGCAAGTATTGGAAAGTTTTAGAAGGTTAACATCTTTAAGATAAGGTGGGAAATAATTCCCATCTATATTTTCGCTTAGTTTTTGGTACGCTTTTCTATCGAAAATAAATTTTGAATGGAATATTTCAGTTTTACGGGTTGAGAATTGATTTTTGAAAAATGATAGGGAATCTCCATCTTTAAACCCACCACCGAGACCCAAAAATTTTATTTTATTTTCATAACAGTATCTATAAAATTCATATATTAAAAGTGTATTTGCTCCATTCTTTTTACCTTCATCATTTGAAAAGTTCGCTATGTAATAGGATGTTTCTTTCGAATAAAAAAATAGACTCGATGCAACCTCCTCTCCATCTAAAAAAGCGGAGAGTTTTACTGTGAATGGAGTGTTTAAAAGATCTTTCAAACTCTTTTCATCATAAAAAAATTCGTTTTTATAATTCAAAGAACCTTTCAATATACCAACATGTCTATCCCTTTTAACAGTAATACACTCTTTTGCCTTTTTGATAGAGTTTCTTGTTCTTGAAGGAAGGTTATCGAAATACTCTTTAGGATTTTTTTCAACATCAACTATAAAGAAAGTTGAGGAGGCTATTTTTTCTGGAAATACTATCGAATTCCCGAGAAATGGGTTATACCTTATGAATTCAGTTACAATACTTTTTTCCTTTCTAAATAGATCCAATTTTTTATAGAAATCTTGAATTTCATTTTCTGAATAATCCTTTTTTACTATTACTCCCTGATAACCTAAGGATGAGATTGACTTATAACCTTTATATTCAAAAAGAAGGAAAGGGTATAGAAAGAAATCAGTTTCTATTTTAGACAGTTTGAAAAATCTTATGAAATTTTCATCGAAGAAGATATCTTTCATTTAACTTCAACTAAGTTGTAAAGGAGTTTGTCTCTGTTTGTCAAAAGGAACTCTCTTCTATTTTTTTCATCGTAAAATTTTAACTTGAACCTTTTAAAATATTTAGATTTTATGTATTCATCTGAAGGTATCTTGTAAACCCTGTATCCGAATAGAGCATCACTGTTAGCAAGAAAAACATAGTAAAACCCATCATCCTCATAAAAATTCTTTTCACCTGTTTTAAAGTCAAAAGCAGAATCATTTTCATCTATGTGTTGTTCTATGTATTCTGTGAATTCGTTCAAAAAACTCTTTTCAACACTTTTACCATTCCATTCTTTAAAAATTTTTTTTGAATGTAGATACCTTTCCCTCTGAATAAAGTTGGAATCGAATTTTATTTTTTCTATAAGAAGGTTTTTAACAACAAAAGGTCTTTTCAAAAAATCAAAGATCTCTTTCTCTGTAAAACTATTTTTCAAACTCTCAAAATCCAAATTTAAATCACTTTTATGTATGTTAAAATAAAAATTTATGCTTTTATCCGACACATCCAGTCCCTCATCTTTTGCAATCTTGAAAAATACTATATCTTTTATCGTTTCATCAACAACGTCGCAATCTAAAACTTTATCAATCGAATTTACCCTTTTATAAAACTCTTTGTATCTTAAAATATAGTCAAAAGAAACCTTTTTTTCATCGAGAGAGAATACTGTTCGACTTTGATACTTTAAATATGTAAAATAAACTGAAAAAAGAAGTAAGATCAAAATAAATGAAAGCAGAAGAACTTTCCTTTTCATAGAAGAGTGATATTTTCCTTTATAACTTCATTTAAAATTATCAGATATGAAGGGTGGACATTATTTTTATATGTTTCAGAGTGGTGTGGAACAAAACCCTCATCGTTATACTTTTTTAAAAGGTTTTTTATTATTTCAATGTTGTAACCGTTTAATTGGGAAAGGAGAATATTTATCTTTTGCTCTTCTATAGGTAGAATGTATTCATCGGAGTAAAAATCAAAATTCTGTAAGAAAAGTTCTGCGAGTAACTTTGCGGATTTGTATTTTCTTAAAAAAGGTGTTATGTGAACTCTCGAACACTTTTCAGATATCTGTTGGAATATCTCCTGTGATCTTACAAGTTGATGGTTCTGAAGGTATTCATTTTTTATCCTTTCTCCTATATATTTTATATCTGGCCTTTCCCTTAAAATATGGAAAGGCCCCGAATGTGCCTGTATTATAAATTTTGCTATATCAACTTCCTCTATAAAATTTTTGTACAGAGCGATTTCATCGTTAAGATAATTGTGCATCAATAAACCTCTTTCCAGCCTATAAGTTTGTAAAATCTTAGGTGCTGCTCAACAGTCTGGGTCAAAGCATCCTTAGAATACAAAAAGAACATCCTTTTGTTTCCAGATGTGTGTATGTTATCTATATACCCTTTCACCATCATAGCCCCAAGAACCCAGAAGTCATAGTTACCACCAGGTGTTGATGTTTCAAGAAGATCCCCTTGAATGTAAAGAAGCCCTTTATGCTGAAAATTCCTTGATCCTGCT
>LGFX01000020.1 GCA_001508335.1 candidate division TA06 bacterium 32_111
AAAAAAAGTACAAAAATTCTCTTCATAATTTTATGATAAACCAGCTTTTACAAAAATCAAGTGATAAAATTCATCTTTTAACCTTTCTCAAAACAAAAAATTTAAAAAGGGATGATCTAAATATAAAAATAAACTATTGATAATCACTTTTCTATCAATATAATGAAAATTATGTTCAATAAAAATATCGGTTTAAAATACTATTTTAAAACTTTCTCTTCAATTGTAAAAGGAAAACCTTTTATACTTTATCATAAACCAACACTTCTTTGTAACTGTAAATGTGAATTTTGTGACTTTTGGAAAATAAATGATCCAAACGAAATAAAATTGACTAAAGAAAAAATTACCTGGATTTTGAAGGAAGGTTGGAATAAAGGTTTTTCAACTTATGTTTTATGGGGTGGAGAACCACTTATGGTAAAAGATCTGGGTTTCTATCTAAAAATAGCAAAAAATATTGGTTACAAAACAAGTATGTGCACATCAGGTCTTCTTCTTAAGCAAAGGTATGAAGAGATAAAAGACAATATTGATATCATAATAATATCTTTGGAATCTACTGGAGAAAAACATAATAGAACAAGAAGAACCCCAAACCTTTTTGAAAAAATTGTTGAGGGTGTTGAACTTTTCAAAAAGGAAAAGAATGTAAAAATTAAGATATGGTCACATATAAATAGGATAAATAAGGATGATTTTATTGATGTTTTGAAATTTGCAAAAAAATATGGAATAGTAGTTGAGTTTTTCCCTTCAAATGTTTATTCAGATTACAACGAGAGTATAATTCTTGATAAAAATGAAAGGTATGATGTGTTCAACAGGATTATATTTTATAAAAAAATAGGCTATCCTGTTAACAATTCAATAAAAGCGTTAAAGATTATGAGGGATCAGACACCATATATATGTAACAAAGCAAAGATCTCGGTCCAGATAGAAAATGATGGAACCATAAACCCATGTGAAAGAAGGTTTGTTAAAGATATGAAAAGTTATGGTAACATCTTAAAAGATGGATTCTCAAAAATGGATGATAAAGAGGTTTACCTTTACAACATCAAAAAACTTTCACACTGCACAAGTTGTTTTTTCCCCTGTGTTGGAGAGAGTGTTGACAATCTGTTTGTGAGTGGATTTGTTAGATTTTTAAATTTTGTTGTGAACAAAGATAGTTGATCTACTCGATACTTTTTTTTATCTCTTTAATCTTATCCCTTATTTTTGCGGCTTTTTCAAACTCTAACTGGGCAGCAAACTTATGCATCTTTTCAGTTAATTTCTCTATCAGATCTATTTTTTCAACAGTTGAAAGTTTTTTGAAATCTTCGTCCAAATCTTTCTCAACCTCTTTCGTGAAAGAGGAAGCGATATCGGTAATGACAAGTATATCCTCAACATTTTTTGAAATGGTTTTGGGAACTATATTATGTTCTCTGTTATAAATTATCTGCTTTTCCCTTCTTTTTCTGGTTATCTCAACAGCCCTTTTCATACTATCGGTAACCCTATCAGCATAAAGGATAACTTTTCCGTTAACATTTCTCGATGCTCTTCCAATAGTTTGTATAAGAGATGTTTCAGACCTTAAAAATCCTTCCTTATCAGCATCAAGTATAGCAACGAGTGATACTTCTGGAAGATCAAGACCTTCCCTCAAAAGGTTAATACCTACAAGGACATCGAACTCTTTCAACCTTAGACCTCTTATAATGCTCACTCTTTCTATGGAATCTATCTCAGAATGCATATATTTAACCCTTATTCCCCTTTCTTCAAGATATTTTGAAAGTGATTCTGCCATCTTTTTTGTCAATGTTGTTACAAGAACCCTTTCATTTCTTTCAACAACAATTTTTATGTTCTCAATAAGATCCTCTATCTGGTTTTGAGAACTTTTAATCAATATTTCCGGATCAACAAGTCCTGTTGGTCTTATCACAAGTTCTACCACCTCTTTTGCTTTATCAACCTCATACCTATCTGGTGTTGCTGACATACACACGATAGGACCTGTTATCCTCTCAAACTCTTCAAGTGTAAGGGGTCTGTTATCTAATGCTGATTTCAATCTGAAACCGTATTCAACAAGATTGAGTTTTCTTGATCTGTCACCATTATACATTCCTCTGATCTGTGGAATAGTAACATGTGATTCATCTATAACTGTCAAAAAATCACCTTTAAAGTAATCTATAAGAGTAAAAGGTCTTTCCCCTTCCTTTCTACCATCTATATGTCTTGAATAGTTCTCAATTCCTGGGCAGTATCCAACCTCCTTCAAAAGTTCAAGATCGTAGTTTGTCCTTGAAACAAGTCTTGTTGCTTCAAGTATTTTGCCAGCATCCCTAAGTTCTTTCTCTCTTTCCTTCAACTCTTTTCTGATGGAGACAACTGCCCTTTTTATTCTGTCATCGGATGTAACAAAATGCTTTGCTGGAAAGAAAGATAAGGTTTCAAGTTCCTCAATCTTTGAATTGTTTAAACTATCAAAAGTATAAATTTCGTCAACCTTCTGATCATCGAAAATTATCTTAACAGGTATATCAAGATGTGAAGGAAAGAGATCTATAGTGTTTCCAAGAACCCTGAACCTTCCCCTTGAAAAATCTATATCGTTTCTCTGATACTGCATGGTGATAAGTTTATCTATCAACCTTTCCATGTTGAAAAGATCTCCAACCTTTATAGAAAATATCTGATCATAGTAATCTGAAGGAGATCCTAATGTATATATAGAAGAAACTGAAGCAACTACTATTACATCATTTCTTTCATAAAGGGAGACGGTAGCCTTTAGCCTCATTTTATCTATATATTCGTTTATATCAACCTCTTTCTCTATGTATATATCCCTATCTGGAAGGTATGCTTCAGGTTGGTAATAATCGTAATATGATATGAAATATTCAACACTGTTTTCAGGAAAGAGTGTTTTCAGTTCCCCATAAAGTTGAGCAGCGAGAGTTTTGTTATGTGAAATTATAAGTGTTGGTTTGTTCAACCTTTCTATAACGTTAGCAATAGTGAAAGTTTTTCCTGAACCTGTTATACCTAAAAGAACCTGATATTTTTTTCCACTCAAAACCCCTTCAACAAGTTTATCTATAGCCTTTTCCTGTTCATCTGATGGAGAGAATCTTGAAACTATCTTAAATTTGTTCATATTCAATCTCCATCCCATCATAAGTGGGGAATATATTTTCTGGAACCATTTTTAGAAGATCTTCATGTTTTAATGAGTCTGATAGATGAACAAAATAAGCTTTTTCAAAACCGAGAGATTTTACCAAAAATATAGACTCTGGAATAGAAAAATGTGTAGGGTGTGGTCTTGTTCTTAAAGAGTTTATTATTATAATTTTTCCATACTTTTTAATAAACCTATAATTTTTCATGT
Organism: candidate division TA06 bacterium 32_111; assembly: GCA_001508335.1. Classification (GTDB taxonomy): domain Bacteria; phylum Hydrothermota; class 32-111; order 32-111; family 32-111; genus 32-111. The sequence continues at coordinate 3,404 of LGFX01000020.1, forward strand.
CTATGTAAGAACCATCCATAAGTATGACTAATCTATCAAGAATGAAACCTTTCAACTTAATACCTCCATGGTAATAATCGAAAAGTTTTAAAGAGAAGGGTCCAATATTCTTTAAAGAACAGATGTTATGTAAAGAAAATTTTGGTTTTCCACCACCTTCCTGAGAGTTGTCGAAAACATATGAGTAAACTTTTCTTATATCCTTTTCAACTCTTTTTGTGCAGTATATATCCATACCCTTTTGATACTTTTTACTCAACATTCTCGTGTCATCAAGCCCAAATATGTGATCAGCATGTGCGTGGGTTATAATTATACCATCAATCCTGTAGATTCCATTTTTTAGAAGTTGTTCTCTTAGGTCCTGTGATGCATCTATAAGAAGGTTGAAACCATTTTTAACAAGAAGTATTCCTGGTCTTGACCTTTTATCCCTAATATCCTTAGATAAACACACTTTACATTTACATCCAAGAATTGGAACTCCAGTGGATGTTCCGGATCCGAGAATAATAATCTTCATCTCTCTCTCCAGAAAAATAAAAAATCGAGTATAAAGTATGAAAATACAAGAATAGAAGTTAAAATCAAACTGTTGATCCTGTTTAAAAAAGGAATCGAAATTAAAATTGTAAATAGTATTAAAAGATACCTTTTTATGTAAACTTTTGAAGGAAAAATATCTTTGATGAAAAACATTGTCAAAGAAACTGAAACAACGGTTGCTATAACGAAAGAGAATGAAACCAAAAATGTGTTAAAAAATTTTGCAAAAAGCAAAGAAAAAAGTAAAGTCAAAAAGGAATCAAGAAGTGATATGGAAAAGAGTAAAAAACTTTTTCCTTTCAAAGATAGGAGAAAGCCAAAAGGTATGTTCCTCAAAGGTAAAACTGTAAGATAAACCATAAAAAATTTATAAGACTCCACATATTTTTCTGAAAACAAAATTTTTATTAAATTTTTAGAGTTAATAAAAAATATCAAAGTTAAAATACCCAAAATCGAAAGGGAATATTTTAAAATCTTTTCGAAATCTCTTTTCAATTCACCATTCTTTTTACTCTCTATCTTTTCTTTTATGTAATCAGCCCTTTCATGAAAAATCCCTGAGAAGAATCTCGCAACAAGAGGTATTTCAAAACTTCCAGTTGAATAATCAGCAAAACTTTTTCCGTAGTAGAATAGCGAAACTACAAACTTGTCTATCTGTTTAGAAACACTACCCAAAACTCCGTTAAGATAAAGTGGAAATGAAAATTTTACTATCTCCTTTTTATCGTAATCTCTATTTTTTCTGTTCAAAATTATGGTAAGGGTTGAATAAAAAATTATTTTTATAAAACTCAAAAAGAGAAGATATAGGAAAAATGAATACTCGTTCACTTTGAAAAGAAAAACAAGAAGAAGCGGTAAGAAAAATGATGATGATTCAAGGATGTTCAAAACAATAGAAACTGAAGCGTTCCTAAGGGAAAGGGATGTAGCCTCACATACAAGAAAAAATACGGATGTGAAAGATACAACAAAAGAGAGTGGTATCAAAAAAGATTTTGAAAAGAGGTAAAGTACTATAAAGAAAATTGAAAGAAAAAGAAAAGAGATCGTATATACAAAAAATATGTTTCTGTTGTTTCTATCCCTGAAATAATAGAGAGTGTTTGTTGCAGGTATTCCAGCAATATTAACTCCTATAAGAAAATATAGTATAAACTCTCTAAAATTTATATAAAAATCTACAGAGAAGACCCTCGAGCATATTACAGTTAAAAGGAAAATAACTATTGAATAGAGAACCCTTCCAGATCCAACAAGTATAGATTTCATAGAACTATCTTTATTCCACTTTTCAGGTCAAAATATTTTGGAGAATTTTCTATACCGTAGTTGTAGGATATCTCGGAGTAAAAGATCAACTTTTTGAAAAGGTATTCAAAATTAAAATAGATTAGAAACCATCTTGAAATAGGTTCAACTCCTATAGGTGTTTGGTACCAGTATATATTTGTTGATGGGAAAACCCATTTCGTATCCAAAAAGTTGTTTCCTTTTATAGAGTAATCTAAAGAAAAATCTGTTTTTAAAACACTTAAGGGAAGATAACTGAAAAAAACTTTTATACTCTGCACATCTGGACCATCTTTATAGCCGATAGATTTTCCATTGTACTGGTATCTGTTCCACATGAATTTTTGATTGTAAACCCATGCGTTCACCCTAACATAGGAAAGTTTTAAAAAACCTTTTGAAAAAGGGTATGATATGTTTATAAGGTTTCCCACCTCTGGTGGTTCAAGATCTTTTATACCCTCATACTCATACTGGTAATCATCTACAAGAAAAGAATATGAAATATTTATTTTTTTAAAAAGTTTGTAATTTAAAGCAAACTCCCAAAGAATATTATCGTTTCTATCTATATTGTTCTGTTCACCATAGTATATGAAAAATGGAAAAGTGTAGTCAAAAATATTAGAAATAGTGTTTCTTCCAAAAATAGCAGACTCGGAAAATGATATTGAAAGATCTTTAAAAAGGAAAGTAAGTCTGTGAAAAGATAAAAATCTTGATATCCTGTTTATCTCATCGCCGTTTATAGTGTATGTCGAATCAAGAATCATCTCACCAAGGTTTGAAAATTTAGATGTGAAATAAAAATTGTCACTTATATTACAAGAGAATGTTATTCCATCCATAGGTGGAGCGTTGTAACTGAAAATCAAAGAGTTCTTTCCGTCAAAACCTGAATTAAAATATGTCCTTCCGAATGTAAAGAGAAACTTTTCATTTTTGTAAGTTATATAACCTCTATCAAAACCTGCTATCAAAAAATCTTTAAAAGGTCTTACTAGAAAACCATAGGGGTTGGATGTATCGGTTAATAAAAATGCGGATGTTGATATATAAATATTTTCGTTTACCTTCTTTTCATAAATACCTTTCAAAAAAAGATCCAAACCGATTTTGTGCCTATAGGACATATAGGGATCAACTATAAAATGTATATCTTTAAACAAACCTTTATCGAGTAGAGAATTTTTTGAAAATAAGAATTTAGAGTAATCATCAAAATATTTCGTTTCATAAAAATCTTTAAATACAGGATAGGTATCAAGATTTTTTATGGAATCTTTTATAAAAAGGTAGAAGTAGTAAAGGTCCTGATCAAGATACTGTTCGGTGTAGAACGGGAACAGAAATATAAAGAAAGTTAAAATTATGAATGATAAAATTTTTTTCATATCTTTATTATATCGTTTCTCTCCTGACCTGTTGTTATATGTGTTATTTTAACATTTATATTTTTTTCAACGAAACTAACAAAATCTTTTATCCTTTTGGAAATTTTATTCTTTTTCAGATCATCAACTTCATCTGAAGTCCAGCATTCAAACTCTTTAAAAACTGGTTTAACAACATCAAACTTTTCAACATTCTCCGGGAAATTGGTTAAAACTGTTCCATTAACGGTATAATCGGTTAAAATATAAATCTTTCCAAGATCGGATAGAACATCGATTTTTGTCATTATAATACTATCGGTTCTGTTAATAAAAGAAGTGTATTTTAAAGCGGGCAGATCAAGCCATCCACATTTTCTTTTTCTTCCAGTTGTTGCACCGAACTCACCACCTTTTTTTCTAACGATCTCTTCACACCCATCCTCCATCCTTGATGGGAAGGGACCATTTCCAACCCTTGTCGTATAACATTTCGTTATACCTATAACCTTGTAATCAAAGTAAGGTGGAATACCTGAACCTAAAAAAGAGTTGTAAGATGTTGGATTTGAACTTGTAACATAAGGGTATGTTCCGAAATCAACATCAAGCAAACTACCCTGAGCACCCTCAAAGAGTATCCTCATTTTACCTTCAATAACCTTCTTTGCAAAAACCTCAGGGTATACTATCATATCTTTTATCTTTTCTCTCTTTTCAAGAATATCCTCAACAAATTTTTTCTCATCTATCTTTTCAACATTAAAAACTTTGCAATAAAATTCGTTGAAATTTCTTATCCTTAAAGATAATTTTTTTAGAAAAATATTCTTATCTAAAAGATCCCCCATCCTTATTCCTATCCTATCGTACTTGTCAACGTAGCATGGACCAATACCTGATTTTGTTGTTCCGATGGAAAGTTCTTTCTTCCTTTCCTCTTCGTGTATATCTATAATTTTATGGAATTCAAAAAGGATATGTGAGTTTGCAGATATTTTAAGGTTATCAACATCTATATTCTCTTTTCTTAAATTCTCTATCTCTTTCAAAAGTTCATCTATATCAACAACAACACCATTCCCAATATATGACAACTTTCCTCTTATTATTCCTGATGGAATAAGATGCAAAATATACTTTTTTCCATTTATTACAATCGTGTGCCCCGCGTTAGCGCCCCCCTGGTACCTGACTACAAGATCAGCATCATCTGAAAGGTAGTCAACTATTTTCCCTTTTCCCTCATCACCCCATTGTAAACCAACAACTATTTTTGCTTCCATAAAACCTCTTAAAAGAAATCTGAGTAAGTTATTTTCACACTTCTTCCAACTCCATTTTCCGTCACATTATTTTTGAGTATATCAACGAAATCCACCTCAATTCCAAGTTTTTCCTCGTAAATCCATTTAAGCCCAATGTTGAAATATCCAACCCCCCTTCCAAAACTGTTATCATCGGTTCTGTCATCAAGTCCTAAAAAATATTCAAGAAGTAATCCAAAGTTATCTGTGAAATAGTATTCTGCCTGACAGAAGAAATCTATCATCTTTTCATCGATATTTTCAAATATGGAATAGTTCGCGCCACCACATATCAAAAGTTCACCTAAAGGTGGATACAATATTTTTGAAGTATTAACAAAAAAACCTTTAGATTTTATATAGTACCTGTTGTTATAAAAAGTTCCAAAACCTTGAGAAGATATTCCAAAAGAGACAGCAGGAACATAATCCTCTTCCTCAACAAGTAAAACTTTTACAAGAAAACCTGGATATTTTGAAAATTGTGGTCTATCGTAAGAAACTATATTCGTTGCAGAATATGATAAACCAAACATAATTCTTGGGAAAAATGAAAAGTTTGTAGAAAAACCCATTCCACCAACAGGCAACATCGTAAAGTTCACATTGTAACTTTTTGCAGGAATAACTGAGGTGTTTGGATTTAATATAGACTCATAGTTATATATTGGATAGGAAAATATTGATAAACAGATAACTGTTGAAATTAAGAGTATAAATCTTTTCAATTTACCTCCTGAATATGTATTTAACACTTTCTATATCAAAAATGTCACATATTTTTGAAAATAGTTGTGTTGAAGGTTTTATCTTATATTTTTTTGATCTTATCCTTAAACTCTCTTCTCCTTTATAAACTCTAAAATAAAGGTTTCTATCACCTTTAAAGTTTTTCAAAAGATTTTCAAGTTCATCGAATTCACCATTCTTATAAGATTCTGATGATAAACTTATTTCTATGCCATCGATCATCTCTTTTATTCTGCTTAAGGTATAAACTTTATCCACAACGACTTTAACCTCTATATCTTTATCACTTTTTGAAACCCTTCCTTCGATAACAACCTTTTGATCATCTACAAGGATTTTAGAGTACTCTTCGAGTTTGTTCGAAAATATCATGCAATCTAAATATCCTTCAAGTGTAAATATTTTAAAGTTAGCATAGTATGAACCTGATTTTGCTTTTTTCTTTGAAAAGTCAGTAACAATACCCATAATGGTAACAAGATTGTCATTGGACATTTCTTTAATTTCTTCATTTGATGCTGTAACTATGGATCTGTATATTTCCCTTTCCTTTTCTATCGGATGTCCAGATAGATAAAAACCAAGGATCTCCCTTTCATACATCAGAGTTGTTTCCTTATCCCATCTTTTTTGATCAACGAGTTTGCTTTTCCAATCGTCTTCGAAATTAAAATCAGAGGATGATGCAAAAAGGTTTAATATTCCACTCTCCTCATCTTTTTTCTTACTCTGAGCAATATTTAGAAGTTGGGTTAGGTTTTCAAAAAGAATATCCCTACCTATTTTAAGTGAATCGAAAGCACCCGCTTTAATCAAAGACTCTATCGCCTTCTGATTAACTGTTGTTGTGTTAACTCTTAAAAGAAAATCCATAAAATCTTTGAATTTACCATCTTTCCTTGCATTAACTATCTCCCTTACAGCATTCTCACCAACATTTTTAATTATGCCCATTCCCAGTCTTAAAGAATCGTTTTCAACTTTAACATAAAAATCTGAACTGTTAATATCTGGTGGCAAGATTGGAATTCCCATATCTTTAACTTCAGTTATATACTTAACTATATCCTTGATGTTGGAAATATAAGCATTTATAACTGAACACATATATTCATTCGGATAGTGAGATTTCAGATATCCTGTAAAATATGAGAGAAGCCCGTAGACTGTTGCATGTGATTTGTTGAACCCATATCCAGCGAATTTTGCCATTATATCAAAAATTTCATAAGCGAGTTCTTCAGATAACCCCTCTTTTTTCGCCCCATCAACAAACTTTTGCATGTACCTATCCATTATTGTTGGATCCTTTTTCCCCATCGCTTTTCTCAAAGTATCAGCTTCCGCAAAGGTGAACCCTCCAAGCATGTTCGCCATCTGCATAACCTGTTCCTGAAATAGTGGATGTCCAAAGGTTTCCTTCAAAATGGGTTCAAGTTTTGGATGTTTGTAGGTTATTTCCTCTTTTCCATTTTTTCTTTTTATTATACTTTCCTTCTGTTCGGGACCAAGTGGACCTGGTCTATAAAAAGCAATTATGTTTATAATATCGTTAAATGTGGTAGGTTTATATCTTTTTAAAAGATCCCTCATTCCTGCACTTTCAAGTTGAAAAACCCCTACAGTTTTTCCGCTCCGTAAAAGTTCATAAGTTTTTTTATCATCAAGAGGTAAAGAGTATAGATCGAGATTTATATTTTTTTCTTTCAAAAGATCGAGTGTAAACTCTATAACTGAAAGTGTTGTTAAACCTAAAACATCTATCTTCACAAGTCCTATTTTTTCTATACAGTTCTTTTCAAACTGCGTTACAACTCCATTGTCATCTGATGATTGTTTCCAAACTGGAACGAAATCCGTTATAGGTCCAGGGGTTATAACTATTCCAGCAGCATGTTTGGATACATGTCTTTTGTTCTTTTCAAGACCTATTGCGAGGTTTAAAACTTTTTCATACTCTTCCTTTCCACCTGTCAACTCTTTCCAGTTAGGTATCTCCTTTTTACCATCCTCAAGTGACATATCGGCTGGTAACTTTTTTGTTATATTTTTCACCTCTGAAGGTGGGAGTCCAAAGACTCTTGCAACATCCGTAAAGACCTGCCTCGATTTTAGGTTGTTGAAAGCAGCTATCTGTGCCACATTTTCACTTCCATACTCTTCAATGAGCAGATTTAAAAGTTTATCCCTATCCCTGTCAGATATATCTATATCAACATCTGGCATCGAAACTCTATCAGGATTTAAAAACCTTTCAAAATAAAGGTTGTAATCAAGCGGGTTGACCTTTGTAACATCAAGTAGGTATAAAACCAATGAGCCTGCTGCAGATCCCCTTCCTGGACCAACAGATATGTTGTTCTCTCTCGCTTTTTTCACAAGATTGTATATTATTAGAAAATAGCCAGAATAGTTCATTCTCTCTATTACATCCATCTCAAACTTTACTCTATCAACAACCTCTTTAGGTGGATTACCTTTAAACTTTTTTTCAAGTCCCTGATTCACCAAAAATTCAAGATAACTTTTTTCATTTTCAAAATCTGGTGGTATAGATATTTTAGGCATCTTGAAGTTTTTACCTGTAGTATCTATTGAAAGATTACATCTTTCAGATATTTTTAAACTATTTTCAAGAGATTCGGGAATATCTTTGAAAAGCGAATTCATCTCTTCTTTGGATTTAAGATAGAACTCCTTTGACGAAAATCTCAACCTTTTCTCATCACTCAAAACTGTCCCTGTTTGAAGACATAGAAGAACATCATGTATCTCATGATCATCTCTATTCAAATAGTATACATCGTTCGTTGCTACATAACCTATCCCTAATTTTTCAGCGATCTTTAGTTGATTTTCTATTATCATCTGATCTTCAGCCATTCCAACTCTCATAAGTTCAAGGAAAAAATTCTCTTTACCAAAAAACTCCACATACTTTTCGGCAGTTTTTAAAGCCTCTTTGAATTTGTTTTCAAGGATATAGTTTTGGATCTCTCCCTTTCTGCAGGCTGAAAGCCCTATGAGTCCTTTTGAATGTTTTTTCAAAAGGTTGTAATCTATTCTCGGTTTATACCTGAACCCTTTAAGATAAGCTTCAGAGGATAGTTTTATAAGATTCTTATAACCTGCATCATTTTCAGCAAGGATCAAAAGGTGGAAATTTCTATCATCTTTTATACTTAAATTCTTATCTTTTTCAATATCTTTAACTATGTAAAATTCTTGTCCGATTATAGGTTTTATTCCATTTTTCACACATTTATCGTAAAAATCTATTATACCAAAAAGGTTTCCATGATCAGTTATAGCGATAGATCTGTAGTCGAGTTCAATAGCCCTTTTTATCAGTTTATCAAGGTTTATAGCACCATCCAAAAGAGAGTATTCGGTATGTAAATGTAGATGAACAAAATCTTTCATTTTTCCTTAACCTTTCCAAGATCTTTCACAAGCAATCTGTTGATCCTATGTTTATGTGTTTCAAGAATTTTTATCTCATAGTTACCTATTTTTAATACCTCACCCTTTTTAGGAAGATGTTCCAGTTTTGAAACAACGAATCCACCGATAGAGTTAACATCTTCAGAAACAAAATTTGAACCTATGTTTTCATTGAAATCATCAAGGTTCATCATTCCAGAAACGAGGTATGTGTTTTCATCTATCTTTTTATAATCTAAATCCTCTTTTTCAAGTTCATCCTGAATCTCTCCAACTATCTCCTCTATTATATCTTCCATAGTTACTATACCCGCAACACCGCCATACTCATCTATCACAACAGCAATAGATATATGATTTTTCTGAAACTCTCTTAAAGTTGAAAGTGCGGATTTTGTTTCAGGGACAAAGTATGGAGGTCTGACGATCTCAACCGCATAAAGTTCCTTATCTGTTTTGAAAAATTTTAAAATATCCTTTGAATATATTATTCCAACGATATTATCTATATTATCCTGATAAACGATTATTCTCGATTTACCTGTTCTGTTTATAAGTTCAACAATATCGTTTAAACTTTCATCAAATGGAACAGCCTTAACATCAACCCTTGGGACCATTATCTCACCGATCAAAGTCTCTTCAAGTTCAAATATCCCTTCAACAAGATCCTTTTCATCGTCAGAGATGATTTTTTTCTCCTCAGATTCCTCGATCATCTCTTTTATGAACTGCTCCTTCGTGTCAGTATTTTTACCAAAAAGTATTTTAAGAATCTCTTTTAACTTTCCTTCCATCAATCTCTCCATTTTTGGTCATAAATAATCCACTCGTAACAATTATATTGAAAGCCTCTTCAAGTGTGAAATCTGTTTCAATAACATCTTTCTTCTTTATAACAGCATAAAATCCAGATGTCGGGTTTGGAGATGTAGGTATAAAAATTGATAACGCTTCTTCTCCATCTATGAACCATTTTTCATCATTAGTAACGAAACCTATCGTATACATCTCTTTATTGAAATAGTGCACAAAAACCACCCTTTTAAAAGATTTCTTCCTCTGCTGGAACAACTGGTTAACGATCTCCTTTGTTGGCATGTAAATGTTCTTTACAAAGGGAGTCGAAAGGAAAAAATTTTCAAAAAAACTTATAAGGTATCTTCCGATATACATCTCTCCGATGTAACCTAAAACTATTATCAAAATTAAAGAAAGAATAAAACCGATAAAATTTATGACAAAAACTGGTAGATTTTTTATGTATGGAATATTTTTAAAAACAAATCCCCAGAATCCCCCTAACTTTGAAATTATAAATGTTACAAAAATAATTGTAACAAAAAGAGGAACTATAACTAGAATCCCTGAAATGAAAAGTTGTTTTAATCTTTTCTTCATATTATTTTAAAAGTAAAATTTTATCTTTAAAATAGAACCTATCATTCTCAAATATCAAAAAATATACACCATTTGAGAATTTTTTCAAATCAAAAGTGAAACTGTTTCTATTTTCAAAAGTAAAATCCTTAACTATCCTTCCATCTATTGAAATCACCTTAACTTTCCATTCTCCTTTCAACCCTTTAAAATAGTACGTCAACTTATCCCTGTTGATAAGATTAGTATCAGATCTTACGATACCAGTTGTTTCAGAGTAGAAAAATTTTGGTTTCACTTTAACATTACTAATAAAAACACCGCTGTCAGTTATAACCGAATCTGATCTGAAAACAAACTGTAATTTTACTTTTTCAACCGTATCCGTGTTGAAGTCGAATATCTTCCATCCTTTTAAAATGAGTGAAGAATCTTTTTTTAAGGCTCCTCCAGAAGAGATGAAATCCAACACTTTTGTGCTATCACCTTTTAAAAGATTTAAAAATATTCCATCAACATTAAAAATTGGCTGGGAATTGTAAAATTCAAGAACAGGTAGTTTAGCGTATATGTAAATTGAACAGATCGTTTGAGGGTATATATAAAATTCTCTGGAAGTTATAGTGTCGGACATACTGTTAAAATAACCTGTCTCAAAACCTGGATGAAGGTTTCGATTATTGGTTATTATCCAGTTTGAAGTGTAATATTCCCATCTTGAAAGATCTTCAGAAAAATCTTCGTAAAAAGAATACTCACCATTGTTTAAATACTCACTTTTTTTCTTCAAAAGGGTGTCTTCCTTGTAGAGGTATAAAGAAAATTTAAGATTATTTTCCCCTGTCGGAACACCACAGAAAAATGTTTTTTCAAGAGTACTATCAACATTTTCGAAAAATGTTGTATCTATTAGAGTATAGGAGCCCTCAAGAACTATTCTTAACATTCCATTTTCAATTAGAGGTTTACAATTTTTTTTGATTTTAAAATTAAGATTTGAATTCGTAAAGAAAAGACTCTCAACACTAAAACTTATAGGATAAACTTTTAAATAAAAGGTATCCTCTAAAATGTCATCAACATAGAGTTGCAAAGTATCAACAAACTCTTTTGATTGTAAAGGTGTGTAAACTATAGAATCCAGTGAAAAGGATTGCAAACTATCTTCAAAGTTTAAAAATTTTGAAAACAGTTTTATCTTGTGTGAAACAGGATCAGAATTTTTTACTTTCAAAAAATTTCTCGCTCCTGCGTATAGAGTATCTGAAAAGAGAGATAAATTTTTTGTTCCAATATTATCTATCCTCAAAGAATCGTAGAATGTTTTGTAGTTAACTTTACTAACAACAAAATAAAGATAAACACTATCGTTTATACCTGTCAGAGGAAGATCTATATATCCGTTGCCATCAGTCTTCCCTCGAAAAAGGATAGTATCCTTTGAAAGACAAACAAGAGCGTTACTAACAGGGATGTTATCATCATCTTTAACGAAAAGTCCCAGAATGTTTGAATCTTTTCTGAAGAGAACATTCAAACCTTTTGGGTTTTCGGTAAAAATGGGAAGTTCTGGATCTCCAAAATAGTTTAACTGGTACATGTGCCATCTGTAAAGGTTTTCATCGTAAGAAAAAGGTTCTATCTCGCTTTTTACCTGATTTAAAATTTCAGAAGGTCTTTTATCATCACTCTCTTTGAAAAGTATCTGAAAAAATCTGTAATCCAATATCTCAGATACACCGTAACCTGGATAACCGGGAGCACCCCACCCATACCTTGAGTTAGTTATCAAAGAGATGAAACCGCCTGTTGGAGAATCCTGAAAATTTTCAGTTATTGAATGTAGAATATAAGTTGTATCCTCCCTATCGAAAGCACCAACCCAGCAACCTATAGAATAGAATAATCCACTTTTGCTTCCATTCGTCATCGTTGTTGCATCACCCCTTGTGATTGCTGTTGAATTGTCAACCCATACACCTTTGAAAGATCCATGACCATTATGGTTTACAATATTATAACCAAAATCTAAAGAGTCGAGTATATCACTTTTTCCTGTGTGTCCCTGATCCTCATAAAATTTTAAAATATGGAAATAATCTGGAATTATATCTTTTTCGATCATATCTTTCGCAACACCACCTGAAGTGATAGGATCATCCCAAAGTATCATTCCCAAAAATACTCCCCTCGTTAGATGTTCACTGTTTTTAACCTGATCGTAATCAATTATTCTTGAAATTATAGGTGAAGGTCCATAATATATGGTATCGAAAAGTATTCTTCCAACAACAACCTCTGGAACAAGGTCTGCTGAATCTTCAACCTCACCCCAGATAGAATCACCATCAAGATTGAAATTTCCATCAAGGTTAGAATAGTATATATCTGAAGGTATAGAATCCTCATCAGCATAATAATCTGCATTACAGTTCATAGCGAAAACTCTTCTAACTGGAATTATTGCCCTATCTCCACCTAAAAGAAGGTATTTAAATCTGTTCAAATTGTATTCATCTTTTATGTAGTTTCTTATCTTTTCAGCACTATCAACACCAGAATAGTATGGTAAAATGGATTCTATAAAACTCAATTTGGTTTTATATCCTTTTTTAGTTTTCCAATCTTTAAGGCGGGAGAAGATGGAATCATACTTTATAGATGTTATTATCAGGTAATCGTATATTGAACTCTCCTTCGTGGTGTAAACATCTTTTTTCGAATAAGAGATAAGTATTCTATCATAGGCGAACAACTTCCCATCTTTTGTAAAATATGGAAATATTTTCAAAGATCTTTTTTCAGGTAAAAATTGGAGATGCTCTTTTATTTCACCTTTAAAACTTTTTTCTTCCTCAACTCTCTCGACTGAAAATGGCTGTTGGGAAAAAGTTGTTAACTTGTAATTTTTCATCTCTTGTTCGTTTAAAAATTCATAGTCTTCTACCTGGAGCGTAGATTTTTTTGAAATAAGAATGAAAGATGGAAGGTTTACACCATAACTGTTTTCAAAAGTTTTCAAAATAATAAAATCCGGGTTATGAAATTTTTCGTTAAAACTTATTTCTATCTTTTCCGGGAAAATTTTTAAAAAGAGAATAAAGAGAATAAGAATAAAAATTTTTTTCATCATAAAGTATCCTTTTTTAAATTATAAAATATCAAGAAAAAATATCAACTTTAAAAAATTTATTCTGGTGAATAACCGGCATCTTTGATCGCATTGAAAACTTCAGATAGTTCAAAATCACCTTCAACATAAACTTCTTTTTTCTCAACATCAACAAAAACTCTTTTCACTCCCTTAACTCTCATTAAACCTTTTTCAATGGTGTTAGCACAATGGGAGCACATTATATCTTTAACTTTGATCTTATAACCTTCCATTTTCTTTCTCCACATTTTCGTTATATATGGTTTTAAAATAAGAAGAGCAAGTATAAGAGAGGATAGAAGTTTAAAAATATTGATACCATCACTATGTTTGTGCATAAAGATACTCTCTTTAAGATTGAAATCACCTATAACCAGGTCAAGCAAAAAACCTGAAAAAAGTGAAATGATTACTATCGAGATAAGATAAATAAAGAGTGTTTTTTTACCTAACTTTTTTAGAACAAAAAGAATAGTAGCGCTATTCGTTGCCGGTCCAGTGATAAGAAAAACAAGTGCTGCTCCAGGTGATAAACCTTTGATCACAAGTGAAGCGGCGACAGGTATTGAACCAGTTGCACAAACATAGAGTGGTATTCCTGCCAACATCATTAAAATGTAAGATAAAAACCTGTTTGTAAAATAATTTCTAAAAAAACTTTCAGGAACAACAAAAGAGATAAGTGTTCCCAGAAGAACACCGAGAAGAATCCATTTTCCTGTTGATTCAACAAGTTCAAAGAATGAATATTTTAAAGATGAGATTATTTTTTCTTTAAAGGTTTCTTTTTCAACCTCTTCTATTTTACATTTTTCAACATCACTTTTTTCACCCTCCTTAATAAAAATTTTTACAAGTAAACCTCCAAGAATACCGCCCAAGAATGATGAAAGAGGTCTAAATATTGCAAAAACTGGTCCAAGCAAAGAATAAGTTGCAAGGATAGAATCCAATCCTGTTGTCGGAGTTGAAATTAAAAAAGAAATTGTTGCCTTTTTCGATGCTCCACTTCTTCTTAAATGTTCCACAAGAGGAATAACACCACAGGAACAAACTGGTATAGGAACTCCAAAGAATGCTGCTTTTAAAACATCTGAAAATTTTTTATCTGAAAGATTGTTGTAAATTTTTTTCTCTGGAATAATAAACTTTACAAGACCAGCAAAAAAATATCCTATCAAAAGATAGAGTGACATTGAATAAAAAATATCAAAACCTGGTAAATGTATTATCCTTATAACAAAACCCATACTATAAAATAGTTAAAATCCTTCAAGTTTCAACCTAAAATAGGAAAAATATTCCTCTATTTATTTCCTCATTACCTGAATAAATTTTGTAGATGTAAAAGCCATTATCCCAAGAAAAATTCT
>LGFX01000024.1 GCA_001508335.1 candidate division TA06 bacterium 32_111
TCATAAACTTCCCTTCCAAAATAGACCTTCCAAGCATTATATACCTTCCATTATCCCCACCCTGATTTAAAAGAATATCAAAATTTAGAATGCCCCAAACTAATCCAACAAAAATTAATATAAATATAATATTATTTTTTTTGATAAACTCCATTTTTTTATTATTCATCATTTTTAACTGTTGTCAATATTTTTATCCTGCTCTTCTTAAATATTAGTTCTTTTATTTTCTTTTTTATAGATATTTTACCTAAAAATCATATATCACAAATTTTTGTTACTTGTAAACTATTTCATTTTTAAAAATATTTGATTTTTTTTAATATCATAATTTATTCTTTTTAATTTAAATCCTTCTTTAGATCTTAAGGAAGTTGTTGAAAAAACTAATAAAAAAATCAGCATAACTTGTTACATAAGTATAACTTTCTAACAAACAATAACCATTTTCATATGGATTTGTATGATTACTTATATTTACAACTTTTAACCAACCATATAAATCACTAAGATAGGCATAATTGCTTGAAGCAAAAATTTCTCCACCATAGTTTGAACAATAGGCTATTTTAAATGGTTTTTTAGAATCTTTTATATCAATCATTGTTAAACCATTATTAAATGTCAAATATACATAATTTCCTTCTATATAAAGACCATTAGCAACCTAACAAAGAAAAAAATAAAATTTTATTTTTCCCCATATTTTCTCCCCTTCAAGAATCTATTTTATCAATACCTCCTTATTAACTTTTAAAAGACTGTATAAAGGAACTTCCAAATCTGTGTAAACCATAGAAAAAGCATTCTTATGTTTCAAAATGAATCTGTTAATAGTTAGATTTGTAAGTCTTTTTTGATCGGGATTATCTTCAAAAATAATATAATCTACCCTATTATTTTTCATATAATTTATAACAACAAAATCATTGTCTGTATAAGGGAATATAACAGTTTTTCTATCTGAATAGAGATAAATAAGTTCAGGTTTCATAGACATTATTACACAATTTTTTGGAGTATTATCTTTAGCCCAAATAGCAGTTTGAAATAAAAGTTTTACTCCAAGTTCAGATCTAAATTTGTTGTCATTTCTAAAATTGAAGTCTGTATTTTTTAGAGCGTAAACTTTTTTTGGAACATCAACAAAATTAATAGTAAAATTAATTAAAATAGAATAGGTTAAAAAGATATAGTATAAAAGCAAAAGAAAAGATTTTTTTCTTTCCGTTAGCCACACAATAGAAAAAGATGAGATTATCAAATATAATGAGAATAGGGGAGCAAAAAATCTTTCCGTTGAAAAATAGACTGGCCATAATATAAGAACTATTAAATTGATAATTATCAGAGATGTTTCAAAATAGATCTTTTTTCTTATACACAGTATTAATCCACCAAGAAAAGTTATTATAGGAATGATTTTTAATGGTAGATAATATAATTGTGAATTCACGTTTCCTAAAAATGTTCCGGGAATAATTTTGGTAAAATATATAATCGTGTTAAAGTATATTCTTTCAATAAGGTTATAAAAGGAGATTTTTCCTGCATCAGGAAAATAAATATTTTTATAAAAAACCTGCTGAAAATATGTCGAGGTATGTCCAGTTTTCAAAAAAAGATAAAAACCCCAAATTTGTGATAAAATAAGAAAAATAAATGTAATAGGTATAAGTTTGTTTCGTTTTGTTAAAAAAAGGAAAATTAATGTTGATAAAAATACGATTACACCATTACCTCTTGTAAAAACTGAAAGCGTACAAAAAATTAGAAAAATTATATAATCTGAAATTTTGTTTGTTTGTTGAAACCTGTTGAAAAAGAATAGTGTTGAGAGGATTAAAAAAATGAACAACGATTCTGAAAGAACAAGAGAACTCCATCCAACAATATTTTTAGCAAATATAAAAATAAGAACTAAAAAAATTTTTAGAATTTTTTCCTTTTTAAAATAAAAATTAAGATTTAAGTAAAAAAGTAAAATAGAAAGTAAATAGAATATTAAAGAGAAAACTTTCATCATAAAAATATTTTCTCTACCAAAAATAAACATTATAAAAGATAAAACAAGCGGAAATAAAGGTGGATAAATATATTATAAAAGAACAAGATTACAGGAGGTTTAATGGCAAAAAGAAAACTTTTGATTAGAGATTTAACTTTAAGGGATGGACAACAATCACAATTCGCAACAAGAATGAATCAGAATCAGGTTGATAGAGTTTTACCATATTTTAAAGAAGCAACCTTTTATGCAATGGAAGTATGGGGAGGAGCAGTTCCAGATTCTGTTATGAGATTTCTAAATGAGAATCCATGGGAAAGACTTGAGAAAATAAAAGAAGGAATCGGACCAAACACCAAACTCACAGCCCTTTCAAGGGGAAGGAATCTTTTTGGTTACAACCCATATCCTGATTCTGTCATAGAAGGATTTTGTAGAAACGCTATAAAATCTGGAATCGATATGATGAGAGTATTTGATGCTTTAAATGATATTGATAATTATAAGTCAACAATAAAATTTGTTAAGGAAAACAAGGGAACAGTTGATGGTGCTGTCTGCTATACAACAGATCCAAAATTCTCTTTCGGTGAAAGATTAAAATCTATTTTCTCTTCGGAAAAACTTCCACCAAAAATTTTCACTGTTGATTATTTTGTTAAAAAGGCAAAGGAACTTGAAACTCTCGGTGCAAACATGGTAACAATAAAAGATATGGCCGGACTTATCGATCCTGAAATGTCTGCTAAAGTTATAAAAGCGTTGAAAAAAGAATTAAACATACCAGTAGACTTGCATACTCATTGCACTCCTGGATATGGACTTGCTTCAATTCTAATGGCTATTATAAACGGTGCAGATATGGTTGATACTGTAATCTACAATTTTGCTGGTGGACCTGCAGCTCCAGCTTTTGAACTTGTAAAAATATTTGCAGATAAAATGGGTATAGAAATAGATGTAAATCTTGATGCTGTCGTAAAAATAAACAAAGAGTTAAAGAATATCTGCGAAGAGTTGAAACCATTCAACACTGAATATTTATATCCAAGAGAATTTGATATAACAAAAGATAAATTACCAACAGAAATTGAAAAACTTTTCGATAATTCTATAAAATATGCTGAAACAAACAATTATAGTAAACTGCTTGATGAGATACACAAAATTGAGGATTATTTTGGTTTCCCAAAACCAAATGAAATAGTTAAGCATGCTCAAATACCAGGTGGAATGTATACTAACATGAGATCACAACTTGAACAGGCAAAAATGATAAATCTAATGGAAAGAGTTTTACATGCTGTTCCAAAAGTTCGACTTGACTCAGGTATACCTCCACTCGTAACACCAACAAGCCAAATAGTTGGAGTTCAAGCAGTTAATTGTATAATCGACGAGAATAATGGAAAACCTTGGTACACAACAAAATCAGCACAATTCGTTAACCTTGTGAAAGGATCTTACGGAAAAACACCCTACAAAATAGATCCAGAATTTAGATATAAAATAGCAGGAACAAGAGAAGAGATTCCATACGATGTTTCAAAATATGAAAAGCAGCCAAATCCTGTTCTTGAGGAATTCGGTGGAGTTCTACTTGCTCAGAATGAAAAGGAAGAACTTCTTCTTGAACTTTTTCCACATGTAGCGAATAACTTCTTGAAAAAGGTTAGAGAGAAAGAGTTCAACGAAAAGATAAAAAATGACCCTGAATATTTGAAAAAGTTAAAAGAGAAAAATAAGATTGATGATGGGATAGATGATGATCTATGGGACAATCTATCCTATAATATTTAAAAACTTTTTACTGCGGAAAGAGCAGAAACATAACCGGAAGACCATGCCCATTGTAGGTTATAGCCACCGCTTTTTCCATCAACATCAACTATCTCCCCTGCAAAATATAAGTCTTTTATCCTTTTGTGTTGAAGAGTTTCAAAATCCAACTCTTCTACCGAAACTCCTCCTGCCATAACCTGTGCATTTAAAAAACCATTGTGATTTGTAACTGTAAAAGCAAAGGAATGAATATTATCTATTATTTTTTTAACATCTTTTTCCTTTAAAATATTTATCTTATCGTTCATATTAAAACCGAGAGATTTTAAAAAGATTACACCTATCCTTTTGTTTATCCACCCGTTGAAAAGAAACTCTAAATCGTAATCACCAAATTTTTTAATTCTAAAAGTTAACTCATCTTTTATTTCAACATCAGTCATTTCAGGTAAAAGATCTATTAAAATTTTTACTTTTTTATTTTCGTTTAAATTTTTAACCGCTTCTCTGCTAATGTTTAAAATTGCATTTCCACTAATTCCATAATTTGTAAAAAGGATCTCTCCATTCTCAACAAGAGTATTGTTCCCATCAATATTTAGAATCACTCCACACTCCCATTTACATCCCTTCATACTTTTAAAGGGCTCACTTTCTAACAACCTCAATTGGACAAGTGCAGGAAAAGGTTTATTTATCGTAATACCTAAATCTTTTAATACTCTAAAAAAGTTCTCTTCCTTTTTTTTCAGACCGGCAAGTCCTCCAGTTGAAAAAATAACTTTTGAACAGAGAAAATTGTATCTGTTGTCAGCCCTTAAAAGAAATTTATCATCTTTTTTTTCAATTTTAACGATCTCTGTTTCTGTGTAAAATTTAACTCCCCTTTTTAAAGCTCCGAAACGCAAGGAATCAACAACCGAAGATGCTTGATAACTTGCTGGAAAGCATTTTCCATTCTCATCAAAAACAACTCTTATTCCAAGATTTTTGAAAATATCAAGCGTCAAACCTTGAGAACATTTTGAAAGAACAGTTTTTAAAAGAATGGGATTTCCTTGAAAGTTGGAAAGACATAAATCTTTGTTGGTTAAATTACATTTTCCATTCCCAGTTTTTAAAACTTTTTTTAAAATTCTATCTTCCGATTCAAAAATAGCAACGGAAAGATTCTTTTCATCTTTTGCAACTATCGATGAAAAAATGCCTGACGCTCCACCACCGATTATACCTATATCAAATTCTCCATCTACATTATTGTGATAAGCGTACATACTCTCCTTCTTTTTTGTTTATTTTACAATAAAAGGATAATTTTATCAAATGAAAGTTTTTAATTTTTAAGTAATTTTCTGAAAAAGCATGATTATCTTAAAATATTAACTAAAATCATTGTGAACATTTTGAAATTATTGTTAATTTTAAGTATAGCAAATTCTCTATTGAATATTAAAAGTATTGTTTTTTTTGAAACAATCTTTAATAGATTAAAAAATAATATAGGTATTTTTATCCACTACTGTCACACTGTCAAGCACCGTCCCCAATGCTATCTGCTATCAGTGTTAGATTTATTATTGTTGTTCTTTTTAGAATTATAATATTCTGGCTTATAT
>LGFX01000007.1 GCA_001508335.1 candidate division TA06 bacterium 32_111
TCATACTTTATAAAGTAGTTGTCACTTTTTACCTCACTCCCTTTTATTTCCTTTTCGTTTAGCCCACTTGAAAGAAGGTTTCTGTATATCTGAACTCCATAATCATAATCAGCAACATATGCATAACTGCCTGATACGTAAACACCTTCTGCATAACCAGGTGTGTCATAAAAGCCAACTTCTGTTGGGTTTGTTGGATCTGATATATCTATTATCCTTAAACCAGAATAATAATCAGCAACATATGCATAATTACCTGAGACATAAACACCATAAGCATAACTAGGTGTAAAATAAAAACCAATTTCTGTTGGATTTGTTGGGTTACTTATATCTATTATCCTTAAACCATAATAATCAGCAACATATGCATAACTACCTGAGACATAAACACCTACTGCAGACCAAGGTGTATCACAGTAGCCAACCTCTGTTGGGTTTGTTGGATCTGATATATCTATTATCCTTAAACCACTACGACTACCATCAGCAACATATGCATAACTACCTGATACGTAAACACCTACTGCCCAACCAGGTGTATCACAGTAGCCAACCTCTGTTGGTGTCGTTGGATCTGTTATATCTATTATCCTTAAACCACTTGTATCATCAGCAACATATGCATAACTACCTGATACGTAAACACCTACTGCCCAACCAGGTGTATCACAGTAGCCAACCTCTGTTGGTGTCGTTGGATCTTGTATGTCTATTATCCTTAAACCAAAATTTTCATCAGCAACATATGCATAACTGCCTGAGACATAAACACCTACTGCAGACCAAGGTGTATCACAGTAGCCAACTTCTGTTGGGTTTGTTGGATCTGATATGTCTATTATCCTTAAACCAGAATCATGATCAGCAACATATGCATAATTGCCTGAGACATAAACACCACAAGCATAATTACCAGGTGTATCATAATAGCCAACACTTGTTGGTGTCGTTGGACTGCTTATGTCTATTATCCTTAAACCACTACGACTACCATCAGCAACATATGCACATTTGCCTGACACATAAACACCTTTTGCATAACCAGGTGTATCACAGTAGCCAACCTCTGTTGGGTTTGTTGGATCTGATATATCTATTATCCTTAAACCACTTGTATCATCAGCAACATATGCATAACTGCCTGAGACATAAACACCTTTTGCATAACCAGGTGTATCACAGTAGCCAACCTCTGTTGAGTTTGTTGGATCTGTTATATCTATTATCCTTAAACCATAACGTTCACCAGCAACATATGCATAACTACCTGATACGTAAATACCTACTGCCCAACCAGGTGTATCATAAAAGCCAACACTTGTTGGTGTTGTTGGATCTGATATATCTATTATCCTTAAACCACTTGTATCATCAGCAACATATGCATAACTGCCTGAGACATAAACACCATAAGCATAACCAGGTGTAAAATAAAAACCAATTTCTGTTGGATTTGTTGGGTTACTTATATCTATTATCCTTAAGCCATAATTACCATCAGCAACATATGCATAACTGCCTGATACGTAAACACCTCTTACACTACCAGGTGTAAAATAGTAGCCAAGTTTTAATGGGTTTGTTAAATTACTAACATCCCATATCTCCAGTCCTCCCTGCCCTGCTGCTATATATAACCTCTCTGTTGTATAGTCATAATATAAACCATAAACATATCCCCTTGTATGTATCCCTTCTGAAACTTTTACGGGATTGCTACTATCTGATACATCAAGTATGTATACTCCTCCTCCTGACCCTAAAAAACATATATCTCTTATCGTATCGTTTGTAACAGCATAAGAGTAACCAAATGGCCAGTTACCTACAAAACTCACATTCAACGAATCAAATCCAGCCTTTGTTTCTATCCCACCTTTTATTCCGCCATCTAAATCTCTATATTCTGCACATTCGGTAAGATAATTACTTTCTCCCCATAAAAACAATACTGAAAAAATCGCCAGTAATGATATAAATTTTTTCTTCATATACTCCTCCTTTTTTATATCGAATCTTTTGTATTTTTTCATTTTATACAATTAGAAAAAGCAATAATCGTGCCAAAAGTCATTTTTTTTAACTTATATTATTTTAGAACTTATATTCCTTCTTAATAACACGATCTTCAAAAAATTTTGCAAAAATCAAATTTTTTTTGCATTTTAAAAATTTATTTTATAATCTTTTCTTTAAGGATTTTTTCCTTTTACTTTGTGAAAAATTTTATCATTCGTGATTATCATCTTTAGATTTACTTTACCTTACATCAATTTTTAATCTTTGTAGTTTATGGACTACTGCAACAGAAAGTCAAATGTCACAAGTCAAGCACCGTCCCCAAATTGGATTTTATTTGAATTTTTCTTTTTTTAAGGTATAATTTTTTAGTGGATTTTTAGTGGAATTGAAAACAATATTTTCAATTATCTTTTTTTCATTATTTCTTCTAACTGTAATATCAAACACCATAATCAAAATAAAAAAAGAAAAGATAAAACCTTACAACTTCAATCTAAAAACTAATGATGGAAAACTTTCTTTTTTAATATTTGTTTTTACAAACTCTTGGATATTTGAAGTTTTTAGAAATATCTTTTTTTACAAAGATAATTTTCTATTCAAAGATCTTATCCCTTTCTATTTTATAAAAACTCTATCATCTTTTATTTTTATCTTTGGCTTCACTATTTATATCATATCACTTTTTGATCTTAACAGTGAGTGGGTTATTGGAACGGATAGTAAAAAGGTAAAAAAACTTGTAAAAAGTGGCGCATACTCTTTAACAAGAAATCCAATGTATATTTTTTTCATAATTTTTTACTTTTCAGTTTTTCTACTTCTCGGTTCTATTGAAATGTTAATCTTCTTTTTATCTTCTTGTATAATTTTCTATCTAATGATTCTTAATGAAGAAAAGGAACTTGAAGAAAAATTCAAAAATGAATATTTAGATTACAAGTCAAAGGTGAAAAGATTTTTTTAAGGATTTTGGCTGGGGAGCAGGGATTCGAACCCCGATAGCATGATCCAGAGTCATGAGTCCTGCCGTTGGACGACTCCCCAAAAATTTTTTCAAGGTGAAAGTGTCACACTGTCAAGCACCGTCCCCAAATTATATAGCGGTACGGGGAATCGAACCCCGGTTTTATGGCTGAGAACCATACGTCCTAGCCGCTAGACGATACCGCCATTTTGATTTGAAATATAGCAGATTATAACACTTTTGTCAAGCGTTTAAGCGTTTCCTCTTTCCCAAATATCTCCATCATCAAAAAGAGTGATGGTCCTTCAGTTCTTCCAGATAAAGCCAACCTTGTTGGATGTATAACATCCGCTCCCTTTATACCATTTTTCTCAACATAATCTTTATACAATTTTTCAACATTTTCAGATGTGAATTTTTCAACATTTTCCAACTCTTTAACAAGAACTTTCAAGTGGCTCAACCTATCGGGAGTGAAAAACTTTTCAACTCCCTTTTTATCGTAATCTGAAATTTCTTTGAAAAAGAATTCTGTTAGATATGGGAACTCTTTCAAGTACCTTGCCTTCTCTTTAACTGAAAAAATAATCTTCAAAATTTTCTCTTTTTCAAAATTCTCAATATCTATTCCAGATTCTTTATAAAAAGGTTTTAAAAGTTCATAAAGTTTTTCATCATCTGTCTTTGTTATGTATTTAGAGTTCATCCATTCCAGTTTTTTATAATCGAAAACTCCACCTTTCTTTGCAACATTTTCAAATGAAAAAAGCTGTATCATCTCATCAATTGATAGTATCTCCCTGTTATCCTTTGGACTCCAACCGATAAGTGCAATAAAATTGACAAACGCTTCTGGTAAAACTCCCATATCTCTAAAAGCTAAAACTGAAACTGTCCCAGACCTTTTTGAAAGTTTTGCTTTTTTTTCATCGAGAATTAGTGGAAGATGGGCGAATTTAGGTGGTTCAACTCCAAACAACCTGTATATATGCAACTGTTTGAAAGTGTTCGATATATGATCATCACCTCTTATTACATGTGTTACACCCATTCTGTAATCATCTACAACAACAGCAAAATTGTAAACTGGAGTTTTATCACTTCTAACAATAATAAAATCCTCTATCTCGCTGTTATCCCTCTCTATCCTTCCATGTATCAGATCATCAAAATATGTTTTCCCTTCAGGGATGAATACTCTCCAGACGTAGGGTTTCTTCTCATTTAAATTTTTCTCAATCTCCTCTTTGGAAAGGTTTAGACATTTCCTATCATATTTCCACGCTTTCTTTTGTTCTATAACTTTTTTCTTTCTCTCCTCAAGTTCCTCAGGTGTACAAAAACATCTGTAAATTCCACCAGTTTTTTCAAGTTGCGGAATATGATCTATATAATGAGAAAAATAATCTGACTGAAAAAAAGGTCCCTCATCGTATTCAAGTTTAAGCCATTTTAAACTCTCTATGATGATATCAGTCATCTCTTTTGAGGATCTTTCAACATCCGTATCTTCAATCCTTAATATGAACTTTCCATTATTCTTTTTTGCAAAAAGATAATTGTAAAGAGCGGTTCTTGCTGTTCCAACATGTAGATAACCTGTCGGACTCGGTGCTATTCTAACTCTTACGGTCATTTTGCCTCCGTGCAATTTTAACATAGATAAAAAGAATAAAAATATAGATTAAAATTTTTCCAGCAATATTATCAGAATAAACAAAAAAAGTCAACCTGTCATTAAGCTTAACATTCTCAGTTTTTACCTCTCTTTTACCTTCTCTACTTTTCCAGACAATATTCCCATACCAGTCTATCACAGCAGAAATTCCGGGGTTTGAAACTCTTACAAGGTACTTTCTATTTTCAACAGATCTAAGTATCCCTGAATAAAAATGCTGTTTCAAGCCATCACCTTTAATGAACCATATATCCTCAGAAACATTTATAAGAAAATTAGCACCATTCTTTGAAAAGTTAGAAACAAATTTTGGGAATATGGATTCAAAACAGATGTAACCAGAAAAATTCACATCCTTATAATTAAAAACTTTTTGAACTTCTCCGGGAGTATAATCCCCCTGTCCATAATCTATCTTTTTTATAAAATTGAAAATATCACTGTAAGGGAGATGCTCTACAAAAGGAACAAGTCGTATCTTATCGTAATATTCCATACTACTGTCAGGTTTAAAGAGAAATATAGAGTTGAAATAAATATCTTTATCTTCTTCCTCTCTAATAGCACCTATAAAAATTGCCTTTTTATTTTTTGCTGCGAAATTCTTTATATACCTTCTCGTAGGTGATTCGTATGAAAAAAACATTGGAGATGATGTTTCTGGAAAAATCAATATTTCACCATCATCTTTCAAGGATATATCAAGCAACTCTTTTATCATATTGATCCTGTAATCAACAAAATCTCTATAAGATTCCTTCATGTAACCTTCAAGATTGGGCTGAATCAGAGTAACTTTAAAAGTTCTTTTATCATTAGAAAAATCTCTACTTAGAGAATATATCCCATAATAAAATACAAAAAGGAATAACAATAAAAATATTAAGGAGTACCTTTTAAAATTTTTCCTATCTTTAAAGATTTTATATATAAGAACTGAAAAAAATATTACAAAAAAAGTTAGGATGTATGAACCACCTATATCCGCTGTTTGTATGAAAAGAGGATATTTTACAAGTGAAACTGAAGGAAACATCCATATAAAAGAAAAATCTCTTGTTGAACTCATCAATATCTCTATGACAGAGTATATAACAGGGATAAGAAAAATTTCAAAATTATCTAATGAGCACAAAAAGAAAGGAAGTGAAAAAAGAAAAGCGTAAAGTGCTGAAAGAAATATCCAGCCGAAAAACAAAAGAATCTTTTGAAGACCCGTAAGGTCAACATTAAGGTTTAAAATCCAAAACAATGTTAAAAGCCAATAGATGAAAAATATAAAAAATGTTATAATTTTTCTTTTCTTTTTAAAAAGGGATATAGTAAAAATTACAAAAGAAAAAAAAGGAATGTATAGAAAACCAAAATCTATGAATTTTAAAGAGAGGTATAAAAAAAATGGTGATAAGAGAACGGGGATATATCTAATAAAAGTAAACATTTCTATTCTCAACCTTCCATTTTGAAAAGAGTAGTTTTTTCATAACTTCGAAATAAAGTTGATGTTCTTTTTCAAGTATCAAATTCGAAACTTCCTCAACACTTTTCGCTTTCGATATATCAACACATCTTTGATCTATTATTGGTCCAGTGTCAACTCCCATATCAATAAAATGAACGGTGCAACCTGAAACCTTTACCCCATAATCAAATGCCTGTTTTTGAGCATCCTTTCCTTTGAATGATGGTAAAAGTGAAGGATGGATATTTACAATTTTAAGGTAATATTTTTCTATTACATTTGGTGGAATAATCCTCATAAATCCAGCAAGAAGAATAAGGTCTGGTGAAAAATCTTTCAGTATTTTTAAAAGCTCCTCCTCACCTTCCCTTTCCATTTTCCAGCCCTTTTTTAGATTTTTGATAACTATAGTTTTAACATTTAATTTTTCAGCTTTTTTTAATCCCTCAGCCTCAGGATTGTCCGAAACAACCAAAAACTCTATTTTCAAATTTTCTTTGAAAGATAGATTAATAAGGGACTCCATGTTGGAGCCCCTTCCAGATATAAGTATCGCCACCTTCTTTTCCATCATTCACCCTGTAAAACTTTGAATTCTACTCTCCTGTTTTTCTGATAATCATCTTCATTCTTTTCAGGGAATACTATAGGTTTATTCTCTCCAAAACCTATCGCAATAATCCTGTTAGGTGATATCTTGTGAACACTTATAAGATAGTTTCTAACCGATTCAGCTCTTGCCTGTGAAAGTTTTTTGTTGTAAGAGTTTGAACCTCTCGAATCGGTGTGCCCACTTATCTCAACCTTTATAGATGGATTCTCTTTCATTATGGTTGCGAGTGAATCACATACTGGATATGACTCTGGTTTTAGAGTTGCTTTGTTGAAATCGAAAAGGATGTTGTTGAAAACGAAAACCATCTTCTCTTTCAAAAGTCCAACATCGAGAGTTGAAAATACTCCGCCTTTTACTTCGATGTTAAATTTATCCTGCTTTATATATTTTTTTACTTTAGGGTCTATTTTTACATTGTAGAATCCTTTCTTTATTGCTTTTGTTGTATCCACACCACCTTCACCTGTTGTGAAAGAATCAACCAACGTTTTCATATCCAATGTGAAAATTCTAATTAGAGAGTTAACAGGTTTGAGAGTTTTAGCATCGTAGGTTTTAACTATAAGTTTTCCATGCGTCGGGAACATCTCAACTATCTGTTTGTAATCTTTTCCTCTTTCAATATCTATAGTGAAAACAACATCATCCCTTCCAGATGATTTAACTGTTACAGCATGTGTTCCCTCATCAAGTCTTTTTGTAACATTCCCTACTGTATCCGTATAAAGAGTATCCCCATCGGTAAAAATAACTGAAGCGTTTTCTATAGGTTTTTTGGTAATTCCACTTATAACCTCAACTACGAGAGTTCCCATAGAAGGATTCATTTTATAAACTCTTTCAACTTTTCCATTTGCTTTCAAAAAGAACGAATCGATTATCGTATCATATTTTTCAGCTGTTATTATAACCTTTGCGTTGGTCTTTGGGAAATACTTCCTGAATTTTCCTAAACTATCAGAATAGAAAGTATCCTTTTTGTTTAAAGGGTTATCCCTTATAACTTCCAACTTTGCTATCAAAGGCTTTTCCGTCATAGAGTCAATTATTGTTCCTGAAAAAACTGATATTATATTGGAATGAGCACATGAATTCATATTAAGATGAGCACCTTTTGTATAGTAAACCAAACCATGATCCTGAGAGACTGAAAGATCGGATGTGAAATTACCAAAATTGAATCCAAGACCGACGTTAAATCTGAAACTCTCCCTTCCTCCAATAGTTGCCATACTCTCAAGTAAAAGGAAATGGAAAGCTGTATACTGTAAACCTAAACTAACTTTTGGTTTTTTAGTTGAAAAGGATGTTTCTTTGAAACCTTGAGAGTATCTTGCGAATACGTTGAAGGGCTGGTATCTTGCTGAATAGGAAACCCCAATATTTATCTGAGGTTCTAGAAAAGTTGTCAAATCACTTCCATTGTAAACGAGTGAATCCCCAAGAAGTGAACTTACTATAGAATCAGATTTCTGATCATCTGGAATGGTAGAGTCAGAATTTATAGTTGTTATAACCCTGTGTAGGTTGACTACATTCAAAGAATCGGTAGCCATAAAGAAAGTGTATCTTCTCGCTCCATACTTCCAGAATATTCTTGAAAGAAAATGTTCCCATGAAAATTCAACCATCCATCTGTCATCTATATTCCAACTAACCCCTCCTGTCAAGTCGAAACCATGTCCGGGAAGATTAGAAAACCCCGGAGTTATACCACTTATAAAATCGTTGAAATTATCGAAAGAGGTAAGTTGTGCTGTTGAAAAAGGAATAGCATAATCAAGATTCATCCTTGTAACAACTCTTAAAAAACTGGAGTCTGATTGGAAATAGAAGGAATCAGCATAAAGATTGAAATATGAAATTCCAGCAAGATATGATAGTGAGAGTCCAACATTCAACCTTCCATTATTTTCAAGGTCAACACCTCCTCCTAAACCGAATGCGAACTGACCTATCTCCTGTGTTTCAAACTTGAGA
This sequence comes from candidate division TA06 bacterium 32_111, assembly GCA_001508335.1. GTDB lineage: Bacteria > Hydrothermota > 32-111 > 32-111 > 32-111 > 32-111. The sequence continues at coordinate 8,729 of LGFX01000007.1, forward strand.
TCTCTGAAATCGTATGTAGAATCGAACTGGTTACCATAGAGCATTATATCAAAAAAGGCATCAGGTATCTGTAAGGATGAGCCTTCCTTTATATCAAACCCAAAACCGAAAAGCCCTATTTTAAACCCAAACAAGGGAAGCCCCAACCTTAAATACTGATCGAGTAAAAAATATGGACCAATGTAATGTAAAATAGCCTGTTTCTTTTCTTCATTTATCGTATCTACTGGAAATGAATCTATTGGAGCTGTAGCTGAATTTTCGAAAAGGTAGGCAAGAAAAGAATAGGATATAAGATTGTTTGTTACTCCTGTATTCAATCTTAAAAGTTCCCATGAATACCATGGAGTATCTGTCCTTCCCAAAAATGAAGGGTTATAGAAAAGTGACATATAACCTGTATTCAAAGGTGAATTCATATACCTATAATCGTAGTCAGCAAAAATAAGAAGTGTTGAAAATATTATAATGAAAATTAGTATGAATTTTTTCATTTTATTCTCCATTGTTAGGCAAATAGTATGGATCGAAATCAATATTAACCTGTAAAGCTCCATTAACCCTAATAAAATCTTCTGGGGTAACAAAAACATCCTCATCTTGTGGTGCCGGGATTTCGAACCTACCTTTAAACTTGAAAGTTGAATATTTAAACAAACTGTCAAGTTCATGTGTTATATCAAGGTTAAGGTTACTGTACACCCCATCCCCCTGACTCCGTCCCAAACTATCCTTTGGAACCTGTGCTAACAAAAATGTGTCCGAAAAAACAATATTATTTAAAGAGTCGTAAAGTAAAAGGATGAAGTTTGAACTTATCGGCAATCTGTTCCATATATCAAGATTAAGTCTTACCCAGTTTATCATATTTGTTGGTGAACTTGAAGGTGGAGAGAATGGTAACTCTTGTTCTTTAACAACTGTCATAACCCTATCACCTGTAAGTTTTGCCTGGAAAGCTACCATAGAGTATGCTTCAAGTGAATCGACAAATGTTTGGCCTGAATCTATCTGAACCTCTATCTCATGGTAATAATCTCCAATAGGGAAATCGTTAACTGAATAGGTATAAAGAGTATCAAGAAAATCTCTCCTGTTAAAAAATACTTCAACTGTATCAAGGTATATTAGCCTTCCGCTCGAGTACATCCTGTGTATCAACCTTCCACCTGTAGTGTAAGGGACTTTTCCCCAGAATCTAACAAAGTTATGAACCTTGTTAACGGATGAGGTAAAATATGTTGAATCTCTTGAGGTATCTATCCATTCCTCTGGAAGTAACTCTTCTATATTTATGCTTATTTTTATGGTATCACTTTTTAAATGAGAAGCGTTAATCCATTTTTCATGCTGGGTATAACCAAAAACCGTATCACCTCTAACAGATATCCTCTCAGGATGATCAGTGGCTACTTCAAGAACCGTCATCAAAGTATCACCCAAAGGTATTGAGTATGTGAGATTCTCAACAACAGGTAGTTTTTTGGGAAGTGGTATAGAACAGGAAATAAAAATTAGAATAATAAAAGAAAAGAATAATTTTTTCATTTCACCTCCAATATTTTATAAGTTATTATTTTATGCTTTTTTAATATTTCAGTCAAGGAATCTCTATTTTTAATTTTTATAAAATAGAAGAATTGACTTATCCATAAGAAAACCAAAAATTTTAAAGAGAATATAAAAGAAAAAGGAGAGTGAAAAAATTTCAAAAAATGAAAAAGGAGACAAAAGTGTAATCTTTCTCAAAACAATTCCGGAAAAGGATGAGACAAGAAAAGATATAAGGATATCGTAATAAAGGTATTCTTTGTTATTTTTTATAGTATAAAAAATCCTTGGTATTATACAAAATGGCAATAGAAGAAAAAAATAACCATGCATGTAAGAAAAGATGAAAAGTAAAATTTTTTCTACATCCTCCACATAATAGTAATATTTATCCCTAACTAATTTTATCTTCAAAATTTCATACAAACTTCTTATAAGATATTTAAGAAAATAAAGTATGAAGATAAGGCCAATAAGAAGAAATACAGTTTTGTAAACAAAAATATTTTTGATACTTTCGATTACAAAAAAATTTGAAATAGAGGAGAGAAAGATTATAACAAAAAAGTGTAAAAGTTGATCCAAAACAAAATTTATGCCTTTATCAAAATTGTTTTTATTCTTTGCAAGATCTACAAAAAAATGTGAGAGAAGGGTTAGAATTGAAATTAAGAAAGAAAAAAATATTTTTTTAGAAAATATGAAAAGAAAAATAAAAGTCGTTAAAAAAACAAAAAAAGAGTGTAAAAAAAGACCTTTTTTACTTTTTAATTTTAATTTAAATACAATGTCCGTTTGAAATATGAAGTCACCAAAAAGGTGACCTAACAATAGAATTACAATTATATCAACTTTAGGAAAATAATTATTCATCCTTTACAACCGAAAGTTTCAAAACTCCAATAACCTCCGGATGCAATTTTATATTAACTTCAAAATCACCAAGTTTTTTTATAGGTTCATCAAGTAAAACAGCATTTTCATCTGTTTTTATGCCATTCTTTTCAAGTTCCTCACAGATAAGCCTTTTTGAAATTGAACCGTAAAGAGAATCATCATCATGAACTTTCTGTTTAATAGTTAAATTTATTGATGAGAGTTTTTCTTTGACCTGAAGTGCTATCTCTTTATTTTTTAATTCTTTCTGTTCATACTTTATCTTTTCCTGCTGGAACCTTTTTAAATTGTTTTCCGAATATTCGTAAGCAATTTTATTGGGTATCAAATAATTTCTTGCATACCCATCTTTAACATTTACCACATCTCCCCTTTTCCCGAGTTTTTCAATATTCTCTCTTAAAATTATTTTCATGTAAACTCCTATCTTAAATTTTCATCAACATACGGAAGAAGAGCTATCTGTCTTGCAGTTTTTATAGCCCTGGCAACCTCTTTCTGATGTTTTTCACAGAGTCCAGTTGCTTTTCTTGGCAATATTTTTCCCCTATCGTTGATGAATTTTGATAAGAACTGAATATTTTTGTAATCTATTTTTTCTTTCCTTGCACAAAGTTTACAAACCTTTACTTTTTTAAAACCATTTCTTGACTCTGAAAAACCATTATTTCCCTTAGAATGGTATGGACTCATCAGTACCTCCGTTTTCAATTTCTTCTATTTCATTAAAATCTTTTTCAACATCATCTATAACTTTTTCATAGGAATTGTTAGGTTCGCTTTCGAACTCAGCAACTTCCCTTGCCAAAAAGTATATCTTAGTTGCTCTTATCTGAAAGGATACTTTTTTCTCATGCGTTCTTTTATCCTCGTAATTGTTTGCCTCAAGCGAGCCCTCAACAATCACAGGTGTTCCAGTTTTCAACCTTTTTTCAAAGTTATCTTCATATTTCGTAAAATATGAAACACTTATAAAAAGGGGGTTATCTTTCCACTCTCCACTTTTATCTTTGAACCTTTTAGAGGATGCTAAACGAAAACCTATAACCCCAGTGTTATCAGAGGTGTATCTCTTTTCAGCATCCTTTGTAACTCTACCTGCGATTATTACTCTGTTAAGGTTTGGAAGATTTACTTTTTCAGCCATTTATACCTTCACTTCATCATTTTTCTTTATCATGTATCTCCAAACCGTTTCATCGAGTTTGATCTCTTTCCTTAACTCTTCTACTTTCAATGGATCAAGGTTAAAGTTGATCAAAATAAAATGTCCCTGAGTTGTTTTGTTTATTTCGTATGTTAGTTTCTCAATTCCTTTATCCTCAACATTTTCAACTTTACCTGAAAGTTCCTCAACCCATTTTTTGAAATTTGAAATCCTTTCTTCAAGAGTCTCCTGAGTTAAAGTAGGATCATAGATGATCAAAATTTCATAGTTAACCAAAATTTCCTCCTGTTATTTTTCTTTTTTGTTAATTATACTCATAGATCTTTCAAATCCATTTTCCAAAATCGTATAAAGGTTACTTACCCCTCTATCAACAACCTTTCTATGTTCTTCACTACTCATTTTTCCAAGAACAAAATCTTTGTCTTTCTTCTCACCATTTTCTCCGATTCCGACTCTTAACCTTGCAAAATCCTCCGTCTGAAGGTGATAAATTATAGATTTTAAACCGTTATGACCTCCATCTGAACCAGATAACCTCAATCTGAATGTTAAGAGTGGAATGTTGAAATCATCAACAACTATCAAAAGATCTTTTAAATCTATTTTATAGTAGTTAACAAATTCCATAACAGCAACCCCACTCTCATTCATATAGGTAGTTGGGATCATCAATAAAAGTTTTTCTTTCAAAGAACATTCAGAAAAAAAAAGTGACCTTTACCACTTTTAAAGTGCAACTTCTCCTTTTTAGCAAATTCTAAAACTATCTCTTTACCAACATTGTGTCTTGTTTCATCATAGATTTTACCAGGATTTCCAAGCCCAACAAATACAAACATATCACTCCATCACTTTTTTTCTTTTTTCTCTTTGTCTTTTTCTTCGCCTTCTTCCTCTTCACCCTCTTCTTTCTCTTTTCCAATGACTTCCGGTTCTTTGGCTTCCTCTTCAGGTTTTGGAACTTCCTCAACGTATGCTTTCGGCGCAAGTATCGTAACTATTACCTCTTCTGGATTTTCAACGATTTCGAATTTTTCCACTTTTAAATCCTTAACATGAACAGAATCGCCAATCATTAGTTCTGTAATGTCAACTTCGATATGTGAAGGAATATTTGCAGGCAAACATTTTATTTCTATCTCTCTTAAAAGATGTTCAACTATTCCACCTTCTTTAACACCTTTGGAAGCTCCTTTTAAGACAACGGGAACGTTTAGTTTCAACTTTTCAGTTTTATGTATTATCTGAAAATCGATATGCAAAATTTTATTAGTTCTTGGACTTCTAAATATCTCTTTGATGATTGCAAGAAAATTGTCATTCCCCATTTTGATATTTATCAAAGACTTTTCTCTTCCGATTGTATGAAACATTTTGTTCAATTCTACCTCATCAACGGAGAATAATCTATTCTCTTCTTTATGTCCATAAGCGACACATGGTATTTTACCATTTTTTCTTATAAGGGTAAGATTGTGTTTTTTCCCCTTCTCCCTTTTTTCAACTGTTAATTCATATTGAAGCATTTATCCTCCTAATCAAAAAGTGCACTGATAGATTCTTTATTATAAACTCTCTTTATCGCACTGGCAAAAAGGTTTGCCATAGATAAAACTTCTATTTTTTCAATCTTTTTTTCTTCAGGAATAACAACACTGTCAGAAGTGTAAAGTTTATCTATAGGTGATTTTTTAAGTTTAGCAATAGCATCTCCAGAAAGCAGAGGATGAGTTACACAGGCAATTATCCTTTTAGCTCCATTATATTTTAAAGCTTCAGCTGCTTTTGTTATTGTTCCTGCTGTATCGATAATGTCATCAACGATAAGTATATCTCTGTCTTTTACTTCACCGACAACATGCATAACCTCCGACTGGTTAGGTGAACTTCTTCTTTTATCTATAACAGCTATGGGAAGGTTGTTCAATTTTTTCGCAATACTTCTTGCCCTGTTAACTCTCCCAGCATCAGGTGAAACCACAACAGTGTTCTCAAGTTTCTCATTTTTCAAAAGGTATTCTACAAAAACCGGAGATGAATATAGATGATCAACCGGGACATTGAAAAAGCCCTGTATCTGTTCGGCGTGAAGTTCAAGCACCATTATTCTTGAAACTCCGGCTGTAGTGAGAAGATTCGCAACAACCCTTGAACTTATTGGAACCCTTGGAGCATCCTTCTTATCCTGCCTTGCGTAACCATAGTAAGGAATAACTGCGGTAATCTTTTCAGCGGAAGCTCTCCTTAAAGCATCTATAATGAAAATAAGTTCAAGTAGATTATCTGCTGGGGGATTGGTAGATTGTATAACGAATACATGACTCCCTCTTACAGATTCATTTATTTGAACCCTTATCTCCCCATCAGAAAATTTTGTTATGATAGAATCAACAAGTGGAATATTCAACTTGTTGGATATCTCTTTTGCTATTTTAGCGTTAGAATTTCCTGCAATAAGTTTCATAAAAACTCTCTACTTTACTGGGGCGGTAGGATTCGAACCTACGAATGCGGGAACCAAAATCCCGTGGCTTGCCAGCTTGCCGACACCCCAAAAGTTTAAATTTTACCTTTAGGTTTTACTTTTTGTTCACTTCCTCTTGGTATTTTTCAAGAACGACTTTCTCAATCTTCTGTCTCATCTCATTGTTGATTGGATGGGCTATATCCCTATAGGTTCCATCCTTAGCCCTTCTTGATGGCATGGAAATGAAAAGTCCCTTTTTTCCGTCGATAATCTTCAAACCCCTGATAACAAATGCGTTGTCAAAAGTTACATTTGCAAAAGCTTTCAACTTGGGTTCATCTCTTAATGTGATTCTTACTTCGGTAATTTCCATTCTTCCTCCTGAATTTTTGTTAGTGATTCTTTTTTTATCCTACTTCGAGTTATCGGGGTGGTAAAAAAAATCCTGTTCCCACCGAACTCTCTTTTTAGCTGCTCAAAATGTTCTTCATTTTCAAAGATCGCATAAATGGAAGAGCCACTTCCACTCATTAGTGAAAGTAAAGGATTGAATCTTAAAATCCTATCTTTGATATCCTTCAAAAGAGGATATCTTTCAAAAACAGCATTTTCAAAAATGTTATAAAAATATTTGAAAGAACCTTTCAAATGATTATAGCCCATTTTTGAATTTATAATATTATAAGATTTTCTTTCTTTTGTCAAGTGTTTAGATAAAAGGTTATATGCCTCTTTTGTTGATATATGAAGGTCTGGAGAAATTATAAAAACTTTTAAATTCTCTATTAGGGGAATATCGAAGAATTGAAGTTTTTCCCCTATCCCTCTTCCAAGTGCTGTCCCTCCTTCAAGAAGGAATGGACAATCAGCTCCAACAATTAGGGAAAGTTCTTTAAGTTCTTCATCTTCAAATGGATACCCATAATAGTAATTCAAAAAGTTCAAAATTGTTGCTCCATCAGCACTACCACCTCCAAGACCGGCACCTGATGGTATTATCTTTTTAACTCTGAAACTAAAATTCACCCAACCTTTATTATTTTTCTTCAAAAATGACTCTTTAAAAATTTTGTATGACCTGAAAATCGTATTGTTATAAGGGTCAATAGGGTAATCGTTGTTAAAAAATTTTAGATTAAACTCTTTGCTTTCAAAAGCCTCTATTTCATCAAAAAGATCTATAGATTGAAATAGTGTTAAGATTTCATGAAATCCATCTTCCCTTTTATTCAAAACATCTAAAAAAAGATTTATTTTACAGAATGGTTTTATGAAAAATTTCATCATTGAAAAATTTTAACAACTTCTGAGAATTCAAAAATTTTGTCAGGATCTTTCTCTATCGAGTTTCCAGTAATTATAAAGTCCGCTCCACTTTCAAGTATCGATAAAGCGGTTTTGCCGTCCTTTATTCCCCCACCAACAAGTAAAGGTTTTGAAAGGATCTTCTTTGCACTTTTTATGAATTTCAAAGGAACAGTTTTGTCAGACCCACTACCAGCTTCAAGATAAACTGTTTTAAAATTGGATATCTCTGAAAGGTATATATAATTTAAAAATGTCTTCATATCTTTTATGAAATTTATTGGAACCCTTTTTGCAACGGAAGTTTTTCTGTTTTCCATACAAAGAATATAAGAAGTTGGAATAATCTTTAAAGATGATTTGTAAAGGTTCTCAGCACCGTCGATATGTTCACCTATAATATAATCGAGTTTTCTCGTATTTAACAAAAATAAAAGTAAAAGGAAATCTGCTCTATTTGAAATCTGATAATGTGAACCTGGGAAAATGAAAATTGGTTTTTTGGTCTTTTTCTTTACAGAAAGTATGAATCTATCGAAACCTTTTATTTTTCTATCACTTCCACCTATAAATATTCCATCAACAAAAGCAGAGTTAACATTCTTTAATATCTTTTCAAAATCTATCCTTTTGACCGGATCTATTAAAACAAAATATCCCTTTTTCTTATCTTTGAAAATTCTTTCAATAGGGGAAATTACTTCCACATCAACCTCATAATTATTTTCAAAAGATATTTATCTTTCAACAAACTACCTTCTCAAAGCGTTATCTATACCTCCACCTGTTATCGGGTCAGCTGCCCTTGCACTATCTCCAAGAACCATTACCCTATCAGTGTACATCCTTGAAAGTTGATTCACACTAACACATCCTGGAAACTCTCTAAGTATTTTAGCGTTAGGGTAATTCTTTTCTCTATACTCGTTTAAAAGTTTATAAGGTTTTTCACAATCCAAAGAGGAAGTTATTCCAAGGCCAAAGTTAGCCTCATTGTTACCTCTTGGGAATACCCATAGATAACCACCCGGAGCGACTGAAGGTGTGAAATCAAAAATAATCTCTTCATCTTTAACATTTGGATCATGTATTATCTGCTGGTAACATGAATACATATCAACAAGGTTACAAACAGAGTTTATCCCAACTTTATTTGGAAGATACGATTCAACTCCATCAGCTATTATCAAGATCTTTCCAAAGTACTCCTCACCATTTTCAAGAATCACTTTAACATGATCATTTTCAACTTTAGCATCAACAACAAAACTACCTGTCTTTATTTCAAAGTTGTTTTCCTCTTTAACTTTATTTGCAATATATTTTTCAAATTTTGATCTATCAATTATAAGCCCCCTCCCGGGGATATCGATATTAGCTTCAAGATCTTTGTATTTTACCTTCAACTTTGAATATATGTTTCTAATAAATGGATGATCACCATCTTTGAAAAATAGTTTCAAGGTATTTGTAGATATACCTTCCGCACACAATATAGGTTCACCAATTACATCATCCTTCTCAAATATTATAACCTTAAAACTTTTTTCTATCTTGTAAGCGGCGTAAAGACCTGCAGGTCCTCCGCCGACAATTATCACATCATAATTTTTATCCATTTTTACTTAACGCTCCCACAGGACAAACTTTTATACATTTGTCACATTTTAAACATCCCTCTTTGATTTCCAACCTCTCTTTGTACATTATTATAACCTTCGCAGGACAAACAGCAACACATCCACCACAGAGCCCACATCTTTCTTTATCAACCTTTATGTATTCCATTTCTACTCCAAAATTTTCTCTCTTATACTCTCGATTAATTTTTTGTCAAAATCTTTTAGAGATGCACTTCCAGATGCTAACTCCTTCTTACCACCACCTTTTCCCTTCAAAATTTTGTTTATTTTCGCGATCATATTTTTAGCATCAACATCCATATTTGAACTAAACACTATATAGTTTACCTTTTCAGAATATTTCGAGAAAAGTACACCAAACACCTTTTCCTCTTTACTTTTAATATTATCCATAATTTTTTTGAGGATGTCAATAGTATAACCTTCAAAAAATCCAAAGACGAAACGGCCATCTTTATATATTTTACTCTCTTTTATCAACCTGTTAGTTATCTCGTTCATTTCGTATGAAAAATATTTCTCATTTTCCCTTCTTAAAAGAGTGTTCTCTTCCAAAATCTTATCAAACCTTTTTTCAAACTCTTCAATATCTTTCATCTTATGTTTCAAAAGAAGGTTATCTATCCTTTCTGCAAGCTCTTTATAACTTTTCAAAGCGTAAAGAGAAGTAACAGCCTCAATCCTTCTTATACCTGTTGCAACAGATTCCTCTTTCAAAATCCTGAAAAGTCCTATCTCTCCTGTTTTTTCAACATGCGTTCCACCGCATAACTCTTTTGAAACATTTTTAATAGTTACAACTCTTACCTTTTTACCATACTTTTCGTTGAAAAAGGCTAAAGCACCTTCTTTTAATGCATCTTCGTATGGAACAACCTTTTTATCAACCGATAGATTTTGAGTAATTATCTCGTTGACAGAACTCTCTATGAGTTCTTTCTCCCGATCAGTTAAAGGTTTGAAATGTAGAAAGTCGAATCTAAACCTATCAAAAGAAACGAATGACCCTTCCTGTCTTACATGTTCTCCAACCACCTTTCTAAGTACGGAATGTAAAATATGTGTAGCTGTATGGTTTCTTTGAATAAGATACCTTCTTTTCAAATCAACCTTCTGTTTATATATCTTTCCTTTTTCAAATTCTCCATAGATTTTTTTACCAACTAACATATTCCCAACAGGTGATCTGTAAGAGTTGTAAACTTCAAATTCCAGATTTTCTGAAAAAATTAAACCTGTATCACCTACCTGCCCTCCAGATTCAGCATAAAAAGGTGTCTCTTTCATAAGTATTTCATAAAAAGAATCCTCAAGTTCTCTATATCTCAATATGTATGATTCATTTTCAAGTTTTTCATATCCAACAAATTTTGAAACTTCATCATAAAATATTACAAAATCCTTCTTGTTTGAACCTGCAAAAACTTTATCCTTTCTTGATCTTTTTCTCGCTTCATCAAGTAAGTATTCAAAACCTTTCTCATCTATTTCAAGGTTATCCTCATAAGCCATCTGTTTTATAAGGTCTAAAGGGAAACCGAAGGTATCATAAAGAAGAAACAAAGTTTTCCCATCTACAACATTACCTTTCATTCTTTTCTTATACTCAGTGTAAAGTTGTATCCCCTGTCCTATAGTTTTCAAAAATCTTTCCTCCTCCGATTTTATGATATTTTTGACTTTATCAGCAGAATCTATAAGGTAAGGATACTGCACTTTCATTATTCTAACAACTTCTGAAACCAGATCGTAAAGGAAAGGTTTTTCGATACCCATTTTGAAACCGAATCTAACACCTCTTCTTAAAACTCTCCTTATAACATATCCTCTGCCTTCATTTTCAGGTATAACACCATCCGATATAGAAAAAGTCAAAGCTCTTATATGATCTGCTATAGAGTTGATTTCCTTTTTATACTTTTCATAATCAAGATCATATTTTTCTTCAAGTTTTTCTATTATTGGCATGAAAAGATCAGTTTCGAAAATCGATTTTTTATTTTGCATCAAAGCTGCTAACCTTTCAAGTCCCATACCTGTATCAACACCTTTATTTTTCAACAGAGTTCTGTTACCTGAACTATCCTGGTTAAATTGCGGAAAAACTATATTCCAAATTTCAACAAACCTTTTGCAATCATTTTCAATAGAACATGGAGATTTATTTTCAAGTTCCCTTCCGAAATCGTAAAATATTTCCGTTGAAGGGCCACATGCTCCAGTTCCACCTGCTGGACCCCAAAAGTTAGTTCTATCATCCATCTTTATTATTCTTTGGGAAGGGATTTTCACAACATCCTTCCATATTCTGTAAGCTTCACTATCATCCCTGTGAACTGTAACATAGAGTTTATCTTTTTCTATATTCAATTCCTCAGTTAAAAATTCCCATCCCCATTTAATCGCTTCATGCTGAAAATAATCGTTAAAAGAAAAATTACCAAGCATCTCAAAAAAAGTATCATGGAAAGGAGATGTTCCAACCTCCTCAAGATCAACAACCCTTAAACATTTCTGAATGGATGTCGCTCTTTTGAAATCAAAATCAACAAGACCAGCAAACATTGGCTTGAATTGAACCATTCCAGCAACTGTAAAAAGTAGTGTAGGATCATTTTCTGGAATGAGTGATGATGATTCGAAGACTCTATGTTCTCTATCTTTAAAGAATTTTATAAATTTTTCTCTTAAAATTTGGCTCTTCACTTTTCACCTCTTTTGGTAAAATTTTTTATAAGTAGGATATAATACTGTAATTTTATATATATATGTAAGAGCATCAAAAGAACAAATATTACTCCAGCCAGGTTGTGCATGTAAACGAGTTTAGATATATTTTTTAGATTCAAAATCCCATACTCTCTTAAAACAAGAATTGCTGAAGTAAAAAGAACTGGAATAAAATCTATGATAAGTAAAATATTTATTATCCTGTTTATGTCACATACATCAACAGGAACTTTTTTCCTTTTTGAGAAAAAGATCAAAAAGAATAAAAATAAAAAAAGAGGAAGAAAAATAAAAAGGAAATATCTATCTTTTTCATCGTAATTTTCTTCCTGCATTTCTTTAATGTTTTTGGTTTCTACTTTATCATAATTTAAAGGATTATATACATCTATTTTAAAAGTTTCATCATCTTTCCCCTCTATATCCTTATTTTCATATTGTGGAGTGTTTTCTTGATTTTTTAAATTTTCATCCTCAAATGTTTTAATTTCGTTGTTACTTTCTAAATCTTCAACCTTTTCATTCTCTAAAGTTGGACCCTTTATACTATCATTTAAATCCTGTGAAAGATCACATATAGAATCGTTATTCTCGTCAGTATATCTACCACACATACCTGGATATGGATCATCTTTTTTATCAAATGGGCAGTAATCCCTCCCATAACTTATAATAAAAAATGCAAAAATTAAAAACAAAAAGAAGTATTTTTTCATAATTTTATAAATTATCATAATAAGGAAAAATTGTCAATGTTTATGCAGTTTTTTTCTGTAACCTTTTAGAAATCTTTTTCTTTTCTCTTTTGAAAACCTCTCCGTTGCGTAACTAACTGTTATAGGTGCAAGTATGTTATAATTTTCAATTAAAAACTTTTCAAGTATATCCTCGCCACAATTTTTACAAATCTCTCTTAACATCCATCCTATTGCTTTCTTTAAAAGTTCCTCTCTGTCATTTAATAACCTTTTCAAAACTGACAAAGGAAAGGAACAATCTTTTCTTTTTATAAAGTAGTATAGGGAAACTACTGCGATTCTTCTTTCCCATATATTATCAGATCTTGAAAATTTTTTTATTAAACTCTTATCCTTATTCTCGAAAGAGTATCTTCCAACAATCTTGTACGATGATGTATCAACAAGATCCCAGTTGTTAACATATTTTACATTCCTTAAATAAAAATCTAAAATATCTTTTTCAATTTCAATATTCTTTTCATATTTCAAAACAAGTATATTAAGAGATAGAAACCTAACTTCATGATATTTGGAAGATATCAATTTTTCAAGAGTCTCAAAATCTATATCTTTATATTTTTTTGCAATTTTTTTCAAAGTTGGGACATCTATACCTAAAAATTTATCTCCTTCCCCATACTCTCCTTTTTTAGTTTTAAAGAATCTTTCAAATATTAATCTTTTTTTCTCGTTTTTTAAACTCAATAACTCTTTTAATATTTCAGTGTACATTCAGTAACCTTTATCAAGATCAACAATATTTTTCAACTCTCTACCTTCAAGAAGATTTGTAAGATTTCTCACCGTAAAATCTATATCACCCTTTTCCGCCCCTTCAGTATGTGCCCCCTTATGTGGTGATATAACAACATTATCAAGTTCATATATGGGATAGTTTGAAGGTAGTTTGTTATTTTCTTCTCCTTCTTTTGGATAGTTATACCAAACATCAAGAGCAGCCCCTTTTAGAATTTTATTTTTCAAACTATCAAAGAGCACTTTTTCATCAACTACTTTACCTCTCGAAACGTTTACAAGATATTTACCTTCAAGTAAACATATGTTCTTTTCATTTATAAGATTTTCAGTTTCCTTGGTTAAAGGAAGTGTTAAGTATATTATCTGACCAAATGAAAGAGCTTTATTTATATCATCAGTTAAAGAATCGAAATTATTAATTCTTTCACCATTTTTTAAATTTCTTTTTGCTCCCATAATTTCACAGCTAAAAATTTTTAACAGCTTTGCAAGTTCAACCCCAATACTCCCAGTTCCTATTATGGAACATTTTTTACCTCTAAGACTTTCCCAGTACTCCCTATAAAGTCCTTCCCTGTGCCAGAAACCTTTTTTGAGGTCATTGTGGAATAAAACTATTTTTCCTAGTAGTGCTAAAGTCAAAGCGAAAGCTCTTTCTGCAACATATTTTGTATTCTCATGTGAGTTACAAACTATTATATTTTTATTTTTCAAAACCTGTAATGGAAAATTGTTCAGCCCAGCATAAGGAACAAAAAGGTATTTCAATCTTTTGGCGAACTCCACCTGTTCCTTTTTCAACCTGTAAGTTATAAGAACATCGGTAAATTCGATATCCTCTCTGCCAAAATCTCTATTGATTTCAAAAAATGAAATTTTAGGATACCTTTCTTTAAGAAGGTTGATTTTTTCTTTCCAGTATTCACTTTTACATCCTGCAAATTTTATTTCCATAAAAAAATACTATCTTTTTTTTATTATTCAGTCAACAGAAAATTAAAAAAGTAAGAACTGAAAACTTTATATCTATTGACAAAATCAAAGCTGGTTATATAATAAACGAAAAAACAGGAGGTATTTTGCCAAGAAGTAAAGCTCACATAAAATCGGTAAGACAGAGTAAAGTTAGAAGAGAAAGAAATAGAAACGAAAAAGAGAAGATCAAAAAGATAATCAAAAAAGCTCTCAAAGCTACAACTGAAGAGGAAAGGATCAAGATTCTAAAAGAGGGATATAAAACGATAGATAAAGCTGCTTCTAAAAAGGTTATTAAGAAAAATAATGCAGCAAGAAAAAAATCAAAAATAGCAAAAATTCTCAAAGTTAACTAAAAAAACTCCGCAAAAGCGGAGTTTTTTTAGTTCCATCTTTAAAATCACTATCTTGTCAATCTAAAAGTTACTGGATATGTCACATAACATCTAATAGGCAAATCCCTTGTCATGGCAGGACTCCATTTCAACTTATAGGCTGCTTTAACTGCTGCATCATCAAGCAAAGGATGAGCACTCTTCAAAACTTTTACCTGTGAAACTGTTCCATCCTTTTCTACAACAAGTTCAAGGAAGACAGTTCCTTCTATTCCAAGTTGTCTTGCCATCTGAGGATACTCTGGATCCACCCTTTCTATTAACTGTGGTGCCTGTTCATAGATTCTGAAAATTTCACCTTCATACTTTTCAATGTTCAGGTCCTCCGTTTCGAAAGATGTTTGGATATCAATATTTTTGGTTACTTCTGATTCCTTTGTTGTTTCAACTATCTTTTTTGGCAGTTGTGGTTTTGAAATTTCCTTAGGTTCATTTATCTTCTGTATCTGATCAGGCAGTTTCTCCATAACAATGATATCCTTCCTCTCTTTCATTTTGTAAGGGTTCGTTTTCAATTTCGGAACGAAAAGAAAAAGGATTATGAAAAGTACAAGTGTTGTCAAAAGTGACGATTTGATAAATGTTGGATACTTTTCCTTTAAATCGTTTTTAACAAATTTTTCCATAATGCTCTCCTATTTGATAGCATTAACTTTCTTAGCACTCAAGGAAACATGAAGAGCGTTAGCTTTAATGAGTTGTCCAAAAACATCGTTTGAGATCCAATAGGGTGTGTTCCTGTCAGCCATTATTGAAACTATTAAATTTGGGTTAACCCTTTTCTTCTGCTCTATTATGTTTTTTATCTGTCCTATAGGAACTATTCTATCATCTATGGATACAACTCCTCTATCTCCATCGTATCCAATCCAAACATGTGTTAGGTTTTTCGTTTCAATCTTTTTTGATGATAAAGCCTGAGGTAGATCTATTCTTAACCCCTGTTCTGTTCTAAAAACCGTCGTAACCATGAAAAAAATAAGAAGTAAAAAAACTATATCCGATGTTGTTGAGGTTGGAATTGATGGTGAACTATCTTCAACTTTTCCAAAATGTTTTCTCATCCTTCCTCCTTACATCTCATCATCTTCTGCAGGAGATAGAGATATTTTCTCCTTCTTCTGAGTCTTTTCAAAAGCTATTTTGAGTTGATCAAAAACTCTTATCATATAATCGTATTTGGCGGATCTGGTTGGAATTATAGAAAATATCAAAGAATCTCCATTAGGTTGATTTAAAAGCTCCATCGCTTTATCAGCAACGGAAGTCCATTCCACAGGATCATTCTCTATTCTTACATCTCCAAACCTGTTAATCCTAACATGCACAATATTTTTTGAAAGAACCGTTATCGTTTCTTTAGATTCTTCAGGAAGAACTATCTGAAGCCCCATCTCCGTATTAAAACTGGAAGTAACAAGGAAGAAGATGAGCATCAGAAATGTTATATCTCCTAAAGATGCTGTAGGAATATCAGGTTTTTCAACTTTCTTTTTTCTTTTAAATAACATGTTTTCTCCCGATTATGCTTCCTCTATCTCCAGACTCATTAAAATTTCGATTATTTTATTTGATGCATCCTCTAAAGTTCTTGAATAGCCATTTATAACTGTTTGGAAATATGTGTAAGCAGCTGAAACTGGGATAGCAATAGCAAGACCTGTTAGTGTTGTTATCAAAGCTTCTGAAATACCACTTGCAACGAGTTTTGGTTCAACCGTTCCGGCAAGTGCTATAGCATCGAAAGCACCAATCATTCCTGAAACTGTTCCCAAAAATCCAAGCATTGGAGCAAGTGTTATAACGACGGATAAAAATGGCATACCTCTATCAAGAAAAGCGAGTTCTGTGACACCTGCTTTTGCGATAGCATCCTCTATAGCACCTTTATCCTTTCCAACATACTGAAACTCGGTTAATGCGGATTCAATTATTCTTGCGAAAGGACTTGGATTCTTCGCACAGAATTGTATAGCAGCATCTATTCCCTCTTTCTCTATTTTCGATTTTAACTCTTCAACAAATTTTTTAGGATTCTTATTCATTATCAGAAGAGTCACGAATCTCTCAATAATAAAAACTAAACCTGTTATGGCAAGCACAAGTAGTGGCCACATTGTCCATCCACCTCTCTGGAATAAATCTAACACGACTTCCTCCTGGTTAATTTTAGTTATTCTTTTTAAATATCATATTATACTTTCATAAAAGTTTTTGTCAATAATTATCTTGTTGACCAGATATAATAGATCAAAGAAGAAAGAATAGCAAAGAATCCTGCAAGAAGTATCATAAGACCTTCGAGTGATCCCACCTGCATCGTTTTCGCTATTTGAGGTAAAAGATCGTATGGGTTTGATCTTGCAAGTGCAGGGAAATAAACCGTGAGTTTTATTATGTGAAGGATAGCACCAGCGAGAACAAGTAAACTACCAAAAATTTCAAGAACCCATATAGAGGGTTTTTTTATTATTTTTAACAACCTTTTCAAAATTAGCCCTGCAAAAAATAAAGATATTGAAAAAAGAATTATCCCCAAAGCAAACATAATCTCAGCAGGATAAAGAACTTTCATTTTGCCCCTCCTTTATGTGGTTTAACAACATTGTAAAACCTTAAACTACCTATGAGGGAAAGAGCACCTGATAGGAAGAAAAAAAAGTATCCAATCCAGGTCTGCATATCTGTCATCTTTAAATTCCCAACTATTATCAAACTGTATGCTTGAATAACAGCATATACTATAATACCTGTGGGGGATAGAATTATGAATTGCCAATCGGTTTTTTTATGCAAAACCCTTTCATACCTCTGTGCTATTATTCCAACAAGAAATAGAGAAAACCATAGAAGGAACGCTCCAACTATGGTAAGGATACTTGAAACCATTTTGGAATCGGTAACATATTTTGGGAACTCAGTTTGAGTTACCAAAAAAAGTTCAAAAAGTTTAAACATCATATCTCCTCCATTATTTCATACTTTGTAAAATTTTTTCTACCATCTTCTGGGATTGACTGGGACCGATTATCATGGATGATGCCTTTGAAAATCTTTTTAAGAACTCATCCACTTTACTCTGATCTAAATTTTTTATATCCAGTTTCATTTCCGAAACAATGTTGTTAATTATATCTTCCGCAAAATCTTCAAGGAACTCCCCAGCGATTTTTTTCATTTTATCAAACGAGTCAGCATCTATTTTTAAAGCAGAGATATCTTCTTCTATTTCAGTAGCCTTTTCCTCCTTTACGGATTTAGATGGCTTAACAACTATTTTTTTCTTATCCTTTAAAGCTACTTTTACTTTTTCTTCCTTTTCATCTTTTTTGATAGGTTCCTTTTCGAAAACCTCAGCAAAACCTATATCATCAACACTAACATTTTTGTTAACCATTATTCCGAAAAAATAATCTCCCTTCTGAAAAAAAATTATCTTTTTCTCTTCGTTCTGGAACTCTATTCTATCAACACTTGATACATTCGCCGCATCGAGTGATTGTTTTAAAACAACTATAACCTGTTTTACAACATCATCTGTGTAACCTAAAAGACCTGTTTTCATTATAGTATCATTTTCATTGGAAAAGACAAAATCAGCACCGAATTTTTCCCTTATCTTTTCTATATTGTACCCCATCAAGCCTCCCTTTACCTTTTGCTCAGCTTTTCAATAACATTTTGGACCATTTTTTTTGCCTCAGATGCTCCATAAACCTCAACAGCTTTCTTACAAATTCCATCTATCAAAACTTTGGTTGTTCTTTGAATTTCGTCCCTATTTATCTCAACTGGTACTACGTCTTTAAGTTCTATCTTATCCTTTATATCTAGTGCCTTTTCTAAAATATCTACACCTGAAAGATTCTCTTTTATAAAATTGTTCCAAATCTTTCTGTCACCACCCTGAGAGAACTCATCAACAAGATAGTTTAATTGTAAAACTTTTGAAAATAAAAGTTTTCTTTCTATCTCTCCCAACCTGTTAACTTCCTGTTGTGTTGATACATTTTCAAATGGATTGTAAGGTTTTTGAGAAACCTCTTCAACAGCAGGTTTGTTTTCAATAACTTTCTCTTCCTCAACTTTTGGAGTTTCCGCTATTTTTTTAAACTCTTCATAGAATTTAGTGGTGTCAACATCTCCATTCACTTTAAAAAGTAAAAATTTATTTTTTTCTGAAATACAAACAAGGTTGTTTCCATCAACCTTAAAAAAAGATATTAAAGGGTAGCCCATCTGCAACTTTTTAAATATAACATCACCTGCGGAACCGAGAAATGCTCCTATATCTCCTATAGCGTTAGATTGTTCTCCAACTTTTTCGAGTATGGTTCCATCCTCCTTGTTCAAACTCATTGCACCGAATATTGGAATAAAACTTTTCATCTTTTCAACTATTTCAGAAAGTTCCATCACTCACCCCTTCTTTATTTAAAAGTTCCCTGTACTTTTTCTTTGCAATCATCCCTCCATACTCTTCAATACCTTTCTCCATTATTTTTTCAAAAAGTATCCTTTTCATATTTTGAACTTTCGCTTCATCGATGAACCTATCAGCATTATCGTCAATCTCAATCATTCCATTTTTAAATTTTAAAAATCCCGCAATGATTTCAAAACCTGAGTTGGTTAAAAGATCGACAATAAAATTGAACCATTCTTTGTCGTTAGTATTTTTAACAGAGAAAGTATCAAGAATATTGTTTAAACTCTTTTCAAAATCTTTCCTCAATTTTTCAACAAAAGATTTATCAAAAATAAGACCTTTTGAAATCAAATACTCCAAAGATTTATACGATTCTATTAATGGAAGTTTACTCTCTTTTATAACTGTTTTTATATTCTTTTTACCATCAACTATTCTAATTATAACCCAATCGGTTTTTCTCAAACTTATGTTATCTCCAAGACCTTCAGCTCTCTTTTCTAAAACAGCATCAAAGGAAGGCAACCTTTTTAAAATATCATCAAACTCCATTCTTCTTTTTTCAATCTGTTCTATCAGAGATGATGTGTTTTTTTGTTCTATAGTTATTTCTTCAGTTTTCTCACCATCGAGATAAGTTATACTTCCATTCCTTTCAATGGAGAGATTGTATAAAGCTTCTTCTCCTGTAAAAGAGTTATAAACCGCATGTTTTGGTAAACCTTTATCAAAAAATATTTTCCCTTCTTTATCCTCAACGTTAAAAATCAGAACACCGGTTCTCTGTTTTGATGAGATTAGATTTATAAATTCAACTGCACTGAAAATCTCAAGATTAGCTTTTAAATCTACCTTCTCTTTATCCATTCCTCATCCTTATATTTTTCGACAATTTTTTTAAACTCCAAATCTTCAAAATCTATATCAACCCTTTCCCATTCAAAATCTAACTCCCTAAAAAAAACTTTGTAAAATAAAAAAGACATATCTTTGATATTATAAATCAAACCTGTTAAATTTTCAATATTGTTTGAAAAATTCTCACCATAAATTTTTTCCTGTGGTATAACACTTTCCTTTACAAGTATACTTCCCTGTTGTAAAAAAATTTTTTCAGAGAATGTCTGTGCACTCCCAACTATCTTTTCTCCATTTAAACTTATCTCGTACACAGATTGTGATCCAAAACAGTTCGCAATAAAGTTATCTCTTTTTTCTCCCTGACTCAATTTTGCATTTATACCTAACTCTTCAAAACCTTTTATAAAGATTTCTGAAATTTTTTTATACCTTTCTAAAAGTCCTCCATTTCCACCAAAGAACTCGATGTTGCCAACAAAAGAATAGGTTAGATCACCACTATGCAAAACTGCTCTCCCTCCAGTAATCCTTCTTGTTATATCAATACTCTCTCTTTTTATATAATCGTAATCTATTCCAACATTGTACCTTTGATTGTACCCGATTGTAATTGAAGGTTTAGAAAAAGAGTAGAATCTAAAAAAAACAGTATCAATATTTTTATAAGCCCATTCATCACAAGCCATATTGGTATAAACGTCAAAAACTGAGTAATCTAAATAGTAACCTTTCATCTTAAAACTTTAAGCCAATCTGATAAAAGGAAATATATCCTTCCTATTAAAAGTGAAATACGAGCCATAACCGTATAACCAAAAGATGCTCCAAATGCTACCATTATGAAGGTTATACCTATTTTTGATCCCCATCTTAAAACACCCTTCTGTTCTTTTGAAAAATAGAAGTAGACAAGGGTTGTTAAAACACCGAATATTATAAGAAAATTGTTAAAAGTTTCAAAATTGAATCCTGTCAAAGGGACGAGAGTTGCCTGAACCTGAGGGAGTATGAAACCCTGAATTGCTCCCGTTACTCCAAGTCCTGCACCCATTCCAACCGTGAACGCTATAGACCATCTTGAAAGCCATGATATCTGAGGGAACCATCTTGTTAGCATTATTATCCCAAAGAATGCAGGGATTATAAGAATGAACTCTTTATTTTTGATCATTGGATCGATAAGCATAGGTTGGATAACGTAAGCCCAAGTGTATATTATCCAGTAACCTGCGGTGATTCCAACATAAAGATGTTCAGCAAACTTATAGAAAGGGTTATCCTTATAAAGGAAAGAATATATAAAAAGGGTTAGTCCAGCTGCTATCCATACTCCTATAGTTGTTCCCATCATTTTCCTCCTTCTTTATTTTTCATCCCCTTTTCGATAAAATAAGCAATGTTACCCAAAATGATGAAAAGTATTATTACAAGATGAGAGTATGATTGTGATGCCATGCCTGCTACAGCAAGATCAGGCTTATCAACAAGAACCTCATATTCTGCAGCCCCCTTCATACCACCAACCAGTCCAACTATTTGACCTGATTGATAGAAATAATAAGCATCAGGTGCTGAAACTGCGTTCAAGGCGAGTGCAATCTTCTGTTTAAACCTTCCGCCGGCGTACTCTATCCAGGCAAGATATGTTGCTCCAGCCTCAAGACCAACAAGTAGTGCAATATCATTATAGTTGTGAACATTCTTCATCATAGGGAATGAATCGAGTGGAATGTTCTTGTAATCAACTTTGAAAAAGTCCCTTATCTCTTTTCCTATACCAACCATCTGAGCAACATAACCTGGTCTGTACCCTAAATTTATATAATCCTTACCGTATTCGGCTCCCATCTCTTTTGCAATTTTCTCAAGTCCCATAGTTCCAAGTGGAGCACCAAGTTGCCATTGAACTATAAGTATTGGTTTTAACTTGTTTTTAAAAAGTTGTCTTAGCAACGCTTCAAGAAAAGGCTGCTGTTCAGGCATTGAAGCTGCATCATAATCTATCGAAATCAAAACATTACTTCCTTCAGGCAATTTCTCTATATAATCGTAAACATCTTGAACAGGTTTTGAAACAACAACCGGAAATTTTGGTTTTAAGATCAGAGGCAAAACAACAACCAAAGCTATGAAAAGGTATATGAATCTTCTATCTATTTTTGAAAGTTTTAAAAAGAAATTCATAATCACTCCTTATGAAAGATAACTTCTCTCTATACCCAAAATTATCCTTATGGAAACACCTAAAGCCCCCAGAGATATCCCTAATCCAATTCCCCTTTTTGCAGCCATCTGTGGTACCTGCATTATCCATTCGGTAAATTTTGGAAGGTAAGGTGAAATCTGTTCTCCAAGAGGAACCCTTCCAAGCATAACTATTATCGCTGTTATAAGAAGAAGGGTAGCATCAAAATTCCTTGCTCTGAAAGCTCTGTAGGCTGCT
Organism: candidate division TA06 bacterium 32_111; assembly: GCA_001508335.1. Lineage (GTDB taxonomy): Bacteria > Hydrothermota > 32-111 > 32-111 > 32-111 > 32-111. The sequence goes on from LGFX01000007.1 coordinate 31,095, forward strand.
GATGCTATGAAGAAAGCGAGAAGTGAAAACATCGTTGACTGTAATGGAACTATAAAATAGTTGTATATATATGTAAAATAGGATCTCTCATCAAACGCTGTTCCAAACCTTACTGTTTCTATAATACCAACAACAACGGTTGCTGTGAAACCGATTATTAGTACAAGCGAAAAGAACCAGTTTTCATCCTTTCTTTTCAATTTCCTAAAATGCATTCCAATCAAAGAATCAACTCCAAGAAGCATTGTGAAACCAGCGATTATCGAATACCAGGTCAAAGATATCTTTTCTATATCACCAAAAGGTTTGTGAGGAATAAAGAAAGAGATTATCATTATCATTCCAGTTAAGAATGTTATAAAAATTGGGATCCCTTTTCCTTTCAACATTTTTCCTCCTACTAAACTTGTAAAGCATTAACTAAATGATCAAAAAGATTTTTGAATAAACCTATGTTGAACCCAAAAGCAAAAATTGAGATAACGAAACCAGCTATTATCAAAAGCATTATAAAAACTTTTAAAAGATCCTCTGCTGCTATTGAACTAAGCATCATTGGTTCTTTCTGAAGGTAAACTGAAGCAGCCATCATCTCCTCTCCTATAAGAGTGTAATCGCATGCTGCTACGAAGAATGGCAGTTGTGCTGTTTCAGTTGTTCCAGAAATTTGAATCGCACCTATCGAATGTCCGGTCTCAGCAAGTATCAATGATTCGGCGAAAAACAAACCCTGAAGAAAAACCGCCCCAGGTTTTTCCCTCATCATCATACCATCAACACCTGCAGCGTATCCAAACTGATCCTGAGTTATATACATTATATCATTCTTGTTGTAAAGGTCTGGCCTTCCAGCTTCAGTGAAAGCCTCTTTAACAACCTCTTGGGCTGTTGTCATAACAACTGGGTCATAGGAAGGAACAAGGATCTTCGTTTCATACTCTGCAACCTTTTTTGAAACTCTGCTGAGTATGGTAAGCCCAGCAATGGTTGGAATATCAGTAACATAACCTATTCCGAGAATATACATTATAGGTTTTCCCATTTCCGTACTTCTACCAACAGCCTCTTCAACAGCGTCAAGTCCATTTATCTTCCTTATGTAAAGTTCCTTTCCACTTTTAGCAAGATTCAGATAGTACAAAAAGACAAAAGCGATAATTATAAGTGATATTAAAACTGGGATCCTTGAAAGGTTGAACCATGAGGCTTTTGAAATTACTGCATCCGTTTCGGAAGTCACATAGAATGTATCGTTGTTGAATATGTATGTCCCATTTTTTAAATAGGATTTCTCTTTCAAAATATTTAATAAGTTTTCATCTATAATCTTTTTACTCAAAATTCCAGTATAGTAATATTTTATCCCATCCTTCACCCTTGATGGTTCCTCATCTGAACTAACATCCCTGACCTGCTTTGACGAAACGAGAAGATCGGTTGCTACAACCGAATTGTTACCAAATTCATCCCTTCTTAATACGGTCAAAAAACAGTTATCCAGAGAATCAGGAAAAGACCAGTTTATCTCTATACCACTTCCACCATCGTTTGGTATATCTCTTCCAGTAATATAAAAACCTTCACAGGGAAACTGATTTTCCAAAAAGATCAAACTATCATTTTCAGAGAAAAGTGAGATTGAAAGAATGAGAAAGAGAATCAAAAGAAGGGTTCTTTTTAACACCTCTCCTCCTATTTTATTATTCCAAGCCAATCGGAAAGAAGAAACTGTATCCTTCCTATAAATAGAGAAACTCTTGCCATAATGGTGTACCCGAATGCTGCTCCAAATGCAACCATTATGAAAGTGATTCCCACTTTTGAAACTTTTCCAACAAAACCTTTGTGTTCAAGAGAAAAGAAAAAATAAACGAGAGTAGAAATTACTCCAACAACTATTATCAAACTTCCTATATCCAATTTCAAAGGCATTGTTGCATATATCTGTTTAAAAAGGAATTCGAAGGATGAGGGAACGGAAAGTCCAGTTCCTGCACCAACGACAAAGGCTATAGGGATCCTCGAAAGGTAGGAAACATTTTTAAAAAACCTTGAAAACATCAACAAACCGAGCAAAAGTGGAATCAAAACGAGAAAATTTTTATCGTAAACAAGAGGGTTATAAACTTTTGTAATTATAGTGTTATGCCAATAGATGGAGATACCGTAACCTATAGATATTCCTACAAGAAGGTATTCTGCGAACTTGTAGAAAGGATTATCTTTATATAGAAAAGAATAGATAGCAAGTGTAAGTAGAGCAGCTATCCATATCCAAAAGTTAGTTGAAATAGCCATTATTTACCCTCCTTTCTCTTCTTAACAAAATATGCAATGTTTCCAAGTATTATAAGGATTATAAAAAATATGTGGGCTGAAGATTGTGCATCCATTCCGATTGAGGCATCCTTTCTTCCACCGTAGACCTTTTTCTCATCGAGAAGGTGTTCATACTCTGCCGCTCCTTTCAAGCCTCCAAGCATTCCTATAGCCTGTTTTGACTGGAGATAAGAATAGTATTCCGCTGCCGATACAGCGGTTGTTCCGATTCCCATCTTCAACCCATACCTTCCATTTGCATATATAAGCCATGTCAAAACTACAGAACTGCCGGCAAGTTCAACCATAAGGTTTATATTGTTATAATTCTTTATACCTTTCATAACTTCAAGTTCTGAAAGTTTGTTGCCATAACCATCCTCGTTGAAAGTTTGTAGGATATCTTCTCCCATCTTCAAAACAACCGCACTAACTCCGGGAACATAAGCAAGTAAAGTTATATCTTTTCCAAGTTCTTTAGGATTATCTGGATTACTCTTGTTCCACTCTCTTAAAACATTATCTATCACATCCTGTGCCATTCCAGCACCCTGTGGATACAATGTTACAAAAAGAACTCTTAGATTGTTCGATAGAGCATGGGCGGCTACAACTTTTGCCATCGGATGCAGTTCAGCCATAGTCGATGGATCGTAATCTGCACCTATAAGAACAACTCCTCCCTCAGGAATAGAGTCCTCAATAAAATCATATATCGATTTGACTGGAGGTGTGGTTTTCATAGGGAATCCAACAGGAAACAGAAATGGTATTATTATGCATAAAGCGAGTATAAGATATATCCACCTTTTATCAAGATTGTTTATAAAATTTATAAATTTCATTTTCCGCCTCCAAGATATTTCCCTTCTATTCCGAGGATTATCTTTATGGATGTTGCTATTATACCAAGTTGTACACCTATAAGTATTCCTCTCTGAGCAGCCATATTCGGATATTTCAATATCCATTCAACTACATCTGGAAGTCCTTTGTAAATAAATTCACCAAGAGGAACCCTTCCAAGAGTTACTATACCTGCAGTTATCAAAAGCAAAGTGGCATCAAAACTTCTTGCTCTAAAGGATCTGAAAGCTGCTGAAGCCATATAGAATGCAAGGAGTGAAAATATTGTAGATTGCATAGGCATCTGCATGTAAAGGTAGGTATACATTAAAGGTGTTGTATCGGATGGTTTTACTGAAGGAAAGATCTTCATCCATAGAGTTGTTGGCATAAAAGCACCACCAAAAACTCCAAGAAAAGCTGTTACGAACAGAGCGATAAGAACAATTATAGAATACTGCCAGCCTTCAACTTTTCTTTTGATCTTTGTGAAATGTAGTTCAACTGTCGACTGAACTGCTATAAGGTATGTGAAGGCTGATACTATAATAAGCCAATCTAACATCATGTTGTAAAAATTTTTCGATGCAGGATGAGGTACAAAAAATTGCAAGATTAGTGCTACACCAAAAACGGCTGACACCAAAAGCGGTAAAGTTCTTCTTACAAACATATTTACTCCTAACTTTTAAATATGAATCTTAAAATTTCTAAAATTTTACTTAGAAAAACTAGATTCCCACCTGTAATCCATGATATTAAAAGGATTACAAAATACAAAGTGATAACAAAAATTATAAAACCTTTTAAATAATCCTGTGCTTTCAAGGTTCCGAGTAAAAGCGGTTCCCTTGAAAGGTAAGCACTTGCTGCATAGAGTTCCTCTCCAATTATAGTATAATCACAGGATGTTATAAAAAATGGCAACTGGGTTACAGCATCTGTTCCAGCTATCTGTATAGCACCTGTTGTGTTTCCCGCCTCAGCCATAATAAGTGATTCCGCCCAGAACATTCCAAGGAGAAGGTTTGTTGCAGGTTTTTCCCTTGTCATAATTCCTGAAATTGCTGCTGCGTATCCAAACTGAGAATCGGTTAGAAAGAATATATCGTTATCGTTGTAAACATCTGGTCTTCCAGCTTCAGAGTAAGATTCTTTAACAACCTCCTTGGCAACAGTCATAACTATAGGATCCCTGTTTGGAACTATAAGTTTTGTTTCATACTCTGCTATCTTTTTTGCTACAGGTCCAAGAATGTTCAAAGATGCGATCGTAGCGATATCTGACATCGAAGAAGAACCAGGAACATAGAGAACAGGTCTCCCCATCTCCGTTGCTCTTCCAACAGCTTCATCAAGTGTATCAAGCCCTGAGATTTTTCTTACGAAAAGGTCCTTTCCCTTTCTAACACTTTCAACAAGGTAGATTATTATCATAGTGTAAAATATTATCATAAGAAAAAGGATTACCTTATCGGTTTTAAAAAGATTAGCTTTTGGAGAATATTCTCCTATCAAACATTTCTCAGATTCGTTACCTGAACTGTCTGTAACGGAAAGGTAATATTGATATTTTTTTTGATAGGATAATCCCTCGTCAACTATCTTTAAAGGTAAGGATTGAAAAATTTTTACAGTTTTAAAAACAGTATCGTCAAACTCTTTCCTGTAAAGTGTGAATGAATAATTTTCCCCTTCAAGAACTTTCTGACAGGAGATCTCAAGTCTACTCCCATCATCGTTGGATACATCTTCAACCTTAAACTCACTAACAATAGTTGAATCAACTCTAAATACCGGTTCATCTTTTAAAATTTCGTTTTGGGGAAATATTAATATAGAGGAAATAATAATAAAGATGAAAAATAAAATTTTGTTTTTCATTTTACTCCTTATTTATTCTTCGATCAATTCAACATTCGCCCTTGGAAGCACTATCCTTTTACCATCATCAAATTCAAACTCAAGAACCCTAACATGAGCTTCGGTTTCTATTTTTTGTAACTGTGATGGGAGTCCAACAACTTTTCCTATTGCACCAAAATATGGCTGTCTTATAATTCTCACTATGGAATTTATATCCATTCCCATCTCTGCATGTTTCGATTCTTCAACTATAGTATCTATATCGTACGTAACTATAACTTCAGGTCTCATAACACCAGCCCTTATCTGAGTTGCACCATTTATTGAAGCCCTCTTTCCATCATTCTTTGAAAGAATATCAAAAGTTTTCTTAGCCATAGTCATCTGCCCGAATCCTTCGGTAACTATAAGTGTTATACCCTTCTCCTCCTGACCAGTTATAGCAACACCTATCTCTTCACCGAGGAAATCCTTTAGATCCTTATCATCTATTCCACCAACAACAATACCTAAAACTCCCTTTTTAACACATTCGTTTAAAATTTCACTCGTTACAAGAGAACCTCCAATAACTATTTTTCCTTTCAAATCTTCAGTTATATCGTTTTTAGTTAAAACATAATCAGGTGATTTTGCGACAAGTTTCAACTCCCCCTTTACCTCTCCACCAATACCGAAAATCCCCTGTATGAAGGTTGCAGGTGTTTGGACAACTATACCCTCATTCTCTATAACTTCAACAACCTTTCCATTAACATAAGCATCTATTTCAACCTTTTTTGGAGGTTTTCTTAAAGTCAACATTCCTGTTATATCAGAATAATTTTCAACGATTCCATCTATCGGAGAAGGTATAGATGTTCTAAACAATCCAAAAAATCCTTTCGATTCAGCAATAATCTGATCTTTTTTGATCTTATCTCCAATTGAAACTTTCAAAAAAGAACTAGCCTCTTTTGGAGGAACTCCAAGCTTTCCAGCAAGATTCAACCTTTCAACATCTCCTGGAAGTTCCGTTTTTGCAACTATATCATCAGCTTTAACCAAATCTCCAACTTTAACAAGAACATCTCCTTTTAAAGGTAATCTCCTTTCTTTTTTTACTATAGCCTTATCGGTAACTTTTAAACCGGGTGTGTATGAATGCGCCATAATTCCTCCAATTATTTCTCAGGATAAACGTTTAAGGATTTTATCCATTTTTTCAACTTATTTACCCTATCATTATCATTCTCAGGTAGTACGAAAGGTCTTCTACCTCTTGCATCAACTATAACTCCAACTACTCCGCCTTCAAGTTCAGATTCAACCTCTTTACCTTTACCGTTACCAAGATCAAGTCCTTTTGCAACACTTATGACAGCTTTTACTTTTTTGTTAAGTTCAAGAGGTATAACCCCCATATCACCAAAATTGAATACAAACTCTTTATCATCAAATTTTACTCTAACAGCCTCCTGTCCTTCCTTAATATTTCCAATAGGTGCTATACAGGAACCCAACCTGATCAAACAGTCCTTTTCGAAAACCTCTGTTGCCGCTTTTTCATGAACTGTAGATAAAACCCCAAGTTGTGGCATCATGAATATTGAGTCAACAGTTAGCATAGTTATACCTTCAGGTAAAAATGCATCTATCATCATAAGAGCAGACTGTACTCTTCTTGGTGCATGGGAAAGAACTCCACCTGAACCGACTATAAGGTTAAGTGTGAGCATGTTAACAAGAGTTTCTCCTGTACTTGTCTGTTCGAAAGCATCGGAGATGGTTCTTTCCTTTTGAACACCTTTTAGACCAACAGCCATAGTTTTGTGCTGCTCAAGAGCAAGTCTTAAAGCTTCTCTTGAAATAGCCTGCTCAATCTGTAACTCATCCAAGGTTGAAGGAATAGTGGTTGGTCTTATCATTTTATTTCTGATCCTGTTTCTAAGATCCTTTTCATCCATATGGAATGGGACCCATCTCATAATATTTTTCAATCCAGCCTCTTTAACAACATTCGAAATAGAATAACTCATACCAAGGTTTGCTGAAACGGTTCTGTTGAAAGTGTTCTGGAAGTATGAAAAAACATCTGTTGTTGCTCCTCCGATATCAACACCCAGAACCTCTATTTTATCCCTTTTTCCAATAGTTTCGATCAAAAGCCCAACAGCACCTGGAGTTGGCATAATTGGAACATCCGTCATATCCATGAGTTTTCTATATCCTGGTGCCTGAGCCATAACATGTTCCATAAACAGGTCATGTATTTTATCCCTTGCGGGTTTTAAATTCTCCTTTTCAAGTGTAGGTCTTAAGTTATCAACAACATAAAGTGCTGTTTTCTTTTCAAGCCTTTCTTTTATCTCATCAACAGCTTTATTGTTACCAGCGTAGATTACAGGTAGTTTATACCCGGCTCCGAATCTTGGTTTTGGATCAGCTGCCTGTATTATCTCAGCGAGTTGAACAACATGGGTAATCGTTCCTCCATCCGTTCCCCCAGAGAGGAGTATCATATCAGGCCTTAATGTTCTTATCCTTTTTATCCTTTCATGGTCCATCCTCTTATCGTTTGTTGCTATAACATCCATCACTATTGAACCTGCTCCGAGTGCAGCCCTTGCAGCAGATTCAGCGCTCATTTTATCAACAACACCGGCGACCATCATCTGTAAACCACCGCCTGCTGAAGATGTTGAAATGTAAATATCAACTCCATCATCTTCACTCCTCTCTCTTTTTATTATATTCTCTCCATCCAGAATCCTTATCCCAGCAAGTTCTTCAACCTCTCTTATAGCGTTGAGAACACCTTTTGTAACATCCTCATAAGGTGCTTCAACTGTAGTTGGAGCTTCACCTCTAACTATCAAACGATATTCGTTTTCTCTTTTTTCTATTAAAATAGCTTTAGTTGTGGTGGATCCACAATCGGTTGCAAGTATTCTTGTGATTTGATCCTTCTCTTTCATTTATCCTCCTTAATATCCTTCTTATTTCTCTTATGTTGGTTTTCAAAATCTTCTATATATCTTATAAGTTTTTCAACAGAATCTCTCTCTTCAAAAATAAGAGATGCTTCACGGTACTCTTTGATGTTAAAAAAAGTCAAAATTATTGGTTCCAGAAAAATCATTATCTGGGCACTGATAAAATTCATAGGTTTTATAGATTCGAGAAACATTATCGCAGGAGCGGTTAAACTCCTCTTTACAATATTCTCAGCTATCTTTTTTAATATCTCCTCTTTCCTTTCAAGAGGAATCTCTTTCGGACTAACAGGTTGAAAACTCTTATCCATTATTTTCCCTGTACCAGTTTACAAAAAGATTTTTTAAAGCGTAAATATCATCCGGTCTTGAAATAGGAGTTGATGTAGGTGCACTTTTAACTTTTTCAGGATCACTTTTAGCTTCCTCATCTATCTTTTTCATCGCTACTATGAAAGAATCGAGGGTTTCTTTGGATTCGGTTTCGGTTGGTTCTATCATTATCGCTTCGGAAACTATGAGTGGGAAATAAACTGTTGGAGCATGGAAACCGTAATCTAAAAGTCTTTTAGCAATGTCTAAAGTTGTTACATTGTAATCCTTTTTATGTTTTCTTCCGCTGAAAACAACCTCATGCATAGTTTCATTTTTGTAAGGTAGATCGTATATATCCTGAAGTTTTCTTTTTATGTAGTTAGCGTTAACTATCGCCATCTTTGAAGCCTCACTCAAACCATCTCTTCCCATAACCTTTAAATAAGCCCAAGCTCTTACCATTATATTGACATTACCATAGAATGAATGTAGAGAACCTATAGATTTTTCAGGATAATCCAGTGAATATTTCCCATTTTCAAATTTTACTATGTAAGGTGGAAGAAAATCTTTTAAACTTTCCACAACCGCAACCCCACCAGCACCAGGTCCTCCTCCTCCGTGTGGAGTTGAGAAAGTTTTATGCAGGTTTAGATGTAAAATATCGAATCCTATTTTCCCAGGTTTAACTATTCCCATTAAAGCGTTCATATTTGCACCATCCATATATATCAGTCCACCTTTACTATGAACAATATGGGATATCTTCTCAATCCTGCTTTCAAAAATTCCAAGTGTGTTTGGGTTGGTTATCATTATTCCTGCTGTATTTTCATCCATATTCTTTTCAAGATCCTCAAGATCTATTTCACCATTTTGATCAGATTTTATCTGAACGGCTTTAAAACCTGAAAGTGTTGCTGAAGCAGGATTTGTTCCATGTGCAGAATCTGGAATAAGTATCTTTGTCCTATTTTCATTTTTCCTCTTAAAATAATCACTTATAATCATCATTCCTGTAAACTCTCCATGAGCACCAGCAACAGGTTGCAAAGAGATTTTAGAAAATCCTGTAACTTTCAAAAGCATATCCTGTAATTCGTACATTATCTGAAGTATTCCCTGAACATCATCCCCATCCTGATAGGGATGTAATTTTGTGAACTTTGGATTTGAAGAAACATCTTCATTTATAACTGGATTGTATTTCATAGTACATGATCCTAAAGGATAAAAACCTTTTTGAAGATGATGGTTTTTATTTGAAAGTAAAACGAAATGTCTTAGAAGATCTATCTCTGATACAACAGGCAAAGATGTCTCCTCTTTTCTGAGATAATCACTTTTTATACATTCTGAAACTTTTAATGGAAATTGGTTTTCAGGTAATGAAACAATATTTGAATTCTCATCCGATAATTTAAAAATCAATCTATCATACATAGTTACTCCTTAAATATTTAATAGATTATTTTATAATATCAATAAAATAATGTCAACCGTTTAATTTAAAAATTTTTATTGAAAAATTTTTTAAAATATTTATAATTGAAAAAGGTAATATATTGGGGGGGCAAATATGAAAAAAATTATCCTTTTACTTTTAATTTTATTTTCAAGTTCAATTTTATTTTCTTACGATTACCATCTACAAAAAGATGATGGGAGTTTCGATTTTTATTGGTATGGCAATGTAAGAAGAAGTGTAAAATATTACCTTTCAGATACATGTACATTGAAAGTTGTATACTGGGGAAGGTACACAAAAAGGGATGAAATTGACACGATTTTGGTTTTCAACGATAATTCAGGTATACCTGGAACAACAATTTACTCGGATACACATCTTGTAAACACAAACAGTTATCCCCTTATTGTGTCAGATACAGTTGTTATGCAGGTATTACTTTGTGACACATTCTATGTTGGACTTTTTTCAAGATGTCAGGATCAACCATCAAACGCTTTAGCATACTTTATCTCAGACTCAACACCATCTTTTAACTCTTTTTGGGATAGAATTGGGACATGGGTTGTCCAAACAGAGGGGGATTATATAATCCGAGCTAAAGTTTCAGGACCTGAAGGAATAAGTTTAAGGTTGTATGAAGAGAATATTCAAGGTGGGAAAGAAAAGGATAATAATTTTAAAATTTGTTTTGAAAACTATTATATAACCTTGAGCAACATAAAACAGTTTAAAATTATAGATAGAAGTGGAAGAAAAATCATAGAAGGAAGTTCAAAAAGTGTTGTTATAGATTTAACCAAAATGAAAAGTGGGATCTACTTTCTGATGGTTAAAGATTTAAAAAATAAAACATATACCAAAAAGATTACAAAATTATAAAAAACATTTCATTTTAAAATGAAATTTATGGAAAACGCCCCCAATTTGGGGGCGTTTTCGGGAGGGGGTTGAGGAAGATAGAATTAGGGGATTATCGTAATCTTTTTTGTACTTTTTTCAAAACCTGTTTGTAGAATAACTATGTAAACTCCTGGAGAAACTTTATTACCTGTTGAGCCTATATACCCTTTAACTGAACTACCAGAGGTGTTTGGAATACCATTCCATAAAAAGCCTTCCAGATAAACACCAGGTAGTATATTTTCTTTACTGTCATAATAAATTAGTTTTCCATCAAGGGTGTATATGTATAACATAAGATTGGAAATTTTTCTTTTTATCTCAAATGGTATCTTCAGATAACCTGTTTTCAAGGAGTAAGGGTTTGGATATGGAGAAAGAAGTTGACTTGAGGTTATCTGAAAAACTTCAGTAGTATCATCATACATTACAGCCTCATAAAAATCTGGAACTCCATAACCAACAATCTGGTTCGGATATTCTGAAAAATATGTAGTATCTGGAATCAAAGTTAAGAAAGCTCTTTTGGCTGTTTTTGTCAAAGATTCTTTTACCTTTTCAGGTGTCCAGTTAGGGTGTGCCTGCAGGATAAGAGCACATCCAGCACTTACGAGAGCGGTTGCTCCACTTGTTCCAAGAATGTAGTTGAAAGAGTTAGAACTATCTGAAACTGTGTATGGCCATTCAGCAAGGGCAACAACTTCAGGCTTATACCTTTTTATAGTTGAGTCAATGTAAACATCGTATGTTGGACCTGTAACCGAGTACTGTGAATAAACCATTGAATCATCAACTCCACCAACTGTTAAAACAGAGTAAGCATCCGCAGGTGCTATTATGGATGTGTCAGCTCTATCAATACCAACATTTTTTATATTACCAATGGCATTTACAACAAGTATTCCAAAAGAATCTGATGCTATGTTTGCTACTTTCGAAATATTTGTAGAATCACCTGTCATAACTGAATATGGATACCAATCCTTGTATCCAACAGAACTTGAAATTATATCAGCACCTAAAGAATCAGCCCATTCACATGCTCTAATCCAGTTATCTTCCTCAGAAATCATTTCTGAATCAGCCATCTCAGTTTTTGCAATAATGTATGATGCACCAAATGCTGGAGAGATAAGTTCACCTGAATAGTAGGAAGCCATAAGACCAAGCATCTTTGTCCCATGACTCAACTGGTTCACCTCATCAGGTGAACCTCCATAAACTATACCTGCAAAATCTTTGTTTTCAATAAAATCGTAAGATGTAACTATTTTAACATCTTTGAGTGCTTTATGTATAGGTTTACAAGTGTAAATGAATGTTGTTTCAAAAGGTGTTGAAGATGAATCAACAACCATAGATGAATCTTTCAACATCAGAACACCTGTATCGAAAAGAGCGATTAGAACATCTTTCCCAGTATAACCTTTGTTGTGTAAACTGTTTATGTTCAACATACTTATCTGGTTGTAAGAGTAATCGCCATAGTAGTAAATATCGTCACCCTTTGCACTCTTTATGCTTTTACTTTTTACAACATCCTTTACAATAAAATCTTTTTTCTTTCTCATAACCGAAACGGGAGAAACGGATTTTACAAAGGGAAGTTGTGATATGATTTCAACATCTTTACTTTCAACATATACTGAAACAGCATTTAACCATTTTGAAATCCTTTCAACCTTATAACCTTTACCCTCAAGAATCGTAATGTATTTATTATTCACTGGAAGATCAAGGTACCTATATTCTGAAAGATTTTTATTCTTCCTTCTCTCCTTTGATCTTTCAGTGACATAGGAAGGATTATTTTTAAAGTAACTAACCATCTTCTCCTTAGAATCGTAACCTTTATCTTTGAAGAAGACCCAAACTTTCATTCTCTGAGTATCTTTAGTTTGATTAGACAAAATCTTTAAAGATATGGAAATCGATAAAAGAAGTGAAAGGAATATAATACAGATCTCTTTTCTTTTCATATTTTTTCTCCTTTAAAAATCATAACAGAAGAAAAGAAAATTTCAAGAATATTTTTCACCCCTTAAAAATTCTTAAAATATCGTTGAATGTTACTATTATTATTAAAGTAAAAAGAACAAATATTCCAACATACTGGTAAATTTGCATGAATTTTTTATTCGCTTTTACCTTAGTAACAAGTTCAAAAAGATAAATCAATATGTAAGACCCATCGAGTGGTGGAAATGGAATCAGGTTGAATATGAATAGGTTTATAGAGAAGAATGCGAGAAAGGATAAAAATGTTTCAAATCCTATTTTTAAAGTTTGGTCTGTCATGGTGTATATAGAAAGTGGGCCACCGAGATTTTTTAAAGCCATCCTTCCTGTAAACATCTGCTGTAAAAATTTTAATATTGAGATAGAGATAAATTTTACCCTTTCATATGATAATTTTAATGATTTTAAAAGATCTACCTTTTTACTCTCATAGGAAAATCCTATACCCAAAAAACCATACTCTTTGAATTCACCATCCAAACTATCCTTTACTATTTCAGGTTTTACTTTAATAAGAAGTGTATCATTCCCCCTTACAACTTTAAAATCCATCTCCTCTTTAAAATAATTTTTCATAACTTCCGATATATCCTGCCAGGCTACGATGTTGAAAGTATCTATCATAACAATTCTATCACCCTTGAAAATTCCATATTTTTCAGCAGCAGAATTTTTATTAACTATACCAACAACAGATGGTACTTTTGGTGTAATGAAGAGAGAATCCGGTTTATCAATTTTAAATTTTACCTCTACCTCTTCTTTGCCTCTTAAAACTTTAAAAATATTTTCCCTATCTGGAACTATATTTAAAAATATATCGTTGAAACTTTTTACTTTATTTCCGTTAACTTCAGTTATAAGATCATCCTTCTGGAAATACTCTTTGTAAGGTCCTGATATATCATAAAGTGGTGCATTTTCAATATTGGTAACACCATAGAAGGAAATAGTTATAAATATTATTATGAAAGCGAAAATGAAGTTGAAGAATGGACCGGAGAAAATTACAAGAATCCTTTTAACAGGGCTTTTTTTCATAAAATCGTCATCATCCCTATCTTTGCTTTCAAAATCTTCCATTCCCTTTAACCTCACATATCCTCCGAATGGAAGGACGGAAAAAACATAATCGGTCTCATTCTTTTTAAACCCAAACAGTTTTTTCCCAAGTCCAACTGAGAATGTTAAAACACCTATTTTGAAAATTTTTGCTACTATGAAATGTCCAAACTCATGCACTATAACCATAATCCCAAGAGTCAAAACCATTATTAAAAAACTCATAATTTTTCTCCAAAATTTTCTGTTAACCTTTTCGCTTCCTTTTCACTTTCCCGGATATTCTCTATAGTTACCCTTTTCACAAACTTTATTTTTTTCATAACCTTTTCGATAAGTCCAACTATCTGGTTAAACTTTATCTCACCTCTGATAAAGAGTTCAACAGCCTTTTCGTTAGCAGCGTTGAAAACGGCAGGCATGTTACCACCCATCTTTACTGCTCTATAAGCGAGTTTCAAAGATTTATATTTTTCAAAAGGTGCCGGATGAAAAGATAAGTTTAAAGTTACATTCTCATCTAACAATTTTACAGATGGAGTTTTTCCTCTATCAGGATGAAGAAGTGCATACTCTATTGGGAGAATCATATCAGGATAAGCCATATGGGAGATGTAGGTTCCATCTTTTAAAAGAACAATAGCATGAACAAGGGAGTTTGGATGTATCATAACTCCAACCATATCAGGAGAGAGTGAGAACAATCTGCATGCTTCAATTATCTCCAAACCTTTGTTAACCATAGTTGAAGAATCAACTGTAACTTTAATCCCCATGTTCCAGACAGGATGTTTTAAAACCTCATCAAGGGTAAGGTCATATCTTTTTGTTTTGAAAGGAACACCACCAGATGCAGTAATATAACATTTCTCTACTTTTTTTCTGTCAATGAAGGATAAAAGTTGCCACAGAGCAGAATGTTCTGAATCAACTGGTTTTATAACAGCCCTTTTGTTTTTTCTCAACTCTTTCTTTATTATATCACCATATGAAACTATAGTCTCTTTGTTTGCGAGTGCTATAATTTTTCCTCTTTTGATTCCATAGTATGTTGGATAAAATCCTATGGAACCAACGAGTGCATTAACAATTATATCGTAATCGAGTTTATTAACAAAATATGAATTAACATCCCCATCTATATTTTTTTTCTTGTTTCCTTCAAAAACAACCGACTCGTTGTAAATTCCAACATTTTTCACAGAGAAATTTTCTGCAATTTTTAAAAGTTGCTCTTTGTTTCTTTTGGCAGTTATTCCAACTATTTTAAACTTTTGGGGGTATTTTTTTACAACCTTTAGCGTGCTCTTTCCTATGGAGCCAGTTGCCCCGAGAATAACTATTCTTTTCACACTATCCTACTTTTTATAGTAAGTATAAAGTAATAGTAAAAGAGAGGCAAAGCAAAAAGCACGGAATCGAACCTATCAAGAACTCCACCATGACCTGGAAGAAATGATGAGACATCTTTGAGTTGAGCATCCCTTTTCATGGCTGATTCTACAAGATCTCCCGCAAATCCAGCAACGGTTGATATTATTGAAAGAAAAAAAATATCAAAAATATACAACTCCTTGAAAAAAAATAATGAGAAGATAAATCCTGATATAAAAGAAAAAAGAAAACCACCAGCAAGTCCTTCATAGGATTTTGATGGACTTATTTTTGGGATTATTTTATGTTTTCCAAATTTACTACCTATAAAAAATGCTCCAGTATCTGCCATCCAGATCATAAGGAAGGATAGATATATTAGTTTTGGAGAGTTCAAAAGGCTATAACTGGTTTTTCCTATTAGAATCATATGTCCACCAAGCCAGCCTGTGTAAAGAACTCCAAAAGTTGTTACAGACATATAAACTATCGATTTTGTTGGATCGTTTCTCCTCAACTCAACTATCGATATGAAAATAAGAAGAAGTGTTATCAAAAAATATGTAAAAAGCGCGGATGAATAGTTCATTATTAAACCAAGAATAATTGAGGCAAAGATTCCAGTTCTAAGGTAAGGGTTTAAACCTTTTTCTCTTAAAAGATAGAAAAATTCGTAAGACATTATTCCTATTATTCCAAGCATTAAAAAAAGGTATGGAAATGAACCATAGTTGAATATAACAAGAAAGAAAGGTACAAAAAGGAATGATGTTAACAACCTGTATGAAAGATTGTCCTGTTTAGATTTTCCCAAACCTTCTCTCCCTTTTAGAGTAGTCATCTAACGCTTTATCAAACTCCTCTTCATCAAAATCTGGCCAGAGGACTTCAGTAAAATAAAATTCAGAATATGCGGTTTGCCAGAGAAGGAAATTTGAGATTCTGAATTCACCACTTGTCCTTATAACAAGATCCGGATCTGGAACATCCGGGAGATATAGATGTTTTGAAAACTCCTCATCGTCGAGTTTTTCAATTTGATTCAATTTCAGTTTTCTACAGACCTCTTTACATGTATCAACTATTTCCTGCCTTCCACCATAATCGAATGCGAGTATCAATGTCAAACCAGTATTATTTTTTGTTACTTCCTCTGCGTTATCCATTTTATCAAGAAGTTCTTTTGGAAGTCTGTTTCTTCTACCAGTGAAAAGTATCCTAACATTATTTTTATAGAGTTCCGGGATTTCATGTTCAAGAAGTTTAGAGAATAGTTTCATCAATCCGTTAACTTCATTTTTAGGCCTATTCCAGTTTTCAGTGGAAAATGTATAGAGTGTTAAATATTTTACACCAACTTTTGCTGAATACTTGATAATCTTTCTTACAGACTCAACTCCCTTTCTATGACCATACAATCTATTTTTTCCCTTAAGTTTTGCCCACCTTCCATTACCATCCATTATTATGGCAATATGTCGTGGAACAACTCTTACTTTTTCAACTTTCAAGGATTTCATTTTCCTTCTTTGTCACCAAATCATCTATTTCACCTATATATTTTTCTATTATCTTCTGTACCTCTTTTTCAAGCCTTTCCTCATCATCCTCTGAAATCGTTCCAGACTTTTTCATACTTTTTAACTTTTCAATGTTATCCCTTCTTATCTGTCTTATAACTATCTTCGATTCCTCACCAAGTTTTTTTATTGTTTTAACTATCTCTTTTCTTCTCTCCTCAGTAAGAGGTGGGACTGAAATTCTGATAACGTTACCATCATTCGTTGGTGTTAAACCTATATTCGCTTTCAGTATCTCTTTTTCTATCATTGGAAGAATAGTTTTATCCCAGGGTTGAACAACTATCATCTTAGGATCTGGAGTTGAAATCGTTGATACTTGGTTTAAAGGTGATTTTACACCATAATATTCAACATTTATTCCATCGAGTAATGCTGGAGTTGCTTTTCCAGTTCTTATTTTTGAAAGTTCACTTTTGAAATTGTCAACACTTTTTTTCATTGAGACTTCTAAATCATGTAAAAGTTTTTCTGGCATAATTCCCCCTTTAACTAACGAGAGTTCCTATTTTCTTACCTTTTACAATTTCTATAAGGTTACCATACTTTAATATGTTGAAAACTATTATAGGAAGTTTATTCTCTCTACTCAAAGAAATTGCTGTCATATCCATTACATTGAGTTCTTTTATAAGAACGGATGAATAGTTTATATTTTTGAACATCTTAGCATTTTTGTTTTTTACAGGATCGAGATCAAAAACTCCATCAACTTTTGTCCCTTTAAGAAGAACCTCACAACCTATCTCTGACGCTCTTAAAACTGCAGCAGTATCGGTTGTGAAAAAAGGGTTTCCAGTTCCACCTGTAAAGATAACAATTCTTTTTTTATCAAGGTGGGAAAGTGCTTTTCTTCTTATGTAAGGTTCAGCAATCTGTTTTATCTCAATTGCTGTCATCATCCTTGTGTTTATACCCTTTTTCTCTATCATAGACTGTAAAACCATCCCATTTATCACTGTTGAAAGCATCCCTGTATAATCTGCGGTAACTTTATCAAGGTGAAGTTGATCAACGAGTTTGGAACCTCTGACTATGTTTCCTCCACCGATAACTATTCCTATATCAACTCCCATCCTGTAAACCTCAACAATCTCTTTAACGAGAGTTGATAAAGATTTTTCTGAGAAAACATAATTCCTATCTCCAAGTATTTCCCCTGAAAGTTTTAAAAGTATCCTTTTATATTTTGGTTTTACTTTCATCTATTCTCCGATTTTAAAAATCGAGAACCTTCTAACAACAATATTTTCTCCAAACTTTGCTATATTCTCTTTGATGTAATCTTCGACTGTTTTCTTATCCTCAGAACCGAAGAACTGCTGTTTGTAAAGACAATTCTCTTCAAAGAATTTTTGAAGTTTGTTCTCTATTATCTTATCGATAACATTTTGAGGTTTCTTCTGTTCCTTCATCTGTTCTTTGTAAATCTCTTTTTCTTTCTCTATTACTTCCTCTGGAACATCATCCTGGTTAACATACTGCGGTTCCATAGCACCTATATGGATAGCTATCTGGTGAGCCATTTCTATGAATTCTTGTGTCTTAGCCACGAAATCCGTTTCACAGTTCACCTCTACCAAAACGCCAAGTTTTTTGTTGTAATGTATATAAGCATCAATCACACCTTCCGAGGCAGTTCTTGATGATTTTTTTGCTGCCTTTAAAATACCTTCCTTTCTAAGGTATTCTATTGCCTTCTCTATATCCCCATCATTCTTTACCAAAGCGTTTTTACAGTCCATTATTCCAAGGCCTGTTCTCTCTTTCAATTCTTTTATCATATCCATCGTGATATTCATAACTACTCCTTTAAAAATTATTCTATAAGATCAATCTATTCTCTTTTTTCTTTTGATCCTTTCTATTTTTTCACCATTATCATCAACATCTTCATCCAAACTCTCTTTTTTCTCTCTTTCATTCTGTAAAGATTCCTCTCTCTTTTGATTTTCGAGGAAATCTTTTCTTTCCATAAGTCCCTTGTTAACAGCATCAGATATAACCCTTGTTACTATCTCTATAGACTTTATTGCATCATCGTTTCCCGGAATTGGAATTGTAACACTTTCCGGATCGGAGTTAGTGTCAACCAATGCTATAATAGGGATTCCCATAAGATTCGCTTCATTTATAGCAATTTTATGTTTCTTAGTATCAACAACAAACATGAGATCAGGCAGTTTTGTCATATCCTTTATACCAGAAAAAAACTTAGAGAGTTTTTCAATTTCCCTTTCCTTCATACTCCTTTCTTTCTTTGTGAGTTTGTCGTATTCACCATTTTTTAACTTCGCTTCACTCTCTTTCAACTTATCGATAGTTTTTTTTACTGTTGAGAAATTTGTAAGAAGACCTCCAAGCCATCTTTCGTTGATGTAAAAAGAGTTGCAATTCTTCGCTTCAATTTCTATTATATCCTTTGCCTGCTTTTTGGTACCAACGAAAATAACCTGCCCACCGTTTGCTACTTTTTCCTTTACAAACTCACTCGCTTTTTTTAACTGTTCAAGGGTTTTTAAAAGATCTATTATGTAGATTCCGTTCCTTGATGAAAAAATGAAAGGTTTCATCTTTGGGTTCCATCTTTCGGTTTTGTGACCGAAATGAACTCCACATTTTAAAAGTTCCTCAATTGTGATCTGCATAGAAATTCCTCCTTCGGTTAATACTTCCACTGATCCTATGGGAACAGATAAACTGCACCGCCCATAGGATTTGACCAGTGTGATTTTTTTGTTAAATTATCTCTTAGAGAACTGATATCTCTTTCTTGCTTTTGCAAGTCCGTACTTTCTTCTCTCTTTCTCTCTCGGATCTCTTGTCAAAAGTCCATTATCTTTCAACACTACTTTAAAATCAGGGAATTTTCTCGCTATAGATCTTGCTATTCCAAGTTTTATAGCATCCTTCTGTCCAGTTATTCCACCACCTGAAACTTTAGCATATACAGACATTTTTCTTTCAAGATTACATAAACGTAAAACATTTAAAAGTTCTTCCCTATGATCGAACCTTTTAACATAATCTTCAAGTTTCTTTCCGTTTATCAAAAATTTTCCTTTTCCTTCAACCAACCTTATCCTTGCAACAGCTTCTTTTCTTCTTCCAACAAAAACATTATTCTCAGCCAAGTTTCCTCCTTATAAGTTTATTTCGATTGGATTTTGTGCTTTATGTTTATGGTTTGAATCAGCGTAAACTTTCAACCTTGTCAACATCTTTCTTCCAAGTTTATTTTTGGGAAGCATCCTTTTCACTGCAAGTGTAATAACTTTTGAGGGGTTCTTTTCAAGCATCTTATCAAGGCTTGTCTCCTTCAAATTACCGATGTAACCTGAATGTGAGTAATACATTTTACTTAACAACTTGTTTCCGGTTACCTTAATATCTTTCGCGTTGATAACTATAACCCCATCACCATTATCAATATCAGGTTGGTATGTGACCTTATTTTTACCCATAAGAATTGTAGATATTTTGGTTGAAAGACGACCTAAAGTTTTACCTTTAGCGTCTATGATATACCAGTTATGTTTGATATCATTTTTGTCTATTCTCGTAGTTTTCATTTAAACTCCTTACTTCCCCTGTTTTTTTAATTCCTCATACTTTTTGTAAGCTTCCTTTGACTTATCGTTCATCTTCATCCTTGAGTAACAGTCAGCTTTTATAAGATACAGATCACTTATCTCAACACCAGTTTTTGAAATATACTCATCTATAGTTTTTATGGCATCAGCAAAATCTTTGTTCTTATAATATGCGAAACCTAAATTCAACATCGATTCGTAATCATCCTCTTTAACTTTCAAGGCATTCTTAAAGTTGGATATAGCTTCCTTGTAATTCTTTTTATCCTCAAGGTAAATCTTACCCAATTTGAATGATACATCGTTCCTGTAAGTTGAGAGTTTTTCTTTCATAACCGAATCTGATGATTCATATATTTTGTTAAAATTGTTAAAATTTTTCAACGCTTCATCAAAATTCTTACTCGAATAAGCGATCTCTCCAAGCCAATAGACTATCTGTGGATTTTCAGCATATATAGCCTTTGCTTTATCGAGGTATTTTTTTGCCTCATCGAACTTTTCCTCACCTATGTAATACTTTGCAACATTGAAAAAGAGGGAAAGGTTCTTTGGATTCTTTGCGAGAGATTTTTCTATAGTTTTTTTCATATTATCTTCATCACCATTTTCAGCATAAAGGAGAACAAGGTAATCGTAATTTATAGATGTATCCTTTACCTCTTCAGCCATCAAAAGGTACTTTTCATATTTTTCCTTATTCTCTTTACCATCCTTGTTTCTCAAGAAACCAGTCCCAGCGTTAAAAAGAACAGGCCAGTAAAATTCAACATTTTCCTTCATTTCTTTTAAAACCTGTTTCGTAGTATCCTTTTCGAGTGCAATCAAAAAATATTCTGCCGCTTTGTCAAATTCACTTTTTGAACCGTAAGCTTTTCCCATCCATAGATATGCCTGCGGATTGTTCGGTTCAAGTTTTATAGCCTCGTTAAACTGAACTATGGCTTTATCAAAATCGTTCTGTTGCATATATATTATACCTGAGGACATATATTGGTTGTTACATCCAACAAAAAGTATAACTATCATAGCAACGATTAAAAATAAACTTAAAAACTTATTCATCTAATACCTCCTGAAAAAAGAGCAGAATTTAGTGTTTTATTTTATCAAAAAAAAGTTTTTTGTCAATAGAACAATTAAGAAGATTTAAATTTAAAAATACCTATTTAAAAATATTATCTATTATATTATCTATTTCCTCTTTAAACTCTTTGTCAAAGGTTATTTGCCTTTCACTCTCTTCCTTCATAAGTTTAACAATATCCTCACTTAACTTTTTTGTAAGAGTTTGAACAACTCCTATCAGTGTATTTTTTGAAAAGAACGAAACTATTATTAACTCATCGTTTATTGCGAAATAGAAAAAAACGAACTTTTTTCCCTCCTGAAAAAGTGTAAAGAAGTGATCCTCTTTTACAAGTTTGGCAATACTTTTAGTTGCATTGTAAATACCAGAACAGAGTGCACCCAAAGATTGGCTAAAATAGTTATCCTTTTTCATCCCCATTTGAAAGAGAACCTGACCTGAAGTGTTAAGAATAAGGACATTCAAAACTTTCGTGTCCTGTATAAAGAGTTTTAATAACCGTTCAACATTTTTTACGGTTGGTTCATCAAGAACGAGTTTTTTCATAGTATTTAACTTTTATATATTCCCTTGAAGTTGGTTTGAAATATTTTTTATCTGTATTATCAATGCCCCAATATTAACATTCTTTTCAGCTAAAGCGAAAAGAATGAACTTCTCCTTTGAGATAAAAAGTATTTCACCTTTTTCAGTGTAAATTGTTGAAAATATTGGAAGTGTATCGGTGCTCCTTCCCAAACTCTTTTCCATCTCACTGTTTATCTTGGCTACCATAGCACCAAGAAGATCAGCCATCTCACTCTCATAGAATATCTTTTCTACTATAAGCCCATCTTTAGTTAAAATGGCAACACCTTTAACACCACCTATATCCATCAATTTTTCAATTTTCTCTTTGATCATTGTTCAAGCACCTGTTTTATGTTTTTTAATAACTGTTTTGCTTTTATAAGGATAAGTCCAATTTTCACAACTTCCTCGGTAAAAATACCAAGGATATAACCGTTCCCTTTAAAAAGGTATATTCTCACTTTACCTATCTCTATGAATATTCTATCTATCAGTCCAAGTTCAGTTTTACTTATAGAATCCTCAGATACTGAGAATATTGTAGAGAAGAGTGCGGACGTTATTTCAGGGTCAAGATTTTCAAGTATCTTCGCTCTTATAACAAGCCCTGATTCTTCAATTATTATACTTCCCAAAACTCCATTTATAGAATTTATCTCTTCAAGTGATCTATCAAGTAAATTCTCTGCTTCGTTTGCTGTGATAACATTGTCTTTCTCGATTGTTTGGAACTCACTTTTTTGTTCTATATTTGATTCATCTTTCTTTACTTCAACTTTGTTTGAAAGGTTCGAATCTACAGATTCTGTTAGAGATTTCACTAAAGGATCATCAGGATAATCTTTCAAAAGTTCATTCAGGACTTCAGTTGATGATGGATCGTTTAACTCCTTTAAGGATCTGTAGAGCAAAACTTTCGCATCCTTAATATCTGGAAACTCTGACAGTATAAGTTTACAGTAGTTTATAGTTTCGTTGAAAGCTTTGTTTTTAAATAGATCCTCCGCTATCATGATTATCAAAGATACACTATCCCTATCGACTTTCATACCTTCATTCAACTTTACCTCCTAAAAGATCATCGAATAGTTTTTGACATTCTTTTAGAGATTCGATCAACTTTTCAACTTTACTCATCTCGTTTGGTGTCTGGAGATAATCGTAAAGTGAAATCAATTCATCTATACTCTTTTTTATATCTCCCCTTTTAAAATATGCAAAAGAGTTGTATTTTTTTATGAACCTATCATCAACCCCCTCATTTTTTGCTAAAAGAGAATACTCGTTTATCTTATCAAACTGGTTTGTTGCAAAGAACGAATATATGATCATCCTGTAAGCTTCAACATTTTTAGGTTCCCTTTTAAGATAATTTTTCAACTCACTGATAGTTTTATCAAAAAGTCCATCATCGAAATAATGTTTGGCTACATCTAAACTGTTCTCAGAATCATCCTTTTTGTTACCTTCGATAACAACTATTCCCAAAGTGATCATACCGTATATAAGTTTTGCTATTTCAAACTCATCCCCATACTTTTCAGCTATATCCTTAATTGTGTTCTTACCATTTATCATTGAAAATATTTCCCATTCTTTTGGTTTTAAATCGAGAAGGTCCATCTTATCTGGGTTATCCGAAATCTTTGGAACCACGGAAGAGTTTGGGATCTTTGCCGACAATCTTGACCATTCATCTATTCTTCTTGAACCCTCCATTATCAAGGATTCAGTTTTTATTTTAAATCTGAAAAGATTGTCAAGAACAAAAGTGCCTTCCTCAAATTTAAAATACCCTTCCCTCAACTCGAAAAGTTTATATATAGTATCCTCTATACGAAGTTGTAAGAATTTTCTAAACTCGTTTTCACTCATTATGTTCATCTTTATAATCTCTTTGGCTATCTCAACATCATCGTTTTGAATCTTATTTAGAATCTTTTCTTCATAGAATTCTCTGGTTATTTTTCCAGCCTTTATAAGTAATAACGGTAAAGTTTGTCCTTCCATTCTAACAAAAACAACATTTCCATTCTCAAAATAAACATCTGCCTTTTCATCCTTGGATGAATCGATTTTTAAGATACCACTCTTCTGGTTAAAAGAGAGTATCTGAAACAGATCTATAAGATTGAGTTCACTGATAGGTCCTTCTATAGCCAAAACCACTCCTATTCAAAAATAGATATCCAGTTTCTTGCAGCTTCAATCGCTTTAGCACTCTTTTGTGCGAATTCAGATTCTGGAGACTTCTTTACAACCGAGTTCCATCTTTCAATAGCCTCTTTTATATAACCCTCTTTTGCTATTATCTTTGCAAAGTTAAAGTTAGCCTCAGGATTCGCTGGGTCTATTTTTAATGCATTCTGATAAGCATCTTTTGCTACATCAAGGTTTTCAATCTCTAAACAAATTGAGCCAATTTTTAAAAACGCTTTAAGGTTGGTGGGATCTATCTGAACGATCCTTGTGTATATCTGTATAGATTTTTCGTAATCTTCAACCAGTTCATACACGGTCGCAAGTTCCCACAGATATTTGGAATTATCAACATCTTTACTTACAAGTGATTCAAGAATTCGTATCGAATCATCAAACATTTTCATTCTTCTTAAAATAAGTGATTTCTTGTAGAGGATGTCAAGATTCTCACTATCCCTCTTTAAGATTCTTTCATATACTTCAAGTGCATCATTAAGCCTTTCCTGAGTAACATAAATTTCAGATAGATTTGTAAGGGTTTCAACATTTTCTGGATCCTTTAAAAGAACTTCACCTATTATCTTGATCGCTTCTTCAAGGTTACCATTTTTCCATAGGAGCATAGAGTAAAGGTTTAAAACATCAATCCTGTTTCTGTCCCTTTCAACTATTTTCGAAATGTACTCTAAGGGTTCAGAATAAACTCCTTTGTTGTAAAGAAGTTTAGAAAGTTTTAAAACCACATTCTCGTTTAGCGGAGATAAAGAAACAACTTTTCTGTAATACTCCTCAGCCTCACCATATATCTCTTTAATGTTGTAAACATCACCAATTATTTCAAACATTTCAGCATCATTTTCATCCTTTCTAACAACTTCGAAAGCGTTCTGCAAAGCGATGTCGTACTCACCCTTCTGGAAAGATTCCTTCGCTTTCTTTCTCTTCTCTTCGAGTATATCAACCTCCTTTAACTGAACATCCTCTCTCTCAAAAGTATCTTCAGTTTCCTCTTCAAAAACACCGGTAAAAATATCTGAACTTTTTTCCTCATCTATAGAAAAACCTTTAAGTTGTTCTGAAGATGTTATCTGAACATCTTTTGATAAACTTCCACTTATAAGTACATCAACCTTATCTGCATAGTAATCAAGCCCAAGTTTATATCTCGTTTCAACATAGTAAGGGTTCAACCTCAAAGCTTCCTTGGTATATTTCAAAGCATCCTCATACCTTCCAACCCTGGTAAGGGTGAAAGCTAAATTGTAGTAAGCCTCTGCGAAATTCTCATCATACTGGATAGCCTTTTCAAAAACTTTTATTGCATCCTCATATTTCCCTTCCTCTCTATAAATTATCCCAAGATAGTTATAGGTTAAAGGATAATCACCCTTTATTTCAAGAACTTTATCTATATATTTTTTCGCTTCAACGAAATTTTTATTCTCAATATAGATTATTGAGAGGTTTAAAAGTGCATCAACATAATCATCCCTTATTTGAAGTGATCTGTTAAACATTTTCAAAGCTTCATCGGTTTTGTTTTTATGAAGCATTGCTATACCAAGATTGTTGTAAGCCATAACATATGATGGATCTATTTTTATTGATTTGTTGTAACATTCAATAGCGTTATCTATATCACCCTTTCTATGGAACGCTATTCCCATATCATTGTAAGCTTTTGCTGCAAATGACTCATCTTTGAAAGCAAGTTTATACTCCTCTATAGCTTTATCGTTTTCACCTAAAAGCAGATAAATCTCACCTATCTGAATATGTATCAATGCTCTATCAGGTTCAACAGATTCAGCCTTTTTAAACTCTTTCAATGCTTCGTTGAAAAGGCCTTTATTTCTGAAACCTATTCCAAGGGTAAAGTAAGTTAAAAAACTGTTTGGCTGAATTGAAACGT
The DNA here is from genome assembly GCA_001508335.1 of candidate division TA06 bacterium 32_111. GTDB lineage: Bacteria > Hydrothermota > 32-111 > 32-111 > 32-111 > 32-111. The sequence continues at coordinate 57,189 of LGFX01000007.1, forward strand.
TGGATTCTTCCTGAGTGAAGTTTTGATACATGCCCTGCTGGTAAAAGTCTATTCCAAGATTCGCCTGTGTTTTTCCATAAGCAGGGTTCAATTTAATTGCCTTTTTGGTTTCCTTGATTGCATCATCAAAAAGCCCCTTCTCTCCGTAAACGAAACCTAAAAGGAAATGTGCTTCAGCAAGATTCGGATCAAGTTCCAAAGCTTTTTGGAACTCTTTGATCGCTGAATCTAAGATTCCCTTGTTATAATAAACCTCTCCAAGCATAGAATGTATCTGTGCTGACTGAGGTTGTATCTTCAAAGATTTTCTATACTCTTCTATGGAATCATCATACATACCTAAAGATTTGTATATCTTAGCCAGATTCAATCTAGCATCTACATAAGAGGGGTTAATCTTCAAAATCTTTTTGTATTCTGCTATTGCATCAAGAGACTTTCCCATATTGTTCAAAGCTTCAGCCAGTTTAAACCTTGTGGAAATATCCTCAGGATCTTTTTCAAGTAAATTTTTGTACTCTTTTATCTTCTCATCGTACATTCCTGTTTCTTTATAGATAAGTTCAAGATTTTTCTTTGCAAGTGTGAATTTCGGATCTATAGCAAGAGCCTTTTCCAGTTCCTCTATAGCCTCATCGTATAAACCTTTGTTATAATAAACAACAGCGAGGTTGTTATGGGCACCAGCATCCTTTGGATCGATCCTCTGTGCAAAGGATTTTAAAACTTTCTTTTCCGCTTCAGAAATTTGAACCTGTTTTTTCATTTAACCTACCTGTTTAAAAAATCGAGAAGTTTTTTTAAAGAGATCGGATCAGGTAAAAGTATAAGATATCCTTTTAAAGGCTGTGGATCATCTTCAAAAGTAAATTCCGTCTCAACACAGAAAACTATATCCTTGTTCGAACTGAAATCTATATAAGCTGAAGTTAAAACTGCAGATCCAATATCTATAACAAGATTTGGTACTGAAGGAAGTATCAGCATGTTCAAAAAATCGCTCATAGCTGTAAGGTATGAACTGATAACTATATTCGCAACTTCTTTGATCGCAGATTGCTCTATCTCACTAAGAATGGTTGTGGAGCCAATTGTTTTTCCCATAACCATATCAACAAGAAGCATAGACTCATCTCTTGGGAATATGAGTAGAGTTCTACCTGTTAGATCTCCAAGGAACTTAACAAGAACTCCAGTAACTATCTCATCCTGATTGTTGATTATTCTGTAAATTTCTTCAGAAGAGATTATGTGAACCTTTGGAACGGAAACCATAACCCTCTTATTTACAAGTTGGGAGAGAACTGTTGCAGCATGTCCTCCACCAATATTCGATATCTCTTTGATACCATCAAGATGAAAATCTTTTAAGTTGTTAAAATCTATCATAAATTACTCCTCTTTAGCCATCGAAACAACTCCAGGAACATCAACTATGAAAGATGGCATTCCATTGTTAAGTATTGATACACCAGCAAGCCCATGTATACCTGAAAGTATTCCTTTCAAAGGCTTGACAACCACCTCAGATTGTTCCATAAAGTTATCAACAAGTATTCCGTAGAAAGAATCATCAACTTCAACAAGAACTATGGAATACTTTTCCTTCTCTTCAGTATTTTCACATTTAAAAATATTTGATAACCTCACAAGAGGAACAACTTCATCTCTCAAAATGAAAACTTCCTTACCCATTATAGTGAAGATGTCTTCCTTTCGAATATCTATAGTTTCAACTATATGTGAAAGAGGAATTATATATGTCTCATCACTAACTTTAACTATCAATGTTTTTATTATCGCGAGAGTGAGAGGAAGTTTTAAGGTGAAAGTTGTTCCCTTATTTTTCTGTGACATGATCTCAAGGGTTCCACCTATCTGTTTCAAAACATTATAAACTGCGCCAACTCCAACACCCCTTCCAGATATATCGTTAACTTCCTCTTTTGTTGAGAAACCTTCATTTGTGATTAAAGAATAGATATCACTTTCACTTAGATGTTGAACTTTCTCCTCATCTACCAGGTTCAAAGATATGGCTTTTTCAATTATCTTATTTCTATCCAACCCCTTTCCATCATCTGAAACTATAATCAAAACACCGTTTTTTACTCTTTTGGCTTCAAGTACTATACTACCTGTTTCACCCTTTTTATTTTTTAACCTTTCTTCTGGTGTTTCTATACCATGATCAACGGCATTCTTTAGAAGATGCAGCAAAGGATCAGCTAAAGAATTCAAAATAGCCCTATCAAGTTCAATATCCCTTCCCTTGATTACAAAGTTTATCTTCTTTTTAAACCTATTTGAAAGATCCCTGATATACCTTGGATACCTATCAAAAACCTGTCCAACTGGGACCATCCTTATTTTCATTATCTCATCCTGAATATTTGAAATAATCTTTGATGTTGAATTCAAAGAATTTATCAACTCTTCGTTTTGCAAAGAGTAAGCTATCTGTTGTAGCCTTCCTCTCGCTATAACGAGTTCTGAGGCGTAATTTTGAAGGTTATCCAACCTTTCAAGTGAAACTTTTATATCCTTTTTCTCTATAACTATTTCCTGATCTTTTTTAATCTCATCTTCTTTTAAAACAAAAGCGTCCTTTATTTCTGGAATTCCTTTTATCTGTTCTATAATAGTTTCTATCTGGGGAGTATCTTTGATGAAGAGTTCTATCTCATCTTTGAAGTTTTCCTTCATTATAGAATCGAAATCTGGTTCACTTTTTATGTAAAGATTTTTATCCTGTAGATTTTTTATCACTACAAATGCTCGTGCAGATTTTAATACAACATCATCAGCAAAAATAATTTTTATAACCTTTTCGGAATTTGACAACTTTTCAGGCTTCTTTCTATCTTTTTTATCATCAACCTGATTATTCTCTTTAAAAGTTTCAGAACCTGTTTTTATAGAATCTATAACCTTTAAAAAACTTTTTATTATGTTATCATCTATCTCCCTTTTATGAACGAGAGATTGAATGTAATCTGTTCCCTTCAAAAGTAGATCTACAAGTTCAGAACTGACCTGTAGTTTTTCACTCCTTATAAGATCCATAACATCTTCTATAGAGTGGGATATTTTTGTTATGGAAGAATAGCCCATAGAAGCTGCCATACCTTTTATAGTATGCATACCTCTAAAAATGGAGTTTATTGCTTCAACATCGTTCATATCCTTTTCAAGTTTCAGAATGGAATCTGAAACCTGTTCGAGGTATTCCTCAGCTTCACTTATGAACAATTCTTCATAGTTTGTCATATTCTATTTCAAATTCAGGACCCTGTTAACGGATTCAAGAACCCTTGATGGTTGGAAAGGTTTTACTACAAAATCTTTAGCACCCGCCTGTATCGCTTCAACGACGAGTGATTGTTGACCCATAGCTGAAACCATAAGGATTTTTGCATTTGGGAACTCTTTGATTATTTCTCTAACAGCATCTATTCCGGACATATCTGGCATGATAATGTCCATAGTTACAAGATCTGGCTGTAATTCCCTATACATCTGTACAGCCTGTGATCCAGTTCCTGCTTCACCACAGATCTCGAAACCTTCCTTCTTCAAAATATCTGCAATCATCCTTCTCATAAAAATTGCGTCATCAACTATTAGCACCCTTGTAGCCATATTTTTTCCTCCTAATTTTTATTGATGATATTTTTCAAATTTAATATTATAATCTCTTTACCATCTTTTTCAACAAATCCTTTTATATACTCATCCTCACTTTCTTCCTCCTTAACTTTACTAACATTTATTATCCCCTCTATGTTATCAACAAGTAGCCCATACTTTTCTTTATCCTTTTCACAGATTACTATATAATTTTCTTCGACCTTTTTAATTATCTTCAACTTCTTTTTCAAAGAAATCAAAACTACAACATCACCCCTTAAATTTATAACACTCTCTATATAATTTTCAGCATTTGGGATCCTGATGCCTTCCATCTTTTCATATATATCTATTATTTCTGTTATGTTTATCCCATAAATCTTTCCTTCAATTTTAAAAGTTATGTACTGTTCATTCGCCATTTTCTTCAATCTCCTTCCAGGTGAATTCAATAGGCAAAGCACTCAAAGGATGTGCATAAAAGCCATGTACTTTTTCACTAACAGCAATCTGTTTATAGTTATGGGTCAAAAATATCCAGGGAGCATCATCAACTATAATTTGTTCAATATCCTGATAAAGTTTGTTTCTCTCTTCAAAGTTTGTGGTCATCCTTGCTTTCAAAATGAGTCTATCGACCTCTCTGTTTGAATAGAATGAGTTGTTACCACCATCTCCAAAACTCTCGCTATGAAAAAGTGGATAAAGAAAATTGTCAGGCTCACCTGTATCCCCAGCCCATCCCATCATAAAAAGATCACATTTCCCAGAATGCATCCTTTCCAAAAGTTCAACCCATTTCAAAGGAACTATTTTTATTTTAATACCTATCTGTTGCCACATATCCTGTAAGAGTTCCGCTCTCTTCACAACCCTTTCAGAATTTGAACATATCATCTCAAAATGGTGTTTTATACCATCAGAAAAGCCTGCCTTAACCATAAGTTCTTTTGCTTTTGACAAGTTATAAGGATAACCTTCCTGTGATTTATTGTAACATGGAAGTGATGGTGGAAAAACTCCCTTGGATACTATACCGAGTCCAAACATCGTTTCGTTTATGTATCTTGATTTGTCAGTAGCATAGTTCATTGCTTTTCTCACATCTTTTGTAAGTGTAATCTCATTCTTTCTTGAAAAGTTAAAACCAACATATTGGACATCCAGAGATGGAATAGTTAAAACATTAATGTCTATTCTGTTTAACTTTTTTAGTTTTTCAACATCTTCAGCGTTTACCGAGCAATAATCAATATTTTTTGAAAGTAGTTCATCAAATTCATCCTCTTCCCTTTTTATTCTAATTTCAACAGTTTCTACAAAAGGTTCTCCTCCGAAATAATGTTTGTTTGATTCCAATAAAATTACCTCATCATCAACATGCTTTAAAATAAAAGGACCACAACCTATACAGTTTTTTTTCATTTTATCATCTGAAAATTTTACCATGTCTTTTTTGATTACAGAGAGACATATAACCGCAAGGTTTGAAAGGAAAGGAATATATGGATACTCTAAAACAAATTTAATGGTATGTTCATCAATAACTTCTATACCCTCAACATCCCTTGCCCTCCTTTTTATATAACTCTGAGCACCTTTAATCATGTTGACGAAAGACGAATTTGGAGTCAAAAGGACATTTTTTACACTCTCTTTTACATCCTCTGCCGTCACAGGTGTTCCATCATGGAAGTATGCGTTATCCCTTAAGAAAAAAATCCATTCGGTGGCATCGGAGTTTATATGCCAGTATCTTGCAAGTGCAGGAACAACATTGGTATCCTTTCCAAATTTTACAAGACTTGAGTGTATCTGTTGTAAAATAGTGTTACTCGTTGAATCTCCAACAAGTGCGGGATGCCAGTGAACTGGAAGATTGTTCATTATAAATTTGAATCTATTCTTTTCCGGATTCCTTTTAACTATGAATTTTTCTGAAACGGTATCCTGTATTCCCTTTACCATCTTCAAAGACTCATCACTTTTTAAAATATCGTTTTTAAAAATCTTGTTAAGTTCCTCAGCCATCTGATTTATTCTCTCTGATTTAGCTATTATATTTTTGTAAAGTTTTACTATATCATCCTTTAATCTTTCCTGATGGGTGATAGAGTCGTATATCTCTTTTAAAAGATTTTTAAAATTCTCAGCAGAATCTTTTACATCGTTTACAACTTTACTACTAGTTTCTATTGAAGAGATAATCTTTTTAGCAGAATCCAGTTCTTTTTCAACGATCTTAAGAATATCCAGAAGAAGGTTTTCCATGTTTTTAACTATATTTTTTATCTCCAGAGAAGCGTCAGTTGCTTTTTTGATCAACTCCTTTGTTTGGGAAACTATTACTCCAAGGTTCTGTTGATATTTTCCTGATCTTGCAGCCTCAATTGAGGCATAGAGTGAAAGTAGTTTTGTCTGCTCTGACAACTCCTTCAACTCAATACTGGTTTCAAGGATCAGTTTCAAATTTACGGATATATCGTTGAAATCTTTTTTAAGGTTTAAAATCATTTCGTGAGTTTTTTCTATTTCACTTTTAACATTGATAATACTTGTTGAGAATTCGTTAACAGCTCCAAGTAGAAGATTAAGATTGTCCTCGATCTCTCCTACATTTTTGATCATAAGCTGCTCACTCTCCTCTATAGATTCTATGGCCTGAAAATAGTTCTTAACAACTTTTGATTGCTCCTCATTTCTATCCATAAAATCACTTATAACACCCATTGTTTGATCTATGATATTTTTACTGTTATCAAGAGATATTTCTATCTTTTTGAACATTTTCAACTCTGTAGATAATGCATTTTCTATAGATTTTTTTTCAGAAATAAGATCCGATAGAGGATCGAGTTGTTGCATAAGATTGGATAACCCTATTTTTACATCAGATTGAGTTTTTACCATGGTTAGAAGTTTCTCTGTCGATTGCAAAGAGATATCAACTATATTTTGAACACTCCGGTTCAGATCATTAATAAGATTTTTGTTTTTATCCTGAATGTTTATATACTCTTTCATCCTATCAGATTTTGATACAATATCTGATAGGTTCATCTGAACATTTTTCAATCTGAAACTCAAAAGATCTATATTTCTTTTTAAGGTGTCTATTTTGGAAGTAACATTATCAACAGATTCTACAACCTCTTCAGTTTTCACTTTTATATTTTCTATACTTTCAGGTATCCTTTTTGTTAGGCTGAAAGTTTTACTTGCAAGAAGGAGCATCCTATCAGCTATAACCTCGAATCCCTTTCCACTTTCTCCAGCATGGAAAGATTTTATACCAGCATTCCTTGCCGCTGATTCTGTCATCTGAGCTATTCCTATTATTATTTCGGTTATCTGCCCTATATGTTTAGAGTAATCGTTGAAAGGTTTAACTATGTCAAGTATCTTTGAAGAACCACTTGTAAAAATATTTAACTGGTTAATAACCTGATCGAATTCGGTAATACTATTTTTAATACTTTCTGTAGAATTTTTTGAATAATCGATTAGGACATCTGCGGCTTCTGAAACTATCTGTATTGATGCGTAAAGTTTATTCCCTCTCTCCTCTATTTTTTCAATCTCATCTATAAGTCCTTTCTCTTCAATTGAAATTGAGGAGAGTATAGAATGGGCGCTCCTGTTTATATCAAGGAGTTCATCATCTTCTATTTTTATAGTTTTCAAAGCATAGACAAAAGCTGTAGGATCTAATTCCTCATCCTGGACAACTCCCTTTCTTTTGAAAAAATTAAAGAAAGATAACATTTTAAGTCCTTTTTTAAAAATAAAATATATCATAATAATTGAAATAAATCAATATGTTGAATTTGAAAATCAATCTATATTCTGTCTTTTCTCAACAGAACACTGGAGAGTAAAATCATCTATATACTCAAAATCTGTTCCAAAAGGTATTCCCCTTGCAATCGTTGTTATCCTTTCAACCTTATCCTTTAAAAGTTTCGTAAGATAGATTGTTGTAGTTTCACCTTCAGTTGAAGGTGAAAGTGCTATTATTATCTCTTTTATCTTTCCATTCTCAACTCTTTGTAAAAGTTTTTCGAATGAGAGTTTTTCAGGTGTTATTCCATCCAAAGGAGATATAAGCCCTCCAAGAATGTGGTAGAGTCCATTGAACCTTTTTGTCCTTTCAAAAATAAAAAGATCCCTTGGCTTTTCAAGAACCATCAAAATACTCTCATCCCTCTTGCCACTTGAACAGATACTACAAGGGTCAGTTTCATCGATACTTCCACATATAGAACACACCTTCATATTTTCAGAGAGTTCAAGAATAGATTCTGATAACTCTTTCGAAAAATCTTTCCCTTTAGAAATTAAAAAAAATATCAGCCTTTCTGAGGATTTATCTCCTATACCAGGTAGTTCTTTTAAAATTTTTTTCAACCTTTCAAAACTCGTCATATCAAAACCCTAAATTACCAGGCAACCCAAAACCACCTGTCAACTTTCCCATCTCTTCTTTGTTAAGTTGTTCAACTTTATTTTTTGCTTCGTTAAAGGCTGATTTTAAAAGATCCATAACAATGTTCGGTTCCTCATTTTTTAAAATTTCTTCAGATATTTTTATATCCACAACATCATACTTACCATTCATCTTTACTGTAACCATACCACCACCAACACTTACATCTATGATAGTTTCTTTCATTTTTTCATCCATCTCTTCCATCATCTTTTGCATCTGTTGTGCCTGTTTCATAAGTTTTTTCATATCCATGATTCCTCCTCAGTAAACTATCTCTCCGTTGAACCTTTCCATTATTTTTAAAACGTTTTCATTCTTTTCAAGTCCACTCTTAATAATCCTGTTATCATCTATTCCATTCTTAGCAAAAAGGATCTCAAGATTTATTTTTTCGTTGAAACCCCTTATAAGATTTTTTATTTTATCACCTTTTAAAACATACTCTAAAGATTCTGGGAAGGAAATTTTTATATACTCTTTTTTCCTTTCAATAATATCACCATTCTCAAGTGCGGTTCCAACAACCGGATCTTTTCTTTTGCAAAACTCTATGAATTTTTCGAATATGAGATCCTCTTTTTCCTCATCCTTTTTCTCTTCAACTTTTGTTTCTACCTTTTCTATCCTATCATCAATTTTTTTTTCAATTATTTTTTTTTCTGTAATTTTTTTTTCGTTAAGAAGTTTTATTATCTCATCAATATCCCTTCCGTCTATCATAAATGGGATCCTTGCAAGTTGATTTTCTACAACCATCTTTCTGTTTGAAGCGAACCTCAACTTGTTAGACAGTTCGATCAGTTCTCTCGTTATCTGATTTAAAGTTGTGTTGGAAAAATGTTTCGATTGCTCTTTCGCTTTTTCAAAAATTTCAGGATGGAGTGAAGATATTTCGTCCGTTGTTATATCATTTTTAAGAAGAGTAAGATAGTGAAAGTAGTTTGCAAACTCTGATACGAATGTCTCTATATCAAAACCTTTCATCAAAAGTTCTTCGAAACTCTCAATTATACCTTTTAAATCTTTTTCAATAACCTTTTGAACAAGTTTTACAAAAAAGTATGTATCCAAACGACCAAAGATAGAATTTACATCATCGTAGGTTATCTTTTTATGCATCAGGGCTATCTGGTCAAGCATGGAGAGAGCATCTCTCATCCCACCATCAGCCATCTGGGCAATAAGGTTTAGTCCTTCCAATTCGTATTCTATGTTTTGGTCTTTACATATAATTTTTAGTTGCTTTACTATTTCAACTATTGGCAACCTTTTGAAATCGAACCTCTGACATCTTGAAAGAATAGTTGGTATAACATTGAAAGGTTCAGTTGTGCAAAAGATGAATTTCACATGCTCTGGAGGTTCCTCAAGTATTTTCAAAAGAGCGTTGAAAGCCTCCTTTGTTAACATATGAACTTCATCTATAATGAAAACTTTATTTTTTGCTGAAATGGCTACATATCCTGCCTTATCCCTAAGATCCCTTATTTCATCTATTCCCCTGTTCGATGCTCCATCTATCTCAACAACATCAACATCCCTTCCCTCCATTATATCCCTGCAGGATTTACACTTAAGACACGGTTCCCCTTCCTCAACATTCTCGCAGTTTAGAGCCATTGCTAAAATTCTTGCTGTTGAAGTTTTTCCAACACCTCTTGGCCCAGAGAAAAGTAAAGCATGTGGAATCCTGTTGTTTTTAACAGCATTCTTTAAAACTTTTACTATATGATCTTGTCCTATAACATCTTCAAATCTCTGAGGTCTATACTTTCTTGCAAAAACTATATACGACATATATTTTCCTTTTTTATAGGCGGCGGAGACAGAGGACTTTTACTGCTGCTTCCTTTCGGATCTGACAGGGTTCAAGACATATCTCCCCGCCATATTTATAATACCATTTATAAAACTATTTTCAAGAAAAATCATTTTTTTATCTTTTTCTGTACCCTTATGTGTTCGTTGTAACTTTTAGTGAAAGTGTGGGTCCCATCACCATTTGAAACATAGAAAAGAAAATCATGTTTTTGTGGGTTCAAAGATGCATCTATGGAAACTTTTCCAGGTGAACAAATTGGAGTTGGAGGGAGTCCGGGATTTTTGTAAGTATTGTATGGAGAGTTTATCTTAAGATCTTCATAAGAAAGTTTTCCACCCTCTCTTCCTAATGCATAAAAAACTGTTGCACAACATTGAAGGTTCATCCCCTTTTTTAACCTGTTGTAATAGATACCAGAAATAGTATATTTTTCATTATCCAATTTTGCTTCCTTTTCTATCAAGGATGCTAAAATTATATAGGAATACCTTGTAAAATTCAGATCATTTTTTTTAAAAAGGGTTTCAGGATACCTTTCCTCAAAAAGTTTTAACATTTTTAAAACAATATCTTTTGCACCCATATCATCGGTAAAATAGTAAGTTTCAGGAAGAAGGAACCCTTCACAATTTTTTCCTTCTATCCCATACTTTTTTAAAATCTCCTTAGATGAACATGTTGAGAAAAACTCGGTTGAATCTATATCGAGACTCTCTTTCAACCTTCTGAATATCTGTTTCAAATTGAATCCTTCAGGTATAACAATCTTTTTTTGTAAAACTTTTCCTTTGTAGATCTTGTTGAAAACGGAAAACTCGTTCTGTTCCTTCTCGAGAAGATAAACACCAGATTTCAACTTTCTATCAGCGTTAAAAACTTTTACAAAAAATTTAAAAAGTTTTGGATTTTTTATGATACAACTATCCAAAAGAATTTTTTCTATATCTTTAAAACTCATTCCTTTTTCTATTTCTATTCTAACGTACTCTTTTAAAACCTCATCGTTATCAACTTTAAGATTTTTATAATTCAACTTTATTAAAATAACAGAAAAAATTAACAAAATTAAAAAACCGAGATATTTATCTTTCCCTTTCAAAATTTAAATACTCCTTCATAATTATCATCGCTGAAATGGAATCCACAATCTTCTCTTTTTTTTCTTTCAATCCACTATCCTTTATCAACCTTTCAGATTCCTTAGTTGTTAACCTTTCGTTAAAAAAAATTCTATCTGCCCCAAATGTTTCGATCTTTCCAACAAGATCTTTTATCCAAAGAGACATTTCATTATCCTTTCCATCCTTATCGAGAGGAACCCCGAATATTATTTTTTTAATATCGTAATCCAAGATATACTTTTTTAAAACTTTTTCAAGTTCGTTAGTTTTTATTGGTTTTTGAGGTAAAATTATACCATCCAAACAAAGACATAAACCTGTTCTTTTCTTTCCTATATCAACCGATAAAAGGTTTGACATACTCTTTAATTATACCGCTAACTATTTTTAAAATTTCAAATCTTGAAAATTTTTTTGCTTTTCTGTTTCCCAACTCTGAAATTTCATAAAGTTTTTCCCTATTTTCAAAAAGTGCATTTAAATTTTTTATAATCTCATCCTTATCATAATCAACTATTATGGCACTGCCTTTATAGTTTTTTTCTATATCAAAACTTTTGGTAGAAATAACAACACATTTTGAAGCCATGGCTTCAATGATAGTTCTTCCCTGCTGCTCTTTCCATAAAGGTGTATCCTTTGAAAGGTTTAAGAATATATCAACATCCCTATAAAAATCTTTCATTTTTTCATGGTCAACATATCCTAAAAACTGAAATTCGATTTTCGAACTTTTCAAAAATTCTATCAGATTCTTTTCACATTTTCCTTTACCTGCTATTTTAATTTTGAAATCATATTTAAAATTTTTTAAAATTTCAATTAAAAGGAAAACTCCTTTACTCTCCTCCAACCTTCCTGCAAACCCCAATGTAAGTCTCTCCTTTGAAAAATTTTTATCTTCGTTTAAAAAGAATTCATCTGGGACATGCAAAGGAACTATTTTAGACTCCTTCTCAAAAATTTTTTCAAGAACATCTTTCGAACCTTCTCCTACACCAACGAAAAGGTCTACTCTCTTTTTTACGAAATCATATAAAATGTTCCTAAAAAAATCCCTTTTTAAAATATTTTGAGCACCTCTTAAAATAGATTTTTTATACCTTACATTTTTTAAAATAAAATATGTCTGTGGAAGATAAGGTTCCTCATCGATCCATAGAAGATCATATTCATCCTTTTCTTTCAAAAAAGGTATGTATCCATTTTTTGTGAAAGGGAACTTTATCTTTTTAAATCCGTTCTCATCAAAATATCTTTCTTCGAACTCTCCAATCCATTTTTTTGGATATGTTATCTTTACCTCATGCTCTTCCATAAGCATCTGGAAAACTTCCCTATTTTGTGGATTCGAATGCATATGACCAACTACAAGCATTTTCATAATTCACCTCAAAATTTTGACATCTCCTGCAAGGAAACTTTTTTTACCAGAAAGTGTTTCCAAAACTATAGAGCCATCTTTTTCAAATCCAACAACCTTCCCTTCAAAAACTTCTTTTTGTGAAGTCAAACTAACATTTTTTCCTACCATTCCACTCTCTTTTAAAAAGTTTGAAATCTCTTTCAAATCTTTAACAGTTAAGATATTCTTTAAAACAGAATAAAGAACATCCCAGAGGTCTCTTCTTTTACCTGTTCTAAGATATATCGATGTTGCAATATTTTTTATACTATCAGGGAAAATATCGTTGTTGACATTTATACCTATTCCAGCAAGAATGATGTTATCGAAATACTCAAGAAGTATTCCAGAAATCTTTCTATCATCACAGAGAATATCGTTTGGCCATCTGTAAGTTAAATTATCTATTTCTCCTTTTAGATATTTGTAAACTCCCATACAACAAACAATTGAAAAAAATTGAACAGGATAGGATACTTTTGTAGAATCAAAGGTAAAGGAAAAGTAGAGTCCTCCTTCATAGGATTCCCACCTTCTGTTGAATCTACCATATCCATTATTCTGTTTTTTTGCAACTATCAAAAAATTTTTCTTTCCTTTTTTCAGAAGTTCAATACCTCTTAAATTTGTAGAATCCGTTTCATCAAAATATATGTAATCTTCAAAATCGAATTCTTTTTTAATTTTTAAAAAATCAAACATTTTCAACCTTCATGCTTATATCGAGAGCTTTCGCTGAATGTGTTATCTTTCCTATAGAAATAAAATCAGGATACTTTTGAGCATAAAGTTCAATATTCTTTTCATCAATGTTGCCTGAGATTTCGATCTCACATCTACCATTTATCAATTTTATTGATTTTTCTACATTTTCTGGTGTCATGTTATCTAAAAGTATCCTATCAACAGGATAATTTAAAATTTTTTCAATATCTTCGATATCTTTGACTTCAACTATTATCTTTTTATCCGGATATTTATTTTTCATCCTCTGAATAACTGTAAAGTCATCCTTCATAAAAGAAAGATGGTTATCTTTAATCATTATCTGGTCGTAAAGATCAAACCTATGGTTTATTCCACCACCGCACAAAACAGCGTACTTTTCAAGAGTTCTAAGCCCCGGTGTTGTTTTTCTCGTATCAAGTATTTTAACGTTGTACTTTTCAACAATTTTTACAAATTTTTGTGTATAGGTTGCGATACCTGAAAGATGCTGGATGAAATTAAGTATTGTCCTCTCAGCAGAAAGCATACCTCTAAGCTTTCCTTTTACCTTAGCGAGTCTGTTCCCCTCTTTTATATTCTCTCCATCCTCAGCAAAATATTCAACAACATAAACACCAAAATTTTGAAGAACTACCTCTGCTATCTGTATTCCTGAAAGAACACCATTTTCCTTGGCTATAATGTTTGCTACTCCCTCTACTTCCTCTGGAACACACATCTGCGTTGTTATATCTGTAAATGCTCTGTCCTCCTTAATCGATTCCATAACCAGAAGCTCTATGTTCGCTCTATCAACAATTTTAAAAATGTTCAAAAAACACCCCCTTTTCATCTATCACAATATAACTTCCATTCTCTTTGAAATCCGATAAAATATAAATCCTTTTATCTTCGGAAACAAAATCCAAATGGTAATGACCTATAACGATTTTTTGAAAATTTTCTCCGAAACTATTTTTTACATTCTCTATCTTTTTCATCTTGACATTTTTATCCATTTTTCTTAAGTTACAAAGGTTCGATACCTGTATCCCCAATCTATATCCTAAACTCTCAGGGAGGAGTGAAAAAAGAAATCTATCGAATTTGTTTTTCAAAATGAAATAGAAAAATTTTTTCAACAAACCGTCATTTTTAAGAAGATGCCCATGAGTTAAAAGAACTTTTCCCCAATCGAACTCTAAACACATATCATCAAAAACATACTTGCAACCGGTAACCTTTTTAAACATATTTCCAATGAAAATGTCGTGGTTTCCTCTTATAAAAAAAAGTTCATAATCTTTTGAAAGATCCCTTAAAAAATCGAGCAAATCAACATTTTCCTTTTTGTAGAACTTACCTTTAAATTCAAAAAAAAAATCGAAAGTATCTCCAAGAAAAACTACCTTTTCAAATTTATCCCTTTCCAAAACTTTCTTAATTTTAGAAAAGATCTTCTGTTCACCTTTTCTGTAATGAATATCAGAGAGAACTATCAGTTTTGTCATAATTATCAAAAATCCATTTTAAAGTTTCCTCTAAAGAATAACGATTTCTGTAACCTGTTATACTTTTAAAGAGTCCCATACTTCCCAAAAATTCTTCAGGTTCATTTTTTCTTAAAAGGGATCCATCGATTTCAAAAGTGATTTTTTTACCTGATAGTTTAGCAAGATAATCAGCAATGTATTTTAGAGAATAACTTTTTCCCGAACATATATTGTATATTCCATTTTTTAGTTCCATAGCAAGAGAGTAAGCGTAAACCATATCCCTGACATCTGTAAAATCTCTTTTCAGATTAAGATTCCCAACTTTAACCTTTCCATCCTGAGTCTCTTTTATTTTCCTAACAAGTGACGGAATAAAAAAATTTTCATTCTGCCCAACTCCAATATGGTTGAATGCTCTTATAATTATATAATTCAGACCAAACATTTCATAACTTTGAATGATATCCTCACATATTTTTTTTGAAATCGAATATGGGTTTTGAGGGTTTACAGGATGTTTTTCATCTATAGGGAGGTATTTAGGAATACCGTAAACATCGGATGTTGAGATGAATATAAATTTTGTTTTTCTCTGATAAGACCTTAAAGATTCTATTATGTTTAAAGTCGAGTTTATATTTACATTATATGTAAGATAAGGGTTTTTAAGAGATACTCTCGTTGAGGATTGTCCAGCGAGATGAAAAATAAAATCGTAATAGTTTTTTTCAAAAAATTCAAAAACACTTTTTTTATCAGTCAAATCGAGTTTGTAGGATGTGTAGCCTAAATCTTTTTCAACTAAATATGTCCCTTCAACATCATATTTTTCCTTCAAAATTTTATAAAGATATGAGGCTACGAAACCTTCAGCCCCAGTTATCAATACCTTTTTCATAATCCTTTCTCCAACCTATCAGCGAGTATCTTTGGTAACTTTCTATCGTTAATCTTTTTCATAGCACTTTTAATATCATATTCAACCCTGTGGAATTTTACAATCATCTTGTTACTATCAAAGAGAACAAAGGAAGCTCTACTGTCACCATCTCTGGGTTGTCCAACTGAACCAACATTTATAATGTATCTGGAATTTTTTTTTATTTTTAACTCTCCGGGTTGTATAATTTTTACATCATCTGAATTTTTTTCATAAACTACTGGAATATGGGTATGCCCTATGAAAAGTATTTTGAAATCCTGATAATCAAACTCATCCTCAGCTTCATATATCGATGTAATATAATTCCAATATGATGGATTTTGAAAAGTTGAATGGGAGAATTTAAAGTCTTCAAAGGAAAAAGTGTAATCGAGTTTTTTCAACCTTTCAAAATATTTCTTTTTCATAACCTTTCTTGTCCAAAGTATAGATTCCTTTGCGGAGTAGTTGAAAAAACCTATATTCGTTTTACCAAGAACACCACATTCATGGTTCCCTAAAAGGATTCTTTCTGTTAGTGAGAATACCGTATCGAGACATTCGTTTGGTTCTGCACCATAACCAACTATATCTCCAAGACAGATAATTTCATAAAAATTGTTCTGATAATTTTCCTTCACAAAATCTAAAACTGATTTCAAAGCATCGAAGTTTGAATGAACATCAGAAAGAATCAAAAATTTCATTTAAATTCCGATAAATATTTTTCCTTATTTTTTAATATCTTATCAAGGATCCCATTTACAAAACCACCAGAATCGGAAGTTGAATAGAGTTTTGCTATCTCAATAGCTTCATCTATGGCGACAATATCTGGAACATTATCCTGGAAGAATATCTCTACCAATGCTATTCTTAAAATGTTTTTATCTATTATAGCCATCCTCTGAATAGACCAGTTTTTGGTAACACTATCGATTATTTCATTCAATTTATTAAAGAACAATGTAACTTTTTTAATAAGGTTCAAACTGTAATCTTTCACATCATCCGTTAGATTTTCTTCGATTCTAAAAACTTCATCTATGATGTTGTCAAGGTTTGAGAATTCGTTTATCTCATAGATGTATAAGATTTTTAAAGCAAGAATACGAGCTTTTCTTCTTTTACCCAACTTTATATCCTTTTATAAAGGTTTGCGAGTTCTAAAACTGTTTCAGCTGCATCGTAACCCTTATTTCCCGATTTTGTTCCTGCTCTTTCGATAGCCTGATCGGTTGAATCTGCTGTAATTATACCAAAAGATATTGGAATATCAACATCGAGATTTAATTTAGCTATTCCTTTTGATACCTCAGAAGCTATGTAATCAAAGTGTGGTGTTTCCCCTCTGATAACTGTTCCAAGACATATAATACCATTTAAATTTTTGTTAGTTTTTATAACCATCTTAGCTACCTGTGGTATCTCGAAAGCACCGGGAGAAATGTAAATTTTTATATCCTTCTGGTCAACATTGTGTCTTAAAAGACAATCGACCGCACCATCGATAAGATTCTTTGATATAAAATTGTTAAATCTTGAGCATACGATTGCAAACTTCATCCCTCTTCCATCAAGTTTTCCTTCAAACCTTTCCATAAAACCTCCTATATATTTTTTAACAGATGTCCCAATTTTTTCTTTTTAGTTAAAAGGTAATCAAAATTGTTTTCATTAGGTTGTATCTCTATTGGAACCCTTTCTACAATTTTTATCCCATAACCTTCTAGTCCCACTATCTTCTTTGGATTGTTCGTTAAAAGCTTTATGGTTGTAAGCCCAAGATCCTTTAAGATCTGTGCACCTATCCCGTAATCTCTAAGATCAGCTGCAAATCCCAATTTTATGTTAGCCTCAACCGTATCGTATCCTTTTTCCTGAAGATGGTAAGCTTTTATTTTGTTAACAAGTCCTATCCCTCTACCCTCCTGCCTGAGATAGAGTAAAACTCCCATTTTCTCTTTTTCTATCATCATAAGTGATCTCTCAAGCTGTTTTCCACAATCACATTTCTGCGAATGGAAGATATCTCCTGTAAAACATTCCGAATGAACTCTAACGAGAACATTCTTTTTACCTTTTACATTACCTTTAATCAAAGCAGCATGTATATGGCTGTCAACATCGTTAGAATACAAAATTATTTTAAATTTCCCAAATTCTGTTGGTAGTTTCGCTTCAGCTTCTTTATGAACAAGTTTATCTGTTTTACATCTGTAAGAGATAAGATCTTTTATAGTAATTATCTTCATCTTAAACTTTTTAGCGATCTTCAAAAGTTTTGGTAAACGTGCCATCTTCCCATCATCATCAACTATCTCACATAGAACCCCAGCTGGTTTCAATCCAGCTAACCTTGCAAGATCAGAAACAGCTTCTGTGTGTCCTGCCCTCTTTAAAACACCACCATTTTCTGCCTTCAAAGGGAATACATGACCAGGTTTTGCAAAATCTTCAGGTTTAGAGTTATCATCGATAAGAAGTTTTATAGTGTATGCTCTATCGTATGCGGAAATCCCTGTGCTTATTCCCTCTTTAGCATCAACAGAAACAGTGAATTTTGTCCCATGAAGAGCAGTGTTATTCTCACACATAAGTCGAAGCCCGAGTCTTGAAAGCATCTCTTCAGTCATGGAAACACATATAAGTCCTCTTCCCTCTTTAGCCATGAAATTTATCTTCTCTGGAGTAGCGAGCTGAGCAGCCATTATAAAATCACCCTCATTCTCTCTATCCTCATCATCAACAACTATAACAATCTTACCGTTTCTTATATCCTCTATAGCATCCTCTATTCTGTTAAACATTATTCTTCTCCTTCAAAAATTTGTAAATATTTTTGGTTATCTGGTTTATTTCAATATTAACCCTTTCACCAACATTTAAATTCTTGAGGTTGGTTATCTTTAAAGTCTCAGGGATAATATCCAAAATGAAAGAATTTTCAAAAACATTTTTTATAGTTAAACTTATTCCATTTACACTTATTGAATCATTCTCAACAAGAAATTTAGAAAATTTCGAACCAACATCTATCTCAATTTCAACTTTGTTCCTATTCGGTTTTATAATCTTTTTCACATATCCTGTTGTATCAACATGTCCAAGTACAATATGTCCCCCAAATCTATCATCTACTCTCATAGATTTTTCAAGATTTACTTCCTTGTTTTTCTTATAGAACCTTATTATGCTTTTTTCAGCTGACTGGCTAAGTGCATAGAATCTTAAAAAACTCTCCCAAACTCTTTCAACAGTGAGACACACCCCATCAACAGAAATGGAATCACCCTCTTTAACATCTTCCAAAAAACTCTTAGAAACTTCAAGGGTTAAAATATAGTCTTCAGATTTTTTTCGTATCTCATAAATTTTCCCTGTTTCTTTTACAATTCCTGTGAACATATATACCTCTTAAAAGTATCATCCTTTATCTTTTTTTCTTCGATCAGTTTAAACTTTTTATTTTTTAAAATCCTTTCGATATCTAATTTTATACCATTCAAAAGTTTTATTTTCGATCTGTATATCCATACCTCATCTACCACACTATGTTTTAAAGAGTCTACAAAAACCTTTTTCCCACCTTCTATCAAAAGAGAAATTACTCCAAAATCGCACATTCTATTTTTAATAAAATCCCAACTTTCATCTTTATTCTTAACGAAAATGTATTTGATATCCTTTTCGTTCTTCAAATAATTTTCAAATTGTTTAGAAACGATTATTATTTTCAACCTTTTCTTATCCTTAAAAATTTTTTTAGAATAATCAAGTTTGTTACTGAAATCGAGTATGACAACCTTTGGTTTATATTCAATCTTTATGTTCCTCGTGTCAAGTAAAGGATCATCAACATTTACAGTATTGGATCCAACGAGGATACCATCAAACTCAAACCTTTTTTTATGAAGATCTATTCTCGATTCAACTGTTGTTATATACTTTTCAGGAAAGTTTTTTGAATAGATAAAATTATCTTTTGAAAGGGCAACTTTTAAAACTGTATAAGTTTTCAAACAGTCTATATAATTTTGAAAATAAGGGTTGAGTTTTTTTACTTCATCCTCACATATCCCAACTTCAACATCATAACCAGCATCTCTTAAGATTTTTATTGACCTACCGTTAACATAAGGATTCGGGTCCTTCATTCCTATTACTATTCTTTTGAAAGGGATCTGTTTTATTGTTTCAACACAGGGAGGGGTTTTGCCCCAAACGGAACATGGTTCAAGAGTTACATACAATGTTGAATCTGCCAAAGATATTGGAGATGAATTTATAGCTTCGATCTCAGCATGGGGTTTTCCAAAACCTTGATGGTAACCTTTTGATATGATCTTTCCATCTTTAACTATAATCGCACCTACAAGTGGATTGGGGGATGTTTTCCCTTTCGCTTTAAGTGCTAACTTTATAGCTTTTCTTATAAATTTTTCATCATCATTCTTATTCATAAAAAAACCCGATTTTACAATCGGGGCTAATTATCCTTCTTCCATCCTGACTTTACAGTCGGCACCGTAATTTCAACGGTTCAGCTTTCGCTCGCGGGCTTTACCGCCGGTCGGGATTTCCACCCAGCCCCGAAGGAAATTAAATTATAAATAAAAAGATTGTAAAGTCAACATCAAAATGTTTTATAACTATTCAGAATTGAAAAGAGATTGTTAAGAATGGGTTGATATGTTTTTGAAAATAGTTTAAATCATCAGAGTAAATCAACTTGTATTTTAAACTCTCATAATATCTCAGGTCACATCCCAAAGAGAACCTTAAATTGAAAAATTTTACTTCAGGCATAATAAAAAAACCGTAAGAGAGAAAATCGTAAGATGTGTTAACACTTTCGTAAACTGAAACCTTATAATAACCTGTATGTATGCCACCTGTAAGATACAAAAAGTTTAAAAAACTGTAAGTTAAAACAAAAGGTAACTCTCCTCCATAAGTCGAATATTTTCCCAAATCATTATTGTTGTTAGAGTTATATTTGAAGGTCGGAACAATAGCAATTTTTAAGCCAAACCTATCAAAAAATTTATATTTCACTGAGGCACCGTATACAGGATTTGTTATTAAAGAGAATGAAGCACTTCCATATACATCAATATTATTGGTTATTCCAATACCTGCAAAAACTGAAGCCATAGGAACAAAAACTCCCAAGTCCAACAATGTGTCGTTACTCAAATTAGCATAACTTGAAAAGCCACCTACAAAGCCTCCTCCCACCCTTAAATGGAGTGGCCCAAGTGTATCCGCACTCCTGTAAGGCTCAAGTGAAACAGCTGTGCAAGAAGATAAAAGAATAGTTAATAACATTACGAAAATGACAAAAATTTTTTTCATAAAACTCCTTTTTCAATAATTTTAGTAGAATTTAAAAAAATGTAAAGTTTTTTGTTATTTTGTAATTTCTTGACTTTTTTAGATATTTAATTATGATTTATTCGAGATGAGAGAAGATAAAGGGAATATATTTTACACACAATTCAACTACGAAAAACTTTTCTGGCTTATAAATATAAGAACAATACTTTTGACAAGTTTGGCAATTATTTTCTTTTTTCTACACATATTTGGAATAAAAATAAATAACACCTTTTCACCAAAATATCTTTTTTTCTTGCAGATCACTTCGATTATAGTTAACCTGTTTCTATATCTGGATTTAAAATACCTTCAAAAGAATAAACACCTTATGATGAATGAGGAAAATTTTAAATATTTAGGAATGATACAGATAGATTTCGATATACTCTATACTATTTTAACTATTTTTCTTTCAGGTGGAATAAAATCTCCACTCCTTTTCCTTTTCATATACAATATAATCACTTCAAACTTTTTGATTCAGGACAGAAATACTCTCTTTTACATTATTGTTCTTCTCATTCTGATATCCCTATCCGCATTCGGATTCACATTCAAACAAACTTTTCCTTACATAGAGTACAGAACTCTTGAAAAATTTGAAAATATGGTTTTGATATCTTTAATGTATTTTTTTCTATTCTATCTTTCTAAATATGTTTCTGAAAAACTCAATCAAAAACAGGAAGAGCTGAACCATCTCTATCAGGAAACTTACAAACTTTCAATCACAGATAGGTTAACTGGACTTTACGATCAAACCTATTTTAGAGTGAGTGCAAAGGATGCAATAGATATAGCAAAAGCGAACAATAACAAAATTGCTATAGTTATGTTCGATATTGATAATTTTAAAGAGTTCAACGATACAAACGGTCATCTTATGGGATCAAGGGCTTTGATTCAAATAGCTCAGATAATGAAACAAACTTTCAGAAAAACTGATATTCTGGGAAAGTATGGTGGAGATGAATTCATACTTCTTTTAAAGGATATAGATGAGAACTATATAACATTCGTCCTTGAAAGGTTTAAAAGTAAGATTGAGAATTTTAATTTCAACCCAGAGACATCAAAGGTATCCCATCTAACTATTTCTATAGGTGTCTCTTTTTTCCCTAAAGATGGAGACGATCTTGAAACACTTATTGATAAAGCTGATAAAGCATTATATATCGCTAAGAATTTAGGGAAAAATAATCTATTCGTTTTTGAGGATAGTAAAAAGTAGTTTTACTATATCAGGATCGTACATTTTACCAACGTTTTCGTTGAAAATCCCTTGAATATGTTTATCCGTTAACTTGAAAATATCTTTGAAAACACAGTATTCTCCTGCAACTCTAACTATCCTTGAACCTACAGGGATCTTTTTCCCAACAAGTTTGTAGAAACCTGTTCCATCATAATTCTCATAGAGGTATTTTATTATTTTTTGAGCATCCTCCAGCATAACAAGAGGTGCTATAATATCCGCTCCAGAAACTATTGCCTGCTTGATCTCAAGAGATTTTTCAGGATCAAAATATGTTGGAGCGTTGAACATCTCTTTAGGTTTACTTAAAAGTCCTAAAAGGTGCAACAAAGCAGAATACTGGACATCCCTTACCTCATCCTCTGAGAGTTCCATCCTTTTAGCTATTTTTACTGATAGAGCTGAAACCTTTTCACTATGTTTTTTTAATCCTGGGAATATCCTTTCCTCAAGGAACAAAAATGCTATAAGTGATTCAAGATAACTTCTCCTTGAATCCTCAAAGAATTTTGCTGATACTAAAGAGTTCGTTATTACCAATCTTGCAATTTCAAAAAGAACCATCTTCTCATCTTTAACTTTTGAAGAATCTATATCAAACATGAATATCCCAATTATAAGTTTACCTATAAAAACTGGTAATGTAACAGTCGAATTCTTTTCTATTCCTTTTAAAGAGTAACCTATGTTTATCTTTGAAGATTTGAAATAATCTTTGAATTGACTTTTATGTATCTTTGTTCCTACAGGGAACTCCTTTTCAAAATTTCTTTCCTTTTTCACAACAAAGTTTTCACTCTTTTCATCAAAAATTAAAAGTACTATTGAATGGGGATTAAAGATTGTATCCAGTTTTTCAAATATGTTCAAAGAATTTGACTCAAAGGACTTTATTATAGAGATCATCTCTGAAAAGGTTTTCAGTTCCTCAATACTTTTTAGAAGTTCTTTTAGATAGTTATCAAGTTTTTCTTTCTGCTCAGTTACGAGTTGGTTTGTGTTTATGAGTTCTTCATTCATCTTTTGGATATCAGCACTCAACCTTTCCTTA
Source organism: candidate division TA06 bacterium 32_111 (assembly GCA_001508335.1). Lineage (GTDB taxonomy): Bacteria > Hydrothermota > 32-111 > 32-111 > 32-111 > 32-111. Next base: position 80,470 of record LGFX01000007.1, read on the forward strand.
TCAAGCAAAAGTTGCCTCTTCTCATATGCGTTTCTTATAACCAAAAGCATTGTGTCTGCAGTAAAAGGTTTTGAAACAAAATCGTAAGCACCACCTCTTATACATGTCATAGCAAGATTTACATCTATTGTTGCTGATATAACGATTATGGGTGAAAAAGGATTCTCCACAGAATAGTTTGAAATGAAATCAAAAACATCTATTCCTGGTAAGGATAAGTCAACAATTATTAAAGAGTACTGATTCGAGGATAAGAGATTTTTAAATAGCTCCCCTTCGGTGGCTATGTCAACATCTACACTCTCTTTCTTTTCATACTCTACTATCTTTCTTAAAAAATTAGCTACGGTTATTTCTCCATCAGCAACAAGTATCTTCTCTTTCATTTTTAACCGCTCTTTAAAGGTAACCTTATCACGAAAGATACCCCTTTCTCTCTGTTAACAGCAAATATGGTTCCATTGTGTTCTTTAACTATGTTGAAAGAAATAGCAAGACCAAGGCCAGTTCCTCCACTCTTTGTTGTAAAAAATGGAGCGAAAATTTTAGAAAGATTCTCTTCCTGAATTTTAGGACCATCATTGTAAATATCAATAACAAGCCAGCCGTCCTCTCTTTTTAAAGAAATATCTATATGACCATCTTTCCCAACAGATTGAATAGCGTTCAAAAGTATATTCATAAAAACTTCTATCATCTGCTCTTCATCAACCATTATCTCTGTATTAGCTTCAGAGATCTTGACATTCAAAGATATATTTGTTTCCTCAAGTTTGCTTTTAACCATCTCAACTGCATGGTTTAACACATCAAGTATGTTAACTTTCGAAAGAAGAACTGTTTTTACTTTTGCAAAAGAAGTCATATCGTTTACAAGTCTATCCAACCTTTTAACCTCTTTAATAACAAGATCAATCGATTCAGTTAAAATATCATCCTCTTTTAGTTTCATTTTCAAAAATTCCATTCCTGTCAATATTCCAGAAAGGGGATTCTTTATCTCATGTGCCATTCCGGCAGCCATCTGGCCAAGCATAGCCAAATTCTCTTTTGCCTTCAATTCGTTTTGGATCCTTTTTATCTCTGACAGATCCTGTATTATACAAACGAGTTCAAGATCTTTTTCAAACTTTATGGGTGTTATACTTATACCACAAGGAATATTTCCTCTCTTTTTACTCTTTAAAATTATCTCATCCCTGAAAAGAGGTTTTTCGGTACTGAAAACATTTTTAATTATGCCTTTTGTATCTTCAAAAAGATTCGTGTAATCTATATTGTGAATCTCTTCCCTTTTGTACTCTCCTATTTTCAAAAGAGAGTTGTTGAAATGTATAACTTTACCATCTTTGTTTATATATATAACACCCGAAGGGATATTGTTCAGAATAAGATCTGAAATGAGTAAATCTTTTGAAGATTGTTCAAATCTTGAAATCGATATTATTGCAGTGTTTGCAAGTGTTTCGAGAAACTGTCTATCAGATTGGTTGAAAAAACCATTCTTTTTGTTATCAACACATAAGACTCCTATCGTCTTCCCGAAGAATTTTAATGGAACATTAATAAGATTTTTTATTTTATAATATTTTGATAAAGATTTTATCGGTTTAAAATACTTACTTTTAGATACATCGTTTAAGATAAGGGCATTTCCATTTTTAAAGACATACCCTGCTGTACTATCTGTCATATCTTTTATTTTTTTCAAATTCTCAATGTCCATACCGAGTGCTGCTTTGAAAACAAGTTTTCCATTCTCTTCAAAAAGTAAAGAACCGTAAGTTCCATTAACTATTTCCACAGCAGATTCAAGAAGGTATTTAAAGAACTCTTCGATACTTCTTACATAAATCAATTTTTCCATCAGGTTACTTATAATATTGTACTGTTTCAGTTTCCTTTCATTCTCATCAAAAAGTAAAACATTCTCGAATTTTATATATAGTTCCTGAACTATAGCGTTGAAAGTGTAATCGTATATTTTTGTTTTTAAATTGTTATCCGTAAATATTAGGAGTAAAAATCTGTTATTCTCGTTGATGAAAATGGGTAATGCTGTGGTATACCTTATTTTCTTTTTGAAAAATTCTTTACTTATCTTTGGATCGTCGAAAAAGTTGGAAACATTTGGATTTATACTCTTTTCAAAATTGTAACTTTTCTTTTTCAAAAGAATGGATTTGATCTGTTCATTTTCAAAGTATGTCTCTTTTATACGATATGTTTCATCTTTGCTTTTTTCAAGAAGTAAACATACTTTACTCCTAAAAAGACTACCAAGTGTAGTTGTAACTATCTTTGATAAAAAATTCAAATTCAAAGAACTTCTCAAACTTGTAAACATTTTATATAAAATCGTTAACTGTTCGATTTTATTCTCCGAATCCATCTGGAGTAGAAGGGATTTTATAAAACTTGCGGAGTTGTTTGAAATTATTTTTACAAGTTCAAAATCCTTTTCGGTAAATGGTTTTTTACCAAATCTTGTTAGCATCAAAACTCCAACAAGTTCACCTTTGAAAATTATAGGAACACAGATTCCCGCCTGAGCCTGTTTTTTATATCCTTTTGTATATTCAACATTTGGAAATTTTAAAAGGTTATCAAGCATCAAAGGTTCTTTCGTTAAAGCTACACTTCCTGATACTCCCCTTCCAAAAATAAAATCCCTTTCCATCAACTCTCTTTCATCTATACCTATAGCGGAAACAGCCCTCAGTTTATCTTCCTCAGTTTTTACAAGGATGAACCCTCTATCAGCTTTTATCTCTGTTATTAAAAATTCAAGAAGAGTTCTAAAACTCTTTTTGAAATCCTTATTTTGAGAAAGTATCTTTGAAACTTTCAATATAGTTTCAAGTTTTTTTAAACTCTCATTCTTTTCTTCATATATGTAAGATTTATCAAAAACTATTCCAACCTGCTCATAAAAAGTTTCAATAAAATCCTTCTTATACCTGTCATTAACAACCTCTTCAGCAAATTCAAGCACTATTTTTCCAAAAATTTTCTTATTGTATGTTACAGGAAGGTATACAATATTTTTAGTATTCTTTTTTATCTGCAGTTCTTTCAACTTTGAACCATAAAAATATAAAAGATTATCATCTTTCAGATTTTTAAAATATTCAAGTAGAGAACTTTTTATATCCTGTAATTCAAAACTGGTTGGGTTAACTTTATAATATTTATAATTCAGAATATCTATGTAGTAGATCCTTTTGGATTTCAAATTTTTATAGAGGTATTTTAAAACTTGAGGTATTAAAAGATTTAAATCTATGTTTGTAGAGAATAGATTGTTTAGATCGTTAACTATTTCATTCTTTTTTTGAACGAAATGATACTCTTCCTCAATGATCTTCTTTTCTGTTATATCCTCTATAAGAACAACAACTCCCACACATCTTCCATTTTCTATTAAAGGATAACCGTAAAGATTTTGAACAAGTTCCTTTTTCAATCTTGAAGAATATCTTCTTATGCCAAGGATTCTTTTAGTTTTTTTTGTTTCAATTATTTCAGCAAGAACTTTATCGAGTTTGAATTCAAGAAAATCGGGAAAAAGTTCAAAAATATTTTTCCCGATCATTTCTGAACTTGTAAACTTGTATTTTTCAGCGGTGAATTTGTTAAATTTAATTATGTTACCTTCACGGTCGAGCACTATAAGACCTTGTGCTATCGCATCAAAAACAAGATTTTGTATCCTTTTCAAACCCTCAATCTCTTTTGTCCATAATTCCTTTTCTTTGAGATCGTATATTATAACTATAGAATAATTCTCCCATGGAAAGATGCTGACCTTAACGGAATTTGAGTTCCCATTGATATCATACATTTCCACAAAGAGTTCCTCTTTTGATTTCTTTTTTAAAGAGTTAATCGTTTTTTCAAGATAATCAGGTAAAATATATTCACTGAAATATGTTGCGTTACCTAAATAGGAATTACCATATTTTATTTGAAAGGTTTGGTTTGAAAGAATAATTTTAAAATTGCTATCGAGAAAACAAACTGCCGAATCAATACTATCAAGTAGTTCTGCGAGAAGGTATGTATCCATTATGGAGAAAGTACTGATTTCATTTTTAAAAAATATTATTACCTTTTGATATTTTGGAAAATTAAGATATGTGTAATCATCATACGTGTTAATGGTAAAAGTGTCCTTCTTAATTTTTAAATGTGATAAAAAAGATTTTAAATCGAAACTGTTTTTTAAAAAGTTTTCTTTTCTAAAATCTGTAACTACTCTGCCATCATAGGTTGATAGAATGAAGGAAATATTTTTTAACTTTAAAAAATCGAGAAAGGATGTTAAAACATTTCTCATAAAATTCCCTAAATGTTTATTAATTTTTCAAGATGTTTTTTGGCATCTGTGTTTTCACTATCAATTTCTAAAACTTTTTTAAAACATTCCTTCGCTTTTTCGATATCGTTTATACTCTCGTAGACAATTCCAAGATTATAATAGATATCGATGTCATCTGGAAACATTGCCAAACCTTTTTCAAAAATTTTTATCGCTTCTTTAAAATTTTGGTTATGGAAATAAAAGTAACCTGCTTCAAGTATTTTTTCTTTATCTGGTTCCATTGTTAAATATTATTATAATTTTTCAATCTTTTCAAGATGTTCTTTAAGTCCCACCATTACAAGAATATCACCTTCTATTATTCTTTCCTTTGGTGAAGGAGATATTATTATGCTCTCTTCATAGCTCAACTTGTAAGTTTCAGTTGTTGAAGGTTGGTTTCTCTTTATTGCAATAATATTTATGTCAAACCTTTTTCTAAAATCGATCTCCTCTAAAGTTTTTCCAACAAAAATATCTGGCGCCTTTATCTCAACAAGGTTGTGTGAAGATGATAGTTCAATTATATCGAAAATCGATGGAGAAATTAGATTTTTAGCTAACCTCTCAGCACTTTCAATTTCAGGGTATATTATTCTATCTACTCCAATTTTTTCAAGAACTTTACCATGCTTTTGGTCACTGGCTTTTGCAACAACATATTTTATTTTTAAATCCTCTTTCAAGAAAGATGAAAGCAGGATACTTGTTGCTATATCTTTTATAGCTATTATCGCTACATCAACATCCATAAGTCCAACTTCCTTTAACCCTTTTTCATCGAGAGCGTTCAACTGTATAGCATGTGTAACCTTGTTTGAAATATCATCAATCTTATTTTCATCGATATCTATTGCAATAACCTCATACCCTTTTTCCGCAAGTTTTGTAGCAACATAGTAACCGAAACTTCCAAGCCCTATAACAGCAAAAAACTTTTTTTCACCCATAAAACCTCCTTATCCTACAAGCACATTCGCTTTTGGATATTGGAAAGAATCCTTTTTATCTTTGGTTAAAAATATGTTCACAGCGGTTAAAACTCCAACCCTACCGACCAGCATAACAAAGATAATGATAATTTTTCCGACTGGAGTAAAATTGGCAACAAGTGATACGTTAGGTAACTCTCCACCTAAAGATAGTCCTACAGTTCCATAAGCAGATACAACTTCAAAAAATATCTTAAATGGTTCCTGATTTTCTGTAAAAAGAAGAAAAAGGATAGCGAGAATAAAAATCAATATTGTTATTGTAAAAATAAAGTACGATTTCATTGTTATCTCTTCATCGACCCTTCTCCTGAAAATGTTCAGATTCCTTCTCCCTTTTAGGTTGTTGACCATATAACTGACAACAAGATAAAAAGTAGTAGTTTTTATACCACCACCTGTTCCACCAGGGGATGCTCCAATAAACATAAGGATCATTAGTAGAAAAATCGAAGGGCTTTTCAACAGAGCGAAATTTATAGTGTTAAAACCTGCTGTTCTTGGAGTTATAACTTGAAAGAGAGTGTTAACCATTTTACCGAAAATATCAAACTCCCTTAAAGAACTGTTGCTTTCAAAAATAAAAAATAGAAAAAAGGGGATTGTTATAAGAAGGGCTGTCATTATCAAAACTATCTTGGTGTGAGTTTTCAATCTTTTGTAATAAAACCTATTTTTGTAAATATCCCTTATTGCAATAAAACCTAATCCACCTATTACTATTAGAGAAGAAACTGTCATAACTATGAAAGGATCGTTTCTGTAATCGTAAAGGTTTGTTGAAAATGTTGAGAAACCAGCGTTACAGAAAGATGAAACTGAATGAAAAATTGAATAGAACAATACTTTTGTCAAATCTGGATAAACTTTGCTAAATCTGAAAAAGAAAATAACACTTCCCAGAAGTTCAACAGAGAACACAAAAAGTAGAACCTTTGTAAGGTAACTTCGTATCTGGTTACTTGAAAACTTTTGAAATTCCTGAAGAGTCTGGAATCTTATATTTGAATCAACTCTTTTGGTTATGGCCAGAGTGAAAAAGGTTGATATCATTATATAACCTAACCCCCCCATCTGTATAAGAACCAAAATGATCAGTTTACCAAATGGTGAAAAGAATGTTGCGGTATCTTTTACAATGAGCCCGGTAACACAAACCGCTGAGGTAGATGTAAAAATTGCATCGACAAAATTTATACTCGATTTTTGGTCATTCAAAGATATAGGTAAAGAGAGAAGAAGTGCTCCCGAAAGAATAAAAACTATATATCCGAAAATTATAACGAGCGAGGGATTAACCTTTTTGACAGCAAAATCACTATCAAAATAGTATTTTTGATGTTTCATAAATATTGTTTACAAAATAAAATTTAAGATCCCTTCTCACCTTTGAGGGTATCTTTTTTAACTGTGATCTATTCTTCTTAGGAACAATTATGTTTTTTATTCCATCAATCTGGGCCGCAACTATCTTTTCAAACAATCCACCAACAGGTAAAACATTTCCTGTTAAACTTATCTCTCCAGTCATGGCAAAATTTTCTTTAACAGGTTTTTCTTTCAGAGCAGAGATCAATGATACAACTAAAGTTATACCTGCAGATGGTCCATCCTTTGGAATAGCACCTTCAGGGATATGTATATGTATATCAAAATTTTTGTAGAAATCTTTATCTATACCGAACAATCTATAATTCTTCCTGAGATAACTTATCGCTGTTGATGCGGATTCTTTCATAACATCTCCCAGTTGTCCCGTTAACTGAAGATTCCCATTACCTTCTAAGATTATAGCTTCAACTGTAAGGACTTTACCACCATGAGGTGTCCAAGCAAGACCATTAACAACACCAGGGATATTTTCTTTTTCTTTTATCCTTTCAATATAATCCTCTGGACCAAGATATTTCAAAACCTCTTCCTTCCCTATTTTTTTACTTTTAATCTTTTCACCAAGTGCTATTTCTTTGGCTCTTTTACCCATTATGGTTTGAATATTTTTTTCCAAACCTCTGATACCAGCTTCGGGAGCATAGTTTCTTATGATTTTAACTATACCATCATCTTGAAAAATTATATCCTGTTTTTTCAATCCTGATCTTTTCATAATCTTTGGTATAAGAAATTTTTTAGAAATTTCAACCTTTTCAAATTCAAGATAACCTGGTATTTTTATAATTTCCATCCTATCTAAGAGAGGAGTGGGAATAGTGTGAGTTACATTTGCAGTGCAAATGAAAAGAACCTTTGAAAGATCGTACTCTATCTCAAGGTAGTTATCAGAAAAACTATTGTTTATTTGAGGATCAAGTATCTCAAGAAAAGCACTGGAAGGATCTCCTTTGAAATCACCACCAAGTTTATCTATCTCATCAAGCATGAAAACAGGATTTACAACACCCGCTCTTTTCATCATCTGAATAATCCTTCCAGGCATAGCGCCTACATAAGTTCTTCTGTGTCCCTTTATTTCAGATTCATCCTTTATTCCGCCCAGAGAGATTCTTACAAATCTTCTTCCCATAGCCTGAGCAATAGATTGTCCCAAAGATGTTTTACCAACACCGGGTGCCCCAACAAAACAGAGAATATGCCCTTTACTATTTTTGGAGAGTTTTAAAACTGAAAGATATTCAAGGATCCTTTCTTTTACCTGTGCGAGTCCATAATGGTTTTTACTTAAAATATTTTTCGCAAGCTTGATATCAAAGTTATCAACAGTAACTCTCTTCCAAGGGAGAGAAAGAATCCAATCAATATAATTTTTAATGATACTGTACTCCGGAGAATAAGTTGGAAGAGACTTCAACCTATGAGCCTCTTCAAGAGCCTTCTCCTTCGCAACATTTGAAAGGTCAGAGTTCAAAATCCTATTTTTCAATTTAAGGAATTCATCCCCAGTATCAACATTCTGACCAAGTTCTCTGTTTATTATTTTCAATTGCTCTTTTAAAAAAACTTTTTCAGAATTTTCTTGAATATTTTCTAAAACCTCTTCGTATATTCTTTCCTCTAACTTTTTTCTTTCTATCTCTTCCTTTATTGTAAGCAAAAGTTTTTTGTATCTTTTTTCCAAATCGGTTTCGAATACGAAACTATAAAACAAACCACTATCAATTTCTAAAGATGATAAAACTATCTCAGAAAGTAAAAATGGATCATTCTCAGAGTTAATTTTTACAATCAAATCTTTATCGATTTTGTAAAAACTTGATAACTCCTTAAAATTTTTTCTTAAAAGGTTCAGATACCCACGTTTTTTATTTTCATCCAAAATATCTTTAAAAACAACCTTTTCACATTTAACTTTTTTATAGTTGTGATAATCTATAACCTTTTTTATTTTGATATAATCAACAGGTAAAACATACAACCTGAGAACTCTTTCTCCCAAATTTTCTATTTTTAAAACTTTTAGAAGTAAACCTGATATATCCTCCCTATTAAAAGATTTTAAAACGAAATACTCATTTTCATAAATTTTTGTTTTTTGAAGATCTATATCAAATTTATCAACAATATCGATTCTGTTTAGACTTTTTAAGGAAATTTTCTGTTCTATCTCTCTTCCGGATATATCTATCAAAAGGAACAATGATTCATAAGATAAATTTTCTTTTTCATCCATATCAATTATCATTATAGAATTTTTTAAGGTCCTTTTCTGTAACTTTTACAACTTTAATATCATCCCTCTCCGGTAATTCAAACATTATATCAAGCATATACGATTCTATTACAGATTTCAAGCCTCTAGCTCCAGTTTTTTTCTCTTCAACTTTTTTCGCTATAAAGTTAAGAGCACCTTCCGTGAACTCAAGTTTTTTACCATCAAGTATAAAAAGTTTTTCATACTGCTTTATAACAGAATTTTCAGGTTCATAAAGGATCTTAACCAGTTCAGAGTGGGTGAGTTCAAAAAGAGGTGCTATAACTGGAAACCTTCCGATAAATTCTGGTATCATCCCATAATTGACAAAATCTCTATGTTCTACCTTTTTAAGTATCATTCTTTCAAGATCCTCTTTTTCAGCATCTTTATTTTTAAAGCCTATGGTTGTTTTATCGAGTCTATCTCTAATTATCTGATCCAGAGAGTTAAATGCCCCTCCAGCTATGAAAAGGATATTTGTAGTATCAAGTTGAATGTACTTTTGTTCAGGATGCTTCCTTCCTCCATAAGGAGGAATGTTTGCAACAGTTCCCTCAAGTATCTTTAGAAGTGCTTGCTGTACTCCCTCACCTGAGACATCCCTTGTTATAGAAGGATTACCTGCATTTTTACTTCCTATCTTATCTATCTCATCTATGTAGCATATCCCTATTTTTGCTCTTTCGAGGTCGAAATCTGATGATATTATCAACCTTAGAAGTATATTCTCAACATCTTCTCCAACATAACCTGCTTCAGTTAAAGATGTAGCATCAGAAATTGAGAAAGGGACATCCAATATCTGTGCAAGAGTTCTTGCAATCAAAGTTTTTCCAACTCCAGTTGGACCAAATAGTAGAATGTTGGATTTTTCTACTCCACCTTTTACTCCAAGTTTTATCCTTTTATAATGGTTGTAAACTCCAACAGATACTACCTTTTTAGCGTAATCCTGTCCAACTATATATTTATCAAGTTCCCTTTTTATCTCTTTTGGAGTTGGAAGTTTTTTTAATAAAGAGGATGTTTCTTCTTCCTTTTCTTTCTTTTGTATTGAAAGTCCCGCACATTCAAAACAGAATTTTTTATTATCAACAACTATGTAATCCGATGTTAGATTTTTAGAACATCCCTCACACTGGTTTTCACTTTTTTTCATCTACTTTCCTTGATGTAATGACACTATCTATTACTCCATAATCTTTTGCCTCTTCAGCGCTCATCCAGAAATCTCTATCAGAATCAACCTCTACCCTTTTTAAATCTTTTCCAGTGTGAAAAGAGATTATCTCATTCAACTTCTGTTTTATTCTCAAAATCTCTTTAGCATGTATCTCTATATCTGAAGCTTGCCCCTGAACACCACCCATAGGTTGATGAATAAGTATCCTTGAGTTTGGAAGAGCGAACCTTTTACCTTTTGCTCCAGCCATCAAAATAACGGCAGCCATACTAGCTGCTACACCCATACAAATTGTTGAAACATCACATTTTATATACTGCATTGTATCGTAAATAGCCAATCCACTACTTACAACTCCACCATTTGAGTTTATGTATAGGTTTATATCCTTATCTGGATTATCAGCCTCAAGAAAAAGCATCTGAGCTATAATAAGGTTTGCAGCCTCATCATCTATGGGACCGCCAAGGAATATTATTCTATCAACGAGAAGACGGGAATATATATCGTATCCCCTCTCTCCTCTTCCCGTTCTTTCAACAACCATAGGGATCAAAGTCATTTTAACTCCTTTTTTAATTTTGAACAATTTCCACTCTGTTGTTGATAAAATCCATAGTTTTACTGTATACTATACTTTTTTCTATCTCCTCTCTCACACCTTCATCTTCAGCCATCTGGCGTACTCTCGAGTCAGGATGCTGTTTTATCTTTTTTATTTCCTCTTCAATCTCTTCCTCTGTAGCCTTGATATTTTCCTGAACTGAAATTCTTGTCAGTATTATCTCCCTTTTTGCTCTCCAAACAGCGTAATTCAAATAGAGTTCCTTAAGTTTCTCATCATTATCAAACTCGTTTCTACCTGAATTCTTTAAAGAATTTATTATAGATTCAAGGTGCATCTGGACTAAAGATTTTGGTGGCTCAAATGGGTTTTCCTTGATTATATAATCTATAACCTTTTCTTCCTTTTCAAAGTCATACTCTCTGTTTATATCGTTTTCAAGTCTTTTTCTCGTTATATCTTTCAAACTCTGGAAATTCTCAAACCCAAAATTTTTAGCAAAAACTTCATCATCTTTTTCAACAGATTTTCTTTTTACCTCTTTAATATGGATCTCTATGTTAACCTTTTTACCCCTCAATCCTTCATCCTGATAATCATCTGGATACTGATAATCGAAAACTACTTTATCCCCTTTCTTTTTTCCTTTAAGGTTTTCAATGAAAATTGGAAGTATCTCTCCTTCAGTCAACTCTATAGAAAAGTCTTTGTAACTTAAATCCTCGATCTCTTTCCCATCTTCATCTTTGAAACTCATGTCAACTATAGCGATATCTCCCAATTCAATCTCTCCATCCTTGTCTTCAACTTTTGCGTACAGATTTTTTAAAAGTTTTATGTTGTTTTGTATCATATCATCATCAACTTCTTTCTTTTTAAGATCTATAGTTATCTTTTCGTAGTTTTTGATCTCTATCTGTGGATAAACATCGAATTCTACAATAAAGTTTATTTTTTCGATTCCCTTTTCAACTTTTGAAACAACTGGTCTTGAGAGAATATGAAATTCTTTTTCCTTCAAAACATTCAAGAAACCTTTCTGGATAAGTTTTTCCTCCGTTTCCTCTTCTATCTGTGCTTTATATTTACTCTCAATAAGATTCTCTGGGACTTTTCCAGGTCTAAAACCATCCATTTTAACTTCATTCTTTAACTCTTGTAAAACCCTTTTGTACTCCGTCAAAAATTCTTCGTTGGTAAAACTTATGTTAAGAACAACATGCCAGTTTTCCTTTTCTTCAAAATTGTATTCCATAAATACTCCTTATAATTTATGCGAAAGGGGGGAGTTGAACCCCCACAGTGTTACCTACTGGATCCTAAGTCCAGCGCGTCTGCCAGTTCCGCCACTTTCGCGAATTTAATTTTTTATTTTATATAAAAATTATAGATGTGTCAATATGATGGGAAAAGATGTTTGATAGAATTTATATTTTACTATTTTACCCTATCAAGATTTTCCTTGTATTTTTTCGTTTCATCATTTTTTTCACCATACTCTCTTTTAGATATATCGTAAGCCTTTTGATAATATATTTTTGCATCTGATAATTTGTCTAACTTTTCATAAGCAAGCCCCATATTGTTGTATGTATTTGCAAGTTCTACCATGTTATTACTTTTTTCAAAAATTCCTGCGGCCTTTTTGTAGTAATCGAGCGCTTTGTTGTACTCACCTTTATAATCGTAAAGAACACCATAGTCATTGTAAGTTATCCCAAGTGAGATATTATTTTTCCCGCCGTTAACTTTTAAAATACTCAAAGACTTTTCAAAATTCTTTTCAGCATTACTAAAATCTTCTGAATAGATATAAAGCCATGCAAGTGACCTGTAGTCCACTCCAACTATAGTATCGGTATTACCATAACTTTTTTCTTCAACGTTGATCAATTTTTTCATATAATCTATCGCTTTTGGATAATCGTAAGAGTAGTTGTAAATTTCGTATAGATAGTAATAAGGATTCATCAAATCCTTGTCATACTTTCCGTTTGAGTTATTCTGTTCAAACCAACTTACAGCATCTTCAAGATTCTCTCTGGCAAGATCATCATAAAAATAATCGAAGTAAAGACCTCCAAGATTAGATTTAATAATAGATACATTTCGATAATCGTTGACCATTTTGAATGCGGTAATACTTTTTGTAAAATATGTTTCGGACTCATCGAATTTATCCAAATTTTTTGATATTAGCCCAAGAATATTGTAAATATGTCCTGCCTCAGAACTTTTTGAACCATATTCTTTTAAAGTATAATCCAAAAGTTCAAGACCTTTTTTGTATCCATTTTCATAATCTTTAGATAGATAGTATCCATAAACTACATCATATTTCGACTGCCATTCATCGGAAATAATGAAAACAAAGGAAATAAAAATCATTACAATCACTACAAGTTTTTTCATAAATCCTCCTTTAGGATTTAAAATAATTTATTTCTTGTTACAGGTGTTTATTTTAAATGGAAGATAAAGAATACAGAAACCTGTAATAGCAGTTAAAAGTAATATTCCCCCTAAAATGTAGAATACCCATAACTTTGTGATATAACCCAAAACAGCAAAAATAAGAGATATTACTATTCTTATTATCCTGTCAATTTTTCCAACATTACATTTCATATTTCCTCCTTTTTTTATCATCCTGGTGGCCAATTCATCCTTCTTCCACCGAGAATATGAAAATGTAGATGAAAAACGGATTGTCCTGATTCCTCACCAACATTTGAAACAACTCTATAACTTTTTATACCCCTTTTTCTTGCTATTTCAGAAATTTTACCGATCAGATGGGTAACTATTTTTAAATCTTCTTTTTCAATTCTATCTATCGATTCAATATGTTTTTTGGGGATCAAAAGTATATGAACAGGTGCCTGTGGTGATATATCTTCAAAAGCTATACATGTATCATCTTCAAAAACTATCTTAGCATCCAATTCTTTGTTAACTATCTTGCAGAAGATACAACTTTCCATTTTAATCCCATAATTAAAAACTTATTTCCATTAAAAATTTTAATAGATTAAAAATTAAAGTCAAGATATCTTGTACGATTCAAACAATTTTTTTAATACAGATAATTTATCTTGATAGATTACTTTAAATTTTTTTTAATTCGTAAAATCAAAGTTTGTTTCCTCTTAAATAATGTAGTATAGATAAAAATGAAACAGCAAAAGTTTCCGTTCTTAAAACTGCTACATCTAAAAAGAAAGGCTTAACACCTTTATCTATCAAAAACAACTCTTCATCTTTTGTAAAACCTGATGGGGGACCAACAAATATATTTACTATTTTACTTTTAAATACAATATTTCTCTTTTCTTTTTTTTCAAGTGAACCAAAAAAGGAATCAACATCTCTATCGAAATCTATCTTAAAAAGTTCCACAGGATCATTGTACTCTGGTATTATAAACCTTCTCGACTGTTTAACAGCAGACTTTAAAATCGAAAATACCCTATCCTTCTTTAAAGGATACTTTTCACTCTTCTTGGTTATTATAGGATTGAAAGATCTAACCCCGATCTCCGTGCATTTTTCAAAAATGAATTTCATCCTATTTTTATCACACAATCCAAAATAAAGGTTAACGAATTCATTCTCTTGGGTTGACGAAATTTTTTCAAGTTCTAAAATCCTACCATACCTGTCCACAATTCCGGAAAAGAGTATTCCATCACCTGTTGTGAATAAAATTTTTGAGGGAATTTTTATCCTGTAAACTGAAAGGTGATGTAACTCATCTTCAGGAAGAAAAATTTTTTCTCCCTTTTTTTCAGCAAAAAAAATCGGTTCAACCATCAGATTATTCTTTCAAGTTCCTTTAAAAGATTTTTTGCTTTAACATCAATATTTTTCGGAATTTCAATATTTACCTTTACAAGGAGATTGCCAACCTTTCTTGGATTGTTTGGATCAGGTAGCCCTTTCCCCTTAACAATAAAGACTTTTCCAGATTCAGTCCCAGAAGGGATTTTAAGTTTTAGTTTTTTATTATCAATGATTTCTATAGTGACCTCACCTCCCAGAACGGCTGTTGGATACTTTATGTAGACTTCAGTTTTAAGATTCCCTTCCTCTCTTATGAACTTTTTGTGAGGGACTTCCTGAAAAACTATTATAAGGTCACCAAATTTACCACCATGCTTTGGGGCGTTTCCCTCTCCCTGTAATCTCATATAAGAGTTATCATAAACTCCAGCAGGTATATCAACTTTAACACTATGTTCAACTTTAACTATTCCCTCTCCGAAACAATCTTTACATTTGTTTCCAACCACTTTTCCCTCTCCAGAACAGGTTGGGCATGTTGCAACCTGAACCACTGTGCCAAACACAGTTTGTCTTTTGTATTTCCTTTGTCCTGTTCCCTTACAATCGGGGCAGACCTTTATATCCGTTCCACCTTTGCCATCACATTTTTTACATTTTTCATACCTTGAATATTTTAAAGTTTTTGTTGTTCCAGAGAAAATTTCTTCGAGTGTTAACCGCAAATTTATTTTTATATCCTTACCTTTTCTCTCCTCTTCATAATACCTTTCGTCTCCTCTATGAGAAAAACTTCCACCAAAAAGATTATCGAATATAGAAGAGCCAAATCCGCTCCTTCCTCCAAAAAACTCTTTGAAGATATCGGAAATATCTTCAGCATGTGAAAAATCCTGCCAGGAAAATCCTCCCTGACTGAACTGCCCTGAAACTCCCTCATATCCGTAAGCATCATAGATTTTTCTCTTTTCAGGATCTATCAAAACCTCGTAGGCTTCAGAAATCTCTTTGAACTTTTTTTCAGCTTCCTCTTTGTTATCTTTATTCAGATCAGGATGGTATTTTTTTGCTAACGCCCGATAAGCTTTTTTTATCTCATCGGGCGTTGCATTTCTATCAACATTTAAAATTTTGTAATAATCTTTTTCCATCTTTAATTATTCTTTCTTCTTCTCATCATCATCAACAACCTCATAATCAGCTTCTTCTGCTTCATCCTTTTTAGTTTCACTCTCTTTCTTATCCTCACCCTCACTCTTTTTACCTGTTGTATCAGAGGATGATTTAGAATAAACATCGCTGGATATTCTGTAGAACGCTTGTTTTAAAGCTTCAAGTCTGCTCTTTATATCATCGATATTATCTGTAAGCATAACATCTTTTAGATATTTTATCGCTCTGTTGACCTCTTCTAAAAGTTCTGGATCCACCTTTTCTCTGTTCTCTTTTAGGAACTTTTCAGAAGAGTAGATAAACTGATCGGCATCGTTTTTAACTTCAACAAGTTCTCTCTTTCTTTTATCTTCAGCCTCATACTCTTTTGCTTCCTTAACCATCTTTTCTATTTCAGATTCGGTAAGACCACTTGATGATGTTATCCTTATAGATTGTTCTTTCCCTGTTGCTTTATCTTTAGCGGAAACATGAAGTATTCCATCAGCATCTATATCGAATGTTACCTCAATTTGGGGGATTCCTCTCGGTGCTGGTGGAATTCCTATAAGTTCGAATTTACCTAAAGTCCTGTTATCTGACGCCATCTCCCTTTCACCCTGTAGAACATGTATCGTAACAGCAGTTTGATTATCTGAAGCTGTTGAAAATATCTGAGATTTTTTAACAGGTATTGTCGTGTTCCTTTCAATTATTTTTGTCATAACACCACCCAGAGTTTCTATTCCAAGAGAAAGTGGTGTAACATCCAAAAGGACAACATCTTTGACATCACCAGCCAAAACTCCACCCTGAATTGCAGCTCCAATAGCAACAACCTCATCAGGGTTTATTCCTTTATGTGGTTCCTTTCCAAAAAATTCTTTAACAAGTTTCACAACTGCAGGCATTCTTGTCATTCCACCAACAAGAACAACCTCATTAATCTCTTCTTTTTTAATCTTCGCATCAGCTATAGCTTTTTCGCATGGAGTCAAAGTTCTTTTAAGAAGATCCTCAACGAGTGTCTCAAGTTTTGCTCTTGTTATCTTCATCTCAAGATGTTTTGGCCCATTCTGATCAGCTGTAATAAATGGGAGATTTATGGTTGTCTCCATAACGGTTGAAAGTTCCATCTTTGCTTTTTCAGCAGCCTCTCTCAATCTCTGTAACGCTGTTTTATCTTTCCTTAGATCTATTCCATTCTCCTTCATAAACTCATCAGCAAGATAATCAACGATTTTCTCATCAAAATTATCTCCTCCAAGATGTGTATCCCCGTTCGTTGAAAGTACTTCAAAAACACCATCTCCAATTTCAAGTATAGATATATCGAATGTTCCACCACCGAGATCGTAAACTGCAATCTTCTCATTCTTCTTTTTATCCAACCCGTAAGCGAGTGATGCAGCTGTAGGTTCATTTATTATCCTCAAAACATCAAGTCCAGCGATTTTTCCAGCATCCTTAGTTGCCTGTCTTTGAGAATCGTTAAAATAGGCTGGAACAGTTATTACCGCCTGAGTGACATCTTCACCTAAATAATCCTCAGCCGCCTTTTTAAGGTATTGTAAAACCATAGCTGAAATCTCTGGTGGAGAATAGAGTTTCCCATCTATATTCACTCTAACATCTCCATTCGGTCCCTCAACAACATTGTATGGAACGAGTTTTATCTCTTCAGGGACCTCTTTGTACCTTCTTCCCATAAATCTTTTTATAGAATAGATGGTATTCTCAGGGTTTGTCACCATCTGTCTTTTAGCAAGAACTCCAACAACCTTTTCTTTATTCTTCTGAAAACCAACAACTGATGGAGTCGTTCTTCCACCATCAGGATTTGGGATAACTATAGGTTCCCCATTTATCATAACAGCAACACAGGAATTGGTTGTTCCAAGATCGATTCCTATAATTTTTCCTTTAGCCATAAAATCCTCCGTTAATCATTATTTATTTCGTTATCATCCATTTTTTTATTAACAACAACTTTCGATGGCCTTATAACCTTACTGTTGTAACAATATCCTCTCTGACATTCCTCAACAACAATTCCATCTTCAACTTCATTTTTACAAACAACAGACAAAGCCTCATGTTTCGATGGATCAAAACTCTCACCTATACATTCAAGTTTTGATACACCAACTTTTTCAAGAACCTGATGGAATTGGTTATCTATCATCTTCAAGCCATCAATTATACTCTTTTTGTCGTCAGTTTTATTGAAAGCATCTATAGCTCTGTCGAAGTTGTCAACAACGTTCAGTATCTCTTTTAATATTTTTACTATCTTTTCTTCAGCAAGGTTCTCGAACTCTTTTTTTAAAATTTTTTTCTGATTTTCATAATCAGCCATCTTTCTTAAATATTTATCGTTCAACTCTTTGATCTGGGTTTTAAGGGCTTCTATCTCATCTTTCATCTTTTGATTCTCGTCCTCAAGAAGTTTTACCTTTTCGCCCTTATCCTCAATAAGATCACTCTTTTTACTCTTATTCAAAAGTTTTATCTCCTTATTAACTATTCTTCTTTTTTTTGCCATAAGAAAACCCTATTTTTTATGTTAATTTAATTTATGTTTCCTTCCTGTCAAGGTTTAATTTACAAAAGTAAATTTTTTAGTAAAAACCTTTTGGGGAAGTTTTACTTTTATAAAGTAGATTCCACTTTTAACATTTAAATTAAGATTTAAACTTTTTCTATCCTTTTTGAAATAGATTTTATCGGAAAATATCAACCTTCCCAAACTGTCAAAAATCTTTAAATCTCCATAAAAACTTTTTTCGGTCCGATAATAGAATGTCAAGTTTCTCGTAACAAACTGGTTGATTTCAAATTTAAAATCATTATACACTCTTTCATCATCTACCGAAAGGTATGGTGAGAATTTTGCGAAGATCAGTCCATCTGAAGTGTTTGAAATGTAAACTCTTCTCGAAAGTGTGTCAGTTAAAATCTTTTCAATCCTGGTTTGAGGGAAAAAACTTGACAGTTCAGCTAACCCATCAAAAGTGTAAATTCCAAAACCTCTTGTGTTATCATATCCAACTATACCATTTTCAACAAGAGACAACCTATTTAAGGTTCCAACATTTTTGTTTTCAACAAATACCGGGTTCAGTGGATCCGTTATATCATATTTCACGATACCTGAAGAACCCGCTGCAAGGTAAAGGTTATTATCTAAAACCTCACAGAAAGATTCATTGTATTCTGTTGACAACAATGAAATCTTAACTATACCATTGGAGGGGTAGGTAGTTTTCATTATATATATTCCATTCAGCATATCTGTAAGGTAAAAAATTGAATCAACTATTGCAGTTGAAGTGTACATCTTCCTTGAACCTTCACTAAAACTTCCAGCATTTTCAAAAGTATAATCAGTTTTAAGGTTCAAAAGATAGAATACAGTTTGGGTTGAGAGGAAGATAACTCCATCTTTAAAATCCAAATCTTGGACAGTTCCACCTGCTGAAAATGAATCTATTTTTGAAAATGAACTATTCATGTTAACAGAATATAGGTAATTTTCTGTAGATAGAATAAGAATAGAATCATCTACTTGTATAAGTTTCCTGTAATCTTTTCCATCAGAAAATAGATTGTATGTTGAAAGAATAGTTGTATCTGATAAGTCAACTTCAAAAATACCCTTTGTTCCAGAACAAACAAGAAGTTTTCCATTTACAAAATCAAAATCGTAAGTTGTGTTCAAATCAAAAGTGTAAGATTTTATATTCAGATTGTTAGTATCAGAATAATCTTTAACATTCAAAGGATTGTAAACACCATCCGTTGCTATTATCGATGAAAGGCTGTTATAAAACTCTGCTGATATGTGCACCAATCCTGAAACGTTTGGAGTAAAATAGGAGAAAGTATCGAAAGTTTCACCTATAAAATTTGTTGAAGAGAAGTTGTTGTTTGTCCAATAAAGTTTCGTAGAAAACAACGAATCTGAAATATTTTTAAAATAGATTTTACCTTTTAACCCTTTAATGTAAATATTGTTATCTATGTTGAGGTTACCTTTTCTATAACTGTTTCCTCCTGCAGGTTTTACTTCATAAACACATGAATAGGATAATTCACCGTTAACATTAGTGTAGAGTGACCAGAATGGTTCAGTATAATCCCATGTGTTATGTACCTGAATTAAAGTATCAGTTCCGCCATCATCGTAACCTATACCTACAACAGAATGACCAATATACTCTCCACCATAGTAATAGTTTAGAACAGCCCAATGGACAGGTCTTACAGAGTCTACCTCATTTTTTATATACCTGTAGAAAAATGTATCACTTGTTTGGCCATAAATATGTTGTCCAAGAGTAAAAGAGTAAGGATGGTTAGTGTTGGTGAATGTTGAATGTGCCGGTTTTATACTGTATACGGATGTTCCACCTTCATACATTGAATCTGTATTCATAAGTATTGCAAGTTGCCTCTGTGCAGATGGAACATTGTACTTGTAAGATCGGGTAACATTATCATACCTTGTAAAATAGTAATCAACGAAATCACCATAACCTCTCGTATCATAGTAGGAGAAAATCATCGATGAGGAAGTTGGGGAACAACCGTATGACCATAGAACAAAAGGAACGTTATCGATATAACCTGTTGATTTAGAGTTTGAGATTTTATATTCACCTTTAAAAACCTTTTCCCACTTGGGGTTTACCTTTTCATTTTTAACATAATCGATTTTTCTGTAGGTTTTATACGTTGCGAGATCGAAAACGCTATCTTTATGCTCGTAAAAGAATCTCCCAAATCCACCATAGTAGAGAGTTTTTCCATCCTCAAGTTTGAAATGAGTTTTCAAATTCTTCCAGTTGGTTATAAAATATGGAACACCTTTTGAATACTCAAGAATAACATTGTTTTCTTTTCTCGCAGAAATTATTATATAACCTACTTTATCCTTTAATGACAAAACTTCACCATCCTGTCTGCTTTCTTTCATCCTTTCGATTTCATCAACTAAAATTTCAAAATCAACGATTCTATCATATGAAAAGAAAAACATGTAAGCATAAAGATGATCATCAAGGTATGATAGTAAAATAGGGTTTTCATTGAGGATATATTTGGAATCGATGCTTTTAACTTTATTCAACGCTATTTCCTTTGCAGTCTGAATTTGAACAAAATCCTTATCAAGTGTTGGTACTTCGAATTGGGCAAAAATTGTAACGAAAGTTATAAGTGAAATAAAAATTAAAAATTTTTTCATAAAATCTCCTATCTTTTGGGGATAACGCAAATAAATTTCAACTCTTCATCAAAGGGATTTTTGAACTGGTGTATCTCGTTAGGCTCAACGTAAACGAAATCACCAACATTTATCTCCCTCTCTCCACCTGAAAAGACAACAATCCCTTTACCACTCTCCACCTTTACAAGGTGTTCATAATCGTGAGTGTGGAGTGGGGAATGACCACCTGGTTTTACAGTAAAAAGTCTCATAATTATCCTATTCGAACCTTCAGCTATTCCAATTGGTATCTGCTTTTCAACATCTTTTACACCTTCATCTAAAACTTTTTCTTTTTTTACATTTTTAATATTGTTTATCTTCATATCAATACTCCCCGTGTGGATCTTTATCTTTAATTATCTTCCTATAATTTTCACCATAGAAATCTTTAGCCTTAACTATCTTTATCTCTTTCATATAGTCACCTTTGGAAATCTTATCCAAAAGATCTATATTCTCAATAACCTGTCCAAAAACGGTGTATTTACCATCAAGATGTGGGGTGGAATCGAGACAGATATAGAACTGACTTCCTGCAGAGTTTGGATCCTGCGCTCTCGCCATAGCAACTGTTCCTTTTATATGGTTGATGTCGTTGAATTCAGCATCAATTGTATAACCTGGTCCTCCCATATTTGTGTTATCAGGACTACCTGTCTGAATTACGAATTTAGGTTCAACTCTAAAAATTATTAAACCGTTGTAGAATTTTTTCAAAGATAATGTTAAAAAATTCTTCACATGGTTTGGTGCTTTATCTGGATAAAACCTTATAACCATGGTATCTTCCTCTTTGCCATCCTTAGACTGCCATACGAAAAGAGCAAGATAATCTTTGTTAAAATCAAAATTTTTCAAAGGATCAACTGTTTTTGTTTCCATCTTTTCCTCTTTTTGAGTTTCACTTTTTTTACAACCATAAAATGAAAAGAGAATCAAAATTATGGAAAATATCAAAAGTGTTCTTTTCATTTTGACCTCCTATTTTCTTAATATAATAATTATAAGATAAATCAGATAAGAAACAAGCATCGAAAAACTCCCCCTCTTACCCAAACTGTATCTTTTTCCAATAAACATCAAAGAAAAAAGTAAAGTTGTTGAATAGAAAAGGATAAGAATATCAAAGTTGAAAAAAGTTTTATAATGAATATTTTTTATACAGGAAGAGATTCCCAGAATAAAAAGTATGTTGGAAACATTTGAACCGATCAGGTTTCCTATAGCAATATCACTATTCTTTTTAAAGGATGCAACGGAAGATGTTATGAGTTCTGGAAGAGATGTCCCAACAGAGATCGCAGTTAAAGATATCAAAGCCTCGGAAACTTTGAAGAATCTCGCAATATAAACTGCAGATTGAACTGTGAATTTTGCAGATACTGATAGGAGAATAATTCCAAAAATAATGAAAAGGATAGATCTTTTTAAACTTAAAACTTTTATCCTCTCCTCTATAGAAGGTTCAACCTTTGCAATTTTTATAACATAATAGATGAAACCAAAAAACATTATCAAAAGAATTATCCCATCACTTCTTGAAAGGATGTTTTCAAAGTTTCTACCATTCACTATTTTATCGTTAACGAGTATGAAAAGTATCAAAGTTGAAAGGAAGGAAAAAGGTATTTCCTTGTAGGTTGTATTCTTTTTCACAACGATTGGATTTATAAGACCTGAAACTCCAAGTATCAAAAGTATATTTGTTATGTTTGAACCTACAACGTTTCCAAAAACTATCTCGTTGTTTCCCGATAATGATGCAAAAAAATTGATAACCATTTCAGGTAAAGATGTACCAATTGAAACAAGTGTAAGACCTATGGCAATCTGTGATATTTTTAACCTTGCAGCTATGGATGATGATCCTTCAACAAAAATATTTGCGGATTTTATAAGAAGATAAAGTGAAATAAAAAAAATCGATATTTGCAAAAAAAGCATAAAAAAATTATATACCCTAAAAAATTAAAGTAAATAATTTTTATATAACTATTTTTTGATCTTTTTTTACTTTTCCACTTATTATCATCTCTGATAATCTATTTTCAACAAGAACCTGTATAGCCCTTTTTATAGGTCTTGCTCCAAACTCTTTTGAATATCCTTCCTCTATAATCTTTTCTTTTGTTTCCTTGCTAACCTCCAGATCTATTCCAAACTCTTTTGCTCTATTTTTAACATTTTCAATCTGAATATCGATAATCTTTTCTATCTCTTCCTTTGTAAGGTTTTTGAAAACTATTATGTCGTCCAACCTATTAATAAACTCAGGTTTGAAATGGTTTCGAATTTTTTGCATTATATTTTGTTTTATCGTTTCATAATCATCAGAGAAATCTATAATGTTTGAACCAATATTTGAAGTCATGATTATTATTGTCTTTCTAAAATCAACAGTTCTTCCCTGACCTGATGTCAACCTTCCATCATCCAGAACCTGTAAAAGTATGTTGTAAACATCAGGGTGTGCTTTTTCTATCTCGTCAAAAAGAACAACTGAGAAAGGCCTTTTTCTAATAACCTCTGTGAGTTGTCCACCTTCCTCGTATCCAACATATCCTGGGGGTGCACCTACCAATCTGCTTACTGAAAACTTTTCCATATATTCACTCATATCTATTCTAACCAAAGCATCTTCAGAATCGAACAAAAATTCTGCAAGTGATTTTGCAACCTCAGTTTTTCCAACACCTGTTGGACCAACGAAAAGAAAACTACCTATAGGTCTTTTAGGATCAGAAAGACCTGCCCTTGACCTTCTTATCGCGTTTGAGATCTGAGTTATAGCTTCATCTTGTCCAATAACCCTTTTATGCAATCTTTCTTCCATCTTTAAAAGTTTTTCCTTTTCACTCTCCACCATCCTCGAAACAGGTATACCTGTCCATTTTGAAACTATCGAAGCAACAAGATCCCCATCGACTTCATTTTTTAAACTATTTTTCTTTATCCATTCTTCCTTTTTCTTTTTTAACTCCTCAGCTACCTTATCGCTCTCTTTTTTTAGTTCAGCTGCCTTTTCATAATCTTTTCTTATAACAGCATTTTCACCATCCTCCTGTATTCTTTTCAACCTGTTCTCAAGAACCTTTATTTCATCAGGCATAGAGAAAAGTTGAAGTTTTAACCTCGCAGCAGCCTCATCAATGAGATCTATAGCCTTGTCTGGCAGTTTTCTCTCCGTAATGTATCTATAGGAAAGTTTAGCTGCCTGAACTAAAGCATCATCCGTTATTTTAACTTTATGATGTTCTTCATACTTTTTCCTGAGACCTTTCAGAATTTCTATTGTCTGTTCAACAGTTGGTTCCTTAACAAGTATAGGTTGGAATCTTCTTTCTAACGCTCTATCCTTTTCGATGTATTTCCTATACTCATCTATCGTTGTTGCACCGATAACCTGCATCTCTCCCCTTGCCAAAGCAGGTTTCAACATATTTGACGCGTCAAGAGATCCTTCGGCTCTTCCCGCACCAACAAGGTTATGCATCTCATCTATAAAAAGAATTATCTTACCATTTGACTTAACAACCTCATCAACAAGAAGTTTCAACCTTTGTTCAAACTCTCCTCTAAACTGGGTCCCTGCAACTAATGCCCCCATATCGAGTCCAACTATTTTTCTTCCAAGAAGGTTTTCAGGAACATCACCATCAACTATCTTTTGAGCGAGTCCTTCAACTATGGCTGTTTTACCAACACCAGCTTCTCCTATCAGAACAGGGTTGTTTTTCGTTCTTCTTGAAAGTATCTCTATAGCCCTTTCAACCTCCTCCTCTCTTCCTATAACTGGATCCAATTTTTTCTGCTTTGCAAGTTCGGTAAAATCCCTGGTATATTTTTTCAAAACATTATAATTTTTTTCAGCATTCTCACTTGTTATCCTCTGGTTTCCTCTAAGAGATTGTAAAACATCGTAAACTTTTTCTTTAGTTATGTTGTATCTTGAAAATATATTGTTTATAACTCTGTTAGAAAGGTCGAAAAGTCCAAGAAAGAGATGTTCTGATCCAAGATACTCATCCTTCATCCTTTCCCTTTCCCTATCAGCGTTATCAAGAAGTTGCTCAGTATCATATGTTATATAAACCTGATAACCTCCCCCATGTTCAACATAGGGGAGATTGTTAAGTTCCCTATCAACATCATCTATTAAATTTCTTCTTCCAATCTTTAAATCCTCTATAATAGATGGAACAATAGACTCTTCATTGGAAAGAAGTCCCCTTAAAATATGTAAAGGTGTAAGTTCGGTATGTTTTTTCTTTCTTAATATTTCCTGTGCAACACTTATAGATTCCCTTGCACCTTCAGTAAATTTTTCAAAATTTATCATAATAAAACCTCCAATGAAATATAAATTTCAAAGGAGGTTTGTCAAGATTTATTCAACAGTGTAAGGTAATATTATTCCAAATGTCGAATATTCAATGGAATCATCTTCAAGAGAACCTTTTGTGAAACCATCTATAAGAAGTCTGTAATTCTTTTTGATGTATGGAACCCTTAAATTCTGGGTGAAAGTGTTTTCCGAAGAGTAAACTATCTCTTTCTTTTTCAAAGCGGTATGTGCAAAGAATCTTGATGTTGTATCGGATGAAAAAAGAGTTATCTGAACAACTGTTCCAGAAGGGATTTTGACTATATCATTTTTTACAAAATAGGATGTATCAATTTTTATAAGAGTGTCAAAAACTCCATCTGCAAAAATTTTTATTGAATCTATATTAACATCTGAAGGGTTTTTTGTTTTTACAAAAGTGTTCGTTATTTTAACCAATCTCCATCCGTTGTGGTAATCGCGCGTTGTATCCTTTTTGAAAAAACAGTATTTTATAAAAGTATCTACATAAGGTTTTTCAATATGAACGGTATCAGAGTCACCTATATACCATAGGTTAAGATCTCCAGGAAATATCATCTTTATAGTTGCATAGGCAGAGTCACCAACAACATCTATCCCTATATCATATTTTATGGTATCTTCGGAAGATTTTGTCCTATACCACAAAAATGGGTCAATGGGATTTTTCACCTGAGTTGTCTCCTGATCAGCATCATATGTTTCAAAAAGTATATCCTGCAAAGAGTAGATCAGTTCATTAATGTTAGTTTCTTCACTTTTCCTGTTAAGAGAACAGGAAAGAACAAAAAGAACTAACAAAATTAAAAGAAAAATTTTTTTCATCTTTTCTCCTTTCTTAAATTTTTTAAAAACTCTCTCTCTTTCAAAAAGAAATTTTTAGCCTCATCACTTTTATAGTCAGGGTATGTCCACTCAAGATATTTTATACCATTTTTTGTGAAGATAAATGTAACCTCACAGAAGATACCCTCTCCAAGATAGACTCTATGAGAATAATTTTTCGTAGTTAAAAGTTGAACGCTGTTTAAAGTTATAACACCAGGGTCAATGTTAATTTTTCTATTACCTGATATTTTGAATCTGTTCTCTATGTCTATGGAAATTCTTTTCTTTTCAAAAAGAGATTCAAGTGAAACAGTTTCTTCAAAAGAGATCCACTCTCTCGTAATGTTTTCACCTATCTCATTATCGTAGTAATGTGAGAATTTTGAAAATTCTAAAGTTTTAGAAAAACTCCTTATCTCCCCAAAAGCATCCCTTATTTCAGATAAAACTTTGTATCTAATATTTCTGTCACTGTAAAGCAGACCACAAAAAAGGATACTCTTCTCCATCAGTAAAGTCCCCTCAAAATTTCAAAAATAAAAAATACAGTTAAACTACCTAAAGAAAGGAATGGAACAAAAGGTATGAAAGGGTCTTTAATTTTTTTATAATACAAAAGATAGGAAACTATACCCAAAATTCCGGCAATTATAAAAACATAGAAAATAAGAGGATAACCTAAAAAAAGACCTATGAAAGCTGAAACGTAAATGTCCCCCTCTCCCATACCTTCCCTTTTCATTATTTTGTTAGATAAAAATCTTACTGCAAAAAGGAATAAACCACCAACTAAAAAACCTATAATCGATTCTCTAAAATTTAAAAGTGTTTCTTTTAAAATAAAATTTTCTTCAACTATTTTAAAATAGAAAAGGGAGTTGTATATTAAATATATTATGGTTGGTAAAATAAAAATCTTTACATAAAGATTTTTTGTTTTTATATCTATAAAAGAGTTAACAAGTAAAGTGGAAAAAATAAAAATGTAAATAACTGAAGCAAGGTTTAGACCAATTTTCATAAAAATAGTTACAAAAAGTATTCCAGTCAAAAATTCGACTACAGGATAAATCATACTAATTTTTGTTTTACAGTACCTACATCTCCCTTTTAGAAGGATATAGGATATAAGGGGAATATTATCATACCATTTTATACTCTTTTTACATACTGGGCAGAATGAAGAAGGGAAAACTATAGATTTTTTTTCCGGTATCCTGTATATAAGAACATTGAAGAATGAACCGAAAACAAGACCGAAGATGAATATTATAAAGTAATAATAAAAAATCATTTCTCTTTAACTACAACACTATCTTCATATATTTTTACATCTATACCGAAAGGAAGAAAAGCGAGTTTTTTCAACTCCCCTTTGATGGATTTAACTTTGGTATCTCCACTTTTTTTTGCAATTTTATTAAAACTTTCATTAAGAATAAAAATTATATTTTTTTTTGCAGATTCTTTTTGAAATCTATTATCTGTTCCCTTGTAAATTTCACTCCACAACTTCACAGCGGTTATATAATCTCCCTCCTTTTTTTTGGATGCAGCGGCAAAAGTTTTGCAGAAGTAAGGGGAATTCTTTTTTGTTGAAGAGAACAAAAACCACCTATAGGCTTTTTCATAATCGTTAAGGTAGATATAGTACAAAAAACCTTTTACAAAAGGTATTTGCCATACATCAGGAAGATTTATCATTCCCTTATCAAGAAGAGATAAACCTAAATCTGGTCTTTTTTGATCGTAGGTTACCACAGTTCCACCGAAGGTGTAGCATTGTAAAAAATTCGAATCAAGATCAGTTATAACGTCGAAGAGTTTGTTCAAAAATTTCAGGTTCCTATCTGTCAACATATGCTGACCATAATACTGAACAGCTTCAAACCACATAAGGTTAGTCAAAGTTGTTTTGAAATCCAATGAGATCTCTCTTATCAATTTTCCAGATGGGAAATACAAAAGTTCGTTTTCAAATTTTTTTATATTCTCAGGAAGATTTTGGAGGATATTTGCAAAAATCAAAACTGATATAAGTACAAAAATTATGTAAAAAAATTTTTTCATAGAAACTCTTTTTTTCTGAATATCAAAACTGATAAATAGAGTAACAAAACTATGTATATAAGAGTGTATGAGAGTGAAAAAAGAATAAAGTTGAAGGAAACTTTTAAGTTGTTAACAGCATAAACCTTTATATCGAGATAATAGAAATTCGGAATGATAAGCATCAAAAATTTAAAGAAAACTTTTAAAATAAAAGTTGGAACTTTATCAATAAGATAGGAAATGTTGTTAACAAAGAAACCTGTAAGATATGTGAAAAATGTGAATATACCTGAAAGAACTGGAGTTGAGAATGTAGAGAAGAAGATTGCGAATGCTGAAAGAAGTAAAGATTCAAGAAAAATGTTAAATATAGAATAGAAGAGTGTACTATTGAATGTTATACCTTTTAAAAGAAGAACGAAAAGAAAGTAAACTGTTGTTAAAAATGTAAAGAATAGAATTATGGAAAAAAGACCAAAGAATTTTCCTAAAATTATCTCATCCCTTGTAACAGGCTTTGTTATAAGAATGAATATCGTTTTCTTTTCTATCTCCTGAAAAATTAATCTTGTTCCTGAAAAAAATATTATGAAAAGTGAAAAGAGGGTTATAGTTGAGAGTCCACTATCCTTAACCAATCTTTCCATTTCACCAAGAGCGAGAGGTTTTAATGTTGTTGAAACGGCTATTATTATGAAAGCAAGAATAATAGAGAAAAGAATTATTCTATGTCTTGCAGATTCTTTAAAAACTATAGATGCTACAAGATAAACATTTTTCATCATCTCTCCATAAGTTTCATAAAGTAATCCTCTAAAGAGTACTCTCTTGGTATAAAGGATACTATCCTTCCACCATTTTCATTGACTAAATTAACTATACCGTTTGCTAAATCCTCTTTTTCAACTGTAATATAGATTTTATTCTCATGAACTGAGAAAAATTTAGAAATTTTTTCAAAATTTTTTATCTTTTCCAAAACTTTTTCATTAGAGATTATCTCTATATCTATCTCCTTAATCTCTTTTCTTATAATATCTGAGAGATTCCCTATTCCAACTATCTCACCTCTATTTATAACACAAACTTTATCTGCAATCATCTCTATATCTGGAAGAATATGTGTTGAAAAAACAACCGTTTTTCCCCTTTTTTTTGCAGTTAGAATTATATCCTTTATCTCCTTTCTTCCCAAAGGATCAAGCCCTGACATAGGCTCATCCAGAATAAGGATTTTTGGATCATTTATAAGTGAAACAGCAACAGCGAGTCTTTGAACCATCCCTTTAGAAAAAGTCCCCACTTTAGAATTTTCATTCCTTTCAAGTCCAACTAAAGATAACAAAGTTTTTATTCTATCATTCAAAATATTTTTTTCCATATTGAAGAAGGAACCTACATAAAAGAGTGTTTCATACGCTGTCAAAAAAGGATAAAAGGATGGATTTTCTGGTAAAAATCCAATTTTTTCTCTAACACTTTTGTTTGATATACTATCACCTAAAATTTTAACATAACCTTCGGTTGGTTTTAAAATTCCCATGATTATTTTCAAAGTTGTGGATTTACCAGCACCATTTGGTCCTAAAAAACCAAATATTTCATTTTCATAAACATCAAAACTTATTCCTTTTAGCGCAACAAAAGTTTTGAAAGGAAAATGGGTTTTATAGATTTTTTTTACATTTGAAATTTCAATCTCTTTCATATTTTTTTCATTATAGCAAAAAAAAGGGGCTTTGAAAAGCCCCTTTTTTATGGAAGTTAAATTTTACTGAGTTGTTCCAGGAGTTAATTCAAGATCAACTAATCTATCTTTACCATAACCTGTAATCTTATAATCCTGACCTGCCTCTGCTGTTCCGTCTGGGTTTGGAGTCTCATAACCAACAAGTCCCTGATCATTTGCTGCTGCAAGCCAAACGTATGCTCCACCA
>LGFX01000025.1 GCA_001508335.1 candidate division TA06 bacterium 32_111
GTTTTAAAATTTAAAAATCTTTGTTATAATCTCTCTATGAAATTTTTAATCCTTATACCTGTTGGATTCATTGTTGGAACTGTTGGAACCCTTATTGGGGCAGGTGGTGGTTTTTTACTTATGCCTTTTATGATGTTATACTTTTCAAACAGTTCCCCTAAAGATCTTACTGCAATATCTATGATAGCAATATTTTTTAACTCATTATCTGGAACTTACGCTTATATGAAGATGAAAAGGGTTGAAATAAAAACCGCAATAATATTCTCCCTTATAACTATTCCAGGCTCAATAGTTGGAACCATAGTAACGAATTTTCTGGATAGGAAAAAATACAATCTTGCTTTCGGAATTTTTTTGATTCTTATAGTGATCTTTTTACTTTTTTTTAAAAAGGTTGAGCAAGGTGACAACAAAAATTCATTTTTAACAAAAACCTGCTTTGTTAAAGATTCATCTGGAAACGAATACAACTTTTCCTACAACCTTTTAGTTGGTCTTGTAATAAGTTTTTTCGTTGGTTTTCTTTCCCCTATATTTGGAATAGGTGGAGGAGTTTTACATGTTCCATTTATGATAAAACTTTTATGTTTCCCACCCCACATTGCAACAGCAACATCACATTTCGTTTTGATGGTTATGAGTTTTGTTAGTGTTTTAACACATATCTTTTCAAAAGTTGATAGGTTCGTTCTTTTGAACTCTCTTATGATAATAATAGGTATAATACCTGGAGCACAACTGGGAGCGAAGTTATCAAAAAAGGTTCACGGTAATTTTTTGTTATATTTTCTTTCCTTTGCTCTTTTTGTAGTTGCTTTAAGGATACTATTCTTAAAAGGTTAAGTCAATTTAAAGAGTGTAGTCCCATACTTTCTTTTTATCTTAAAAACTTTTTCATCTCCTATGGATAGATTTCCTTCAGGATAAAATTCTACCGTGTAATCTTCAAGTTCAGGAGAGTTGAACTCCTTCCACTTTTTATAACAGGAAATGTACCTTTCAACAACACTTTCACTTCCCCAACTTACTATTTCATCATCAAAAAGGATAACAAGTCCATTATCTGAACTTTTCAAAAGAGTATTCCATAGCCCATAACCATTCTCTCTTCCTTTAACATCAGACTCATACATTATCGCATCTTCGTTTGAAAGAGCAACGAAAAAGTTAAAATTTGCTCTCCTTCTTCTCTTTTCACTTCTAACATTTTCGCTATCATTCTCTCTTTCAACTAAATCTGAAAGTTGTTCTTTTAGATCTTCCCTTCTTTTTCCATAAGTTTCAACAACTCTCTGTAAAGATTGTATTCTTTTAGAAAACTGTTTCTTATCGGAAAAAACACCCTCAAAATGTAAAAATTTAACAAAAATACTCATTTTCCCAACCATCCTATCTTTTTCTCTTTTAAAAGAAACCAAAGTTTCAATACCTCTTGTAACTAGTGGAATGGAAAGGTATCCTTCATCTTTGAGTTGGTCAAAAAATGGGATTTCAGGTGCTCCACATGTTACAATGATAGAATCGTAAGGACTTTCTTTTGAATATCCAAGTCCCGCATCCTGATTTATAACTTTAACTTTGGGAAAGTTAGCCCTTTTTAAATTTTCTAAAGCAAAATCCGCTACTTTTTTGTTTATCTCAACACTTATAACATTCTCCTCTTTTTTAGAAATATAAGCTAATATTGCAGAGTTATACCCAGAGCCTGTTCCAATTTCAAGTATCTTTCCACCCTCTTTAACATTAGCATCCCTTAACATCAAAGCCATAACGAATGGCTGTGACGATGTTGTAATAACATTATCTCCCTCTGCTAAAACAACAAGTGGAGTATCAACATAGATTTTTTTTAAAAGTTCATCTTTTAAAAAGGAATAATTTAAATTTTCTTTTCTTAATACTCCTTCATCTTCGAAATAAACGAAAGGTGTAAAATGGTGTCTGTTGCAATAGGGCAAATCTTTTATAAGAAGAGAAAATTTAAGAGAGAAAAAATATTGTGATTGTAAAGAATAGATTGATCCAGAATGTTGAGAAATAAAAAAGTTTGTATATTGATTTTTATTTAAAAAATTTTTATAATTTTAAAAAAGGAGGTAAATATGAAAAATTTCCAGAAACATCTAACTCTCACCCCAACCGATACTTACCATTAATGTTGGTATTGACTGTGGTATTGTTTACATTACCATTACAATTATCTGCCCAGTATTTGGTCAGTGATAACTTTAACGATAGCACTATTGATCCTAAGTGGCAAATTGAAACAGTTGGGAAAACTGATTATTATGAATATTTTGATAATAACTATCATCTATCCTGTCTAAAATTAACAACTTTTTATTCAACTCCTTCATTAAGTGAATCTCAAGTTAAAGTTTACCAGATTCTGCCAACTATAGTTCAAGAAAATTTTCATCAGAATAATGGAGATCGCTTCGTTTTAAATATATATGATGCTCCTTTCTGGTATGATAAAATATTTTGGTATGATTCAACATCTCAGCATTATTCACGAGCCAAAGGTAACTTTTATGCCAAATTTTCAAATGGAGATATTGCAAAGGAAGATAAATATAATAAAGTAAATTTAAGAATAGAATAAAGGCTGGATGAGAAAATACTTATCCAGCCTATGAATTTAATAGGGGATGATTTTATGAAAAAGGTAATTTTGTTGGTAGATATTGTATTGATAGGGATACTATTATCAGGGATAGCGTTTGAACAAAAACAATATATAGATAAAGGAACATGCACAGGGGTTAACTTTGCGGGTCCATTTTATTGTGATTATAACAGGAATATGAATGATGAATTAATAATACCAGGGTTTCAAACAATATACTTTTATGAAATTCAAAGTGATAGTGGATTTAGTTTAATAAATCAAATAGATGGAATTAGTGGTAATCCTTATTTATGGACGACAGGGACAGGTGATTTTGATAGTGATGGATTGAAAGAGATAATATTAGGGTATCCTGAAAATGATACACAACATTTAAGGATATATGAACAGAGTGAAAGCACATCATTTTTTGATAATTTGGTATGGCAGAATGATACACTATATACAACGATATATAATCTTGGTGTAACTAACAAGTTGAAGGGAGATGGTGTAGATAGGATATTGGGAGCAGGGATACCGTGGTTATCAAAGCCAACGAAAGCATATGGTTGGTATTATTATACCTGTGTTGGAGATAACCAGTATGAGATACTGAACACATATGCTGAGAGCACAAGTGTGGGAACAGCAATGGATATTGGAGATATAAATGGAAATGGATTAACTGATGTTGTGATAAAATCGCGTGTTAATTATTTATATATTTATGAATCAACAGATATAATGGATACTTTTTTTGTAAAGGTTGACTCAATTACGGAAAGTGGATACGCTTCTGAAAAATTGCTAATATTGCCAGACATAGATAGAGATGGAGTTAATGAGATAATGAAATATCAGATTGATTATATTGGATTCTGGTTAGAGCCAGTTTCATATGGATATTTGATATATGAGAAGAGAGGAGATATTTATGATACGATTTTCAACAGGCATTTTGAAGTTGGGACAAATTATAACTGGATATATGGAGGGGATATAGCGTATTGTGATATAGATGGAGATGGGATAAATGAGATAGTGATATGTGGGGGGAGACATCTTGAGGTGTGGGAGGCGATAGGAGACAATCAGTTTAAAAGGATATGGGAATGGACTGATCCTACATATAAGACAATAGAGAGCCATCTTTTATGTTATGATTTTAACAAGAATGGGATAGATGAGATAATATTTAGTGGTCAAGGTATTTCGGGTTGTATCACGAGGATATTTGAATGTGATACAACAAGAGATCCATCAGCGCCGGAGATAGTTAAGGCAGAGGCGAGTGATGGAGAGATAGTGGGAAGCGGAGTTGATTATGATGATTATATCAGGATAGAGTTTTCAGGTTTAACGACAGAGCCATATATAAACAAGAGTAATATAGACAGTATGTTGAGGTTATCAGGGGGACACAGTTATCTTGCAAATGGGAAATATCTTGACACATGCAGATGGGAGCAAGAGGGTGGGAAGAGTGTGTTGTATATAGAGTTAACAGAGATACTATCGCCACCAACGGTAAGTGTTGGAGACACGATATATCCTGATGGGGTAACGATAAGGAGTTTTGAATATCCTTCGTTGGCGATAAGTAAGCCGGTGGTTATAGGAGGAAGTTTTGGACCTATGGGGATAGAAGGAGAGTGGGAAAGAGGATTTGAAGGAAATAAAGGTATAAAGGTAGAGAAGGGATATATAAAGTGGCAGAGTGAAGGAAGAGGGATATTAGAGGTGTATGACATAAAGGGTAGTATGGTGATAAGGGATGAGAGAGAAGGGAAAGGAGAGAATAAGACAGAAATGAACCATTTAAAGAATGGGATATATTTTATAAGGGTGAAAGGTAAAGATAGTGAGATAACAAAGAAAATTGTAAAAATAAGGTAATCAATTTAGGGACGAGATTCTTTGAAAAAGTGAGACATTTTTTCTTTTTCAAGTTTGAT
>LGFX01000021.1 GCA_001508335.1 candidate division TA06 bacterium 32_111
GCACAATCCCTTGCATTATAAAAGGGAGCCATATCGTACTGTTTGAAGGAAATATCCTGCTCCTCATCAACAACTATGGCACCTATATCTTTGTATGGGAGAAAGATAGCAGATCTTGTTCCTATTATTATTCTCTTTTCAAAAGATTGAATCTTTTCAAACAGAAAGTTGAATTCACCTTTTGAAAGTTCTGAATGAATTTTTGCAATTTGAATGGAACCAAAAAGTTTTGAAAATATTTTGTATGTCTGTTCAACAAGACCTATTTCAGGTAAAAGGACAAGGATCTGTTTTCTCGAGTTTTCAAAAACATATTTTAAAAATTTTATGTAAACTTCACTTTTGCCTGTAGCGGGCTGACCAAAAAGTAGAAAAGTTTCGAAGTTCTTTTTATCGAAGGAGTTTTTTAAATTTAAAAATGCATTCTCCTGCTCATCGGTCAAAGATTTTGGGAAATAATTCTCTTCTACATAAGGGAAAAGTTCTTCTTTTACAATATTTTCTCTCAAAAGATCTTCGAATTTTCTCTTAGTCAATTTTTCAATATCACTTTTTGGTAATGCTCTTTTTAAAGTTTCATAGTAAAGTTCAGTGTACCTCTGTTCTTTTGAAATGCAAACATATCTCCGTGGATAGGATATCTGGTAAGGAAGAAAATTTTTTACAACAAGACCTTTTGAAACGAAATAGTATTGAGAAATCCAGTTCATAAAAGTAAACATTTTTTCGGAAATTACAAGTTCATAAATTTTTTTTTCAACAGGTTTCAAATTTTTTATTTCACTTGAATCTGAAAGTTCATAAACTAACCCAAAATATTTTTTATTTTTAAAATCTACCTGAACTATATCACCTCTAAAAATTTCAAATTCAAAGCCATAGGGAACATAATAATCAAAAGTTTTATCTGTATCTATCGGTAGAATTACTTTAACTATCTTCATTTTGAAAAAAGTAAGTAGAATGTTGATTTAGGGATAATGTAGAAAAGGTTTGTACCATAAGTGATAAAAAAATAGAAAAAAAATATGAAAAAGAAGAGAGAAATCGGTATTATTATATAAGAAAAAAGTGGGTACCTTTCAAGATCGGATTGTTTTCCAAATAGCGTGTCCTTTATCGTTGTGGAGAAAAATTGTGAAAAGAAAAATCCAGAAAAGAAAAAAAGTATATCCCTATATTTTTCTTTGATAAAGAAAGTAAGAAGAATAAAAAATATAGAAAACAAAGGTATAGTGTATGGAGATAAAGCAACAATAGGATTTATCTTTTCAGTTTTAATCAAGCCACCACTTTTGGATGATGCTTTAAAAGAATAAATATTTTTAAAAGTTATAAAAGCGAAAAACATATGTGTAGTTTCATGTTGGAATGTTTCGAAAAAATTTATATTCTCCTTAAGAGGTGTTACAAAAAATTTTATTACCAGGTAAAGTGAAAACCCGACAAGAAAATTATAATGTCCTGTTCCAAAGGATAAAGAAAAATCTCTACACTGGAAAACAAATATTCCAAAGCAAAAAGAATAAAAAATTATTAACGAATATAATAAAATAGACAGGATCATTTTTTTAGAAGAGCCTTTGCATGTTTTAATGCCGTTTCGTAGGACTCGGAACTCCCAAGTAACCTTGCAATCTCTTCAACTCTTTCATTTTCGTTCAATTCTTTAACTACAATATTTTTATTTTCCTTTGAAACAAGTATATGGTTATCCGCCTTCGCCGCTATTTGAGGAAGATGTGTTATGGTAATTATCTGTTTGTACTTTGAAATGTTTTTCATAAGTTCTGCAACCTTAAAAGCTGTATCACCGCTTATTCCAACATCGATTTCATCAAAAATCATAGTCATGACAGGATCGTTCTTTCTAAGGTAATCCTTAATACTCAACATAACCCTCGATATCTCACCACCTGAAGCAATTTTTTTCAACGGTTCTCCTTCCTCATTGAATCTGTTTGAAATAAAAAATTCGACATCATCATTTCCCATTTCGCTAAAATTATCTGGTGAAAAAAAGATCTTTATTTTTAAATTTATATCCTTCATATTAAGTTTCTTGAAAGATTCGTTCACATACTCTTCAAATTTCTTTGAAACCGATTCTCTCCTTTTATGAAGAATGAGAGCAAGTTCTTCAAGTTGTTTTTTTAGATCTATTAACAGATTCTCTTGAATTTTTAACTCACCTTCGGGATCCGAAACAATTTTTAACTTCGAAACTATCTCC
This sequence comes from candidate division TA06 bacterium 32_111, assembly GCA_001508335.1. Classification (GTDB taxonomy): domain Bacteria; phylum Hydrothermota; class 32-111; order 32-111; family 32-111; genus 32-111. The sequence goes on from LGFX01000021.1 coordinate 2,234, forward strand.
TCTTTAAATAGGATCAACCCATTTAGATCTCTATTGTATTTTCTTTTCAAATTTTCGATTTTATTATACTTGTTTCTTAAATTCTCAAGTTCATTCGCATCATAAAACAATGTTTCACCATAACTGTAAAGTTCATTATAAAGTTCCGAAACATTATCTATAATAAGATCAACATTCTCTGCTATCTTTGAAATCTTTGAACTTTTGTTTGAAACATCTTTCAAGGTTTTTTTTAATTCGGAAAGGAGAGAATTTATGTTTATTTCTCCCTCATTTAAAATTTTTAAAGAGTATTCTATTTTTTCTTTTATCCTTTCAAAATTTTCCATTTCGGATAGTTCATCTTTCATTTTCTCTTCATCTATATTTTCAATATCGATCTGTTCGAGTTCTTTTAATGTGTATTCATAGAATTCTCTCTCTTTCATGAAGGATTCAAGTTGTTCTTTCAGCATTCTCAGTTTTTTAGATTGCTCGTTATAATCTCTATATCTGGTAATAAATTCTGATAGGATCTCTTCATTTTCTGCGATCCTATCAATTATCTTTATGTGATTTTGCTTTTTTAAAAGTAACTGATGGTCGTATTGCCCGTGAAGATCAAAAAGTAATGTCCCTATCTTCTTCAAGGTTGAAGAACTTATAACGGAGTCGTTCAAATATATAGAACTCCTTTGGTTAGGTTTTATAACTTTTCTTATAACAAGTTCATCTTCAGCGTATATGTCAATATTTTTTAACTCCTCTGCAATTTCATCGGATATTTCAAATATACCGGTTATGGTTGCGTTCCTATTTTTCTTTCTCAAAGAGATATCGATTTTTTCACCGACAAGATTCAACAATGTATTAACCAAAACCGTTTTTCCAGCACCTGTTTCACCGGTAATTACATTGAAACCTTTGTTAAATTCTATTTTCGTGTCTTCAAAAAATAAAAGATTTTCGATTATCAACTCTCTGATCATATTCTTGGGTCCTTTCCAAGATGGAATTTTTCTTTTAGAATATCAAAAAGATCAAAATCTTTAAACTTGATAAGTTTAATTTTTTTCGAATAGTTTGTAAGAACAACCTTTTGATTTTCGGCAACCTTTAACACTTTTTGTGAATCTGCAAAGATTATTGCATTTTTTGATATAGGAACAAGGGTAATTTTGGAAGAACTTTTTACAAGTATAGGTCTTTGAACGAGAAGATGTGGACAAATTGGGGTTATAAGAAAAGCATCTATATCTGGATAAACGATTGGGCCACCGGAAGCGAGTGAATATGCTGTTGAACCGAGTGGAGTAGAAATGATAACCCCATCAGCGGAAATCGTTGATATCTCTTTACCATCCAAAAAAACTCTAATTTTTATCATCCTATGTATATCCTGAGATTTCATAACTATATCGTTAAGTCCAATTAATTCTCTCCCATTCACTTTGGTAGAGAGGAGATTACAACTCTGTAGAAAGAATTTTTTGTTTTTAACCATATCTAACCTAGATTCGAGTTCACTCTCTCTGATATTTGAGAGAAAACCTAAAGAACCAAGGTTAACCCCCATTATTGGGAGAGAGTGAGTTATAGCAAATTTAGCGGCAGAAAGCATAGTTCCATCCCCGCCAAAGGATATTACTAAAGAATTTTTTAAATTCCCTTTAAAAATTTTTAATGTTTCTATTGGATAAGTTTCAACACCATTCTTGTTGCACCATCTTTTAAGTACATCCACAGCCTCAAAGCATCCTTTCTTATTTTTGTTTATAAAATAAAAAATCCTTTTCATTTCTTTTTAAAAAATACAACCCTTTTTATTCCAGCCAGATCTTTTAAAAATTTAATATCTTTATATTTAGCAACTTCCTTTATCATCTTCTCTACACTCTCACTTTGCTCATATCCAATCTCAATTAGACAGACACCATTCTTTTTTAAGTGCCTATAAGCGTTTGATACTATATCCTTTATAACTTTTAGACCATCCTCGCCTCCGTCAAGAGATATTAAAGGTTCAAATGATTTAATCTCTTCAGGGAGTTTCCTAATAACAGATGTTGGGATGTAGGGAGGATTAGAAACTATCATGTCAAACTTAAACCTACTGTTGAATGATGAAAATCCATTGGATTGAACGAAGAATATATCTTTATCAACTCGGTTTGATTTTGCATTCTCTTTTGCTAAAATCAAGGCTTCCCTTGATAGATCTATGGCGTAATACTGAAGATTCGGTGAATATTTCGCAATTGAAATTATTATGTTTCCACTACCTGTTCCATAATCCAAAATCCTGTATTTCGAATTGATTTTATTTTCAAGAGAATATTTGATTGCAAACTCAACGAGAGTTTCAGTATCTGGTCTTGGTATAAGAACATTTTTATTTACTTTGAACTTGAGCCCCATAAACTCAGTTTTCCCAATTATATACTGAACAGGTTCTTTTTTTATCCTTCTCCTTATGAGGGATCTAAAAAGATTCTGCTCTATCTTTGTTAAGTATTTGTTGTAATTTTCGTAAAGATCTATCCTGTCACCGTTCATACAATGTGACATGATAAGTTCAGCATTCAACTTTGCTTCTTTTATCTTGTGCTTTTTTAAAATAAGTATAGATTCGTTAATAAGATCTTTTGCAGTTACCTTAGCCCTTTTCATAAAACTCCAACAGTTTCATTCTGATGTCTTCATCTTTTAAAGGTTGTATTATAAGATCAAGATTCCCATCAAGAATCTCTTCAAGCCGATAAAGTGTAAGATTTATTCTATGATCTGTAACTCTTCTTTCGGGGAAATTGTAAGTTCTTATCCTTTCTGATCTATCTCCAGTACCAACGAGATTTTTCCTGTTCTTTGAAATCTTCTCTTGCTGTTCCACAATAAACTTCTCATACAATCTCGCTTTCAAAATTCTCATAGCTTTCTCTCTATTTTTATATTGACTCCTCTCATCCTGGCATACAACAACTGTATTTGTAGGTAAATGTGTTATCCTTACAGCGGTTGCTACCTTATTAACATTTTGCCCTCCAGCACCAGATGAATGAAAAATGTCTATTCTTAGATCCTTTTCATTTATCTCAAGTTCAACATCCTCGACCTCTGGAAGAACTGCGACGGTAACGGCTGAGGTGTGTATCCTTCCATTTGATTCTGTAGCAGGGATTCTTTGAACCCTGTGAACACCACTTTCAAATTTGAAATTACCATAAGCATTTTTACCCTTTAGAGCAAAAATAATTTCTTTATAACCTCCCAATTCAGTAGGATGAAAATCTATCTGTTCAAAAAGATAACCTTTGCTTTCAGCATACCTTTTATACATCCTGAAAAGATCCGCAACGAAAAGTGCAGATTCCTCCCCTCCAGTTCCTGCCCTAATTTCAAAAATGATGTTTTTCTCATCCTCAGGATCTTTTGGTAGTAATAGAATCTTTAGTTCTTCTTCCATTTTAACTATTTTATCATTTATTTCTTTTATCTCTTGAGTTATCATTTCCTTCATCTCAACATCTTTTTCCTGCTTAAGAAGTTGTGTGTTCTCTTTGAGTTGTTCAAGAATTTTAAAATACTCTTTAGTTTTCTGAACTATCGTGCCCATTTCAGAGTATTTTTTTGAAATTTCTTTATACTTTTTATTATCTGAAATTACCTTTGGATCGGAAAGCATAATTTCCATATCTTTGTACTCTTTCAATTTCATCTCTAACGCTTCTTTAAGCATTACCATCCTCACTGTTAAATTTTAACGATTCTTTTAGAGATGCTATCGATACTTCAAGCATATCATCCGTAGGCTCTTTGGTTGTGATGTATTGAAAAAGTAGTCCAGGGTAAATAAGAAGTTTTATAAAAATATTTTTTGAAAATTTTTCAGAAAGAAATAACAACTCATATGATATTGTAGCAACTATGGGTAGAAAGATAATATGATTTAAAAATCTATTCATGGGAGTGTTGGTTATTTTGAAAACTGAAAAAACTACAGTATCAACAAGGGAATAAAATATTATCGCAAAAGCGAGAGTTATAAATAAAAAACTTGTTCCACAACGGGGATGTTTCGTTGAATATTTTTTTGTATTCTCCACTGTTAAATCATCTCCATTCTCATATGCGAATACTGTCTTGTGTTCTGCCCCATGGTACATAAAAATTCTTTTTATATCTTTAATCTGGGAAATTATTAAAAGATATACTATGAAAAATATAAATCTTATCAAACCTATTAAAAGGTTGAATTGGAACTGATTTTCTATCTTTAAAAATTGAACTATTTGAATCGGTAGAAAAAGGAAGAGAGCTAACCCTATTATTATTGCTAAAATAAAAGTAATAACGGTTTCGAAAAAATTCTTTAAACCGTTCTTGTTATTGGTGTCAGTTTCATAATATATATCTGCACTCCTGTTTAAACTCTCGAAACCAATTTTTAAAGTTTCTATGAAAGTTATTATTCCCCTCAAGGGGAAAAAATTGAGTTTTTTATTTCTTTTGACCAGTTTCGTAAAAGGTTTTGACTCTGTAACAATCGTTCCATCCTGCTTCCTTACACTCAAAGCATAACCATTATCCGCCATCATAAGAACACCTTCGATCAGAGCCTGTCCACCAGCCTTTCTTTTTTTATTCTCCATACTTCTCCTTCAAAGAGACATACTTTAGATACTCTTCGAGATTTGTTAAATTGTTTATTACTATTTTATCGTTGAAAACTTTAATAAGATTAGATTTTTCAAGGTTATCTATAAGTTTTTTCAATTTTTCAACTCCAATACCAACAATAGGAGCAACATTTTCATACCTGAACTCCATGTTTATAAGATAACTTTCATCAGGCTGTTTTATACCCTCTTCCTGTGCCTTCATTATCAAAAATGCTACCAACCTTTTTTCATCACCTTTTATCGTCAAAAATTTTATCTGTTCATCCGCCCTTCTCAACCTTTTAGAAAGTTCGGTTATGATGTATTCTATCAGAGGTTCCTCTCCTATTTTTTTTCTAAAAGCGACTTTATCGAAAGTGATAAGTTCGGTATCACCTTCTGCTATGGCAGTTGCAGATCTTGGACTTCCATCTATGAGTGCCATCTCTCCGAAGAAATCACCTTCGGAAAGAACAGCAAGAACTTTCATCTCATCTCCAACTTTTTGAACGATTTTTATTTTTCCAGATTTTATGAGATACATTTCATCACCGATTTCACCTTCTCTAAAAAGTACCTCTCCATCTTTCAAAACTTTTTCAATTTTGCTGATCTCCCCCATAAACTCTCCTTTTAAATATTTAAAATTTTAGGTAACTCTCTTTTAAACCTGTTGCTTTCATACCTTGATATTACTTTTAGAATTTTTTCCTTTTTGATACCAACTTTCTCAATCTTTTCTAAAGAATATTTTTTATCAAAAAAAAGATATGAGATGATATCTATAGTTTTGTAATCTATTCCCATCTCACCTTCATCAGTTTGACCTTCCCATAGATCTGCCGAAGGTCTCTTTTTTATAATCCTTTTTGGTATACCAAGGAACTTAGCGAACTCAAAGATCTGCGTTTTGTAAAGTTTTCCAATAGGATTTATAGAACAAGCGAGATCTCCAAAAATCGTCCCATATCCCATTATAATTTCAGACCTGTTACTCGTCCCTATGACAAGTGCTCTGTATTTGAGTGCTTTATCAAAAAGTATCGACATCCTTTCCCTTGCACACTTGTTTCCTATTCTCAATTTCAAAAGTTGTTCATCATCATGTTGGTTGTCGAAATAAATGTCTATCTGTTTTGATATTTCTATGGTTTCATAATTTATTCCAAATTTCTTTGTTAGTAAATCAACATCCTTGTAAGAGATTTTTGATGTTGTCCTGTATGGCATAAAAATAGGTTTTACACAATTCTTATCGAATGTTTTTAAAAGGATCGCAAGAACAACTGAAGAATCAAGACCCCCAGAAAGTCCTAAAACGCAATTCTCAAACTTTCTTTTTTTAAACTCTCTTTTTAAATTTTTAACTAACCCGTTTAAAACCTCTTCCCAGTTTTTATCGATAATCTCTTTAAAAATTATTTCTTTATTCATAGTTTTTTATTTTAAATCAATAAAAATTTTAGTCAATATTAAGATTAAAAATTGTCATGTTAAATTAAGGACAATAACTCCAAATATCAATAGAAAGAAAACTATATACTGTTTTAACTCAGGACGTGCTTTCCAAATTATTATATCAGTTAAAATCCCTCCTATCACTACCCCACTTCCAAGTAAAGGGTAAGCGACAGATGCCTGCAAATATTTTAAAGATTTAAGAAAAAAATAAGACATAAACTGGTTTGGGATTCCTACAATGAACCCATAAAGAACACTTTTAAAATAAAATTTTTTATCTTTGAAAAGAAAAACGATTAGATTTATTAAAAACGCTGAAAGGAAAAGAATGAATAAAAAGAAGGAGATATCATTTTTACCGTAAACTTCAAAAATTTTAAGCCCCGCATCGGACATACCTGTGTTTAAAAATAGAATGAAAATTAAAAATAAAGATAGTTTTACTTTAAGATTCCCCATAAGAATAAATGCAAGAAGTATTACAAGAATTCCTATAAAAATGTTTATCGATAACTTTTCTTTAAAAAGAAATACAGATAAAATCAAAGGGATAATAAGGGAAACTCTCATGATAGATATTGACAAAGAAATACCATTTCTTTTAATGTTCTTATCATAAATGACAAAATTTAAAAAATAGAGTATACCAATAAAGATTGCAAAGATTACATCAAAAAGGTAGAAAGTTACTTTAACTCTATTCATTTGAAAAAAACTTATTAAAGATGCAATAAAATAGTTGGAAAGAAGTATCAAATATATTGATGATTTTTTATCCTTTTGAAAAAGTTTAAGAAGATTCCCTATCAAAACTGATGAAGTTATACTCAAAATAAGGTAAAACATTATTTAAGAGTTAAAATAATTTTTTTAGGTGATATTTCAGACTTTCAAATTCTTCACTTGAAAAACTCTTTTTAAGTTTTTCGAAAATTTCGTCAAGATTTTTTTCTAATTCCGGTTTGAGTTTTTCATACTCCTCTTTACTCTTTTCTTTCAACTCCTCGAGTTTTAGATTTAGATTATCAATGATATCCTTAAATTTTTCGTCTGTTTTTAAAGAATCAATTTTCCCCTGTATTTTTAATGAAAAAAGTTTTATGTAATAATCTATTTCGTCTCCACCTTTAAAAATACTATCACCTTCGAATCTTTTCAAACCTTTTGATGGATCGTTTATTATGACTATTTTTGTTTTTGAATTCAGATCAACAAGATAAAAATATGGATTGTAATTCAAAAGTTCTTTATTATCGGTTATTTTTATATGAACAAGATAATTGGAGTCCAAAAAATCTATCCTTTTAACGAATCCAACTGAATCACTTTCAAAATATACAGGAGATTTTGGCTTTAGGTTACCAATTTTTTTGAAACTGATTTTGATGTCTTCGTTAGAACACCCAAAGATCATAAAAAGAAAAAGGATTGTGGAAAATATTTTAAGAATTCTTTTCATCTTTCCCCTCCTCATTTTCAATACTTAAAATATTTTTAAAACTCTTTTCAGTTTTTTTAAAGGATTTTTGTAAAAGATCATAGTTCTTTTCAAGTTCTTCAATCTTCTTTCCAAGATTTTCTATGTATTGAGAGTTCTCTTCAAGATTTTTATTTAATTTTTCAACATTCTTTTTTATTTCCTTTGAAATTTCAACGAATCTGTACTGTTTTAAACCGGCAAGAATAACATTTAAAAAGGCAAAAAAAGTTGAAGGACCAGAAAGGAGAACCCTCTTTTTAAGAAGTGCATCGAAAAGATCATTCTTCTCACCATTTGGATAGGTTTCCTGAATAGATTCAATATAAATAGAATCTGATGGGATAAATATTATAGCGAAATCTGATGTTCCCTCTTCAGGCTTTATATATTTTGAACTAACGGATTCTCCAATATCTTTCAACTGTCTTATAAAATTTTTAAAGTAATCGTTTCTCAACTTCTCATCCTTTTCAAAATAGTACCTTTTATACTCCTCAGATGGGAATTTTGAATCTACAGGAATGAGCAGATCTTTGTATTTTATAACCATATCAACTTTTGACCTGTTTGAAAATTGGTACTGCTCTTCATACATACTTTTTGGTAAGACCTCTGAAACTATCTGGCTTAAAATAACCTCTCCAAATCCACCACGAAGTTTTGGTCTATCGAAAAAATATTTTAGATCTTTCGAAAGTTCGTTAGCAACCTTTTGATCCTCACTCAATTTGCCCAAAGAATCTGAAAGAGTGTTTATAACTTTAAAAGTTTCGATAGCGTTATTGGAAATAAGATCTTTCGTCCTTTCGATTTTTTCTACATTCTGATTCAAAGACTGGATTATCTGTTCTTTCGATGAGTTTTCAAAATCTTTGATCTTGGAGAGTATTCTCAACTCTAAAAATTTCAAAAGAATAAAATTTATTACAATAAGAACGCAAACGATTAAAATTGTAAATATTATCTGCATAGTAAAATTATAATAGATTTTTTTATATTAACAAGTATAATTGTAGAAAAGGAGTTTTTATGGAAAGAAGAATCGATAAACTAAATTGGAGGGATATAAAAAAGTTGAAAAAGAGTTGTGATTTAGCCTTATTACCTATAGGAACGCTTGAAGCGCATTCCATAACATCAAATGGAACCGATACAATCATTCCAGAATACATCTGTGAAAAAATTGCTGAAAAACTTAACGGACTGATATATCCACCAGTTCATTACTCTATAACATCTTCCCTCTTACCTTACCCTGGAAGTGTTACATTAAAAGATGAAACTTTTGAAAAACTTATTTTTGATATAGCCTTGTCGATAAAGAAAGATAAATTTAAATACCTTGTTATAATCAATGGACATGGTGGAAATAACAAAGTTCTATCAGATTTAAAAAAGAGAATTTTTTTAGAAACTGGAATGTTTGTTATAATAATCCATTGGTGGGTAGTTGGATATCCACTATGTAGAAAAGTTTTTGGAAAAGATGGTGGACACGGTGGAGTTGATGAAACAGCGATGGTAAATGTCATCGACAACAAGCAGGTTTTTAAAGAGTACCTTAAAGATGAAAACCTATACTACAAGGTAGTTGATGGAGTTGAAACTATACCAGCACCAGCATCAACAATACTTTACTCTGAAAATGACGGTAAAATAGATCTTGACATAAAAAAATCTAAAAAGTATTGCAACCTCGTAATTGAAAAAATTAATAAAATAATATTTGAAAATATTGAAAAGTTCAGAAAATATTTTGACTGAATATTAAATTTATTAAAAAAGAGTATACTTTAAACCTATATTGCCAGTTAATCCTTTCTCAGTTATTTTACCTACAAGGTATCCTGAAGTTTTATAACCAACCTGTAAAGAAAATGAAATTTTATTATTCAGATTGTAAACTATATTTGAACTTAGTGAGAATCCTTTCCCATAGTAATACTGTGTCCATAGATCTGAGGATAAGCCAAAAGAAAAATCATTATAACCAAAAATTTTTGGTAAACAAATTCCAAAGCCATTATTTTTTAAAGGAAATCCATATCTAAAATATATTGAGGCAAAAACAACTTTTACTTTTAATAATTGAATAAATACAACTCAGTGCCTATTGTTGAAGTATTAAAATATGTTCCATAAGACCATCTAAAAGATTTGTTACCAAAATATAAAGGTCTAACTTACGAGAGTTCATTTCCAAAAAAGGAAAGAGCACTTCTATATGTGTTTAAATCAAAAAGATTTCAAAGAATTGAAAATAAAGCTGCATTATTATAAAATTTAACAAGATCTTTATTGACTTTTTCTGTTGAATCAATAATTTCTCTACCTGCAAACTGCCAAACAAGTTTTGTAAAATTTAC